>NZ_FQUJ01000033.1 GCF_900128925.1 Modicisalibacter ilicicola DSM 19980
ATCGAGTTCGCTGCCGCCCAGGCAGCTCAGAAAAGGATTACCAGCTAGGCGCGGGCGGATGATAACGTTCGCTGCCGCCCAGGCAGCTCAGAAAACCTACGACGCGCCTCAAGGTGAGCGCTCGATGTTCGCTGCCGCCCAGGCAGCTCAGAAAGAATGAAGAGTTCACCTTTGCGCCGCAAAACGGTTCGCTGCCGCCCAGGCAGCTCAGAAATGAACGGGAACGGGCGCGTGCAGACCCTGCAAGTTCGCTGCCGCCCAGGCAGCTCAGAAAATAGGTCCAGCCATCGGGGAAACGCCCAATCAGTTCGCTGCCGCCCAGGCAGCTCAGAAACAGTGCTGCTCAAGATGCTATGCAGGCGATGCGTTCGCTGCCGCCCAGGCAGCTCAGAAAAAATAGCAAAGGCCCTAAAAGTAGACCCCCTAGTTCGCTGCCGCCCAGGCAGCTCAGAAAAATTCGTCGACGCGGGTGCAGATGATGTCGTCGTTCGCTGCCGCCCAGGCAGCTCAGAAAAAATAGCAAAGGCCCTAAAAGTAGACCCCCTAGTTCGCTGCCGCCCAGGCAGCTCAGAAAAATTCGTCGACGCGGGTGCAGATGATGTCGTCGTTCGCTGCCGCCCAGGCAGCTCAGAAAAGTTTGGGCGGCGTGCTTGACGGCCTCGGTCGGTTCGCTGCCGCCCAGGCAGCTCAGAAAAAAACACGGGAATTGGGGCCCCCGAATTAGCGGTTCGCTGCCGCCCAGGCAGCTCAGAAAGGGGGAATCAAATGATGGCTGTCCTCCCTGGGGTTCGCTGCCGCCCAGGCAGCTCAGAAAATAAGCGCCCAGACGAACCTTGCGGCCGTCGAGTTCGCTGCCGCCCAGGCAGCTCAGAAAGTTCCCGAGAGATAAAATCCCCGGCCGGAAAAAGTTCGCTGCCGCCCACGCCGAATTCCCCACGCCCGTGGGGATGCTCCTAAACAGGCGCTCAGGACGTGAGAGAATCCTCACCGTTCCCCGCAGGCGCGGGGACCAACCGGCGCTGGCACGGATTATCCGCGGCGAGGATGGGCCGTGCCTCACAGACGCGGGATCAACCGCCGTCGAGGCCTTAGCCGGGCCTCGGGAGGCGTTGGTGCCTCAGTGCGTCTGTTCCATATCGCGCACCGCCCGCTCGATGACCTCGGCGGCGACGCCTCGTGCTTTCAGCGCCTCGACCAGGCGCTGCACACCATCATCGAGATACTGCGCCTCGTCGCGCCGCAGCCCCTCGCTGACGTAGGCCTTCAATAGCGTTTGATAACCCTGGAAGCCTTTCAACGGCGCGATTGCCTTGAGCGTTTCCACCACGTCTTCCGGCATGCGCAGGGTCACCGTCGTCATGGGGCGGTCCTTGGCAAGACGCTTTTTCAGTGTCTCATTGAGCATAGATCGCCTCCTCTCTTCTTGTGGCGCGCCGCGCCGAAATGATGCGCAAGCCCTCGTCGTGAATCTCGACATACACCACGCAGAGCAACCGCGTGTGGGTGTCGAACCCGATCACGGCATCGCGTGGCTGGTCGTTACGCGAGGCGTCTTGCACCACCAGCAGGGGATCATCGAACACCGTCGCCGCTTCTTCGAAGCTCACGCCATGCTTGGCTAGATTTCCGCTGGCTTTACTCTCGTTCCAGATGAACGTCGTGCCACGATGCTGAAACTGGATATCCATTTATCCTCCTGTGTAAATACATTGTATTTACACAGGAGCGTTAGAGCAACGCCTGCACGGCTGGGTGTCTCGGGACGCCAAGGATGAAAAGCGTTGATGCTTATTGTGTAGGCATTGAGCGATAGCAAAAGATCTCGCGATAAAGCGTAGCCGCCCTATCGAAAAGCAGATCATCACCACCCCAGCCAGCCGCGCAGGCGCTGGAGGGAGGAGGCGTGGCTGTCGGTCGTGGCCTGCGCCGCCTTGCCCGAGAGGCACGCAGTTGCTTCTTTCAGCGGCGCCATGGTCGCTTCTAGGTGGTGACGGCAAAGCCGGCGGTTGACCGCGGCAGGGCACTGGGCCATCAGCAGGCCGCAGTGATAGATCGCGGTGTCCAGCGACTGGCATACCATCGGGAAGGGGCTGGCGTCTTGGCGGCACTTCCGCAGTTCCCCCAGGAGCATGCCGAGCAGGCGGGCGTCGAGCCAGCACGGGGTATCGTCGCCTTTGTCTGATTTCTCCACGGCGTCCTGTATGGCCTGGAAAGAGACATGCAAGAACGTGCAGGTGTAGTAGATCTGGGAGCGCTCGGAAGTCATGATGGTGGCCCATCAAATGATAATTATTTTCATTATCGTGAGGGGTCAGCCATCTGTCAAACGGTGAAAATGTTGTGCAGGACACTTCTACCCCGCTAGTTCCAACTCTACCTCCATCGCCTCTCCCGCCTCGCACGGCTTGCCCAGGCGCAGATGCAACCGCCGCTCGTTCAGGTTCATCACCACGGCGAACAGGGTCTCCATGCGCTCGGCTTCGGGTAGTTCGTGATTGGTGTGCCGGCAGATGGCCGAGGGCGCGTTGGCGTGGTCGCTGAGGAGGTCGAACAGGGCGCCGGGTTCGCTGGCGATGGGCCGATCGAGGAGTTGTCGTAGCCGGCTCAGCCGAACCGGAGAATCGGGTCTGGGGAAGTCGTTGACACAGGCCGCCGTCGCTTCGGCATAGAGATGGTTGGTGTGCAGCACCTTGCCATCCTGGGGTGGAAGTTCGCCGGGGGTGCCAGGGTGTACCTCGAAGCCGGTGGCCTGGCCGTCGTGACTGGCGATCAGGAAATGCGCGGGGGAGGCGACACGGTCTTCGTCCACTACGCGCCTGGCGGCGGCGAAGTCGGGGCATTCGAGGATCTTGCGCAGGGCGAAGTGAATGGGCAGGCCGTCGCCACAGGTCTGGGAGCGAATGGCGTTGAGGCAGACGCCGAGTCCGTGGGCGTTCATGCCGATCTTGCCGACCATGCCGGCTTCGCCGACGCTGATCAGCGGTGCTTGCCCAGCCAGGGCGATCTCGAGGGCGACCACGTTGCGTTGCTGGTCGGCGCGCCAGTCCCAGTTCTGGGCCAGCCATTGTCCGCCCTGGTTGAGCGAGAAGGCGGAACAGCCGCCGCTGGCCTGGGTCAGGGAGATTTCGCTGCGGCAGTTGAGGGTCAGGATGTCGTCGAAGTCGGTGCCGGCGCCATCGGCGATGCCCTGCACTTCGTCGAGAATGTCAGGAAAGAGGCGCTCGATGGCGGGTAGGAAGCGAGGCGCCATGCCGCGGGCCTCGCTCCAGGAGGAGCCCACGAAATCTCGGAACAGCCGGTCGTAGACGCGGATGCTATCCCGGATCTTGTCGGCGTGCTGGCGTCCGTGCTCGCGACCGATGGCGTCGCGGTCACCTGTCAATCGGGTCGGTTCCATGTTGCCTCGTCGTTTTCCCAACGTGGAGGTCTCACTCTAGCACGCCACCTGGTCGTGGGCTTGAGCACCCTTGTCGCTCGTGGTCTGTCGAGACGCGTGGGGTGAATTTGTCTTGACGGCGGGCAGCCGGCCACCTAGATTCTCACATGCAAATGAGAATTTTTATCAAATAGTGTCGGCAGGAGGCTATCATGACCTATTGCATCAGGACCGCATTCGAGGGAGGCAAGCCCACGCTGCAGATTTGCGATGCCTCGTCGGGTTCGGTGCGTTTCGCCCGGGAGCCTCCGCGAGAGGACTCAATGCCACAGGAAGTGGACCCGGATGAGCTGGCGCTCAGGCGGGAGGAGGCGGCGCACAACCTGTTTCGCCGGTTGTTTCTGCTCACCACCGAGCAGTATCTGAAAGGCGAAGCCTCGGGACTTGGGCCGCATGGCGGGTCGAAGGGCAGGGGATGACGGCGTTGCGTGGTGTCACGAGGACTGGGTGAAGCCCCCGGCTCGGGGGCTCCGGGTGGGGCGGTCAGTATTCGCGCTGTTCGAACTCTTCCGCGGCCTTGATGGCTTCTGCCTGGGTCTCGTGCTCGGAAACCACCGTCTCGTTGTCCGGTTGGCTTTCATCGATCACGTGCCAGCCGATGATCTTGTCGTTCAGGTCCGTGGCCTCATAGATGGGTTCTACGCGCGCTTGCTTTTGCATCGCTTCCTCCTTGCGTGGCGCCTAGGCGGATTGGCCGCAGCCACAATCTTCATGCTTGCACTTGATGCCGTTGGGATGGCCCGAGGCACAGGCATCGCAGCAGTACGCCTGGCCATCGGACATCACGGCATTGTCCGTATCGACTTCACAGTTGCAGTCCGGGCAGGCGCAGGTTTGTGAATCGGCCATGTGCAATCTCCTTTGCAGTGGTGTGTTTGTCTAGCGTAGAAGCGATGCGCCATTTTTTGAAAGACGAACCAGCAAATCCAAGGTTTCCTCAATCCTTGCTCGTGGCGTTGTAAACCTCCATGTCCAGCTCCCCTTCGCTCTTGCCGACCAGGGTGGTCACCATCAGGTCGCCGGCCACATTGACGCTGGTGCGGGCCATGTCCAGGATCCGATCGATACCGGCGATCACCGCGATGGCTTCCAGCGGCAAGCCCACCTGGGCCAGCACGATGGAGAGCATGATCAGCCCCGCGCCGGGCACGCCGGCGGTACCGATCGAGGCGAGGGTGCCGGTCACGATGATCATGCCGTAGTCCATCAGGCTCAGGTCGACCCCGACCAGTTGTGCGATGAACAATGCCACCACGCCCTGGTAGATGGCGGTGCCGTCCATGTTGATGGTGGCGCCCACCGGCAGCACGAACCCGGACACACCCTCGGAGACTCCCAGGTTGCGCTGGGCGCAGCGTAGGGACACCGGCAGGGTGCCGGAAGAGGAGGCCGAGGAGTAGGCGACCACCAGGGCGTCGAGGATGCCGCTCAGATAGCGCATCGGGTTCAGTCGCCCGAGCAGTACCAGTAGCCCGGTGTAGACCAGTAGCACGTGCAGCACGCTGGCCAGGTAGGCCACGCCGATCACCTTGGCCAAGGGCAGCAGCACATCCAGCCCGTAGTTGCCGGAGACGTAGGCGATCAGGCCGAACACGCCGAAGGGGGCAAAGGCCATGACGATCTCGGTGAGCTTGTACATCGCTTCGGCAAAGCTCTCGAAGAGGCGCACCACCGGTTCGCCCTTCTCGCCGATCAGGGTCAGGGAAATCCCCAGACCGATGGCGAAGACGATGATCTGCAGGATATTGCCTTCGGCCAGGGCATCGATGGGGTTCTGAGGCACCAGGTCGACCAGGATCTGCACCAGGGACGGGGCTTCTTCGGCCTGGACCGGCTTGTCGAAGCTCAGGTCGAGCCCCGTGCCCGGCTGAAAGATCGTCGAGGCCAGCAGGCCGATGGAGATGGCGAAGGCCGTGGTGATCAGGTACAGGGCGATGGTGCGCAGGCCGATGCGGCCCATCTTCTGCGGGTCGCGCATGGCGGTGATCCCGACGATCAGGGTCGAGAACACCAGGGGTACGATCAGCATCTTGATGGCGCTGATGAAGATGTCGCCGATGGGCTTGAAGACACTGGCGTTCTCGCCCATCAGCGCCCCGGCGAGCACCCCCAGCGCCAGGCCGGCGAGGATCTTCTGCCACAGGGGAATGCGCCGCCACAGGTTGGGCCGCGAGGGAGAGGGGGGTGCCATGATAGTCGTCTCCTGGGTAAAAGCGTTGCGCCGGGATTTTACAGCTTACGAACGGCAAGCATAGTAAAGAACTCTTGTAAGGTCTGCCGAGACCTCCGGCGCTTCCCGCTACGTTTGTAAGTCATTGACGACAAAGCATGTCAGCCATTCCTGACATTGATGTAAGCCGCGTTCCGGCGACGGTACTCATCCGGTAGCGTAAGCAAAATTCTGGTATGTACGCTAACCCGAGGCTCGATATATGTCGGGCCTTGATACGGAATAAACATCGTCATGAATACTCTTGACCTTCCCTTCCAGCCCAGTTGCCAGAACGGCAGCGGGGCGATCTATCATGCCGAATGCGTCACCAAGGTGCTCGTCACCCTGAAACACCAGGACACCCTGGGCCGACCGCTGCCCGCCGGCATCGCCGTCGACGTGCGCGACAGCCGCCAGCGCCCCTACCCAGGCGTGACCGATGAACACGGCATCAGCCACCATCCTGGGGTGCAGGCCGGGCCCTTCGCCTGGCAGTTGCGCGACGCCCCGGGGCGCCATCTGGTCGCCATCGACGACAGGCCGGTGCATCCGGTGGCGGCGGGGCTGGTCGCCCCGGAAGCCCTGGCCGTCATGAACGCGACCACGGTGGTCGCGACCTATCTGCCGCCGCCGCTCCTGATCGACCTGCATGCGCCGCAGACGACGCCAGCGTTCGCTATCGCATCGATCGCGCC
>NZ_FQUJ01000009.1:0-111267 GCF_900128925.1 Modicisalibacter ilicicola DSM 19980
TCATTGCTGCCTTGGGCCGGGGCTTGCCTTGCTGACCTGGCCAGGGTCTGTTGCGGTTTTTCTGGTGCGACGCCGGGCGGGCCCGGGATGGCACGATCCGCCGGTCGGGCTTCGGTAGCGGCCATCGACGGTGCCTGCTGGAAGCGAAAGCCGCCGATGTCGATACTCATGGGCGAGCCGGTGCTGGCACTCGAGACGGCGATCACCCGGCCCCCGCAGGAGGTCTGGCTACCGTTGATGGCTGCGGGACGATCCTCGACCTCGAACCAGTCGGCACCCGAGACGATGGCGGCCCCGCAGGAGCTCTTGTCGCCGACCCGGGCCACCGGAACATCGTCGACGAAGACGGTGCTTGCCCCGGTCACGATGCGATGGGGCCCGCCCTTGCAGTTGCACGCGATCTTGTCGCCGATTTTCGCTAGATCCATCGTAATTTGTCTCGCTTGCCCGACGAATTTTTCCAGCGCCATTATGTAACAAGCGGTAATCCAGCAGTGTGCGCGATCCTCGACAGTTGTTGTAAGCCATTGACTACAAATCACACTATTCGAGCAGCTTTCCTACTGGGCATACCGGGGAAGCGGCAAGCGGGACGTTTCCTGGTTCGAAGGTGGTCGGTGCCCTTCAGCCGCCCAAATACCTGAGTCGCCACCACCCGCACGCTTGTCGAGCCGTACGGGGCTCTTCTATCTTCCTACTGTCTCATCAATGAAGAATCGGCGCCGATGGATGCCGGTGCCGCCCCTCATTCAGTGCACCACAGGAGTGATCGCACATGGCTGAACAGCAACAACCTCCCCAGGAACAGGAGAAGCAACCCGGCGACGAGCACGCCATGCGCCCCGAGCCGGAGTTCATTCGTGCCGGCTATCGTGGCGCCGACAAGCTCAAGGACAAGGTGGCGATCATCACCGGCGGCGACAGCGGCATCGGCCGGGCCGTGGCGCTGCATTACGCCAGGGAAGGGGCCGACTGCGTGCTCGCCTATCTCGACGAGAAGCGCGACGCCGAGGACACTCGCGCGCTGGTCGAGGCGGAAGGCCGGCGCTGCCTGACGATCGAGGGCGATGTCGGCGATCCGGCCTTCTGCCGCGAGATCGTCGACAAGACGCTCGAGGCGTTCGGCAAGCTCAACATCCTGGTCAACAACGCCGCCGAGCAGTACGACTGGGACGACGTCACCCAGATTCCCGACGCGCAGTGGCAGCGTACCTTCCAGACCAACATCCACAGCCACTTCTACATGGCCAAGGCCGCCGTGCCGCACATGCGCGAGGGCGACACCATCATCGCCACCTCCTCGATCAATGCCTTCAAGGGCAATAACACCCTGATCGACTACACCACCACTAAGGGTGCCATCCAGGGCTTCATGCGCTCGCTGGCGGTCTCGCTGGTCGACAAGGGCATCCGCGTCAACGCCGTGGCGCCGGGACCGGTATGGACCCCGCTGATTCCCGCCAGCTTCACCGAGGAGAAGGTCGAGACCTTCGGCGGGCAGGTGCCCATGAATCGTCCGGGGCAGCCCAGCGAGATGGGACCGGCCTATGTCTACCTGGCCTGCGAGGAGTCCTCCTACATGACCGGCCAGACGCTGCATCTCAACGGCGGGGTGGTGCTGAACACCTGATCGAGAAAACTTCGGCACCGTTCGCGCATCCGCTATACTGGCGCGGCTTCGAGCCGCGCCGATTTCCGCCGATAGTCGATAGAGAGCCGCCATGAGTGCCGACCGTTCCGCCGTTCCCGCCTCCGTTCTTCTTGCCGGTGCCCGCCTGATCGATCCTGCCAGCGGCCTGGACAGGCAGGCGGATCTGGCCATCCTGGACGGCCGAATCGTGGCCTCCGAACATCCCGAGGCGCGGCATCTGCCTCGCCGGGACGTGAGTGGCTGTGTCATCACTCCGGGGCTGGTGGATATCGGTGCCCATCTGCGCGAGCCCGGCCCACGCTACAAGGGGAGCCTCGACAGCGAATCCGCCGCCGCCCTGGCCGGCGGGTACACGCGTGTGGCCCCACGACCGGACACCAGCCCGGTGCTCGACAGCGCCGCCCACATCCGCACGCTGTGCGACCGGGCCGCCGAGGTCGATGGCGTGCGCCTGATCCCCCTGGGAGCCTTGACCCAGGGGCTGGAAGGACGGCTGCTGGCCAACATGGCCGGGCTCAAGGGCGCCGGATGCGTGGCGTTGACCAACCTGCGCGCGCCGCTTGCCGACACGCGCGTGTTGCGACGCTGTCTCGAGTACGCCGCGACCTACGACATGCCGGTGCTCTTTCACCCCGAGGACGCCGCGCTGGCCGCTGGCGGCTGCGCCCACGAGGGCAGCGTGGCCTCGCGTCTGGGGCTGGGCGGCATCCCCGCCACCGCCGAGACCGCCGCCCTGGCCCAGTGGCTGCTGTTGATCGAACAGACGGGCGTACGCGCCCATGCGGCGCACCTCTCCTGTGCGCGCAGTGTCCTGATGATCGAACAGGCCAAGCAGCAGGGCCTGCCGGTGACCTGCGATGTGACCCTGGCGCACCTGCACTGGAGCGACGCAGCGGTGGAGGGCTTCGACACGCTCTTCCACCTGCAGCCGCCGCTGAGGACGCTCGCCGATCGGAACGCCCTGCGCGATGGCGTAAGACGTGGCGTGATCGATGCCATCGTCAGCGGTCACCTGCCTCACGAGCAGGCCGCCAAGATGGCCCCTTTCGCCGCCTCGGAGCCGGGCATGAGCAGTCTGGAAACCGCCTGGGCGCAAGGGCAGGCGCTGGTCGACGAAAGGGCATTCGACCTGCCGGCGCTGGTCGCCTGCCTGACGAGCGGGCCGGCCAGGGTGCTGGGCCTGCCGCCCAGTTCCCTGCAGCCCGGCCACCTGGCCGAGCTGGCGGTCTTCGATCCGCAACGTACGTGGACGCCGAACGACGAGACGTTGCGCTCGGCGGGGCTGAATACACCCCTGCTGGGCCAGACGCTGAAAGGACGTTGCCTGATGACCCTCGTGGCGGGACAGATAGGCTTCGAGGGTTGCGATTGACGCGAAGTTGATGCGGATCAAAGGCGTGTCGAGCGGGGTCGTTGATACTCGAGTGCATCAACAGGAGGTGCACCATGACCACTCAACGGCAATCCCCGCGAATGCCACGGCAGGGGGCGCGAGAGGAGAGCTTCATCGAGCACGTACAGGGCCCGGGGATCGTGCATCAGATGGCGCATCTGGAGCCCGAGGCCCTCGCCGCCTTGATCAGTGATCTGACAACGCCGCTCAACGGGACCTTCGAGAAAGCCGTCGAGGACATCCTCACCCAAGGCGGGCTCGAGCACTTCGCGGCGTCCAGGACCCTCTTGCCGGCGATGCTGGAGCGCTTCGGCCTGGCCGAGGACGACCTGGCGATGCATGCCGAGTGCCTCGAGACGGCACGAGAAGCCTGCGATACCTGCCCGGCCGTCGGTCGTTGCTGGCGGGCCCTGCGTCACGGGGCTGGCCGGGAGGAGTGCCGCGGGTTCTGTCCAAGCGCCGAGGCGTTCGTTTCCCGGGCCGCCAGTTCATCCGGCTAGAGACTCGCCATCCTCTTCCTTCAAGTTTCCGCGTGATCCAGCCTTTCTGCGTGTGCCACGGGCAGCCGACCGCCGATCTGCCGGGTGATCTCCCGGGCTGCCCGACTCACCAGACCACCCAGTTCAGCGAGCCGAGATTCGGGGATGCGTGCCACCGGCCCGGAGACCGAAATCGCCGCCACGGGGGTGCCCTGTTCATCGTGCACCGAAGCGGCCACGCAATTGAGCCCGACGGCATGTTCCTCGCGATCGCAGGCATAGCCTCGGCGGCGGATCTCCGCCAGGCTCTCGCGCAGGCGAGAGGGGGTATCCAGGGTGTTTCCGGTCAGCCGATTCAGGCCCCGCGCCTGCAGGATGCGCTCGATCTCGCGCTCCGGAAGCCAGGCCAGCAGCGCCTTGCCGACGCCGGAGGCATGCAGCGGCGCACGAGACCCCAGGCGAGTGATCATGCGCATCATCTGGGGGGATTCACTCTGGGCGAGGAATACGGCCATGCCGTCGTCACGGATGCCCAGGTTGGCCGTTTCGCCGCTTTCCTGGGTCAATTGGCGCAGGAAGGGGCGCGCCGTGGCCACGTAGTCCCGCGCCTCGAGGAAGGTATTGCCGACCTGAAAGGCCTTGACGCCGATCTTCCACAGGCCAAGATCGGCATCCTGGGTGATGAAGCCCTGCTTGTGCAGCGCCTGCAGCAGGCGGTGGGTCGTCGAGGGCGCCAGGCCCACGATCTGCGCGATATCGGACAGGCCCAGCCCGGAAGGCGCCGCCGCCAGGCCTTCGAGGATGTTCAACCCACGCACCAGCGACTGGCTGTGGCCCCCGCTGCCCTTGCTGCCTGGGCTTGCCGGACGCCCGACCGGTTTGCGCTTGCTTTCTGTCACGCCCGCTCTCCTCACGCCTTTTCTTGACGCCCAAGCATACACGCTCCGGCAGCGGCTGTCCGCCGTCGCGGAAAGGGTTTCCATTGATGGCCAGGTGGCGCGCTGCAAACTAGCGGCTCACGCGATCCTCGAGACGGAATAGCGCGATCCGGTTGATCTGTTCGATGGCGGTTCGACGCTCCTCGTCCGGGGCATGGTCGAGACGGGTCTCGAAGGCCTCCAGGATCCTGTGCCGATCGCTGCCCTTGACCGCCATCACGAAGGGAAAGCCGAAGCGCGCCTTGTAGGCCTCGTTATAGCGATGGAAACGCTCGTACTCCTCCTCGGTGCACTGATCGAGCCCCGCGCCGGCCTGCTCCCGGGTGGAGTCCGTCGTGAGCTCGCCGCTCTTGGCCGCCTTGCCGGCGAGATCCGGGTGGGCACGGATCACCGCCAGCTGGCGCTCGGCGGGGGCACCTTCGAGAATGCCGCTCATGAGCTCGACAAGGCCCGCGGGGCTGTCCTGTCCGGGGCCGAGCCCTCGCTCCCAGGCCAGTTCGGCCACCCAGGGCGAGTGTTCGTAGATGTCGCCATAGTGGGCGACGAAGCTGTCTCGATCCAGGCTGCTGGGGCGGGGCGAGAGGTAGCGGGTAGTCATGCTATTGTCCTCCGGGGTGAAGCGTTCAGGGATAGTTGTACAGCAAGATAAAATAGATATGTATACAAAAAAATTTTGAAATGTATTTTGCTTGGCGCTAAAACTGTATCCATTGATCCCGTTTCGATCCTCTCTCAAGGAGCACAACAACATGGGACGCCTGACGACGCATGTATTGGACACTGCCCGCGGCCGCCCGGGCAACGGCCTTCGTATCGAGATCTTTCGTATCGACGGAGAGGCGCGCCACCCCCTTGGCGAAGTGGTGACCAATGACGACGGCCGTTGCGATGCGCCGCTCCTCGAGGGAGAAGCCTTCACCGCCGGAGAATATGAACTGCTGTTCCACGTCGGCGACTATCTCGATGCCCAACGGGTGCCGGGCACCCAGCCACGCTTTCTGGAGCGCATTCCGCTGCGTTTCGGTGTCGCCGATGCCGACGAGCATTACCATGTGCCGCTGCTGCTGTCGCCCTATGGCTATTCCACCTATCGGGGCAGCTGACGGCAGTCCCGCCTCGTCGAAGGCCGAGCCACAACAATCACGCAAGATGAGACCTTTCCATGGAAGCCTATCTCCTGGACTTCACGAACATGCTGTTGAGATGGCTGCATGTCATTGCCGCCATCGCCTGGATCGGCGAGTCCATCTACTTCGTCATGCTGGACAACAGCCTGCGCCCCCCCGGGGACGCCGGCGACAGGCAGAAGGGCGTGTTCGGCGAGATGTGGGCCGTGCATGGCGGCGGCTTCTACCACAACCAGAAATACGCCACCGCCCCGGCAAAGCTGCCCGAGGACCTGCACTGGTCGTTCTGGAAGGCCTATACCACCTGGCTGTCGGGCTTCGCCCTGTTTGCACTGCTGTATCTGGCCAGCCCGAGCATCTATCTGGTCAATCCTTCCAGTAGCTGGGAGTGGGCCGCCAGCATGACCGGCTGGCAGGCCAATATCGCCGCCGTGCTGTTCCTTCTGCTTGGCTGGGTCACCTACAACGAGTTGTGCAAGCGCCTCAGCCCGACCATGGAAAACGATGGCGTGCTGAGTATTGCCGTGGCCGTGATGATGGTCGCGGTGTCCTACCTGAGCGTACAGCTGTTCGCCGGGCGTGCCGCCTTCCTGCTGACCGGCGCGGTGATGGCCACCGCCATGTCGGCCAACGTGTTCTTCTGGATCATTCCCGGCCAGCGGCGCATGGTCAAGGCCATGAAGGCCGGGGAGGCGCCGGACCCCCTGGATGGCAAGCGGGGCAAGCAGCGCTCGGTGCACAACACCTACTTCACGCTGCCGGTGGTGCTGTTGATGCTGAGCAACCACTACTCCTTCATGTACACCCATGAGTATGCCTGGGTGATCATGGTGCTGTTCATCTTCGCCGGCGCCTTGATTCGCCAGTTCTTCGTGCTGATGCACCAGGGCGCCATTCGCCCGGCCTATCCTGCCGCCGGCGTGGCGCTGATCCTGCTGTCGGTGTGGGTGGCCGCTCCCTCCAGCGAGCCGAACTCGAGTGCCGGGGCCAGCGCGAATGTCGATGTCCCAGGCGATCAGGGGGTGGGCCTGGCCCGGATCCAGGGCATCATGAACGACCGCTGTGTCCAGTGTCATGCGCAGAACCCCTCTCATCCCGGCTTCAACGCGCCCCCCGCCGGCGTCGCTCTGGACAGCGAGGAGCAGACGAAGCTGCAGGCGCAGGTGATCAAACAGGTGGTGGCCAGCGGCTACATGCCGCTTGGCAACGTCACCAAGATCACCGATCAGGAGCGCGCCGCGATCGCTGCCTGGCAAGAGTAGCGCGCGCTCGTGCGCGGCCCGCCCGGTAAGCTGTCGGGAGGCGATGGAGCGTATACAATGGCGATCCAGGTATCCGATCGCCCAGCAAGGAACAGGCATGAGCCAGCAGGAAGTAGTGCATGGTGAGGCGTCCACCAGAAACAGCGGCACCGGGCGCAAGAAGGGCAAGAATGGCGATGGTGCCGAACGCCATGATGCCATCTATCGCACCATCAGCGATGCCATCATCGAGCACCGGCTGCGCCCCGGTGCACGCTTGCGCGAGGATGCCCTGGCGGAGGTGTTCGGGGTCAGTCGCACCGGCATCCGCAAGATCCTGCAACGCCTGGCCCTCGAGCAGCTGGTGACACTGACACCACGACGCGGCGCCAGTGTCACGCGCCCCACCGCGGAGGAGGCCTGGGACGTGTTTGCGGCGCGCCAGCTGGTGGAGTGCGGCATCATGCAGGACGTGGCCCGGCGCATGGCCCCCGGCGATGCGCGCGCGCTGCGCGAGCTGGCCGCCCGCGAGCGCCAGGCACTCAAGAGTGGCGAGCAGAGCGCCGCGATCAAGCTCTCCGCCGAATTCCACCAGCGTCTGGCGCAACTCTCCGGCAACGCGGCCCTCGCCGAGTTCGTCGGCCGGCTATGTTCGCGCTCCTCGCTGATCCTCGCCGTGTACGGCAGCTCCGGCCACCTGGGCTGCGAATCCCACGATCACGATGAATTGATCAATTTCCTGGAGGCAGGCAAGGGCGAACGCGCCGCGGCCTTCATGGGGCGACACCTCAAGGCCATCGAAGCCTCGCTCTCCATCGTCGAGGAGGAAAACGAGGCCCCGGACCTGCACCATATCTTCTCTTCCTGACACCCTCTGCCCGGGGGACCTGCGCACCTCACACCCCGGTGCCAGGCGCCTGCTTGCCCGACGTCGATGACGCTCGGCGTCACTCGCGAAAGCGCTGGCAGGGAGCCCAGTACTGCATCAGCAGGTAGTAGGTGACGCCGGCGGGGATCAGGCTCGCGTACCAGGAGACGGCGGAGAAGCTCAACGCCACTGCGGCACCCACCAGCGAGGCGATGATCGCGGCATAGTTGACGCCCCGGTAGGGCCCGCGCTCGTCGTAGAGCTTGTCGATATCCAGGGTGCGCCGGCGGATCAGGTAGTAGTCCACCACCAATACCGCGAAGATCGGGCCCAGGAACGCCGAGTAGGTCTGCACGAAGAGCTGCAGGCCGGCGGCGGACTCCGGCTGCACCAGCTTCCAGGGGAAGGTGGCGAAGGCGAGCAGGCCGACGATCACGGTGGCGATCGGGTACTTCAGCTTGAACACGTCCATCAGCACGTAGGTCGGCGGCACCACATTGTTGAGCACGTTGGTGGTCACCTGGGCGAAGGCGATGAACAGCAGGGTGGTCATCAAAAGCGGCGTGTTGTCCACGGCGTTGGCGAACACCTGGATGGGGTCGGCGGTCCCGGTGGCCTCGGAGACCATGAAGCCGATCAGCCCCATGAACAGGGTGCAGGGTAGAATCGACATGGCGTAGATGGTGGTGAGCAGCCCCGGGCCGGTACCCTCCTTGTGCTCCCGGGAATAGTCGCTGACGTTGAGCATCATGGTGCTGTAGATGCCCAGAAAGAGCATGGTGGCGCCCCAGAACGGCATTCCCCAGGAGCCTTCCATGGTTAGTAGGCTCGCCGTGAGCTCGCCGCCGTAGCGCTGCACCGTGGCGTAGAACATGTAGACCAGCGAGGCGAGGATGAAGGCGCTGCCGATGTTCTCCAGCCACTTGATCCCCTGGAAGCCCGTCACCGATAGGGCGATCTGCAGCAGCTGGAAGGTGATGAAGTAGAACACCAGGTTATCGAAGCCGAACAGGGTGGCAGAGACCATGTTCAGGGCGCCGGCGCCGATCCAGCTCTGGAAGCCGTACCAGACGATGGCGGGGACGGCGCGCACCAGTCCCGGGATGCGGGTGCCGGCGAAGCCGAAGGCACCGCGCGCCTGGACCATGAAGGGGATGCCGTACTTGTAGCCCGCGGCGCCGTTGACGGCCAGCGCGATGCCGATGACGAAACAGCCGATGGCGATGGCCAGGGTGGCCTGGATCAGGTTCAGCGTGCCCACCACGCTGGACCCCATGGCGAAGGTGCCGATGGAGACGCAGCCGCCGAACCAGGCCAGAAAATAGGAAGGCCGGCCCATGATCCGGGTCTTCTGGGGCGCCAGCGACTCCTCGCCCGGGGCCTTGGTGGTGAGGGCGGCTTCTGTCGCCGTGGGGGGTGTCCCGGGATGGGAAGCGGGGGTGGTCATGATGGTAGCCTCGCAGGTTGCCGGTTGTTGTTGTCCATCTCATGGACGCTTTTGTGAGCTGCGGCGTGCCGTTGGCGGATTGTGATGTGCCGTCTTTTGTTGTGGTCGTTACTGGCTCAGGTAATCGAAGCGACCGGTGAAGGTCTTGGGGCGTGGAAAGGCCAGGTCGCCATGCTTGCTGGTACCCAGTCCCAGGCCGACCAGCGCCTCTGCCAGCTTGACCGAGGCGGTGACCCCTTCGATGACCGGCAGACCGACCGCATCGCTGATCTGGGCGGTGAGATCCGCCATGCCGCCGCAGCCCAGCACGATGGCACCGATGTTGTCCGCGTCCCGGGCACGCTTGCACTCGTCGACAAGGCGCAGCATGGCCGCCTCGCCGTCGTCCTCCAGATCAAGCACCGGGATCTCCGCGGCGCGTACCCGCCGGCAGTGGTGAGCAAAGCCGTAATTCGCGAGCAGGTGCTCGGCGATGATGCCGGTACGCCCCAGGGTGGTGACGATGGAGAAGCGTGTGCTGACCAGGGTGGCCATGTGGAAGGCCGCCTCGGCGATACCGATCACCGGCGCCCGGGTCAGCTCCCGGGCGGCGAGCAGGCCCGGGTCGCCGAAGCAGGCAACGATGTAGGCATCGATCCCGTCGCGTTCCCCACGGCGCACTTCGTCGATGACACCGACCGCACTGATGGCTTCATCGAAGTGGCTCTCGATGGAGACCGGGCCGCTGGCGGGGTTGGTGGCGCTGATTCGCGTGCCCGGGGCGGCGATGCGCTCCGCTGCCGCGCCGATCTTGCGAGTCATGCTCGCCGTGGTGTTGGGATTGATGACGCGTATGTGCATTGGCGTTCCTCAGGGATCGGCTAAATTTGTTCACGAAATCCAGGTCTATTTGTACACAAAGTAGTCCGCGGAAAAAGTGAGCGCAAGCAGGTTTTGCTGCAACGTCGCGCGGCTCGACTTGCGGCAGCCCTGGATACAGGCTAGCTTTGTATTGTATACACTTAATAAGAAAGGGATCCTTGCGATGACGTCAGCACGAGACGCCGACTACCCCCGCGACCTGGTCGGCTACGGTCGTCGATTGCCGCAGGCCAACTGGCCCGGCAACGCTCGGGTCGCTGTGCAGTTCGTCCTCAATTACGAGGAGGGGGGCGAGAACAGCGTCTTGCACGGCGATACCCATTCCGAGCAGTTCCTCTCCGAGATCATCGGCGCCGAGGCCTACCCGGCCAGGCACCTGAGCATGGAGTCGATCTACGAATACGGCTCCCGGGCCGGGGTGTGGCGCATCCTCCGGGAATTCGAGCGGCGTGGCCTGCCGTTGACCGTCTTCGGCGTGGCCATGGCCCTGGAGCGTCATCCCGAACTGGCCCAGGCGTTCAAGGAACTGGGGCACGAGATCGCCTGCCATGGCTACCGCTGGATCCACTACCAGAACGTGCCGGAGGCGGTCGAGCGCGAGCACATGCGCCGCGCCCTCGAGATCTTCCAGAGGCTCTACGGCGAGAAGCCGCTGGGCTGGTACACCGGCCGGGACAGCCCCAATACCCGGCGTCTGGTGCTCGATGAAGGGTCATTCCTCTACGACAGCGACTACTACGGCGACGACCTGCCGTTCTGGACACGAGAGACGGACAGTCGCGGAGAGGCTCACACCCACCTGGTGGTGCCCTACACCCTGGACAGCAACGACATGCGCTTCGCCTCGCCCCAGGGCTTCAATACCGGCGAGCACTTCTTCACTTACCTGCGCGACGCCTTCGACGTGCTCTACGCCGAGGGCGAGGACACCCCCAAGATGCTCTCCGTCGGTTTGCACTGCCGCCTGATCGGCCGCCCGGGGCGGTTTCGCGGGCTGCAGCGCTTCCTCGACCATATCGAGGCCCACGACCGGGTCTGGGTCACGCGGCGCGTGGATATCGCCCGGCATTGGGTGGTGCATCATCCGGCGGTGAGTTAAGGGAGAGATAATATGTTGGAACTCAAGGCAGAACCGCTGACGCCCAAGGCGTTCATGCCCTTCGGTGAGGTCATCGATTCGCGCACCTCGGACTCGTTTCCCATCAACACCGGCCGAACCCAGCGCCATCACGACCTGGCCCGGGTCGAGACCCTGGGCGAGAATGCCCGGGCGTTGATCAGCATCTTCGTCAGCCAGCCCATCCGGGTGCCGCTGGAACTGTCGTTCCTCGAGCGTCATCCCCAGGGCAGCCAGGCGTTCATGCCGCTGCACGAGGAGCGGTTCATCGTCGTGGTCGCCCCGCCGGGAGACGAGATCGACCCGGACGACGTGCGCGCCTTCGTCACCGATGGTCGCCAGGGCGTCAACTACCGGGCAGGGACCTGGCACGCCATCCAGTCGGTGCTGGAGCGCGAGGGCGAGTTCCTGGTAGTCGATCGCGGCGGCGAAGGCAGCAATTGCGACGAGTATCCCATTGAGCTGCGCATCACTCTCGACGAGTGACGTGGAGCATCTTTCCAAATCCCCAGGTGTCGGGCGCCGGGGGCAAGACGCAGCAAGGGTCTTTTGCCATGGTCGGAAAAAGCTCCATGCGATTCCGGCATTTCCGCCATCCATGGCGGTCAGAAAGCAAAAGTAGCGCCCAAGGAGGGGTTTACAGCGCCCTTGCGAAGGCTTGCCCCCGGAGAAGCCCATCTTGCCTTACAGGTTGTGAAGAACTTGGCGTTACCTTTTCAAACAGAGGCCATACGATGACAACTCGAAGCTACTACGCCCCTCGGGGCGGGCTCCCTCCCCAGACCCAGATGACCGCGGATCGCGCGGTGTTCACCGAGGCCTACGCGGTGATCCCCAAGGGCGTCATGCGCGATATCGTCACCAGCTTCCTGCCGTTCTGGGACAAGACCCGGCTCTGGGTGCTGTCCCGTCCCATGACCGGCTTCTCCGAGACCTTTTCCCAGTACATCATGGAGGTCGCCCCCGGTGGCGGCAGCGACAGGCCCGAGCCGGACGCCGGTGCCGAGGCGGTGCTGTTCGTCGTCGAAGGCGAGTTGACCCTGACCCTGGCCGGTGAAAAACACATCATGCATCCCGGCGGCTACGCCTTCATCCCGCCGGCAAGCCAATGGCAGGTACGCAACGATGGAGACGAGGCGGTACGCTTCCACTGGATTCGCAAGGCCTACGAATACGTGGAGGGCCTCGAGACGCCGGAGGCCTTCGTCACCAACGAGAACGACATCGCGCCGACGCCGATGCCGGATACCGATGGCGTCTGGGCCACCACCCGCTTCGTCGACCCGCAGGATCTGCGTCACGACATGCACGTGACCATCGTCACCTTCCAGCCCGGCGGCGTCATCCCCTTCGACGAAACCCATGTGATGGAGCACGGCCTCTACGTGCTCGAGGGCAAGGCCGTCTATCACCTCAATCAGGATTGGGTGGAAGTGGAGGCCGGCGACTACATGTGGCTGCGCGCCTTCTGTCCCCAGGCCTGTTACGCGGGCGGTCCGGGGCCGTTCCGCTACCTGCTGTACAAGGACGTCAATCGCCACATGAAGCTCAACCCTTCGGCGGCCTATCGCGGGAACACCCGCTAGCATGCTTTTTCACAAGGTAAAAATAGTTTCCAAGTATAAAGGCCGGCGGCGCACGCCGGCCTTCTTGTTTACGTCTGTGCATGGATGTCTTGTACGCAAGAAGCCTGGATGAGACGAAAAATTATTTTATGGAAATATTTTCCATAAAACTTGACGGCCTCTCGGACCCGGCCTAGCGTGAAGGCAACGACAACGATCGTGTCACCGGGAGGAATCACCGTGGCCAAGATGACCGCAGCAGAAGCCGCCGTTCACGTGCTCAGGAAGGAAGGGGTCGAGGTCGCCTTTGGGGTGCCCGGCGCCGCCATCAACCCCTTGTATGCCGCCCTGCGCAAGATCGGCGGCATCGATCACGTGCTGGCACGCCATGTCGAGGGTGCCTCGCACATGGCGGAGGGCTATACCCGGACCAAGGCCGGCAACATCGGTGTGTGCCTGGGCACCTCGGGGCCTGCGGGCACCGACATGGTGACCGGACTCTATTCCGCCAGCGGCGATTCCATTCCGATCCTCGCCATCACCGGTCAGGCGCCCCGGTCGCGGATGCACAAGGAGGATTTCCAGGCGGTGGACATCCAGGCCATCGTCGGGCCGGTCACCAAGTGGGCGGTCACCGTGATGGAGCCGGCCCAGGTGCCGCGTGCCCTCCAGCAGGCCTTTCACCTGATGCGCTCGGGCCGCCCGGGCCCGGTGCTGCTCGACCTGCCCATCGACGTGCAATTGAGCGAGATCGAGTTCGACCCGGACACCTACGAGCCGCTGCCGGTCTACAAGCCGTCGGCCTCTCGTGCCCAGATCGAGAAGGCGCTGGCCATGCTCGACGCCGCCGAGCGACCGCTGCTGGTGGCCGGGGGTGGCATCATCAACGCCGATGCCGCCGAGGTGCTGGTCGAGTTCGCCGAGATCACCGGGGTGCCGGTCATTCCGACCCTGATGGGCTGGGGCGCGATTCCCGACGATCACAAGCTGATGGCCGGCATGGTGGGGCTGCAGACCTCGCATCGCTATGGCAACGCGACCCTGCTCGCCGCGGACTTCGTGCTGGGCATCGGCAATCGCTGGGCCAATCGGCATACCGGGGAGCTGGCCAGCTACACCGAGGGGCGCACCTTCGTGCACGTGGACATCGAGCCGACCCAGATCGGGCGGGTGTTCTGCCCGGATTACGGCATCGTCTCCGACGCCGGGGCGGCGCTTGAGTTGTTCGTCGAGGTGGCCCGTGAGCGGCAGGCGGCAGGCAGGCTGAGGGATCGCTCGCAGTGGGCCGAGTCGTGCCAGCAGCGCCGGCGCACCATGATGCGCAAGACCCACTTCGACAACGTGCCGATCAAGCCGCAGCGCGTCTACGAGGAGATGAACAAGGCCTTCGGCAAGAACACCCGCTACGTCAGCACCATCGGCCTCTCCCAGATCGCCGGTGCCCAGTTCCTGCACGCCTACCAGCCGCGCCACTGGATCAACTGCGGCCAGGCCGGGCCGCTGGGCTGGACCATCCCCGCGGCCCTCGGCGTGCGTCGGGCCGATCCGCAGGCCAACATCGTGGCCCTTTCCGGCGACTACGACTTCCAGTTCATGATCGAGGAGCTGGCGGTGGGGGCGCAGTTCAAGCTGCCCTACCTGCACGTGCTGGTGAACAACTCCTACCTGGGGCTGATTCGCCAGGCCCAGCGCGGCTTCGACATGGATTACTGCGTGCAGCTGTCGTTCAAGAACATCAACTACACCAACGAACAGGCGGAGCTCGCGGAATATGGCGTGGATCATGTCTCGGTCGTCGAGGGGCTGGGTTGCAAGGCACTGCGCGTCACTCGGCCCGAAGAGATCGCCGGCGCCTTCGACGAGGCCCAGCGGCTCATGAAGGAGCACCGGGTGCCGGTGGTGGTCGAGATCATCCTCGAGCGGATCACCAACATCGCCATGGGCACCGACCTGGCGGGTGTCACGGAGTTCGAGGAGCTGGCGGAGAACGTCACCGATGCGCCGACCTGCATCGGTGCCCTGATTTGATAACGATGAGGGGCCTGTCGCTGGTCAAGCCGGCGGCAGGGCAGGATACTCGATAGCCAAACAACCCAAGGAGACCACGATGCCCAAGTTCGCCGCCAATCTCAGCATGCTGTTCACCGAGGAGGCATTTTTCGACCGCTTCGATGCCGCCGCCAAGGCGGGGTTCAAGGGGGTCGAATATCTCTCTCCCTACGATCACGCCGCCGCCGATATCAAGGCGCGACTGGACGCCAACGGCCTGACCCAGGTGCTGTTCAACCTGCCGGCAGGGGACTGGGGCGCCGGAGAGCGCGGCATCGCCTGCCATCCGGATCGCGTCGAGGAGTTTCGCCGCGGCGTCGACACGGCCATCGAGTACGCCACGGTGCTGGGCTGTAAGCAGGTCAACTGCCTGGCCGGCATCAAGCCCGAAAGCGTCAGCGATGCCGAGGCGCACGGAACCCTGGTCGACAATCTGCGTTTCGCCGCGGAGAAGCTGGGCGAAAACGGCATCCTGCTGATCGCCGAGCCGATCAACACCCGGGATATCCCCGGCTTCTTCCTCAACTACAGCGCCCAGGCGCTGGCGCTATTCGATGAGGCGGGGTCGAACAATCTCAAGCTGCAGTACGACATCTATCACATGCAGATCATGGAAGGGGATCTCGCCCCGACCATCGAGCAGCATCTGGCGCGCATCGCCCACATCCAGATTGCCGACAATCCGGGCCGTCACGAGCCGGGCACCGGCGAGATCAATTACCCCTTCCTGTTCGCTCACCTCGATCGCCTGGGCTATGCCGGCTGGGTCGGGTGCGAATACAAGCCCCTGGCGGGAACGCGGGAAGGGCTGGGATGGTTGGATAACCTGCGCTGAAAAACGACTCGGAAGGAGACAAAGTATGAGCAAGATCGGATTCATCGGCCTGGGGATCATGGGTCGGCCCATGGCGGGCCATCTGCTCGATGCCGGCCATGCGCTGGTGACCGTCAAGCGCGGCAAGCCGCTGGCCAGCGAGCTCGCCGACAAGGGCATGCAGGAGTTGGCCGATCCCAGGGCGGTGGCCGAGCAGGCCGAGGTGATCATCACCATGGTGCCGGATACCCCGGACGTGGAACAGGTGCTGTTCGGCGAGAATGGCGTCATCGAAGGATTGCAGCCCGGCACCCTGGTCATCGACATGAGCTCCATCGCGCCGCTGCCGACTCAGGAGTTCGCCAGGCGGATCACCGATGCCGGCGGTGAATACGTCGATGCCCCGGTCTCGGGCGGCGAGGGCGGCGCCATCAATGCGGCACTCACCATCATGGTCGGCGCCACCGACAAGGGCTTCGAGCGCGCCCGGCCGATTCTCGAGGTGATGGGCAAGACCATCACCCACATCGGTGGCCACGGCGACGGTCAGACCTGCAAGGTGGCCAACCAGATCGTCGTCGCCCTGACCATCGAAGCCGTGGCCGAGGGTCTGCTGTTCGCCTCCAGGGCCGGCGCGGACGTGGCCAAGGTGCGCGAATCGCTGCTCGGCGGTCTTGCCCAGTCGAAGATCCTCGACGTGCATGGCGAGCGCATGATCGAGCGCACCTTCGATCCGGGCTTCAAGGTGCGTCTGCACCAGAAGGACCTGAACCTGGCGCTGGAAGGCGCGCGCACCCTGAACCTTGCCCTGCCGGGTACCGCCAACGCCCAGCAACTGTTCCAGGCCTGTGCCGCCAACGGTGGTGCCGACTGGGATCATGCCGGCATGCTGCGGGCGCTGGAGAAGCTGGCCGATCATGAGGTCGGCCAGTAAGCGGCCTGAACGATCCAAAGAGCTTCAAACCCCGGCGGCCGCTATCGCGGGCTCGCCGGTTTTTTGTAGGCTGTTCGTTATCCCCATGCCCTGAGGGCGTGTCTTGTGAGGAGAGCCGAATGAGCGCCAACGTTTCCTTTGCCGACCGTGAGGTGGCCCGCGACTGGCTGACGCGCCTCGCCTACTCGGCGATTGCCGCCGTGCATCCGGCCAACCTGCTGCCGGATCGCTTGCCCGAACCGCCCATGGGGCGCACCGTGGTGGTGGGAGCCGGCAAGGCCGCCGCGGCCATGGCCAAGGCGCTGGAGGATGCCTGGCGGATGAAGGCGCCCGAGGCCGACCTCTCCGGGGTGGTGGTGACCCGCTACGGCCATGGCGAGGCCTGCCAGCGCATCGAGGTACTGGAAGCCTCGCATCCCATGCCCGATGAGCTCGGCGAGCAGGCGGCCAGGCGCATGCTCGAGGCGGTCAGCGCACTTGGCGAGGACGATCTGGTGATCTCGCTGATCTCGGGCGGTGGTTCGGCACTCATGACCCTGCCGGCACCTGGCCTGACCCTGGCGCAGAAGCAGGCGCTCTCGAAGGAGCTCTTGCGCTGCGGTGCGCCGATTCGCGAGATCAACACCGTGCGCCGGCACCTGTCGGCCATCAAGGGCGGTCGCCTGGCCGCCGCCGCGCACCCGGCTCGGGTCGTCACCTACCTGATCTCCGACGTACCCGGCGACGAGCCCAGCCTGATCGCCTCGGGGCCGACCCTGCCGGACGACTCCACCCCTGCCGATGCCCTGGCCATTCTCGAGTCGCGCGGGATCGAGACGCCCGAGGCGGTGCGTCGTCACCTGCAGAGCGACGATTCCGCGCCGCACCGGGACGATGCCGAGTTCGCCGGCGACGAGGCGACGGTGCTTGCCCGGGCCGTGGATGCCCTCGAGGCCGCACGCAGGGAAGCCGAAGATGCCGGCCTGGAGGTACGCCTGCTGGGCGACGACTTGGAGGGCGAGGCCCGGGAGCTGGGGCGTGATCACGCGGAACTGGCCTTGACTGCTCGACGCGACTGCCGGCGTCCGCTCTTGATTCTGTCCGGCGGGGAGACCAGTGTTACCGTACGCGGTGACGGCCGGGGCGGTCGCAACGTCGAGTATCTGCTGGGCGCGTTCGAGACCCTCCAGGGGGCCGACGGGGTTTACGCGCTGGCCATCGATACCGACGGCATCGATGGCTCGGAGGACAACGCCGGTGCGCTGATCGGCCCGGACACCTGGGAACGCGCCCAGGAGGCGCGGCTGGTCGCGGCGGACTACCTGGCCCGCAACGATGCCTACGGCTTCTTCGATGTTCTCGACGAGCTGATCGTGACCGGCCCGACGCGTACCAATGTCAATGATTTTCGCGCCATTCTGGTGCTACCGAGGACTTCATGAATCCAATGCCCCATGCTCCCATCCGCCGCACCAAGATCGTCGCCACCCTGGGGCCCGCCAGCGACCGCGACGGCGTGCTCGATGCCCTGATCAAGACCGGTGTCGACGTGGTGCGGCTCAACTTCTCCCATGGCAGCCCCGAGGACCATCGCAGGCGCCTCGTGGCGGTACGCGAGGCGGCCGAGCGATACGGCCGCGCCGTCGCCGTGCTGGGCGACCTGCAGGGGCCGAAGATCCGTATCGCACGCTTTGCCGACGGTCCGGTGGAACTCAAGGAAGGCCAGTCGTTCATTCTCGACGTCTCTCTCGAGCGCGATGCCGGCAACGCCGAACGGGTGGGATGCGATTACAAGACCCTGGCGGAAGACGTCGCGGCCGGCGACGTGCTGCTGCTCGACGATGGGCGTCTGGAGCTGGTGGTCGACAAGGTCGAGGCGCCACGGGTGCATACCACGGTACGGGTTGGTGGCAAGCTCTCCAACAACAAGGGCATCAACAAGCAGGGCGGGGGACTCTCCGCCGCGGCCCTCACCGACAAGGATCGCGAGGATCTCAGGACCGCCATCGATATCGGCGTCGACTACCTGGCCGTTTCCTTTCCGCGCAATGCCGCCGACATGCAACTGGCTCGGGAACTGCTCGGCGAGGCGGGCAAGGAGATCAGCCTGGTGGCCAAGATCGAGCGTGCCGAAGCGGTCGGCGACGAGCAGACCCTGGACGACATCATCCGTGCCAGCGAGGCGGTGATGGTGGCCCGCGGCGACCTCGGCGTGGAGATCGGTGACGCCCAGCTGATCGGCGTGCAGAAGCGCATCATCCAGCGCGCCCGTACCCTCAATCGGGCGGTGATCACCGCCACCCAGATGATGGAGTCGATGATCCATTCGCCATTGCCGACCCGGGCCGAGGTATTCGACGTCGCCAACGCGGTGCTCGACGGCACCGACGCGGTGATGCTCTCCGCCGAGACCGCGGCCGGCGACTATCCGGTGGAAACCATCGAGGCCATGAACCGGCTCTGCCTGGGCGCCGAGCGCGAACGTGCCGCCCAGGAGTCCAAGCACCGCATTCACGAAGGCTTCTCGCGCATCGACGAGACCGTGGCCCTCTCGGCCATGTACGCCGCCAACCACCTGACCGGGGTCGCCGCCATCGCCTGCATGACGTCCAGCGGCTATACCCCGCTGATCGCCTCGCGCATCCGCTCCGGACTGCCCATCGTCGGCCTGGCCCACAATCCCGTCGCCCAGCGGCGCATGGCCCTGTACCGTGGCGTGGTCTCGCTGCCCTTCGACACCAGCGAGATGACCGCCGAGGAACTCGACACCCGGGCGCTGGAATTGCTCGAGAGGCACGGCCTGGTCAGCGAGGGCGACGAGGTGATCATGACTCGGGGCGATCACATGAACGCTCACGGCGGCACCAACACCATGAAGATCCTGCAGGCCTGAGCCGGGCCGAAGGGCGGAAGCACGCTTCCGCCCAGGGCGATCAATCGAAGGGGCTGGCGTAACGGCTGTAATCGAAGGCCTGCATGCCCTCGCCGTTGCCAGGCGACGCGGGCAGCTCGAAAGCGCCCTGGCGCGGGGCCCACTCGTCATCGTAGCCGTGAAAGGGGTAGGCGTACGGCCCCTTGGTCTGTTCGTCCGCGGAAGGCTCGACGATCACCGCCTGCATCTCGCCTCGTTGAGAGAACAGCACGTTGGACACATGACCGAAGCCGCTGCCATCTTCCTTGACGGCGTAGTCGCTGAGCAGCTCGGAGAGCTTCCATACCCGCGGGCCGGTGGCCACGTCGTCCTCGATCTCTGCCAGGTCCTGCAGGTCGCTCCTGGTGACATAGGCCTCGTCGAACAGCCCATAGTCCTCGACGTTGTCCTCTCGAAGCGGCGTCTTCAGGCCATCTTCGGCCAGCGTGACTTCCTCCCAGGGGATCGCGACATACTTGTCGCCCATGTTCCAGCTGCCGCCGACCCGGGCCACCAGAGCTAGGATACGGTTGTCGGCACTGATCAGCGCGTTCTCGACGCTGCCGATCTCGCCATCCTCGGCGCCCTTCACTACCGCCTCCATGAGGCGGTCGGCCCTGAAGCCGCCGGCTTCGTAGATCCTGTCGTAGCTCCAGTCGCTGACAGGAGTGATCTTCCTGCCCTGATCCTGGCCGTCGCCGGACGAGCCGCCATCCTGGGCCTGGGCCAGAGAAGTGGCCGCAAGGGCGCTCAACAACAGGGCGAAGATGCGATTCCGTTGCATGAGAAGACTCCATTCACAGTGTCGTTTTACCCTGGCTTTCAAGCGTTCGGGTCATTCGTCCCAGAGCCCGGGATAATCCTCGTACTTGAACTGCGGTACCTTCTTCACGTCCTCCAGGAGGTGAGGAACCTCGTAGCTGCTGGCGTCGGGCGACCAGCCCTGTTCATAACCGTAGAACGGATAGGCAAAAGGCCCCCGTGCCGGGGCCTCTCCTCCGGCACTGACGACCACGGCCTGGATCTTTCCACTCTCGGAGAAGAGCACGTCCTTGACGTAGCCATAGCCTGAGCCATCCTGCAGACGCGCGTAGTCATTGATCAGCGCCGAGAGTTTCCAGGCCCGTGGCTCCTTCCCTGAAGTGTCGCCACCCGGTTCCTCGGCCTGGTCGCGCTCCTGCCCGGTGACGGGAAACTGGCCTTCGAAAAGGTCATACGCATCGGCGTTCTCCTCGTTGACCGGCACCTGAACGCCTTCCGGGGTGAGCTCGACGTCCTCCCAGGGCACTGCCACGTGGGTATCGCCCAGGTCCCAAAGTCCCCCGACCTCGGCGATCAGGGCAGCGATCCGCCCGTTCTCGCCGCTGATGAGGGCGTCCCTGACGTTGCCGATCTCTTCTCCGTCGCCGACACCGAACACTTCGATGCCCAGCAGGTCGCGACCGCGGATGCCGCCCTGCTGGTAGATCGCGTGGTAATCCAGGTCCTCCACGGAACGAGTCGTCATGTCGAGTCGGGCGCTCTCGGATGCCGAGGCTTGGCTGGATGGGCTGGTGCCGTCCTGGGCGAAGGCCGGCGGCGCCAGGGCAAGGGCCAGCACGGCGAGAGGATAATTCACTGAACGCATGGTAAAACTCCTTTTCATCAGGCGCCTGTTTCAGCCTAGACAGAGCAATGACGCGCTTCAACCTCCGTGCTTGCTGGCGAAGGCAAGACCGACTAACCAAACTGTTGTCTAGCTTGCCGCAACAAAAACACGCAGATCCGGGAGATATCACGTGCCTACCAGACGCAGACGTCAGGAAAGCCATGAAAAGGGGATGCCCCAGACAGGTCCGTCGCTGCTTGCCGGCGTCAGCCTGCCGGCGGCGGCGATCCTCGAGGCGCCACTGGCCCACAACCTGGCCTGGATGCAGCGCTTCGCTGACAGTCACCGGGCGCGCCTGGCTCCCCACGGCAAGACCACCATGGCCCCGGCACTGTTTCGGCGTCAGCTCGAGGCAGGCGCCTGGGGCATCACCCTGGCCACGGCGACCCAGTGCCGGGCGGCCTTCGTGCACGGGGTCGAGCGCCTGCTGCTGGCCAATCAGCTCGTCGGTGCGGCCAACATGGCGATCGTCGCCGAGTTGATCGAGGCCGGGGCGGACTTCTATTGCGTGGTCGACTCCGAAGCCAATGTTGCCGAGCTGGGACGCTTCTTCGCGGCACGTGGGCAGGATCTGAAGGTGCTGATCGAGTTGGGCGTCCCGGGTGGGCGTGCCGGCTGTCGCACCCATGAGCAGGCCTTCGAGCTGGCTCGGGTCATCGCTGTCGAGCCGGCATTGCGGCTCGCCGGGATAGAGGGGTATGAAGGCGTGGTGCACGGCGATGATCCCGAGCGGCGTATTCGTGATTATGCCGCTCGCTTGGTCGAGGTTGCCCAGACGCTGCACCGTGCAGGGCTGGTCGAGGTGAGCGAGCCGCTCATCACCGCTTCCGGTTCGGCCTGGTACGACCTGATCGCCGAAGCCTTCGACACGGCAGGGCTGCGCGAGCAGTTCACTCCGGTGCTGCGCCCCGGCTGCTACGTGACCCACGACCACGGTATTTATCGCGAGGCGCAACGGGGCGTGCTGGCGAGGCGTGTGGATCTGCGGAAGGGGCTGCGTCCGGCGCTGGAGGTCTTCGCCCAGGTACAGTCGCTGCCAGAGCCGGGCCTGGCCATCGTCGCACTCGGCAAGCGCGATATCGGCACCGACCGGATGCCCGAACCGCTGAGGCGCTACCGGGAAGGGGGGCGTGCCGGCGAGGCGCTCGACGTGACCGGCTGGGAGGTCACCCGGCTGATGGATCAACACGCTTTCGTGCGTCTGCCTCGTGGCGCGGATGACCTGCGTATCGGGGATATCGTGGCCTTCGGCACCTCCCACCCGTGCCTGACCTTCGACAAGTGGCGGCGGCTTTGCCTGGTGGACGAGCGACTCGATGTGAAAGAGGTGATGGAAACCCTCTTCTAGCCCCCTCTCGACCGCCGGACAAGGAGGCCCGAATGGCACGCAAGCAAGGAAAAACGCTCCCCGAGCGACTCGATCGCTGGCTCATCGTGCCGCTGCTGGCCCTCCTGGCGATCGCCTCGTTGCTGCCTCTCGTCGAAAGCAACCTCTGGTGGGTTCGCTATCTCGATTATCCCAGGCTGCAGATCGCCATCGCGCTGGCAGCGCTTATTGTCCTGCACATGCTGCTGGGCGGTTTCCGGCGCATGCGGGACTGGCTCGTCACGGCGTTGGCCGGTGTGGCACTGGCCTCGCACCTCTATTATCTCTATCCCTATGTGCTGCCGCTGGAAGTTCCTGCCGAACGTGTGGGCGCCTGCCCCGAAGCATCGCGGCTCAGGCTGCTCATCGCCAACGTGAAGAAGGCCAACGAGCATGCCGAGGCGTTGTTCGAGATCGTGCGCGATACCGACCCTGACCTGTTTCTGGTGATGGAGACCGATGCCTGGTGGGATCGTCGTCTCGATACCCTGAACGATGGCCTGCCTCATCGCATGCAGTACATTCCCCGGCGACATGCGGCCTACGGCATGCATCTGCTGTCGCGCTACCCGCTGCTCGAGCCACGCATCCGCTTCCGCTTCGATGAGCGTACCCCGGCGATCAACGCTCAGGTGCAACTGCCCGGCAACGAGGCGATCGACTTCCACGGCCTGCATCCGCGCCCGCCTCTGTACTGGTCCCAGTCGACCCTGGCGCGGGATGCCCAGCTGCTGGCCACGGCCCGGGATAGTCGCGACAACGGTGTGCCATCGGTTCTAGCCGGAGATTTCAACGCAGTCGCCTGGGAGAGCGTCTTTCGTCGCACCCTGCGCATCGGCAGCCTGCTCGACCCGCGGGTGGGCCGAGGCCTCTACCCCACCTACGACGCCCACAACCCGATCATCGCCTGGCCCCTCGATCACGTGATCTATCAGGACGAGCTCGGCCTCGTGACCTTCGAGCGCCAGCCGGATTTCGGCTCGGACCACTACCCGGTGTTCGTCGAACTCTGCCATCGTCCCGGACTTGCCGACAGGCAGGAGGCCCCGGCGCTTGCCGATGACGATCTGGGCGAGGCGAAGATAGCGATCGAGAAGGCCCGAGAAGAGGCCGACCAGGCGAGTGGATCATGAGGGGAGGACCGCCGACCGGTGTCGGCGGTCGCGAGTGCAACGCCGCGTCAACTATCCACGTCAACTATCGAAGTTGGCATCCGAATAGAGCGCGCGCAGGCGCAGGGTGTGCTCCACCTGCCGGAGGGCCTCGAGGGCCTGGGCGCCATAGGCCTTGTCGACATCGATGACCACGTAGCCGACCTTGTCGTTGGTCTGCAGGTACTGGGCGGCGATGTTGATCTGGTTCTCCGACAGCACGTGGTTGATCTCGGAGAGCACGCCGGGCACGTTGTCGTGGATGTGCAACAGGCGATGCTTGTCCGGGTGGGCCGGCAGCGAGACCTCGGGGAAGTTGACCGAGGTGATGGTGGTGCCGTTGTCGGAATAGGTGATCAGCTTCTCGGCCACTTCGATGCCGATGTTCTCCTGGGCCTCCAGGGTCGAGCCACCGATGTGCGGCGTGAGGATCACGTTCTCCAGGCCACGCAGCGGCGAGACGAACTCCTCGTTGTTGCCTTTCGGCTCGACCGGGAAGACGTCGATGGCCGCGCCCAGCAGCTTGCCGTTCTTCAGCGCCTCGGCGAGTTCCTCGATCACCACCACGCTGCCCCGGGAGGCGTTGATCAGGATGCCACCCTGCTTCATCAGGGCGATCTGCTCCTTGCCGATCATCCAGCGCGTCGAGGGCACGTCCGGCACGTGCAGGGTGACCACGTCGGCCCGGGCCAGCAGTTCCTGCAGGCTGCCCACCTGGCGGGCGTTGCCCATGGCCAACTTGGTGACCGCGTCGTAGTAGATCACGTCGAGCCCGACGGATTCGGCAAGTACCGAGAGCTGGGCGCCGATACTGCCGTAGCCGACGATTCCCAGGGTCTTGCCCCGCGCCTCGTGAGAATTCCTGGCCGACTTGAGCCAGCCGCCCTGGTGGGCACGGGCGCTCTTCTCGGGGATGCCGCGCAGCAGCATGATGGTTTCCGCAAGAACCAGTTCGGCCACCGAGCGGGTGTTGGAGTAGGGCGCGTTGAACACCGGGATGCCGCGGGTCAGGGCGGCATTCAGGTCGACCTGGTTGGTACCGATGCAGAAGCAGCCGACCGCGGTAAGCTTCTCCGCCGCGGCGAAGACACGCTCGTTGAGCTGGGTACGCGAGCGGATACCGAGGAAGTGGACGTCGCGGATCTTGTCGATCAGCGCCTCTTCGTCCAGGGAGGTCTGCAGGTGTTCGATATTGGTGTAACCCGCGTTCAGGAACTCGTCCACTGCGGACTGGTGGATGCCTTCAAGCAAGAGAACCTTGATCTTGCTCTTGTCCAGGGAGGTCTTGGCCATTTCTGATCAACCCTTACGGCGGCGGGGACCGCGCTCTCGATATGGTGTTTGGCTTGCTTGTCAAGCGGGGGCGCTATCGTAGCACAGCCAGGGAATATCGGGATGAAATCGCTTGCGGATCGACACCCGGACGCCGTCTCTTCCGCGACCGGGTGCGCATCGGGGGCAGACGCACCCCGGCAGGGAGTGTGTATACTATGCCTCCGGGGTGTCGCAGAGGCCGCAGTGCTCGAAGGCATCCCGTTCGATGGGGTTGGGCCCACCCCGGGTGGCCTACCTCGATGAGCCCGCTTGGACAGGCGAGTAGCGTGATGGCAGACACGGACAACCAGGCCCCCGAGGACTTTGCCGCCACCCTCGAGAGGCTCGAGGCGCTGGTGACGCGATTGGAATCCGGCGAACTGTCGCTGGAGGCGTCTCTTGCGGCGTTCGAGCAGGGCGTGAGGCTGAGCCGGGATGCCCAGCGGCGCCTCGACGAGGCCGAGCTGAAGGTGCGGGCCCTGGTCGAACAGCCCGACGGGTCCCTCGAGGAGGCGGCCTTCGACAATCCCGCGAATACGTTCGGAGACCAGGAATGAGTGTTGACGCGGCTGAACTGCCGCTGCGCCTGGATGCCGATCGGGCCCGGGTCAATGAAGTGCTGGCGGCGCTGTTCGCCGATCGTGACACGGTCGCGCCACGACTCGAGGCGGCCATGAGCCACGGTGTGCTGGGCAATGGCAAGCGCCTGCGGGCGCTGCTGGTCTATGCCGCCGGCCGTGCGGTGGGTGCCGAAGAGGATGAGCTCGACCCCGCCGCCGCCGCCCTCGAGCTGATTCACGCCTATTCCCTGGTGCACGACGACCTGCCGGCCATGGACGACGACGACCTGCGCCGCGGACAGCCCACCGTGCACCGCGCCTTCGACGAGGCCAGCGCGATCCTCGCCGGCGATGCCCTGCAGACCCTGGCCTTCGAGCTGCTGGCCGATGCCGCGCACCCGCGACTGGCGGCCATGATACGTGCCCTGGCCCGGGCCGCCGGCCGCGAAGGCATGGCGGCCGGACAGGCGCTGGACCTGCTGACGGTGGGCGATCGCCTGGATGTCGAGACCCTCGCCAACGTGCACCGCCACAAGACCGGGGCGTTGATTCGTGCCGCCGTGCGTCTCGGTGGACTGACCGGGGTCGCCGAGACCGATCCACGGCTGATGGCGCTGGACGATTACGGCGCCGCCATCGGGCTGGCCTTCCAGATCCAGGACGACATCCTCGATGTGGTGGGCGATACCCGGACCCTGGGCAAGACGTCGGGTGCCGATGCGGCCCGGGACAAGCCGACCTATCCGGCCCTGCTTGGCCTCGACGTCGCGCGTACCAAGGCCCGGGGGCTCCTCGAGGAGGCTCTCGACGCCCTGGCCCCGCTGGGCGATGCCGGCGCACCGCTCGCCGACCTGGCCTGTTACATGATCGAGCGCGATTACTGAAAGAGCCCTTATGAAGCTGTTCGACGAGATCCCCGTCGAGCGTCCGGCCACGCCGTTGCTCGACACCATCGATACCCCTGCCGCCCTGCGCGCCCTGAGCATGGTCCAGTTGCTCGAACTGGCCGACGAGTTGCGTGCCTACCTGCTCTATAGCGTCGGCTGCAGCGGTGGCCATTTCGGGGCGGGGCTGGGGGTGGTCGAGCTGACCGTGGCCCTGCATCAGGCACTCGATACCCCTCACGATCGTCTGGTGTGGGACGTCGGCCATCAGGCCTACCCGCACAAGATCCTCACCGGGCGTCGCGAGGCGATGACCTCGATTCGCCAGTACCGGGGGCTGGCGGCCTTTCCCCGGCGCATCGAATCCGAATACGACACCTTCGGTGTCGGCCACTCCAGCACCTCGATCAGTGCCGCCCTGGGCATGGCGCTGGCCGCGCGAACCCAGGGCAAGCAGCGTCGTGTCTGCGCGGTGATCGGCGATGGCGCCCTGACCGCCGGCATGGCCTTCGAGGCCCTGGCCCACGCCGGCCACGTCGATGCCAATCTGCTGGTGATCCTCAACGACAACGAGATGTCGATCTCCGAGAACGTCGGCGGCATGGCCAGCTATCTGGCGAAGGTCTTCGCCAGCCGCACCTACACCACGGTGCGCGAGAGCGGCAAGAAGGTGCTGGCGCATCTTCCCGGCGCCCTGGAGATCGCCCGGCGCACCGAGGAGCACATGAAGGGCATGGTCAGCCCGGCGACCCTGTTCGAGGAGATGGGCTTCAATTACATCGGCCCCATCGACGGTCACGATCTGCCCCGGCTGATCCATACCCTGCGTACCCTGCGCGATCTGGATGGCCCCCAGTTCCTGCATATCCGCACCAGCAAGGGCAAGGGCTTTCGTCCGGCGGAGGCCGACCCCATCGGCTACCACGCCATCACCAAGCTCGAGAAGGAGACCGCCACATCGGCGCCCAAGGCGCCTGCTCAGGGGCCCGCCGGGCAGCCGCCGGTAGCCCCCAGGGCCAAGCCACGCAAGTATTGCAGCGTGTTCGGCGACTGGCTGTGCGACATGGCGGCGGTCGACAAGCGGCTGATCGGCATCACCCCGGCGATGCGCGAAGGCTCCGACCTGATCCGCTTCTCCAAGGAATACCCGGAGCGCTATTTCGACGTGGCCATCGCCGAACAGCATGCGGTGACCCTGGCGGCCGGCATGGCCTGCGAGAAGATGAAGCCGGTGGTGGCGATCTACTCCACCTTCCTGCAGCGCGGCTACGACCAGTTGATTCACGATGTCGCCGTGCAGCAGCTCGACGTGACCTTCGCCATCGACCGGGCCGGGCTGGTCGGTGAAGACGGCCCGACCCATCACGGGGCGCTGGATCTTTCGTACCTGCGCTGCGTGCCGGGCATGGTGATACTGGCGCCGGCGGACGAGGCCGAATGCCGGGCGATGCTGAGTGCCGCATACCACCATGCGGGGCCGGCGGCGGTGCGCTACCCACGGGGCACCGGCCCCGGCACGGCGGTTCCCGACCATCTCGAGGCGCTCGAGATCGGACGCGCCGAACCTCGCCGCCGGGGCAAGCGCGTGGCGCTGCTCGCCTTCGGCAGCCTGAATGTGCCGGCCGCCGAGGCCGCCGAACGCCTCGATGCCACCCACCTCAACATGCGCTCGGTCAAGCCGCTGGATCGTGACGCCGTGCTCGAGGCGGCGCGCCACCACGACCTGCTGGTGACCCTGGAGGACAACGCGGTCGCCGGGGGGGCGGGCAGCGCCGTCAATGAACTGCTGGCCAGCGAAGGCGTTCGGGCGGGGGTGCTCAACCTGGGCCTGCCGGATGCGTTCATCGAGCATGGCAAGCCGGCAGAACTGCTCCGCGAGTGCGGGCTCGATGCCGAAAGCATCGAGGCATCCATTCGCCAACGTCTCGACCGGGAGGGACAGCGTGAATAGAGAGAACGACCGCTTCATCTTGCGGGGGGGCTCATGCTGATCGCCGTCATCATCGGAGGCGTACTGGGCTACCTGATCGGCGACCTGCTGGGCATGCTGATCGGTGCGGGGCTCGCCTACTGGCTCGTTCGTCGTCTGCGGCGCAGCCTCCTGGGCAGGCTGCTGGAGACGCAAAGACAGTTCCTGGACTCCACCTTTGCGGTCATGGGCTGCCTGTGCAAGGCGGACGGCCAGGTCACCCAGGCCGAGCTCGACGCCTCCCGGCGGTTGTGGGAACGCCTGCGTCTCAATGAGACCCAGCGCGAACGGGCCCGGGCGTCCTTCACTCGAGGCAAGTCGCCGGAGTTCGATCTGGACGCCGAGCTGGCGGTCCTTCGCCAGGTGACCAGGGGGCAGCAAGCTCTGCTGCAACTGTTCCTGCAGGTTCAGCTGTCGGCCATTGCCGCCGACGGCGTGCTGCATCCTGCCGAGCACGACATGTTGCTGCGGGTGGCGCGAGGTCTGGGCTTCAGCGAAGCGGATATCCAGCGGATCGAGGCCATGCTACGCGGTGGTTCCCAGGCAGCGGGCACCACGTCGGGGCAGTCCCTGGAAGATGCCTATTGCGTGCTGGGGATCGATGCCTCGGCCAGTGATGCCGAGGTCAAGCGCGCCTATCGCCGCCTGATGAGCCAGAACCATCCCGACAAGCTGGCCAGCAAGGGCTTGCCCGAGAGCATGCGCGAGGTGGCCAAGGAACGCACCAGTGAAATCAGCACGGCCTACGAATTGATCAGGAAGTCCCGGGAACGCCAGGCTGCCTAGAAGGCGCCGATGAAATGCCGGGGACTACACTGGGGATAACCCTCACGACGGTAACACGCCATGATCACCCTTTATTCCTACCCCAACAGTCGTTCGCTGCGGGTCGCCTGGACGCTTGAGGAGCTGGGCCTCGAGTATGCCTGCCGGTACGTCGATCTGGCCGCCGGCGGCGGGCAGGGCGCCGACTACCTGGCCCGTCACCCCGACGGCAAGGTGCCGGCCCTGCAGGACGGTGAACTGACCCTGTTCGAGTCGGCGGCGATCTGCCGTTACCTGGCCGAACGCTACGGGGAGGGGCGACTGCTCCCTGCCGAGCCCGAGCGCCGGGCGATCCTCGACCAATGGCTGTTCTTCATCGTCAGCGAGCTGGAGCAACCGCTCTGGACCCAGGCCAAGCACAAGTTCGCCCTGCCGCAGGAGCGCCGCGCACCGGCCGTGATTCCCACCGCCGCCTGGGAGTTCCAGCGCGCCCTGGCGGCGCTGCAGCGTGGGTTCGACGGCGAGGGCTGGCTGCTGGGCGACGACTTCACCATCGCCGATATCCTGCTGGGGCACACCCTGAGCTGGGCGCAGAGCGCCAAGCAGCCGCTGCCTGCCGTCCTGGAGGATTACCGCCAACGCTGCAACGCGCGGCCGGCGCGAGAGGAAGCTTGCCGTCGCGAAGAGGCGGCCCGGGAAGCGGGTGAATGAGCGATATGCAATTCGAACTCCTCTCCTTGTTGCCCCCGCTGCTGGCGATCGTCCTGGCACTGGTCACGCGCAACGTCATTCCCGCGCTATTCTGCGGTGTCTGGCTGGGCGCCACCATGCTCAACGGCTGGAACCCCGCGACCGGGCTCTATGCCAGCTTCGGCGACTTCATCATCCCCAGCGTCGGAGACGAGTGGAGCGCCACCGTATTGATCTACTGCGGCCTGTTCGGCGTGCTGATCACCATTCTGCAGCGCACCGGCGGCGCCCAGGCCATCGCCCGCAGCATCGCAACCAAGGTCAAGTCCCCTCGGGGCGCCCAGGGTGCGACGCTGGGCTTCGGCGTGCTGATCTTCTTCGAGGACTACTTCAACGCGCTGACCGTGGGCAGCGTCATGCGCCCGATCACCGATCGCATGCGAGTCTCCCGGGAGAAGCTCGCCTACATCGTCGACTCCACCTCGGCGCCCATGTGCCTGCTGGGGCCGGTCTCCACCTGGGTGGTGTTCGTGATGGGGCTGATCGGTACCCAGCTCAATGCGCTGGGGGTCTCGGGCTCCGAATACCTGATGTACCTGACGTCGATCCCGCTGAACTTCTATGCGTGGCTGACCCTGCTGATGATCCTGCTGGTGGTGATCACTCAATGGGATTTCGGTCCCATGGCCCGGGCCGAGCATCGTGCCCGCACCACCGGCCAACTGCTGGCCGAGGGCGCGCAGCCGCCCTCCGACGAAGAAGTGCGCGAGATGGCCGACGCTTCGTCCCAGGTGTCCCGCAAGCGCGACATGCTGGTGCCCATCGCGGTGCTGGTAGGCCTGATTCCACCGCTGTTCCTGTGGACCGGCGATTTTCCCGCCAACGACCTGGTGACCGCCGTGGGCGAGGCCGAGGGCGGCAAGTCGATCCTGATCGCGACCTTCCTCGCCTCGCTGGTGGGGCTGGCCATGGGCATGCAGCAGAAGCGCTTCGATTTCCGCGAGGCGATGGAGATCGTGGTCACCGGCTTCAAGAGCATGACGCTGGTTTACATCATTCTCACCCTGGCCTGGTCGATCGGCAGCGTCGCCTCGGAACTTGGCACCGCGGACTACATCGTGACCCTGGCCCAGCAGGGGATCTCGCCAGGCCTGATTCCCGTGCTGCTGTTCCTGATCGGTGCCGTGGTCGCCTTCACCACCGGCACCTCCTACGGCACCTTCGCCATCATGATCCCCATCGCGATGCCGGTGGCGGCGGCACTCGACCTGCCCCTGGCCCTGGCCATCGCCGCAGTGCTCAGCGGCGGCATCTTCGGCGATCACTGCTCGCCGATCTCGGATACCACCATCCTCTCCTCCGCGGGCTCCTCTTGCGACCACATCGACCATGTGCGCACCCAGCTGCCCTATGCGCTGAGTGCCGGCGGCTCCGCCATCGTCGCCTTCTTCGTCGCCGGGATGACCGGGTCGGCGCTCGCGGCGCTGGGTGCCGGTATCGTCACGCTGCTGCTGCTGGCCTATCTGCTGAGCCGGCTGTGGGGCAGTCGTCCAATCAGTAGCGACGTCCCTGAGGGCTGAACCATGGCCATAGCCTGCTCACATCGACGCCGCCTCGAGCAGCGGCTGTCTCGCAACGCCGTTCCCTCGCTGTACTGCGCATCGAGACGGCGATAGCGGACCCACATCCTTGAATTCAGGACGGAGGCAACGGACGGGCGACCGCCGAGATCACGGCTCGCCTAGTACCTCGGCCGACCAGACACGGTCGAACGCGGCTTCGGCCTCGCGCTGCACCGACTTCACGCTGGCGGCGTCTGGCGCTTCATATTCGCAGATCATCCGTCGCCGGTCGGCCGACCAGTAGCTGCGAATCCAGCGGACCCGGTAGAGATCGAGACACGGCATCATGCGCGCCTCGGTCGCTTTCAGCTCGGCGTCGGTCAGGGGTGTGGCGAAGTTTCGTTCAACGATGATGTGCAGCATGCGTTATCTCCCCCTCAGCGCGGTTTCTCCCTGATGGGCGTCGGCGCCAGGGTGGGAGCGGCAAGGACGACGGCTGCCGCTTCGTCGAGGGCCGCCTGCGCCCGGGCATTGAGCCGATCGCGGTCGGCGGCTTGCTTGGATAAGCGCCTGATCGCCCTGTCCGAAGCGCCCACACGACACCGCCCGCCAAGTCGCGCCAGTGTCGCCTCGGCAATGGTGACTTCGCCATGCCGCTGCATGGCAGTCGCCGCGCGCAGCGCTTCCTGGGCAAAAGCCTGTGCCACGTCGAGCTGTCCTCGGCGAAGATAGAGCGACGCGGCCGTATTCAGGGCGTAGGCGAGATAACTCTTGTCGTCCACGATCCGCAGCCGCGACAACGCCGTCTCCAGCCGGTCAAACGCTTGCGCGCCGTTCTCGGCGAGGTCGGCGAGCGCCTCCAGCGCATCGGCGACCGGGGCCTCATTCTCGGCCAGCTCTACGGCAACCGCGCGCAGCTGCCGGCATCGCTCCGTGGTAACGGCGTATCGGCCACGCTCGAATTCGATCACGGCGAGCCAGGACAGACATTGGTACTCCCGCCAGCGATCTTGTACATCCCGGGCGAGGTCGAGCGCGCATTCGATTCGCGCGGCTGCGCGTTCGTTGTGTCCCTCCCAGCGCTCGAGCAGGCCGCAGCCCCATTGCAGTTCGCAGACGCGTTCACCAGCGGGCCCGAGGAGGGTCTCGGCTTCTCCCAGCAGGGCCCGCGCCCGCGGAACCTCGGTCTCCAGTTCGATCAGGCAGCGCGCGGTGTTGGCAAGCTGGCGGGCGAGCGTCTGCCGGTGCGCCCCGCGTCCGGCCTCGGCGGCGCTCACCGTGCTTTGTCGGGCACGGGGGGTGTCGCCCCGTTCCTGGTGCAACACCGAGAGCAGGTAGTGACCCGTCGCCGCCCCCGCGTGCAAACCCGCCGCCTCGGCATCGCTGACCGCCTTCACCAGCTCGTTCACCATCTGCGGTGGAGAACGCATGGCAGGCCCTGCGGCGGCCAGAAGCTCGACCTTGAAGAGGCCGATCAGTAGCTCGCGGCGAAGCGGGCCGTCCGGCAGCCGGTCGAGATGAGCGCGACCGCGCCTGGCCAGCGCCGCCGCCTCGGCATTGGCGAAGAGCTGCAGGCTCCGCTCGCCGCCGATCACACAGGCGCGAGCCGCGAGCGCATGATTACCGGCCAGTTCCGCGTGGCGGGCAAGATCGGTTGCCAGGTCATCTTCGCTCTCGACCCTCTCGTCGAGGGCTTGCGCGAGTTGCCGATGCATCAGCTTGCGACGCGGCTGCGAGATCTGCTGATACGCGGCCTGGCGCACGAGGTCATGAACGAAATCATAGGTGTCGGCATCGACCGCCCGAACGATGCCGCGCCGCTCGAGCCCCTCCAGGGCGGTGAGGAGCGCCGGCATCTCGAGGCCGGCCAGCCGGACCAGCAGGTCGGGGCCGAAGGTCCGGCCTATCGCCGCGGCCCAGGCGACGAGACCCCGACAGGGATCGTCCAGCATGTCGACCTGTTGCGCGATCACCGCCTGCAGCGGGCGCCCGGGCCGATGGCGCCCTTCGCGGTATGTCCGGGCGAGCTCCAGGGCGAAGAGAGGATGGCCCTCGCTCTCCCCAGAGATCGCCGCGACATCGATGGCAGGGTCGACGGCTCGCACCAGTTCGGCGGTTTCCGTCGCACTCAACACCCGAAGAGGGAGCCTTAGCACGCGCTCGTCGCGTTCGAGGGCTCGTAGCGTACGCGCCACGGCAGGGTTGTCCTCGAGTTCGCCCGGCCGGACGGCGCAGGCGAACAGTACGGCGTTCGAGGCAGGCAGTGTCCTGACCACATAGTGGAAGAGCGCCGACGAGGCCTCGTCGAGCCACTGCAGGTCATCCAGCACCATGACCAGCGGCGCCTGCCGGGAAAAATGATTCAACAGCGAGAGAATCGCCTCGAAGAGCCGGGCGCGGTCCGTCGCCACCGCCGGCGGTGGCCCCAGGTCGGGCCGGAGCAGCACCAGGCTCTGTCGGGCCTCCTCGGGGATGGCGCCGGCGGGCAGCGCGCGCAAGGCATCGCTCCAGACTCCATAGGGACGCGCCGCTTCCGCCTCGAAGGCGCGCCCCTTGAGGCAGCAAGCTCCGGTCATCGTCATGCGCTCGACGAGATACTCGAGCAGCCGGCTCTTGCCGATGCCGGGCTCGCCGGTGATGAGCAGGACCGGCGTTGACCGGCCTTCGGCGGCTGCCGACACCAGCCGGTCGATCTCGGCACGCTCCGTAAGCCGGCCGACGAACGGAACGACGCCATGAGGTCTGCATTGGGTCGTGGCTTCCGCTTCGATCTTCTCTGCTTCGGGCTGCCATGGTTGTGGCGCGAATGATTTCGGTGCGATGGCGCGTCGGGCTCGCTCCAAGGCACCGCAAGGCGTCGCCCCCAGCTCGCGTTCGAGTACCTGGTGAGCCCGCGCGTACTCCGCTAGGGCCTCGCGTCGGTGCCCCAGCCGACCGAGCAGCCGCACGACATGCGCATGTCCGTCTTCCGATAAGGGATCGATCGCCACCAGGGCGCGAGCCTGGACGAGCGCCTCTTCAGGACTGCCGTCCAGCCGCTCGACCAAGGCACCGAGGGCTGCGAGCCGTAGCCCACTGAGTGCCGCGCGTTCGGCCAGACACCACGCCTGGAAGCGGTAACAGGCCGGCAGGTCGAGCCCGTCCAGGAACTCGCCCTGGAATAGCGCAATGGCGGCCCTGAGCGTCGCCAGGGACGCGTTCGGGATATCGTTGAGCAGTTCTCGGACCGTGGTGAGATCGACCACCGCCTTGGGCGACGCGAAGGCGACCCGCGACCGGTCCGTCTCCAGGCGGATCGTCCCGCCGATGTCGAGCAAAGGCCGAATCTTGGCCAGGCTCCACCGTAGTTCGCCGCGTGGGTCGTTCGGCCCCTCCCACAACAGGTCACAGAGCCATTGGCGGCGATGCGGTCCGCCGGTGGCGACGAGGTAGGCAAGCAGCGCACGAGTCTTCTTCGAGGCCGGCAGGGTGACCTCCCGTCCATCGGCGACGAGTTGCAATTCGCCCAGTAGATGAAGTTCGAGAGGGCGGCCTCCCATGTGCGTTTCCTGTCCGTTCGGGAGTCATTCCCATGGGAATTCCCACGGGCGTTCCCACGGCTGTCTTCCAGTCTAGCACTTGGGCGCCCGCCTCATGACTGTGTTCTTCGGTCAGCAGGGTAAGCCAAACCTGATTCGTCCCCGAACAGGCGAGCCGCACCCTCGATTGCCACGAGCACGATCACGCGCTAGCACAAACACTCAAATGGAAGGAGACCTATCATGGTCAATGACAGCACTCATGGAAGTACCCACGAAAGTTCCTATACGGGCAGGTGCTTCTGCGGCGCCGTGGAACTCGCCGTGAGGGGCGAACCGGTCGCAATGGGCTATTGCCATTGTGACGCCTGTCGCTCGTGGTCGGCCGGCCCGGTGAATGCCTTCACTCTGTGGAAGCCGGAGAACGTGAGGATCACCAAGGGGGCCGACAATGTCGCCGGTTTCCAGAAGACCGAGAAAAGCCTCCGCAAATGGTGTCAATGCTGCGGCGGGCATCTTCTGACCGAACATCCCCCCTGGGGAGTGGTGGACGTCTATGCCGCCATGCTTCCTGCGCTGACATTCACGCCGTCCTTGCACGTCCACTACCGGGAGGCGGTGCTACCGGTGCGGGACGGTCTTCCGAAACAACGGGATCTTTCCACCGACATGGGTGGAACCGGCATTCTGCTACCGGAATGAGAGGAGAAATGTCGCCATGAACACGATAGTTGCGGTGATTCAAAAACCGCCGGTGCTGCTCCGGCGGGACGAGACCATCGAGCAGATGCTGGCATCGATCGACGAGGCGGCCGGCAACGGCGCTACCCTGCTGGTGTTTCCGGAGGCCTATATCCCCGGCTATCCGACCTGGGTCTGGCGTCTCAAACCGGGCGGGGACATGGCGCTGTCCAGCGAGATCCACGCCAGGCTGCGCGACAATGCCGTCGACCTGAGCCGCGCGGGGTTGCAATCCCTACAGGACACGGCTGCCCAGCATGCTGTGACCCTCGTCGTGGGAATCCACGAACTCGACGGGCGCTACAGCGGCACCACCCTCTTCAATACCGTGGTGGTGATCGGTCCGGACGGCACGCTGCTCAACCGCCATCGCAAGTTGATGCCGACCAATCCCGAACGCATGGTCTGGGGCATGGGCGACGCGACCGGGCTCAGGGTCGTCGATACTCCCGCAGGACGGCTCGGCAGCCTGATCTGCTGGGAAAGCTATATGCCGCTGGCGCGCTATGCGCTCTACGCCCAGGATCTCGAGATTTTCGTCAATCCGACCTGGGATGCCAGCGACGCAGGCCTTGCCACCCTGCGACACATCGCCAAGGAAGGCGGCTGCTGGGTGGTCGGCACGGCCACGGCCATCCAGGGAAGCGACATACCCGCCACCTTCCCCGAACGCGACAGGCTCTACCCGCCGGAGGAATGGATCAACCCCGGAAACGCCGTCGTCATCGCTCCTTCGGGCGATGTCGTGGCCGGTCCGCTCCACCGCGAGAAGGGTATCCTCTATGCCGAGATCGATGCAGAGGCGGCGCGGCGGGCAAGACGCTCCCTCGATGTCTGCGGACACTATGCCCGGCCGGATATCTTTTCACTCTCGGTGAACCGAAAGCCCTTTCCACCGCTGGTGTTCGCAGATTGACGGGACTCGCCACTGTACTGCCGGAGGCGATGATCGCCGGCATGATCCGTCCAGGATCGGTCCGAGTCACGTGGCCGATCCTGACCGTCCTTTCGCCACGGTGGTTGTCAGGCTGGAACGCCAATTTCAGGCTTCATGCCTTGAACGGCAGCACCGCGGTATACACCGCGAAGTAGTGAAAGGCGCTGCCGCCGAGGACGAACAGATGCCAGATGGCGTGATGATAGGGGATGGCGCGAATGGCGTAGAAGATCACGCCCAGCGTGTAGGTGACGCCACCGGCCACCAGCAAGATGATGCTGGTGGTCGAGAGATATTCGCCCATCTCGCCGGCGGCCACCAGGATCAGCCAGCCCATGACCAGGTAGATCGCCACCCGCAGTACTTCGAAGCGGTGCGGTCGGATCAGCTTCAGGGCGATGCCGCCGAGCGCCAGGCTCCAGATGATGGCGAAGAGCGTCCAGCCCAGCGGGCCGCGCAGGTTGACCAGCAGGAAGGGGGTATAGGTGCCGGCGATCAGGCCGTAGATGGCGCAGTGATCGAGCAGCTTGAAGATGCGCTTGAGCCGGGGATGGCGGGTGCCGTGATAGATTGTCGAGGCGGTATAGAGCAGCACCAGGGTAACGCCATAGAGGCTCACGCCGACGATCTTCCAGGGATCGACCTGTACCGCCAGGCTGGCCAGCACGATCAGTACCGTCATGCCGGCCAGGCTCAGGGCCGCGCCGACACCGTGGCTGATGCTGTGCAACAGCTCCTCGAGGAAACTGTATTCGCTGGCGTGGTCGATGCCGTGGTCAGGGTGCGATCGGCTCATCGGAAGTCCTCCGCCGTAGGGGGATGGGTCCAGGCCACGAGCCACCAGTGCGAGGTCAGGGCTGGCGATGCTTGTCCTCGTCGCTGGCCTGGGTGAAGTCGTCCAGGGCCATCAGGTGGCCGAGCTTGCCGGCCTTGGTCGATAGGTACTGTTCGTTGTGGGGGTTCAAGCCCGTGGTCAGCGGCAGTCGTTCGGTGATGGTCACGCCGTCCCGGGTCAACGCATCGACCTTGCGCGGGTTGTTGGTCATGAGCTTGAGGGCGGCGACCCCCAGGTGCTCGAGCATGGGAACGCACAGGTCGTAGCGGCGCAGGTCGGCGCCGAAGCCCAGGTGCTCGTTGGCCTCGACGGTATCGAAGCCCTGATCCTGCAGGTGGTAGGCGCGAATCTTGTTGAGCAAGCCGATGCCGCGCCCTTCCTGGCGCAGATAGAGCAGCACGCCGCGCCCCTCCAGGGCGATGCGCTTGAGGGCCTCCTGAAGTTGATAGCCGCAGTCGCAACGCATCGAGAACAGGGCGTCGCCGGTCAGGCACTCCGAATGCACGCGACCGAGCACCGGCGCGCCATCGGCCACGTCACCCAGGGTCAGGGCGACATGATCCTTGCCGGTGGCCTCGTCCTCGAAACCGTGCATGGTGAAGGTGGCCCAGGGGGTGGGCAGCTTGGAGGCGGCGATGAAGCGGATCGTCACATTGAACCTCGGTAAACGCGCGTGGCCCTGAGTGGCCATGGGCGCGGTCGCAGAGAAAAGAGTCGTATTATAACAGCCGAGCGCCGCCATCCGTTACAATGGCGGCAAATTCGCGATTTGACGAGAACCCGATGGAACTCAAGAACGACCGCTTTCTCCGCGCCCTGGCCCGCCAGCCGGTGGATCGCACCCCCGTATGGATGATGCGTCAGGCTGGCCGCTACCTGCCCGAATATCGCCGGGTGCGTGGCGAGGCCGGCAGCTTCATGGACCTGTGCCGCGACACTGCCCGGGCCTGCGAGGTCACGTTGCAACCTCTGGAACGCTATCCGCTGGATGCCGCCATCCTGTTCTCGGATATCCTGACCATCCCCGACGCCATGGGACTGGGGCTCTATTTCGAGACCGGCGAGGGCCCCAAGTTCAGGAAGCCGGTGCGCAGCGCCGAGGCAGTCCAGGCGCTGGGCCTGCCCGACGCCGAACGCGATCTGGATTACGTCATGAATGCGGTCGGTGCCATTCGCCAGGAACTCAATGGCCGGGTGCCGCTGATCGGCTTCTCCGGCAGCCCCTGGACGCTGGCCACCTACATGGTCGAAGGCGCTTCGAGCAAGGACTTCCGTCACGTCAAGACGATGCTCTACGACGACCCGGACACCATGCACAAGCTGCTCGATCTGCTGGCCCGGGCGGTCACCGATTATCTCAATGCACAGATCCGCGCCGGTGCCCAGGCGGTGCAGATCTTCGATACCTGGGGCGGGGCGCTGTCGACCCCGGCCTACCTGGAGTTTTCCCTGCGCTACATGAAGCAGATCGTCGCCGGACTGATCCGCGAGCAGGAGGGCCGCCGCGTGCCGGTGATCCTGTTCACCAAGAACGGCGGCCAGTGGCTCGAGCACATTGCCGAGGCGGGCAGCGATGCGATCGGCCTGGACTGGTCCACGGAGCTTTCCGACGCCCGGGCCCGGGTCGGCGATCGGGTGGCGTTGCAGGGCAATCTCGACCCCAACGTGCTGTTCGCCAGGCCGGCGGCGATCAAGGCCGAAGTGGCGCGCATCCTGGCAAGCTACGGCACGGGGCCTGGGCATGTCTTCAATCTCGGGCACGGCATCAGCCAGTTCACCGATCCGGAGCGTGTCACCGCCTTCATGGACGCGCTGCACGAATTGAGTCCGGCGTACCATCGCCGTTGAACACCGCGATGCGCTGGCGTTGGCTCGAAGACCGGCGACTGTGGAGACTGCTGGCCGTGGCGGCTGCCCTGGCGATTGCCTTGGGCAGCCTTGCACCCGGTGACGAGATGCCCAGGAATCTACCCTGGGACAAGCTCAATCACTTCCTCGGCTATGGCGTGCTGGCCGCCCTGAGCGGGCTCGCCGGGCTGCGCCCCTGGAGCGCCTGGCTGGTCGCCTCGGGTTACGGCATGCTCGTCGAGCTCGCCCAGATCGCCGTGCCCGGGCGGCTGGGCGGCGATCCCTACGACATGCTGGCCAATGCCCTGGGGGCGGCGATGGCTGTCCTGCTGCTCGCGGCCCTTCGCCATTTCTTCAACGGTGCCCTCTTTGCGAAGCAGAATCGCAGGAACAATCCATGAGCGAACGGCTCGACGACCCCCAGGTCAGGGACACCGATCAGTTGCCCGCCCCTCTACGAGGCGCCTCGCGGGTCGTCCCGTCGCCGCGCGGCGTCAGCTTGCGGCGAGGTTCCAGTACCCGGGCATCGCCGATGACGCCTTCATCCTCGGGCATCGGCTTGACCTCGTTGACCCAGGCCTCTGCGGGATCGTGCATGGCCGGGCGTCGCTCGAAGGAGCGGGTGACGACCGAACCGGGCCCGAATCCCTGAAGCTGGCTTCTCACATGGTGAGGCAGCATCAACAGCTCGGCGAGCAGGCGCAGGCCCACCATGGCCAGCAGAAGCACACCGGCGCCGAATGCCAGCGTCGGCCAGGCGTCCTGCCAGGAGGCGGCGCTCATCCAGGGGCTATGCCTGACCAACCAGGCGGTACCGCCCAGCAACAGTCCCATCTGGGCCATTCCATGGCAGAAGATCAAGGTGCGTCGCGGCAGCGGGCAACGCAGCGAAAAGAGAGTGCCCATCGGCAGTACTCCCGAAGAGTCGCTAGGATCGGTGATGGCTCGGTCGCGTCGGCATCCTTGCCAGAAGAGGGATACTACCAGCTTCTGCCGTTCGAGGTGGAGATGGTTGTCCTCAGCCGAATTCCCCGTGCGATGCCACGGAAATTTGAGTCCGGTGCGGCTATCACCCATCCTGAGGAGGCGACGAGGGACGGATCACGTGGAAGGGGCTTGAAAAAAGGAGCGGTTCGCCAGATATCCAACCCGTGTTCGACACCCTGAGACACCAACGGAAAAGGAGACGCCATGACCACCTATATCGTGGTTTCCGATGCGGCGCGTGCACGTGTGTTCGCCCATGCGGCCGGCAACACCCGCGAGGTCGACAACCTGGTGCACCCCGAAAGCCGGGAGCATACCGGCGACCTGCGCACCGGCGGGGAGGGCGCCGCCACCAATGACGGCGGACAGCAGCGCCAGACGGGCAACGACGACGCCACCTCGGAAAAGCATGCGATGTTCTTCGCCAAGGAAGTGGCCGACTATCTCAAGAATGCCCGTTCTCAAGGCAAGGCGGATAGCTTCGTCATCGCCGCCGATCCCAAGTTTCTGGGCCTGTTGCGCGAGAAGATGGATTCCAATACCCGCGACATGGTGGTGAAGGAGATCGACAAGGATTACTCCAAGGCGAGCCTCGAGGAAGTGATCGACAAGCTCGCAAGCCAGATATCGAACGTCTAGCTGTGATCTCTCAGTAGGTTGTTCATCCGGAACCTACCTACCCGGACAATTGGAGGTGTGACCCAAGCCAACCTCCAGGAGGCCCGGATGAACACCCATGCCCGTCTCACACCGCATGGTCGAGCCCTGCTGGTCCACCGAGTCCTGGCCCCTGCCCGTGCCGAGAATCGCTACGAGCATGACACGCCGGGAGATCTTCTGCACCTGGACATCAAGAAGCTCGGGCGCTCGCCCGCCCGGGCACCGCGTCACCGGCGATCGACAGCAGAGCACACGTGGCGCCGGTTGGGAGTATGTCCATGTGGCCGTCGACGACCATTCCCGCGTTGCCTTCATTACTCTCCTGCCGGATGAAACCCGGTGGAATGCCTGCCGCGCGCTGCTCCAGGCCGTGCGTTACTACAGGGGGCCCTGTGTCGGCGTCTGGGGGCTGAAATACAAGCGCACCCGGCCTTATACGCCCCGCACCAATGGCAAGGCAGAGCGGTTCATTCAAACCGCTCTGCGCGGATGGGCCTATGCCCGCTCTTATATGAGCTCGGACGAGCGAGGCGAGCAACTGCCCACCTGGCTTCACCAGTACAACGGGTATCGTCCGCACGCCAGTCTGGATTTCCAACCTCTGGTTAGCCGGTTAGGGTGTTACGTGAACAACCTGGTGGGTTTACACATCTAGGGGCCTCCCCCTGGCGACGAGGACGGCATCAAGCGACACACGAAAGGCCCGGGCAAGTTAGCCGGGCCGTCGGCTATCAGGGAATTCGCGGCAGCTCGATCTCGTCGATGCGCCGGATATTCTCGGTCAGCTGCTGGCATAGCCTGAGGAATTCGCGGATGCCGGTGGTCAGGTACTTGTGACGATGCCAGATGAAGGTGAACTGACGACGCAGGTCGAGTTGCGGCGTGGCGATCGGCACCAGGCTGCCGCGGCGGAAGGCGTCGCGCAGCGCCAGACGCGAGATGCAGCCGATGCCCAGGTCCGATTCCACCGCGCGCTTGATGCCCTCGGTATGCTCGAGCTCGAGCAGGATGTCGAAACGGCCCCGGCGGTGGCGCGTCGCCTGTTCCAGGGTCTGACGTGTCCCCGAGCCGCGTTCGCGCATGATCCAGGTCTCGCGCAGCAGCCTGTCGAGGCTCGCCTCGCTGACGTTCGCCAGCGGATGCCGGGGTGAGCAGAAGACCGTGAGTTCGTCCTCCACCCAGGGCTGCATGACGATGTCCTCGTGCTGACAATCGCCTTCGATTAGACCCAGATCAAGCTCGTGCTGAACGATATGCTCGATAATCATCGCGGTATTGCGGACCTGCAGGCGGACCCGACTGCCGGGGTGGTGGTGCAGGAAGTCGCTGATCAACAGCGTCGCCAGGTAGTTGCCGATGGTCAGGGTGGCACCGATGTCCAGGGAACCGACACCACGCTGACCCCGCAGCAGTTCCTCGATCTCTTCGGCTCGGTCGAGAAGCGCTACCGCCTTCGGCAGCAGTTGAAAGCCCAGGGCATTGAGCTTCAAGCGCTTGCCGATGCGATCGAGCAACTGGCAGTCGAACTGGCGTTCGAATTCGGCCAGGGCAGTGCTCGCGGCGGACTGGGAAAGCGCCAGCGCCCGAGCGGCCCGGGAGACGCTCTCATATTGGGCGACGGCAACGAAGACCTCGAGCTGGCGCAGGGTGTAGCGCATGGCGACCTTCCTGATGCTTCTTTATCTGCATTATAGATAAGTGTTATCCAGATAAAGCATTTAACAGATATTCGTCGACCACTTATAATCAATAAAATTTTGAAGCATCTGTTATGTGATTTTTAGTTATAAGCAAAGGAGATAATATGAGCAAGTTTGCGCTGGAAGACGTCCTGAGTGTTCATCACTGGAACGACACACTGTTCAGCTTCCGCACGACCCGTGAACGCAGCTTGCGTTTCAAGAATGGCCAGTTCGTGATGATCGGCCTGGAAGTACAGGGCAAGCCATTGATGCGCGCCTACTCCATCGCCAGCCCCAATTACGAGGATCATCTCGAGTTCTTCAGCATCAAGGTACAGGATGGCCCCCTGACCTCGCGCTTGCAGCACCTCAAGGTCGGCGATCAGATCATGGTCAGCCGCAAGCCTACCGGCACCCTGGTGACCGACGATCTATTGCCCGGACGCAACCTCTATCTGCTTTCCACGGGCACCGGCCTCGCGCCGTTCATGAGCCTGATCCAGGACCCGGAGGTCTACGAGCGCTTCGAGAAGGTGGTTCTGGTGCATGGCGTACGCAACGTCAACGAACTGGCCTACGCCGACTTCATCAGCAAGGAACTGCCGGCCCACGAATACCTGGGCGACGAGATCAGCGAAAAGCTCATCTATTACCCGACCGTGACCCGCGAGGCATTCCATACCACCGGACGGCTGACCGATCACATCGCCAGCGGCAAGCTCTTCAAGGATGCCGGCGTGCCGGCCATCGATCCCAAGCAGGATCGCGCGATGATCTGCGGCAGCCCGGCAATGCTGGCCGACACCAGCGGGCTTCTCGACGACCTGGGCTTCAAGATCTCGCCGCGCATGGGCGAGCCCGGCGACTATGTGATCGAGCGCGCGTTCGTGGAGAAGTAAGCCTCAGCCTACTAGGGAGAGGCCCTGATCCTGGGCCTTTCGCGTCGTGGACACAGGCTCGGCGGGGGGCGCTATCGTCTTACACCGCGTCCTTGCCGGTCTCGCCGGTGCGGATGCGGATGACCTGCTCCAGCGTCGAGACGAAGATCTTGCCGTCGCCGATCTTTCTGAAGTGAATCGACGCGACCGGCGTGATAGCGCGATGCTACACCGCGTCCTTGCCGGTCTCGCCGGTGCGGATGCGGATGACCTGCTCCAGCGTCGAGACGAAGATCTTGCCGTCGCCGATTTTTCCGGTGTTCGCGACCTGGGTGATGGCATCGATGACCTGCTCGGCCATGTCATCGTCCACGGCGACCTCCAGCTTGACCTTGGGCAGGAAGTCCACGACATACTCCGCCCCGCGGTAGAGTTCGGTGTGACCCTTCTGACGCCCGAATCCCTTGACCTCGGTCACGGTGATGCCCTGAACGCCGATCTCGGAGAGAGATTCGCGGACGTCGTCGAGCTTGAAGGGCTTGATGATGGCGGTCACCAGTTTCATGGGTTACTCCTCGCGTCCTTTCAATGCGGATGGCCGAAGGCCTGTCGAGATATTGCATTCAAGTGTGCAGTATCGGCGGTCAAAAGCATACACCGCCAGACGCGCGAATAAAAAAGGCCCTCCGAAGAGGGCCAGTAGGAGCACGCCAGCTCACTCGTTGTGTCGGCTCACTTGTTGCCGCCGACGGTAAACTCGGGATAGGCCTCCAGGCCGCATTCGACCAGATCGACCCCCTCGTACTCTTCCTCTTCGCTGACCCGGACGCCCATGATCGCCTTGAGGATCAGCCAGGCAACCAGGCTGGTGACGAAGACCCAGCCGAAGATCCCGATGACCCCGATCAGCTGGGCACCGAAGCCGGCATCGCCGTTGGTGAAGGGCACCACCATCACGCCCCAGATGCCGACCGTGCCGTGAGCGGAGATGGCCCCCACCGGGTCATCGACCTTCAGCTTGTCGAGGGAGACGATGGACACCAGCACGATCAGCCCCCCGATGGCGCCGATGATCGTCGCGCCGAGACCGGAAGGCGAGAGCGGGTCGGCGGTGATGGATACCAGGCCGGCGATGGCACCATTCAGTGCCATGGTCAGATCCGCCTTGCGGAACCACAGCTTGGAAAGCACCAGGGCACCGATCACCCCGCCGGCGGCGGCGGCGTTGGTGTTGAGCAGTACCTGGGCCATGTTGTTGGCGGAGACGACGTCCGATACCTTCAGCTCCGAACCGCCATTGAACCCGAACCAGCCCATCCACAGGATGAAGGTGCCCAGGGTCGCCAGGGGCATGTTGGCACCAGGGATGGCATAGATGGCACCGTTCTTGCCGTACTTGCCCCGGCGAGGACCGAGCACCAGGACCCCGGCGAAGGCGGCAGCAGCGCCGGCCAGGTGGACGATGCCGGAGCCGGCATAATCGGAGTAGCCGATTTCCGACAGCCAGCCGCCGCCCCAGGTCCAGAAGCCGGAGACCGGGTAGATGAAGGCGGTCATCACCACGGCAAAGGCCAGGAAGGCCCACAGCTTCATGCGCTCGGCCACGGCGCCCGAGACAATCGACATGGCGGTGGCCACGAACACGACCTGGAAGAAGAAATCCGAGCGGGCCGAGTAGTAGGGCGCGTCCTCGCCACCGGCGAGCACCGCATCGACGCTGTTTTCCTCGCCGATCAGAAAGCCGAGACTCGGCAGGATGCCACCGGCACCGCTGGAGTACATGATGTAGTAGCCGACCAGCAGATACATCGTGCAGGCGATCGCGAACAGCACGATGTTCTTGGTGAGGATCTCGGCGGTGTTCTTCGAGCGTACCAAGCCTGCTTCCAGCATGGCGAAGCCTGCGGCCATCCACATGACCAGCACGCCACAGATGAGGAAGTAGAAAGTATCGAGCGCGTAGTTGAGCTCTGACATTGTTGTTGTCTCCTAGACTGCATCGGGTCCACGTTCGCCAGTGCGAATACGAATGACGTCCTCGAGGGGGGTGACGAAGAGCTTGCCGTCACCGATCCGGCCGCTGCCGGCCGCCTGAACGACGGCTTCCAGCACACTCTCGACCCGCGCGTCATCCACGGCGATCTCGATCTTCACCTTGGGCAGGAAGTCCACGACGTACTCCGCGCCGCGATAGAGTTCCGTATGGCCCTTCTGGCGGCCAAACCCCTTGACCTCGGTGACGGTGATGCCTTGCACCCCGTTCTCGGCCAGCGCTTCTCGAACATCGTCGAGCTTGAACGGCTTGACGATGGCGGTGATGAGTTTCATCGATTGTTTCTCCATTGCGGCTCTGCATCATATGCAAGTGCTAATGCTTGCGGCGTGCCATCGTGTAAATTGTTCTTTAAAATCAATTAATTGAATTCATATTGCCGAGAAAGACAAGGGGCCGCGGGGCATGGCGAGGGTGTGGTGCGCACCATTAAGTGCTCTCGATTCAACGTTTTGCACCTTACTGGCGCATGCGCGCTCGGCCATCCTTGCGTATGCTGGGACGGTCAGTACACGAGCGAAGGAGCGTAGCGATGGCGGGCAGCGACAGAATCAGTCGATTGGCACAGCAGTTGGGCGAACGGCTTCAGGATGCGTCTCATGCGCCCGAGGAGATCCAGCGCAGCGTACACAACGTGATGCGCGGGGCCTTCGACCGCATGGAGCTTGTCTCCCGTGAAGACTTCGACATCCTCATGGATGTATTGCAGCGCACCCGAGCCCGGGTCGAGGCCCTCGAGAAACAGGTCGCCGCCCTGGAGACGGCGCTGGACCAGGAAGCCACCTCCGCCCTGGCAGCCGCCGACAGCGTGGCGCCCCCGGCGCAGGCGTCAGGCGGCGTCAGCGAGATCAGCGAGAGTGGCGAGAGTGGCGAGAAGGACAACCCTCGAAAGGGCGCTGCGGATAACGATGACGAGACCGGCGGTGCCGAGAAGCAATAGGCTCCAGGAACGCATTCGCGAGGAATCAGTATGGCGCTGGCCATAGTCACGACACGGGCGGGCGTGGGTCTCGAAGCGCCGGAAGTTCTGGTCGAAGTGCATCTTTCCAACGGTTTGCCCGGGTTGACCCTGGTAGGGCTGCCCGAGACGGCGGTGCGTGAGAGCCGGGAGCGGGTGCGCAGCGCCTTGCTAAATGCCGGCTTCGACTTTCCCACCACGCGGCGTATCACCGTCAATCTGGCCCCGGCGGACCTGCCCAAGGAGGGCGGGCGTTTCGACCTGCCCATCGCCCTGGGGATCCTGGTGGCCTCCGAGCAGATTCCCGTCTCGGCCCTGGAAGGGCTCGAATGCCTGGGTGAACTGGCCCTGGATGGCCGGCTGCGACCGATCAATGGCGCCTTGCCGGTGGCGCTGGCCGCCCAGGCGGCCGGGAGACGCCTGCTGCTGCCCGCCGCCAATGCCAACGAGGCCGCCCTGGCAGAGGGGCTGCAGGTCCTGCCGGTGGAGCATCTGGGCCAGGTGGTCGCTCACCTGCTCGGGCGCGAGAGCATCGCCCCCCATCGGCTCGCCATGCCGGCGCTGCCGGAGGGCCCCAGCGAGGATCTCGCCGACGTGCGCGGTCAGCATCAGGCCCGCCGCGCCCTGGAGGTCGCCGCGGCAGGCGGGCACAACCTGCTCTTTGCGGGCCCGCCGGGTACCGGCAAGACCATGCTCGCCAGCCGCTTGCCCGGCATCCTCCCGCCTCTCTCCCACGACGAAGCCCGGGAAGTTGCCGCGATTCGTTCGGTGTGCGGCCTGGGATTGCTCGAACGCTGGGGTGAGCGTCCCTTCCGCTCGCCGCATCATACCGCCAGCGGTGTGGCCCTGGTTGGCGGCGGTTCGAAGCCGCGTCCCGGGGAGATCTCCCTGGCCCATCATGGCGTCCTCTTCCTCGACGAGTTGCCGCAATTCGACCGTGGCGTGCTGGAGGTGATGCGCGAGCCGCTGGAGAGCGGCCGCATCCATATCGCCCGGGCCAGCCATCAGCGCTGTTTCCCGGCGAGCTTCCAGCTTGTCGCGGCGATGAACCCCTGCCCGTGCGGGCACCTGGGCGACCCGCGCAAGAGCTGTGTCTGCACGCCGGCCCAGGTACAGCGCTATCAGTCGCGCCTGTCGGGCCCCCTGCTCGATCGCATCGACCTGCAGGTAGAGGTGCCCGCGCTGCCGGCGGACCAGCTGACGTCTCCCGCCGGCGGGGAAAGCTCGGCAACGGTCCGCGAACGGGTGCTGGCGGCGCGCCGGCGTCAGCAGGGCCGGGGCGCACTCAATGCCCGACTGCCGGGACGCGAATTGGAGACCGCCTGCGCGCTGAGCCAGGCGGAGCGCGCCTGGCTGGCGGATGTGCTGACCCGGCTCAAGCTCTCGGCCCGGGCCTATCACCGCGTCCTACGGGTGGCCTTGACCCTGGCCGATCTGGCCGGTGAAGCCAGGCCGAGCCGCGCGCAGCTGATGGAAGCCATCGGCTATCGTCAGCTCGATCGCCTGCGCGGGACGAGCATGACCGGCCGAGAGATCGCCTGATGCTGGCATTCCTGAGTGACATGTCCCTGACCGTCGCCATCGGCCTGTTCGTGGCACTCTCGGCGGTGATCGGCGTGGTGGGCACGCGCCTGGCCCACGTGGTCGATGACCTGGCCGATCGTACCGGCCTGGGCGAGGCGATTGCCGGTGCGGTACTCATGGGCATGGCCACGTCGCTTTCCGGTATCGTGCTGTCGGTGAGCGCGGCCCTGCGTGACCAACCGGAACTGGCCATGAGCAACGCCCTGGGCGGCATCGCCGTGCAGACCCTGTTCCTGACCGCGGCGGACGTGGCCCATCGGCGGGCCAATCTCGAGCATGCCGCCGCCTCCATCGGCAATCTCATGCAGGGCACGCTGCTGCTGTGCCTGCTGTCGCTGCTGCTGATCGGCCGGTTCTCTCCGGAGATAACATTCTGGCAGGTCCATCCGATCACGCCGCTGCTTTTCATCGGCTATGTGTATGGGCTGTATCTGGTGCGCCAGGCCCAGGACAACCCGATGTGGCGACCCTCGCGTACCCGGGAGACCCGGGTCGACGAACCCGACGAGCAGGCCCTGCAGCGGTCGCTGACCTCACTGTGGCTGATGTTCGTGCTGCTGGCCGCCATCCTGGGGTTTTCAGGCTGGATGCTCGAGAGAAGCGCCACGGTGATTGCCCAGGAGACCGGCCTGAGTCAGGCGGCGGTCGGGGTGCTGCTGACCTCGGTGGCGACCTCGCTGCCGGAACTGGTCACCACGGTCGCCGCAGTGAAGCGCGGCGCACTGACCCTGGCCGTGGCTGGCATCATCGGCGGCAACGCCTTCGACACTCTGTTCGCCGCCGCCTCGGACATCGCCTACCGTGGCGGGTCGATCTACCACGTGGTGCCGGACTCGGTGTCGCTGTGGATCGCCCTGTCGTTGCTGATGACCGGCGTGCTGATCATGGGATTGGTACGTCGCGAGGAGCAGGGCCCCGGGCGTATTGGCTTCGAGAGCGTGGCGATCATCGGCTGCTACGTTGCCGGGGTGGTGATGATACTGATCTCGGGCGGCAAGGACTGAGCGCCTTTATCTCAGGTTGCCGCCCAAGGCCTCCTCCAGGGCGGCCAGGCGCCCCGGCGCCAGCGCATCCGCCAGGGTGCTGATGCGCAGCACATGGCCCAGCTCGGGGTGCAACGGGCGGTGGATCAGGCTGCCCGCCTCGAGCAGTTCGTCCTTCACCTGGGCAGCGAGACCGGCCTCCGGCAGGCGCACGGCGACGAAATTGGTGGCGCTGTCGGGCACATCGCCCCCTCGTTCTCGCAACCAGGCGGCGAGACGCTCCCGACGTTCGATCACCGCCTCGATATGGGCGTGCACCTCCTCGTGATGATCTAGCACGGTCTCGGCAGCGGCCAAGGCCAGCGACGAGACCGCGTAGTGAATCCTCACCTTCATCAGCACTCCGAGAAGCGCCGGTGCAGCGATGGCATAGCCGATGCGCAGGCCGGCCAGGCCATGGGCCTTGGACAGGGTGCGCACCCGGATCACCCCAGGCCAGGCCTCGCCGGCGCCGGGCGCCCTGGCGTCATGGCGAAAGTCGTGGTAGGCCTCGTCGAGCAGCAGGGTGCAGTCGTCAGGCAGGGCGCGACGCAAGGCACCGATGTCCCGGTCATCGTGCAGATGGCCGCTGGGGTTGTCGGGGTTGGCCAGGTAGACCACCCGGGCGCGATGGCGGGCAGCGGCATCAGCCAAGGCGTCGAGGTCCGGCGCCAGCACGCCGGGCCGATCCTGGTAGGAGACCTCCTGGACCGCACACCCCTGGCCCTCGGCGAAGTAGCGAAAGGTGGGATAGGTGCCGGCACTGGTGACGACCACGCAGCCGGGATCGCACATCGCCCTCAGCGCCAGGGCAATCAGGCTGTCGGCCCCCGCATCCACGAGCAAGGCATCGATGGGCGTGCCCAGGGCCTTCGACAGGCGTTGGCGTACCCCCACCGCTTCGGCATCGCCATAACGACGGGCAAGTGTGGCCACCTCGTCGCCGAAGCGTGCCGATAACGCCGCATGGGGCATGTCCAGCCCCTCGTTGGAGCCCAGGTTATGAGGGATGCCACGTCCCAGGCGTCGCTCCAGCGCCTTGATCCCGGGGAAGGGATTATGCGGGCCGTCACGATAAAGATGGCTGGCATGGCGGGGCATGGCGGCTCCTTGGCGAGGGAAAGGGGTATTCCTCATTGTGGCGTCCGAGACACGTGCCTACAAGGCGCTGGCATCCAGTGCGCCATCGATGACCTGGCGCCAGCGAGGGTTGGCGGAACCGGGCCTGAACAGGGAGAGCTCGAGGCGATAGGGCAGCAGCTCGCGGTCGGAGAGCCGCAGGGCCGGCCCCTGCGCGACCAGTTGGCTCTTCAGCAGCCATTGATTGTCCGGCGAGGAGGCGTCCGCCATGGAGGGCACCCAATTGAGTACCTGGGGGCCGTCGTCCTGGGCCAGCAGCGCCCGGGTCAGGGTCTCGCGGAAGTGCTCGGTATCGACGCCCAGGCCCGTGTCGATGTCCGGGCGCGCCAGCAACAGCACGATCTCCTCGGTCGGGGCTGCCCAGTCGGGGGCCTCGACCACCGCCTGGGCGGCCCGCTCGCCCAGCCCGTAAAGCGCCTGACGCTGGGTGGTGGGGCGCTCCGGTTCGCTGGCACACCCGGCCGCCAGACTCGCCAGCAGCAGGAGGAGAAGAGGCCCGAGTCTCATAGAGCGGCCGGCTGGTGAGTGCTGGAAGAGTAGTGGCAGCGCTGCTCGATCTCGTCGACGAAGCCATCGAGTTCGTCGAACAGCGATTCGCGGATGATGTCGGCTTCATTGACCAGATGGTGCCGTGCTTCCGGATGGCAGTGGACCCGGGCTGCCGGGAACTTGCGCTGCAGCACCTCGAGGTTCCATTGCCAGTCGACGGTCAGGTCCTGCTCTCCCTGCAGGATCAGCACCGGCACGTCGCTGGCCGGGAGTGTCAGCATGTGCGTCATCCAGCGGCGCATCGCGGTGACCCAGGTCAGGGTAAGCCGATCGGCCTGAAGGGGGTCCCCCTCGCGCAGGAAGGCGACGAAGTCGTCGTCGGTGGAGTTGGGCCGATAGGTGCGCGGGATCGAGTCGATGAAGGGGCTCGCCAGGCGATGCAGCCAGTTTGATTGCGGCCAGCCCCAGGGGCGCACCAGCGGGGCCAGCAGCACCAGGGCCTGCCAGGGGGCGGTGGCGCCCTGCATCAAGGCATCGGTGGCAAGAATCGATGCTCCGGTGCTCTGGCCGAGGCCGATCCAGGGGCGTGGCGCCAGCTCGTCCTGGGTCAGTCGATGTTGCAAGGCCTGCAGGCAGGCGCCGTACTCCTCGAAGTCGTCGATGGTCGCCCGGGGCCCGCTGGACAGCCCGTGCCCGGGCAGGTCCCACAGGACGACGCGAAAACCCTGGCGCAGCAGGCGTTCGAGCAGATGGCGATAAAGCCCCAGATGGTCGAAGTAGCCATGGACGACGAAGGCGGTGCCGCGGGGCTGTTCGGGCGACCATACCTGGGCCCAGAGCCGAAAGTGTCGCGTATCGACGAATCCCGCATACAGACCCACATTGTCTCGAAGCAGCGGCGTCAGCCGGTAATGATCGAGATAATGGATCAGCGCAGAGGAATGTGGTTCATTGACGGGAGCCAGCGGCCCCAGGGCTTGCAGCGGTGCGAAGTCGATCATCGAGTTCTCCCTGTACGCTCTCATGCTAGCCCGAATGGGGCCGGAACACGAAAAGTCCTTATTAACCATTGGTCAAGTGGATCGCCACCCGAGCCCTGTTTCGGGTACTATGTGGAAGCCATTTCCATAACCGTCGTTGTCACAACGGACTACCTATCGCCGCTGATCGGGTGATAGCAGCACACCAGGAGTGTTTTTCATGTCACAACGCATCTCCCGCCATCGCCTTCAGGTGGCTTCCGAACTCGATCGGTTCCTCAATGAGGAGGCCCTGCCGGGAACGGGGCTCGATGCCGATGCCTTCTGGGCCGGGGTCGATGCCCTGATTCACGAGCTGGCGCCCCGCAATCGCGAACTGCTGGCGGAACGCGAGCGCCTGCAGAGCGAGCTCGACACTTGGCATCGCGAGCATCCCGGCCCGGTGCGCGACCTGGCCGCCTATCGCGACTTCCTGAAGAAGATCGGCTATCTGGTGAATGCCCCGCACCGGGTCGAGGCCTCCACCGCCAACGTCGACGACGAGGTCACCGTCCAGGCCGGCCCGCAACTCGTGGTGCCGGTGAGCAACGCCCGCTATGCGCTGAATGCCGCCAATGCACGCTGGGGAAGCCTCTACGACGCCCTCTACGGCACCGATGCCATCAGCGAGGACGATGGCGCCGAGATCGGCCGCGACTACAACCCCAAGCGCGGCGCCAAGGTCATCGCCTACGCGCGCAACGTGCTCGACCAGGCCGCGCCGCTGTCCAGCGCCTCCCACCGCGATGCCGTGCATTATGCACTGCGCGACGGCCAGCTGGTGGTCTCTCTCGAGGGGGGCCGCGAAACCGGTCTCGAGCGCCCCGATCAACTGGTCGGCTATCAGGGCGAGGCCGACAAGCCCAGCGCGATCCTGCTCACTCAGCACGGTCTGCACCTCGAGGTGCAGTTCGACGCCGAGCATCCGATCGGGCGCACCGACGCGGCGCGCATCAAGGATGTCGTGGTCGAGGCCGCCATCACCACCATCATGGATTGCGAGGATTCCGTGGCCGCGGTGGATGCCGAGGACAAGGTCGGCGTGTACCGCAACTGGCTCGGCCTGATGCAGGGCACGCTTCAGGAGGAGATCGACAAGAACGGCAAGGTCCAGACCCGCCGCCTCAATCCCGATCGCACCTACACCGATCCCGATGGCGACGCCCTGACGCTGCCCGGTCGCTCACTGATGTTCGTGCGCAACGTCGGCCATCTGATGACCACCCCGGCGATGCTCGACGGCGACGGCAACGAAGTGCCCGAAGGACTGCTGGACGGCATCGTCACCAGCCTGATCGCCATGCACGACCTGAAGAAGACCCGGGTCCTGGGCGGCGGCGATCCGGGGGCGTCGAAGGGCATCCAGAACAGCCGCACCGGGTCGGTCTACATCGTCAAGCCCAAGATGCATGGCCCCAAGGAGGTCGCCTTCTCCAACACCCTGTTCGAGCGGGTCGAGGACCTGCTGGGTCTGCCGCGCAATACCCTCAAGATGGGCATCATGGACGAGGAGCGCCGTACCTCCGTCAACCTCAAGGCATGTATCCACGAGGCCGCCAGTCGGGTCGTGTTCATCAACACCGGCTTCCTCGATCGCACCGGCGACGAGATGCACAGCACCATGGAAGCCGGTCCCATGCTGCGCAAGGGCGACATGAAGCACAGCACCTGGATCGACGCCTATGAGCGCAACAACGTCCAGGTCGGCCTGGATTGCGGCCTGCGCGGTCGCGCCCAGATCGGCAAGGGCATGTGGGCGATGCCGGAACTGATGGCCGCCATGCTGGAGCAGAAGATCGGCCACCCCAAGGCCGGGGCGAACACCGCCTGGGTGCCGTCGCCCACCGCCGCGGTGCTGCACGCCTTGCACTACCATCAGGTCGACGTGGGTGCCGTGCAGCACGAGCTGAAGAGTCACGGTCTTTCGGATCTGCTCGACGACCTGCTCACGGTGCCGGTGGTCGAGAGCGCCGACTGGTCGGAAGACGAGATCCAGCAGGAACTCGACAACAATTGCCAGGGCATCCTCGGCTACGTGGTGCGCTGGGTCGAGCATGGCGTGGGCTGCTCCAAGGTCCCGGACATCCACGACGTGGGACTGATGGAGGACCGGGCCACCCTGCGCATCTCCAGCCAGCACATCGCCAACTGGCTCTACCATGGCGTGGTCAGTGCCGCCCAGGTCAAGAAGACCCTCGAGCGCATGGCCGCCGTGGTCGACAAGCAGAACGAAGGTGATCCGGGCTACACGCCGATGACCTCGCACCTCGAGGAGTCCACCGCCTTCCAGGCCGCGACGGACCTCATCTTCAAGGGCCGTGAGCAACCCTCGGGCTACACCGAGCCGCTGCTGCACCACTGGCGGGCGGTACACAAGGCCAAGGGGCACTAGGCAGACGAAGTTTCCTCCGAGAGGGGAACTCGCTGTCGGAAAAGCGGGAGGCCTCGCCGTCATGGAGCGGCGGGGCCTCCCGTGCTTCAGTCCGTTTCACTCCTTTTCCTCGCGCTCGTCGCGTCGATCGTCGCAGGATGCCTGCTGCTCGCTGTTGTCGGGTTTGCAGCCAAACCAGTTCTCTTCCGGCTGAGCGTTGCCGGAGGGCGCCTGCTTGGCACCATCCTCCGTCGGCTTGGACCGATCGAGGGACTCTTCCATCTTCTCGGTCGCCTCGCTGGGCGATCGAGCCTCCCCGTCGTGAGAGGGGGTCTCCTGAGCCATGAGAGGCGCACTCAGCAACGTGAAGGCGAGTAGCAGCAGCATGAATAGGCGGGTTGGCACGTGGACTCTCCTTGTTGTCTTGTCTGGCTTCTTAAACCAAGCGCTTTTCGAGTGGACACGCAACCGGCAGGACGGCTCGATTCCTTGCCTGAGGGCCACGTGGACGGCCTCGTCCTGGCCAAGGCTGTGCCGCGATCGCCGGTTACGCTATCGTGAGGCCTCGGGTTCGCTAATGCCAGGAGAACACAGATGACCGTGATGACCGCCGCCGCCATCGAGGACTTTCTCGACGAGGTCTTCCCCCAACGTCAGGGAACCATCGAGGGCGTCGATGAGATGCGCGCCACCATGAGCCTGGCCATCGAGGATGAACACCTGCGCCCCGGCGCCAGCGTGTCCGGTCCCAGCATGATGGGCCTGGCGGATGTCTGCCTGTACGTGGCGATCCTGGCCCAGATCGGGCCGGAACCCATGGCGGTGACCACGGACCTCAATTGTCACTTCCTGCGCCGCGCCCGGGGCGATCGCGATCTGATCGCCAATGCCCGGGTGGTCAAGCTGGGGCGTCGCCTGGCGGTGGGCGAGGTCGAACTGTTTTCTGCCGGTGACAATGATCCGGTAGCGATCGTGACGGCCACCTATGCCCTGCCCGACCGGGACGACTAGCATCCGACGTCGTTATCAAAGCCTGGTTCGCCAGACGACTGCCGCCAGGGCCAGCCAGCCGGCCAGGAACGACACCCCGCCTATCGGGGTGATCATGCCCAGGGCGCGAACGCCGGTCAGGGCCATCAGATAGAGCGATCCCGAGAACAGCAGAATGCCCGTGGCCCACAGTCCCAGAACCAGGAGCTGCCCGGGCGTCGCCTGCTGTTGTCGCTGGATCAGTATCAGCAGGATCGCCAGGGTATGCCAGGCCTGGTAACGCACCCCGGTCTCGAAGGCCGCGAGCAACCGCTCGCTGACCTGCCCTTCCAGGCCATGGGCGCCGAAGGCGCCGGCCAGCACCATGACAAAGCCGCTCGAGGCGGCGGCGACCCAGAGCAAGCGCTCGCGCATGTCGACATTTCCCGGTAGTCGTCTCATCCCTCAACTCCCCGTCGATCAAAAACTTTCCAGCGTCAACGTTTCGCAATGTGCCTTGCGTCGCTATCCTTTCGATCAGGCGCAAGACAAATTCAGGAGAATAATGCCATGGAAGCCCTCCTTTCGTTCATCGTGCCGTTGCGCGATGGCATCTATGCTGTCATGAACCCGGTCAGCGATTTCATCTGGAGCTACATCCTGGTGTATCTGCTGCTGGGCGCGGGACTGTTCTTCACCGTCATGACCCGGGGAATGCAGTTCAGGATGTTCCGTCACATGGCCAAGGTGACGATCAGCGCCCGGGGGGCCAACGGGGGTGTCAGCGGGTTTCAGGCCTTTGCCACCTCGATGGCGGCACGTCTGGGCACCGGCAACCTGGCCGGGGTGGCCATCGCCCTGTGGGTCGGCGGGCCCGGGGCGATCTTCTGGATGTGGGTCACCGCCCTGGTGGGCTTCGCCACCGCCTTCATCGAATCGTCCCTGGCCCAGCTTTACAAGCACACCAACGAGGATGGGGTCTTCCGCGGCGGTCCTGCCTACTACATCGAGCGAGGGCTGGGCTGGCGCTGGCTGGGCGCGCTGTTCGCGGTGTTCCTGGTCATCGCCTACGGGCTGGCCTTCAACGCGGCCCAGTCCAATACCATCGCCCAGGCCATGAACGGCGCCTTCGGGGTGCCCAACTGGATCACCGGCGTGGTGCTGGTGGGCCTGGTGGCACTGGTCATCTTCGGCGGCCTGAAATCCGTCGCGCGCACCGCCGAGAAGATCGTGCCGGCCATGGCCATCGCCTACCTGCTGGTCTCGATATGGATTCTCGTCACCAATCTCACCGCCGTGCCGGACATGCTGACGTTGATCGTCAAGAGCGCCTTCGGCTACGGTCCCGCGGTCGGCGGCGCGGTAGGCTATTCGATCAAGGTGGCCATGGAGAACGGCATCAAGCGCGGGCTGTTTTCCAACGAGGCAGGCATGGGTTCCACCCCCAACGCCGCCGCCCAGGCCAGCGTCAAGCACCCGGCTGCCCAGGGGCTGGTGCAGTCCTTCGGGGTCTTCGTGGACACGATCGTGGTCTGCTCCTGCACGGCGGTGGTGATCCTGCTCTCCGGTGTCTACGACGAACTGCTGAGCAGTTCCGCCGGCGCGTCCATCGAAGGCATCAAGCTGACCCAGGACGCCATGGTCGACCACCTGGGCTATTTCGGCGAGGTCTTCATCGCCATCATCATCCTGTTCTTTGCCTATACGTCGGTACTGGCCAATTACTCCTTCTCCGCGGTCAACATCGAGTACCTGTTTCGCGGCCATGCCAGGAAGGCGGATCACACATTTCGCTGGGTGATCCTGGCCATGGTGATGATCGGTTCGGTGGCCAAGCTCTCCTTCGTGTGGAACTTCGCCGATCTCTCCATGGGGCTGATGGCCACCACCAACCTGTTCGCCATCCTCCTGCTGTCTCCCGTCGGGCTGCGGTTGCTCAAGGATTACGAGCGTCAGCGTCGCGAGGGCCACGACGAGCCGGTCTTCGATCCGCGCGTATTGAAGAAGCCCGAGCTGGTCGATGGGGATGTATGGCCTCCGAAACATGAGGATGTCGGCGGCGAGCAACGAAGGTAAACTATCGCCCCTCACGGGACGCGGTCACGAACGCATCGATGCTTGAGTCAGAAAACCAGGGTATGAACGACGAAACGAACGGTAACGACGGGACGAGCCTGCGACCCAGGCGCGGCGTGAAGAGCTACGTCTTGCGGGCCGGACGCATGACCACCGCCCAGACCCGGGGGCTGGAAGAGGTGTGGCCCCGGCTGGGGCTGCGTGTAGAGGACGGCCACCAGGATCTGGATCGCCTGTTCGGGCGCCACGCGCCGCGGATCGTGGAGATCGGCTTCGGCATGGGGGCGTCGCTGGTCGAACAGGCCGAGACGCACCCCGGGGTGGACTTCATCGGCATCGAGGTGCATGCCCCGGGCGTCGGCAAGCTGCTCGACGAGGCCGACAAGCGCGGCCTGACCAACCTGCGGGTCTACCGCGAGGACGCGCTGGAGGTGCTGTCGCGCTGCCTGCCGGAAGCGAGCCTCGATGCGGTGCAGCTGTTCTTTCCCGACCCTTGGCCGAAGAAGAAGCATCACAAGCGGCGCATCGTCCAACCCGCCTTCATCGAACTGGCGCGCACGCGGCTGAAACCCGGCGGTGTATTGCACATGGCGACCGACTGGGAAGCCTACGCCGAGCACATGGTCGAGGTGATGGCCGATGCGCGGGGGTATCGCAATACGGCGGAAGAAGACACGGCGCCTTACGTGCCCCGCCCCGAGTTCCGTCCCTCGACCAAGTTCGAGGCCCGCGGCGAGCGGCTCGGCCATGGCGTCTGGGACTTGATCTTCGCCCGGGAGGCCTGAGTGCCCGGCGCCGCCGGTTCATGGCGCGGCGCGCGAACGCTCGCGCCGCTTCCTTGCTTCCCGGGATCGCCGAACGTCAGAAGCACTCCCAGGGCGGCCACGATCATGCCCAGGCCGCCCAGCAGGCCAGGCAGTTCGTCGAACAGCAGCGCCGTCCACACCAGCGTCACCGCCGGCGTCAGGTAGATCAGGGTCGACAGGCGTGTCACGCCAAAGCGTGAGAGCCCCTGGACGAAGAAACCGTAGCCGCCGAAGGTTGCCAGCACCACCAGCCAGGCCATCACCAGGAGAGACTCCCGGGATATGGCCGGTGGGGCGATCCCGTCCTCCCCAAGAAGCAATGCGGCGGCGAAAAACACCCCCGTCGCGGCCGCCAGTTGCAAGGTCAGGCGTGCCTCCAGAGGCAAGCCGCGGTCCGGGCGAGCCGTCATCACGCTGCCCAGGGTCACCGACGCCACCGCCAGGACCGGCAGGCCGTAGGCCCAGATCGGGGCCCCGCCTACCCCCCGGGCGTCATCGAGCACGCACAGCCCAGCCCCCAGGGTCGCCACCAGCATGCCAAGCCATTGAACGCGGGAACTCCTCTCGTTCAGCCACAGGGCGGCAAGGGTCGCGGCGGCCAGAGGTTGCAAGGCGCCGATCAAGGAGGCGACGCCGGCACTGACCCCCTGCTGGATACCCACCAGCATGGCCAGCAGGTAGAGGCCTACCGTCAGGCTGCCGCTGGCCAGCTCACCACGCAGCTCTCTTGCGGAAATGCGTCCGCTGCCTTCTCCCAGGGCACGAAGCAGCCACCAGAGTGCTGCCAATGCCGTCGCCAGGGCGAAGCGCCAGGCATAGAGGGCCAAGGGAGGCGTATCGATGGCCACCGCCAGGCGGCTGCCGACGAAACCACTGCTCCAGCACAGCACGAACCCCGTTGCGATGACGACACCGCCCAGTGGCAGCGTGGCGGAGCGTGGGGGCAGTGCGAGACGCCATCCGCGTCGATAGAGCCAGGACATAGATAGCCTCCCTTGTCGCAGTTGAATGGTAGCGAGGCAAGTCTGGACCCTCTAGAGTGTTCAATGAATCGATATTTATTTCACTGAGTGTTCAATATGACTGAAGTCTCGACCGGGGCACTGGATCTCGAGGCACTGCGCAGCTTCGTAGTAGTCGCCCAGCAGGGCACGCTGGCTGCCGCCGCGGATCAGCGCAACCGCACCGTCAGCGCCATCAGCATGCAGATCAAGCGCCTGGAGGAGCATCTGGACACGCGCCTGCTCCTGCGCGGGGCACGGGGGGTGAGTCCGACACCCACCGGCGAGGCATTGTTGCGTGAAGCCAGGGAGCTGCTGCGCCAGCACGACAATCTTCTGGCACGCTTCACCGGCCGGGGGTTGAGCGGTACGGTACGCTTCGGGTTGCCGGAGGATTACGCCAGCGAGCTGGTGGGACAGATATTGCCGGAATTCCTCGCCAGTCATCCGGACGTGCTCCTGGAGGCCGTGACGGCCACCAGTGGCGAGCTGATCAAGCGCCTGCAGCGAGGCGAGCTGACCCTGGCGGTGCTGCTCGACCGGCAGAATCGGCTGCGAGGCGGCGAGCCCCTGTGGCGAACAACACCGGTGTGGGCCGCCGCCCGGGAGGCGCGCCTGGAGGGCGATCAGCCCCTGCCCCTGGCCCTGCATCCCGTGGACTGCCCCTATCGTGCGCTGGGAGTCGAGGCCCTGGAAGCGATCGGCAGGGCCTGGTACGCGGTATTCACCAGCACCAGCATCAATGCCCTGGAAACGGCGGTGGAGTCGGGCTTGGCGGTCGGTATCCTCGATCGTCGCCGCCTGACCCCGGCCATGCGCGTGCTGGACGAAAGCGATGGTCTGCCTTCCCTGCATGGTGGAGAAGCCAAGCTCTATTTCGGTCAGCGCATCGCCGCGGATTCGCGACCGGCGGTCGAGGCGCTGGCCGCCTTGCTGCGCGAGCGCCTTCACCGGCGCGCGCCCTGGCCCGGCGAGCGTTCCGATAACACGCGCAAGGGCTGATTCGTGGAGAAATCGAAAAAAGCGGCGATTCATGAGAATCGCCGCACAAGACCGTGACTAGCTTGATGAGGAGATAACCATGGCAGGGAAATCGATCCCGATGATCAGCCTTCTCTGCGATGGAAAGCGGCGTCTGGCGAACGCCACACCTGCAAGATAACCATTCTCATTCAGGGCGTCAAGAAAAATGAGAATCTTTTTTATTTAGCTGCCGGGATGCGGTTCACCCCACCAGAGAGAGCCAGAGTGGCAGGGTGATCATCGCCAGCAAGGTCTGACCGGTGATCAACGCGGCCATCAGTTCCGCATCGCCACCCAGCTGGCGTGCCAGGATGTAGGCCGATGTCGCGGTGGGCAGGGCGGCGAACAGCAGGACGATGTCGCGACTCACCGCGTCCAGGCCGATCAGCAGGGCCAGGGCCACCACCACGGCGGGCATCAATATCAGCTTGACCAGGTTTGCCGCCCACACGCCACGGTCGAGCCGCATCAGTGCCTGGGGGCGCAGCGCCACGCCCACCGCCACCAGCCCCAGCGGCAGGGCCGCGCGGCCGAGCAGGGTGACCGCCTTCTCGCTCCACCCCGGCAGGCCGATACCGCTGAGGTTGAGCAGGATGCCGCCGAGACAGGCCAGGATCAGCGGGTTGCGTGCCAGCGCGGACAGGCTCTTGGTCACGCTCGACGGCCCCAGCGTGCCGGCGGCGACGAAGCTCGCCACGCAGAGGACATTGACCACCGGTACCAGCAATGCCACCGCCACGGCGGCCGTGGTGGTGCCGGCGTCAGCGTGAAGGGCGGCGGCACCGGCGACACCGACGTAGGTATTGAAGCGCAGGGCACCCTGGAAGACCGAGGTGAAGGCCGCGGCATCGATTCGCAGTCGCGCACGCAGGCCCCACAGCAGCGTGGCGAAAAGTGCCATGGTGCCGAGCAGCACCAGGGCCAGGCGGCCGACGGGAACCTGGGAGACGTCGGTGGTGGCCAGCGTGGCCAGCAACATGGCGGGGAAGAGCAGGAAATAGATCAGTTGCTCGAGGCGAGGCCAGAAGTCTCCCGCCGGCCAGCGCAGCCAGCCGAAAAGGGCGCCCAGCAGTATCAACAGGAACAGCGGGCCGAGCGCGTTTTCGACACCGGTCATGTCATCTCCTCAACAGGCCTGCCCTGCGACAACCGTTCACGTCCGCCCGGGCATGATGGCTGGTAAGCTCATCATCCATTCGTTGTGTCCGCCGGGATCCCCTCATCATCATGCAACCAAGAATCGGTGACAGTGGCACGTTTCCGCTGCGCAATCTGCTGACGGTCATCACGCTGGCCATACTGCTCATGGCCGTGTGGTATCTGTTCGCTCACTACCTGCGCAGTGGCGGCAAGGATATCGCGTGGTACCCTCCCGAGACACCCTGCAATCTCCATCGTGGGGCTTGTCACGCCCCGCTGGGCGAGCAGGCCAGGCTGCACCTCGCCCTGGGCAGCGAGATCGCACCCCTCGAGCCGCTGCCGATCGAGGTGCGGCTCGAGGGGGCCGAGGCCGAGCGGGTCGTGGTATTGTTCGAGGGTCGCGGCATGGATATGGGGCTGCATCGCTTCGTGCTAGACGCCGTGAGCGCTGACCGTTTCCGGGGGCTGGGCCAGTTCGGGGTCTGCAGCCTTAAGGTGATGCCCTGGCGGATCAAGGTGCTGGTCGATACCGCCGATGGGCGCAAGGGCAGCTGGTTCGATATCGAGGTGAGGCGGAGGTCTGGATGAGCCATTTCAGTCATGTACAGCGTTGGGTGATGGCGCTGGGCGCCGTTGCGCTGGTCATCGCGCTGGTGCTGACATGGGTGATGCTGCAGCGACCCGGCGATGGATACGAGGCGCCTCCTGGCGGCCCCGTGACACTGCCTTCCACCCAGGGCGAATTCTCGCTGGGTGATCTAGGCGACGATCAGGTGGCAGTGCTGTTCTTCGGCTACACCCATTGCCCCGATGTCTGCCCGCTGAGCATGGCGGTGGTGCGTCAGACCCTGGCCCGGCTCGATGAGCAGGCGAGGCAGCGGGTGGTGCCGGTGCTGATCTCGGTGGATCCGGAGCGGGACGATCTTGCGAGGCTGAAGGAGTATGTGGGCTATTTCGGGCCACGGTTCATCGGTGCGACCGGCAGTCAGGCGCAGCTTGAGGAGATTGCCGAGCGCTATGGCGTATTCTGGCGCAAGGTGGATACCGACGACTCGGCGATGGGCTACACCGTCGATCACAGTGCCTCGCTGTTCATCGTCGACAACCAGGGCAAGATACTCAAGCAGGTGGTGTACTCGCCGGTGCCCCAGGCGCTGACCAGCGCCTTGGAGCAGGTGCTGTCGGCAAGCTGACGTCACTCACTGCGGTTTTCCGGCAATGTGATCGACCATCGCCTTGAGGGCCTGGATCTGCTGGCCCTGGCGGCTGTCGTAGCCGGGATCGCGCTGCCAGCTGCTCTCATCGTAGCCCCACCAGTCCCAGCATCCCTTGGGGTTGGGCAGACTGGGCCTGGCCTGAGGGTAGAGCACGACGAGCTGATTCTCCGCCGCCCAGGCGTTGAGCCCTGAATGGCGCACGAAGGTCTCGCCGATCTGCGCGCTGCCCATCGAGCAGCCATGCAGGGCGACGGTCAGGGCGCAGGGCGCGCCTTCCTCGCAGGTCTTGGGGATGTAGACATAGCCTTCCTCGGCCAGCCCCCCCTCGTGGAATGCCGTCTGGTCGAATCGCATCAGCATGCCACGGCCATCGCCCCGGGGCGCTTCCAGGCGTTCCGGATAGAGCCACTCCAGAGCCTGACCGGCCCCATCGAAATTGCAACGTAACAGGTAAGGGCTGCCCCCTTGCGTGCATGGCGCGAGATCCGCCCCTTCGCTGGCGTTCGCGGCAACCGGCCAGCCGTGGGCCGCCACTTCGCTGTACACGACCTCGAGCTGGCTCTCGGGCGTTTCCAGCCACTCCCGGTACTGCTCGGCCAGCAGCTCGGTCAGGCGCGGATCGACGACCTCGTCGTGCTGCCCATGCCAGAGGTAGACGCGCTGCCTGGCCAGCGCCCCCGGGCTGCCCACCTGGTTCTTCTCCAGGTACGCCGCATGGCGGTTTTCCAGTGTCGCCAGGTCGGGTAGACCCAGCCGGGTGTTCATGCACTGGGTCAGCGCCAGGGCGAGCGTTCCCTGGGCACAGCCCCAGGGACCGGCGGCGAATACCGCCAGCCCGGAGAAGCGCTCAGGCCAGGCAACCGCCAGCTGAGTCGCCATGTAGCCGCCGGAGGAGACCCCCATCACGCTGATGGCCTCGGGCTCGATATCGAGCACCGCCAGGGGCGACGCCTTCGCGTCCTCGGCAGCCACCGCCGACGCCGGTAGCGTCAGCCAGACGAGAAGGAGCGCGATCGGAAACGTCATCGAGGCTTATTCGTCGTCGCTTTCGCCATCGTCGCTGGCTTCCTCGACACCCAGCAGTTCGACCTTGAAGGTGAGGGTTTCGTTGGGGCCGATGGGGCCACCGGTGCCGGCGGGTCCATAGGCCAGATCGGAAGGCAGGTAGATCATCCAGGTGTCCCCGACGCTCATCATCTGCAAGGCTTCCTGCCACCCCTCGATGACCTGGTCGACCTGGAATTCGACCGGCTCGCCACGCTGATAGGAGCTGTCGAACACGGTACCGTCGATCAGCTTGCCTTCGTAGTGCACCCTGACGGTGTCCTTGGGGTCCGGCGTGGCGCCGTCACCGGATTCGAGTTCCTCGTACTGCAGACCCGACTCGGTGACCTTCACGCCTTCCTTGTCGGCGTTTTCCTCCAGGAACTTCTCGCCCTCGACACGGTTGGCCTCGGCGGCCTTCTGGGCTTCTTCCTGCTGTTCGGCCATCTTCTGCTGCTGGAACTGGGTGAGCGCCTTGGCCATCTCCTCGTCGCTCATCTGGAGCTCGTTGCCGGCATAGATGTCCTTGATCGCCTGGGAGAAGGCATCGACGTCGAGCTCCTCGATGTCCTGAGACAGGCTCTGACCCAGGGTCACGCCGATGCTGTAGCTGAGTCTTTCCTGCTCGCTCTCCGGGGCGGCGAGCGCCAGTGGCGCGGCACCCAGGATGGCGCCAAGGGTGGCAGCGGTCACCAATGTTTTCATGAAGGCTCCTTGAGTTCCTGTAACAGATGCGATGCGTGGGACGGTATCGACACTCGTGAGTGTATTCACCGGTTACCTGCGACTCTAACAGGGCGGCCCGGGTTCCGCACCCGCCGCCCGGGCGAGGCATGCCAGTGCCTCGTCGGTCTCATGGTGACGAGCCGCGACCAGGTGACGCAATGAAGCGATGAGCGTGTCACCGGGCAAGGCCTGGCGAACACCCAGCCCGGCCTCGGCCAGTGCCTGAAGCCGGTTCAGGGCCTCACGCTCGGCGAGCAGCTCGGCCTCCTTGATCGTCTGACGCAATCGGGCGATGTCGGGTCGGTCCCTGGCCAGGGGCTTGAGGGCCCGGCGCTGAGCGCGCAGCGGCCGGGTGACTTCGCGCTGCCAGCCCCTTACTCCCTCCAGGGCCCGTCCGGCATCCTCCGCCGGGGCCATCCCCCGGCTCGCCAACCAGCACACCCACAGCAGCTCGCAGACATCCAGGCCGTGGTCGTCCTGCAAGGCCAGGCAGGCATCGGCCACGTGCCGGCGAGCGTAGAGAACCAGCGCGTAATTCCACAATCGGCTAGAATGATCGTCCATTTTTTGCTTGGCTGCGCCATCCCACGCTTGAGAGGCATCATGATCGCACTGCGCCAACTGGCCCTGCAACGCGGTACCCAACCCCTGTTCGAGGAGGCGGAACTGACCCTGCACGCCGGCCACAAGGCCGGCATCGTCGGTCCCAATGGCGCCGGCAAGTCGAGTCTGTTCAAGCTGCTGCTCGGCGAGTTGACACCGGATCGCGGCCAGGTCGAGCTCTCCGCCGGGCAGCGGATCGCGCACATGGCCCAGGAGATCGAGACGCTCGACCGCTCGATTCACGATTACGTTCTCGACGGCGATGCCGAATTGCGTGGCACCCAGGCCGCCCTGGAAAGCGCCCGGCAGAACGGCGAGGCGCATCGCGAGGCCGAGCTCCACGGCAGGCTCGAGGCGCTCGATGGCTACAGCGCGCCAGCCCGGGCGGCACAGCTGCTGGTCGGGCTGGGGTTTACCCAGGCTCAGCTCGACCAGCCCCTGGCGGCGTTCTCTGGGGGCTGGCGCATGCGGGTCAACCTGGCGCGGACCCTGTTCATGCCCTCGGACCTGCTGCTGCTCGACGAGCCCACCAACCATCTCGATCTCGATGCGCTGCTGTGGCTGGAGCAGTGGCTGATACGATATCCCGGCACCCTGCTGCTGATCTCCCACGACCGCGACTTTCTCGATGCGGTATGCGATCACATCGTGCACTTCGATCGGCATCGACTGGTGCTCTATCGTGGCAACTACAGCGCTTTCGAGCGCACCCGGGCCGAGAAACTCGCCCAGCAGCAGGCCGAGGCCGCCAAACAGCAGGCGCGGCGCGAGGAGATCGAGCGCTTCGTGGCGCGCTTTCGCGCCAAGGCGACCAAGGCGCGCCAGGCCCAGAGCCGGTTGAAGATGCTCGAGCGCATGGAGACCATCGCCGTGGCTCACGTCGACTCGCCGTTTCACTTCACCCTGCCGTCTGCGGACAAGACTTCCCACCCGTTGCTGGTGCTCGATCAGGCCAGGCTGGGCTACACCTCGCCGCTGTTGAGTGACGTCAAGCTGACGCTGCTTCCTGGCCAGCGCATCGGCCTGCTGGGCCCCAATGGGGCCGGCAAGTCGACACTGATCAAGTCGCTGACCGGCGAGCTTCCCCTGATCGAAGGCAAGCGGGTCGCCGGCGAACACCTGGCCATCGGCTACTTTGCCCAGCACCAGCTCGAGGGGCTCGATCTCACCGCTTCCCCCTTTCTGCACGTGCAACGGCTTTCGCCCACCGCCAGCGAACAGGCTGTGCGCAACTTCCTGGGGGGCTTCGGCTTCCGGGGCGACGACGTGTTCGGCGAGGTCGGGCATTTCTCCGGTGGCGAGAAGGCGCGTCTGGCACTAGCCCTGATCGCCTGGCAGAAGCCCAACCTGCTGCTGCTCGACGAACCCACCAACCACCTCGACCTGGAGATGCGCGAGGCCCTGACCGAGGCCCTGGCCGCCTTCGAGGGCACGGTGATCATCGTGTCCCACGATCGTCACCTGCTGCGTGCCACGGTGGACGAGTTCTGGTGCGTGGCGGACGGCAGGGTCTCGCCCTTCGATGGTGACCTCGAGGATTATCGCGCCTGGCTCAAGGCGCGGCTCGATGCCGAGCGGCGCGAGGCTCGCCCGGAAAAATCGCCGGGCGACGCGCCGGCAGCCGATCGCAAGGCGGCGCGTCGGGTTGCCGCCGAACTGCGCGAGAGGCTGCGCCCGCTCAAGCGCGAACGCGATCGGCTCGAGCGCGACATGACCCGAACCACCGACGAACTGGGCCGGGTGGAGACCCAACTGGGCGACACCGAGCTCTACACCGATGCGTCCCGCAAGGAGGAGCTGACGACCCTGCTGGCCCGCCAGGGCGACCTCAAGAATCGCTTGGAAACGCTGGAACACGACTGGCTGGAAGCGGAAGAGGCGCTGGAGCGGCTCGAGTCGGAGCTGTCGCCGAGCTGAGCATGGCTAGGCTGTTGGGCAACGATCCGGCGCTTGGCTAGACTGGGGGCGAGAGCAACGGATGACGGTCAAAAGGAGATTGCCATGCCCTACGACAAGCGCGACGAACTGCCCGATGGTGTGCGTAACGTCTTGCCGCCCAAGGCGCAGACCATCTACAAGGAGGCCTTCAACAGCGCCTGGGACGAGTACAAGGATCCCGAGGATCGCCGAGGCAACGATTCCCGGGAGGAAACCGCGCATCGCGTGGCCTGGGCCGCGGTCAAGGAGAAGTACGAGAAGGGCGACGACGACAAGTGGCATCCCAAGGAGTAGGAGGACGATCAGCTTTCCAGCAGGAAGGTCACCGGCCCATCGTTGACCAGGCTGACCTGCATGTCGGCCCCGAACTCGCCGCCGGCGACCTTCGGCCAGCGTTCTTCGGCTTGCTGCCGCAAGTAATGATAGAGTCGTTCTCCCTCGTCTGGCGAGGCGGCGCTGGAGAAGCTCGGTCGCAACCCCTTGCGGGTGTCTGCGGCCAAGGTGAACTGCGAGACCAGCAGCAATCCCCCGTCGACCTGCCGCAGATCGAGATTCATCTTGCCGGCGTCGTCGCCGAAGACGCGGTAGTGCAGCAGCTTGTGCAGTAGCCTGTCGGCTCGCGTCTCGTCGTCTCCCTTCTCCACCCCGATCAGGGCCAGCAGGCCCCGTTCGATGGCACCCACGCAATGGCCTTCTACCTCCACGCTGGCATGTTGTACCCGCTGAATCAGTGCCTTCATGTCTCACCGATGACTCGCCGAAGAAGAATCCCCCGCCGAGTGGCGAGGGCCGCATGCTGGAATGGTATCTTCAGTTGGCCAGCTCCGGCAGGAACAGCGATATCTGCGGGAAGACGATGACCAGCAGGGTGGCCAGCAACAGCAGGGCGATGAAGGGTGGCGTCCCCTTGATGATGTCCAGGTAGGGTTTCTTGAATACCGCGACGGCGGTGAAGATATCGCAGCCGAAGGGGGGTGTCGCCGAGCCGATCGCCGCCTGCAGGGTGACCACCACACCCACGTGCACCGGATCGACCCCGGCGGCGCTGATCGCCGGGGCGAACACCGGCGAGAGGATCAGGATGACCACGATGGGATCGACGAACATGCAGCCGACGAAGAAGGAGACGGCGATCACCACCAGCAGCATGACCGGGTGGTCGGAAAGGTAGGGAATGTAACCGCCGAGGATGGCGTCGGGAATCTTGGCGAAGGAGATGATCCAGGAGAAGCCGGCGCCGGCGCCTACCAGGATGAAGACCACGGCGGTGATCAGTCCGGTGCTGAAGGCCACCTTGGGCAGATCGCTGAAGGTCACGCCGCGATAGATGACCATCTCGAGGAACAGGGCATAGATGACCGACACCGTGGCTGCCTCGGTGGGTGAGAAGATCCCCGAATAGATACCGCCGATGATGATGATGGGAAAGCCGGCGGGCAGGCTGGCGCGCTTCATGGCATGCCAGCGCTCCGACCAGGAGTGCTTGGCCAGGGGCTCGATGCCCAGCTTCTTGGCCTTCCAGATACAGTAGACCGAGAACAGTGCAAGGATCAGCAGGCCGGGCAATATGCCGGCGATGAACAGGTCGCCCACCGAGGTTCCGGTGGCCACACCGTAGATGATCATGCCGATCGAGGGAGGAATCAGCAGGGCGATGTCCGAGGCATTGATGATCAGGGCGATGGTGAACTTGTCGCTGTAGCCGGCATCGAGCAGGCGCGGGCGCAGCGGCCGTCCCATGGCGACCACCGTGGCCTGGGTCGAACCGGAGACGGCGCCGAACATGGTGCAACCCACCGCGGTGGTCACCGGCAGGCCGCCGCGCCAATGGCCGACGAAGCTCTCGATGACATCGAGCATGCGCTGGGCGGTGCTGCCCTTGAGCATGATGTCCGCGGCGAGGATGAACATGGGGACCGCCGTGAGCACCACCGGCTGGAGTCCACCGATCATCTGCTGCATGAACAGTTCGGGTTTCAGGAAGCTGAAGTCGCTGAACAGGATCACGAAGGCCCCCGCCACCAGCGGCACCATCATGGGCAGGCCCATCAGCAACAGCACCAGCATGACGATTACGGTCCACATGAGTACTTATCCTTGTTGTTGATCCTCTCTGAAGGAGCGATGGAGGAAGGGTGACGGCTCAAATACCCGTGTCGTCGACCTCGGCGTCCTCGGCTTCGACCTCCGGTGACTTCCAGGACAGCCAGCGGCCGGTGCTGAGCAGATTGCGCATCACGCTCAGGAAGAACTGCACGCTGCCCAGGGCGAGGCCGGCAGGGACCACGCTGTAGAGGATATACAGCGGCCAGCGCAACGATGGCATGACGCGTTTCGACTCCGCCAGGCTCATCACGTAGCCGTAGGCGAGATAAGCGAGATAGGCGAGCAGCAGGCAGGTGATGAGTTGCGCCAGGATCAGCACCGTCTTGCGCAGCAGTTCGGGCAGCGCATCGACCAGGGCCGTGACCCGGATATGGCGCCCGGCCCGCGCACCGTAACTGATGCCGATGAAGGTGAGCCAGATCTGCAGCACCTGCATGATTTCTTCGGTGAAGGGCAAGCTGTAATTGAAGACGTTGCGGCCGATGACGTTGGCGATGCTGGCAATGGCCATGCCGAAGATGCAGCCGACGATCAACCAGCGCTCCACCCAGGCCATGGCACTGTCGGCCTTGTCCAGCCCCCTTGCCACGCCAAGCAACCCGCCAGGCAGTCGGCGCAGCGAATCGGCGAACTCGTCGTTGTCGGTTGTGCTCATGAATGCCCCTTCGCCTTCGCATGAATAGTATGGTTCATCCCATCCTGTTTTTATCATTATGATTGCTAATGGAATTCTGGAAACTCTTCGACCATGCTGATATAGGTATATATCACCACTAATAGAAGGGGAATAACAACATGTTTAAGAAAGCCAGTCTGGTGGCGGCCATTGCTGCCGCAGGGATTTTTTCTTCCAGTGCAGCCCTGGCCGAGACGTGGCGTTTCGCGCTGGAAGAGGTCGAAGGCAGTGTCCAGGACGCCTATGCCCAGGAATTCAAGAAGCGCATCGAAGAGCGTTCCGACGGTGATATCACGATAGAGATCTATCCCTATGGATCGCTCGGCACCTCCTCGCAACTAACCGAACTGGTTCAGCAGGACGCCATTCAGCTGGCCTTCGCCTCGCCGGGCCATTTGGCATCGGTGATCCCGGAAACCGGCGTGTTCACCCTGCACTTCCTGTTCTCCGACGACAACGAGGTCAACGAGCAGGTGCTGGCCAACACCGAGGCGCGTTCGATGCTCCAGGAGGCCTATCACGAGCAGAACCTGCAGCTGCTGGGCATCATTCCCGAGGGTTGGATGGTATGGACCGGCAACCGCTCCATCGAGACGCCCCAGGACATGGAGGGCTTCAAGATCCGCACCATGACTTCGCCGATCCTGGTGGAGTCCTATCGGGCCTACGGTGCCAACCCGTCTCCGATGCCCTACGCCGAGGTCTATTCCGGTCTGCAGCTCGGCCAGATCGACGGTCAGGTCAACCCGATCTTCGCCATCGAGGAGATGAGCTTCTACGAGGTCCAGGATTACATGATCCAGGCCAAGCAGGCGCAGTTCATCACCACCCTGGTCGCCGCGCAGGACTTCTACGAGAACCTGCCCGAAGAACAGCAGACCATGATCGACGAGGTGACCAACGAGATGCGTGGTTACATCTTCGACAAGCAGGACGAGTTCAACGAGCAGCGTCTCGAGACCATCCAGGAGAACAGCGACATCGAACTGATCACCCTCAGCGAGGAGCAGCGCGAGGCATTCCGCGAGATGAGCCTGTCGGTGCGCGATACCTACATCGAGCAGGCCGGTGAACGCGGCAAGAAGATCCTCGAGACCCTGGATGAGGAGCTGCGGGCCGCGGAAGAGGAGAAGGGGGGCAGCGACAACGGCTGACCCACGCTGTCATTTGGCAAATACCACGACAAGGCCCGGGGCAGTCCAGCCCCGGGCCTTGTCAACGAGGGCGCGCTCTCGGGCAGGGGCTGGGCATCACCTGGCTGGTAAAGGTGGCCAGGAACAGGAACTAAAACGATGAAACGCGTTGGCAAACCATTACCTCAGACCCGGCGATAGCCGTTCCCCCGCAAGCGAAGCACTGGAGCCTTCAATGATCGACGTACTGTTCTTCGACCTCGACGGCACCCTCAGCGATACCCATGGTCTGGCGCGTGCCACCTGGCTCGAGGTGCTGAGGCCTCATGGCATCGACGTCGATTTCGAATTCTACCAGGAGAACATAAGGGGGCTGCCACATGACGAGGCCCTCGAGAATATCCTGCCCCGTCTGGAGGAAAGGGAGCGCAGCGATCTGCTCGATACCCAGGACAGCTACTATCGCAATCGGCTGAGTGCCACCGGCCCGCTCCCTGGATTGATCCCATTCCTCGATCGGGCCGGAGAAAAAGGGTATCGGTTGGCGCTGGTCTCGAATGCGCCGCGGGAAATTGCCGACGAGATTCTTCACGCCCTCGGTCTCGAAGGCCAGTTCGATGCGAAGGTGTTCGCCGAAGATGCAGGGGTGACCAAGCCCGATCCTGCGGTCTACCGATTGGCCCTCGAGCGGCTCGGGGTGGCGCCCGACCAGGGGCTTGCCTTCGAGGATTCGCCCAAGGGGGTCACTGCAGCGATAGATGCCGGGCTCACGGTGATCGCCATGGCGACGACGCATCATCCTGCCGAACTGCGCGATGCCGGTGCCTCGCTGGTGGTGGGCGACTTCGTGGACGCCGCCCTCGACGACATGCTGGAGCGGCCGGAGCCCCTCGGCTGATGCTCGGGGTGGCATGCCCGGCTCAGTTGCCCAGCAGCGCCTGCTTGAAGCTCTCCTTGGCCGGATTGTCGCCCAGCCAGATGGCGAAGAGCGCTGCTGCCAGCGCCTCGTTGTCGCTGCGATGCAGCACCTCGTCATTGAGGCTCAGGCGAAGCTCGTCGCCGGTCCAGGTCAGGGCGTAGCGATCACCGGGCACGACGTCTCGGTAGCTGGCGTTGAAGGCCTGCAGTGGATCGGTCAGTCCGGCGAAGCGGCTGGCGCTGAGGTTCCGTTTCACTCCCTTGCGCGTGGTATCGGCGAAGTCCTCGGCATCGATGGCATGGAAGTATTCCAGCACCAGATGGCGGGGAACGTCGCTCACGGGCGCCGGGCGGGGAAAGCCGCTCGCCTGGTAGTAGGCGCCGACGTAGGCATCCCAGATCATGTAGGTGAAAAGGCCGCTGCCCAGCATCTGATAGGGCCGGTCGTCGATCGTGATGCGCGTCGGAAACTCGACTCCCTCCACCCGTACGGATCGCTCGGCCTGCGCCGCCGCGCTGGAAGCTGCCAGCAGCCAGCACAGGGCAAGCATCAAAGGGCCCCGGCCGAGGAGTGCACGCATGGGCATGATGGAAGCTCCTTGTCCCGTCTGGTTGGCGATACAGGCATAGACGCCAAAATCGGAGCGCAGTTCAGCGGGGCTTCACCACCAGGCGTGAAAGTGATGAACCGGCCCGTGGCCTCGGCCGACCGAGAGGCGCTCGCTCGCATGAAGTGCCTGGCCCAACCAGGCCTTGGCCTGCCGGACGGCCTCGTTCAGGCTACGGCCCCGGGCCAGGTAGGCCGTGATCGCCGAGGAAAGCGTGCAACCCGTGCCATGCAGGTTGTCGGTGGCCACGCGCTTGCCCTCGATCCATTGCCGTTCTTCGCTGGAGGCCAGCAGGTCATGGCAGTGTTCGCCGCGCAGATGGCCGCCCTTGATCAGCACGTGGTGAGTGCCCAGGCCAAGCAGGCCCGGCACCAGCGCCTCCATGGCCGTGGGGGTCTCGGCGGCCGGACCATCCAGCAGCACCGCCGCCTCGGGCAGGTTGGGAGTGATCAGATCCGCCAGCGGCACCAGTTCCTCGCGTACTGCCCGGATGCCGGCCTCGTCGACGAGCACGTCGCCGCTCTTGGCGACCATCACCGGGTCGAGGACGATCCAGCGGGGGCGTCGTTTCTCGAGGGCCTCGCGGATGACGAGGGCAACCTCGCGACTGGCGACCATGCCGATCTTGGCTGCCGCGACGTCCACGTCGTCGAGCAGGGCGTCGAGCTGGGCGGCGATGAAGTCGGGCGGCACGGCATGTACGGCGCTCACCCCTCGGGTATTCTGTGCCGTCAGGGCGGTGATCACGCTGGTACCGTAGGCGCCCAGCGCCGAGAAGGTCTTGAGGTCCGCCTGGATGCCGGCGCCTCCCGAGGGGTCCGAGCCGGCGATCGTCAGGACATTGGGAACAGCAGAGGAGGTCGTCATCGCATTGGTGGTCTTGAATTGCCCGGAAGACCCTAGCCTAAAACACTTCATGGCGATGGAGCCATGCTGAGCCTGTTTCTGGTGGCCCTGGCCAGCGCCACCCTGCTGCCGGGCGGCTCCGAGGTGTGGCTGGCGCGCCAGTGGTGTGCGGGGGAGCCTGTCATGCTGCTGTGGGCGGTGGCCACCGCGGGCAATAGCCTGGGCAGCCTGGTCAACGTCGCCCTGGGGCGTTACGCGCGGCATTTCCAGCACCGGCGCTGGTTTCCGGCCTCACCCCGCAGCATGGCAAGAGCGGAAGCGTGGTATCGGGGAGTGGGTGAATGGAGCCTGCTGTTGTCCTGGGCCCCGCTCGTGGGCGACGCGCTCACGGTGGTGGCGGGGGTGCTGCGGCTGGCCTGGTGGCGGGCCGTGCTGTGGATCGTCCTGGCCAAGGGGGCGCGTTATGCCGTATTGCTCTTGTTGGCCCGAGCCTGGCTGATGCCACTTTGTTGATTGTCGGAAGCGATCGCTGGTAAACCCCGCATGCTCTCCTATGCTTGTGGCTGTATTAGTGAATGCCGTGGCTTATGTTGCATGGCAACACGATTGACGCGACAGACCGTTCAGGCATCATGGGTAGGAAGCCTGGTTTAGCGAGGGAATGTGCATGGACCAGAAAACAGCGTTGATCGCCGAGTATTGGGGCATAGGCCTCTTTGTTCTCGCGGTTCTTGCCTTGTGCGTCTTCATGATCGGCATGTCCGCCATGCTGGGTGGGCGTAGCCAGGGGCGCAGCAAGACGCTTCCCTTCGAGAGCGGTATCGTCGGTGCCGGCAGTGCCCGACAGCCCTTCTCCGTCAAGTTCTACCTGGTCGCGATGCTCTTCGTCATCTTCGATATCGAGGCGGTATTCCTGTTCGCCTGGGCCGTCTCGGTACGCGAGGTGGGCTGGGCCGGTTTCTGGGGCGCGACGATATTCATCTTCATCCTGCTCGCCGGGCTCATCTACGATAGTCGTGTGGGAGCCCTGGACTGGGCGCCCCAGGGGCGCAGCGGTAGACGCCGCGACAGCGGCGTCTGACACAACGCAACGACAAGACTCGTCTCGGGCCACCGATGGCCTTGAAGTTTTTCGCTTTTGCTGGACTTTCGCTGGAGGAGTCGCATGGCCTATACCCTGACGCGCGCCACCGATGCGGTAGCCACCGAGAATTCCCGCTACCCGCTGAACGAACGTCGGCGCGTCGAGGACCCGATGAAGCAGCAGGTGCATCGCAACGTGTTCACCGGCAAGCTCGAGGAGGTGCTCAACTCGGCGGTCAACTGGGGGCGCAAGAACTCGCTCTGGCCCTACAACTTCGGGCTCTCCTGCTGCTACGTGGAAATGACCACGGCCTTCACCGCGCCTCACGACATCGCCCGCTTCGGCGCCGAGGTCATTCGTGCCTCCCCGCGCCAGGCGGATTTCATGGTCATCGCCGGCACCTGCTTCCTCAAGATGGCGCCGGTCATCCAGCAGCTCTATGACCAGATGCTCGAACCCAAGTGGGTGATCTCGATGGGCTCCTGTGCCAACTCCGGCGGCATGTACGACATCTATTCGGTAGTGCAGGGCGTCGACAAGTTCCTGCCGGTGGATGTCTACGTGCCGGGCTGCCCGCCGCGTCCCGAGGCGTTCCTGCAGGGGCTGCAGTTGCTCCAGGACTCGATCCAGGAAGAGCGCCGCCCGCTTTCCTGGGTAGTTGGTGACCAGGGTGTCTACCGCGCCGAGATGCCGTCTCAGCGCGAGAAGAATCGCGAATGGCGAATCCAGGCGACGGAGCTGCGCACACCGGACAGCATCTGAGCCACTCATTCGGCACTCTACTCAACGCTGGCAAAGGAAGCTTTCAAATCCATGAGCGTCGCGACACCGCCACCCGATACTCCCACGACTCGTCACGATGCCGTCGTCGAGGCGCTCAAGCGGCGCTTCGGCGAGCAGGGGGTTCGAGAGCAGGCGACCCTGACCGGGTGGCCGGTGCTCTGGGTGGCACGCGAGGCATTGACCGAGGTGCTCGGGTTTCTGCGTGACAAGTCCCAGGCCTTCGAGATGCTCTACGACCTCTCGGCCATCGACGAACGCCTGCGCAGCCATCGTCGGGATTTGCCCGACGCGGATTTCACGGTCTTCTATCATCTGATGTCGCTGTCGCGGAACCGCGATGTCATCCTCAAGGTCGCCCTCGGCGAGACCGACCTGTCGCTCCCCAGCGTGGCCTCGATCTATCCCAACGCCAACTGGTACGAGCGGGAAGTCTGGGACATGTTCGGCATCACCTTCGAGGGCCATCCGCACCTGACGCGCATTCTCATGCCGCCGACCTGGAACGGCCATCCGCTGCGCAAGGACCATCACGCCCGGGCCACCGAGTTCGACCCCTATACCCTCACCGTGGTGGGGCAGGACAAGGAGCAGCAGGCGCTGAAGTTCGACCCGGAGCACTGGGGCATGCGCCGCAAGCACGACGACAGCGAGTTCATGTTCCTCAACCTCGGCCCCAACCACCCTTCCGCCCACGGCGCCTTTCGCATCGTGCTGCAGCTCGACGGCGAGGAGATCATCGACTGCGTGCCGGACATCGGCTATCACCATCGCGGCGCCGAGAAGATGGCGGAGCGTCAGTCCTGGCACAGCTTCATCCCGTATACCGATCGCATCGACTACACCGGCGGGGTGATGAACAACCTGCCCTACGTGCTGGCGGTGGAAAAGCTCGCCGGCATCCAGGTGACCGAGCGTGCCGCGACCATCCGCGTGATGCTGGCCGAGATGTTCCGCATCACCAGTCACCTGCTCTTCCTGGGTACCTACCTGCAGGATCTGGGGGCCATGACGCCGGTGTTCTTCACCTTCACCGATCGCCAGAAGGGCTACGAGGTGATCGAGGCGATCACCGGCTTTCGCATGCACCCGGCCTGGTATCGAATCGGTGGTGTGGCCCACGATCTGCCCAGGGGCTGGGAGAAGCTGGTGCAGGGCTTCCTCGACTGGATGCCCAAGCGACTCAGGGAGTACGAGCGGGCCATGATGGAAAATGCCATCGTGCGCGAGCGCACTCGCCACGTGGCCGCCCATACCACGACCGAGGCACTGGCCTGGGGCATCACCGGTCCCAACCTGCGGGCCACCGGCTTCGACTTCGACCTGCGCAAGCAGCGTCCCTATTCGGGCTACGAGAACTTCGACTTCGAGATTCCGGTGGGGAGCAACGGCGACGCCTTCGACCGCGGCCAGCTGCGCATCGACGAGATGCGTCAGAGCCTGAGGATCATCCAGCAATGCGTCGACCACATGCCGGCCGGCGACTACAAGGCGGATCACCCCTTGACCACGCCGCCGCCCCGGGAGCGCATGCTGCAGCACATCGAGACCTTGATCACCCATTTCCTGCAGGTCTCCTGGGGGCCGGTGCTCAAGCCCAACGAGTCGCTGCAGATGATCGAGGCCACCAAGGGCATCAACGGCTACTACCTGACCAGTGACGGCAACACCATGAGCTATCGTACCCGGATCCGCACCCCCAGCTTTCCGCATCTGCAGCACATTCCGGCACTGATGCGCGGCGGCTTCGTGCCGGATCTGATCGCCCATCTGGGCAGCATCGACTTCGTCATGGCCGACGTGGACCGCTGAACATGAACGACACTGCTTCCTTCAACGCCCAGTCCGCGATCGCCACCGACGGCGACGGCTTCGTCCTCCACGAGGAGGATCGCGATGCCATCCTGCATGAACGCGACCACTACGAGCAGCCGCAGGCCGCCTGCATCGAGGCGCTGAAGATCGTGCAGAAACGCCATGGTTGGGTGCCCGACGGGGCGATTCCCGCCATCGCCGGGGTGCTGGGCATCGGGGTCGCGAACGTAGAAGGCGTGGCCACCTTCTACAGCCTGATCTTTCGCCAGCCGGTGGGGCGCCACGTCATCCTGGTGTGCGACAGCAGTTCGTGTTTCCTGACCGGCTTCGACGAGTTGCGCGACGCCATCACCGCCGAGCTGGGCATCGACTTCGGCCAGACCACCGCGGATGGCCGTTTCACCCTGTTGCCGGTGTGCTGCCTGGGTGCCTGCGATCGCGGCCCGGCGCTGATGATCGACGACGATACCTATGGTCCCGTGCCGCCGGACGCCGTGGCCGAGCTGCTGAAGGAGTATGCATGAGCACCAGCCGCAGATCGCTTCGCTATCACTGCCAGCTGCGCCAGAGCGCCGGGGAGCGCCGCGCCGAGACCCATCCGCTGACCTGGCGGTTTCGCGAGGACGGCGCGCTGATCGGGCTCGAGGAGTACGTCGAAAAGGATGGCTACGCCGCCGTTCGGGAGGTGCTCGGCAATCAGTCGCCCCAGGATGTGATCGCCACCATGAAGGAGGCCAACGTGCGCGGCCGCGGCGGGGCAGGCTTCTCGGCCGGCTTGAAATGGAGCCTGACGCTGCAGGGCGGCGATCTGCCGCGAGGCTATCTGGTATGCAACGCCGACGAGATGGAGCCGGGCACCTTTAAAGACCGCCTGCTGCTCGAACAGCAGCCCCATCTGTTGATCGAGGGCATGATCCTCGGCGCCTACGCCAACAACTCCTGCTTCGGTTACATCTTCCTGCGCGGTGAATACATCGAGGCGGCCAGAGCCCTGATCCAGGCCCTGAACGAGGCACGCGCCGCCGGCTGGCTGGGCAAGAACATCGCCGGCAGCGGCTTCGATTTCGATATCGCCCTGCACACCGGCGCCGGCCGCTACATCTGCGGCGAAGAGACGGCGTTGATCAGCTCCCTGGAGGGCCTGCGCGCCAACCCGCGGACCAAGCCGCCCTTTCCCGGTCAGTCCGGCGCCTGGGGCAAGCCCACCGTGGTCAACAACGTCGAGACCCTGTGCAACGTACCGGCCGTGATGCGGCATGGCGCCGAGTGGTACCAAGGGCTCTCCGGCGGATTGAGCGATGACGGCGGCACCAAGCTCTACGGCGTCTCCGGGCGGGTCAACCGCACCGGCCTGTGGGAGCTGCCGATCGGTACCAGTGCCGCGGAACTGCTCGATCGCGCCGGCGGCATTCGCGACGGGCGCGCGCTCAAGACCTGGCTGCCCGGTGGCGGCAGTACCGGCTTCCTGCTGCCCGAGCATCTCGAACTGGCGCTGGATTTCGACACCATCGGCGAGTACGGCAGCCGTCTGGGCACCGGCCTGCTGACCGTGGTCACCGAGGAGCAGAGCGTGGTGTCCCTGGTACGCAACCTGGAGGCCTTCTTCGCCCGGGAATCCTGCGGCTGGTGCACCCCCTGCCGGGATGGCCTGCCCTGGACGCTGAAGATCCTGCAATCCCTGGAGCGCGGCGAGGGTGAGCAGGGCGACATCGAGCTGCTCGAGCAGCTGGCCAGCGACCTGGGCCCGGGCAAGACCTTCTGTGCCCACGCCCCGGGGGCGGCCATGCCGCTGGAATCCTCCATCAGGCATTTTCGCGCTGAGTTCGAAGCCGGCATCGCTCATGAGCGCCGTGCCGCCCATGAGGACCCGATCCCGGCGGGCGGGGTATGACGAACAGGCAGGGAGCACTCTAGATGGCAACGATTCATGTGGACGGGCAGGCCTTTGATGTCGACGGCGCGGACAACCTGCTCCAGGCCTGCCTCACCCTGGGGCTGGATATCCCCTACTTCTGCTGGCATCCGGCCATGGGCAGCGTGGGTGCCTGTCGCCAGTGTGCCGTCAAGCAGTACAAGGACGCCGATGACGACCAGGGCATGCTGGTCATGTCCTGCATGACCCCGGCGGCGGACGACACCTGGATCTCCATCGACGACGAGGAGGCCAAAGCCTTTCGCCAGGGTGTCATCGAATGGCTGATGATCAATCATCCCCACGACTGCCCGGTCTGCGAAGAGGGTGGTCACTGTCACCTGCAGGACATGACGGTAATGACCGGCCACGACCGGCGCCGCTACCGCTTCCGCAAGCGCACCCATCGCAATCAGTACCTGGGGCCCTTCATCGGTCACGAGATGAACCGCTGCATCACCTGTTACCGCTGCGTGCGCTTCTACGACGACTACGCCGGCGGCGATGACCTCGGGGCCTTCGGTGCCAACGACAACATCTATTTCGGACGCTACCAGGAAGGCGTGCTGGAAAGCGTCTTCTCCGGCAACCTGACCGAGGTCTGCCCGACCGGCGTATTCACCGACCGGACGCACTCGGAGCGCTATACCCGCAAGTGGGATCTGCAGTTCGCCCCGAGCATCTGCCACCAGTGCGCGGTGGGGTGCAACATCAGCCCGGGAGAGCGCTACGGTGATATCCGACGCATCGAGAACCGCTATCATGGCGATCTCAATCGCTACTTCCTGTGCGACCGGGGCCGGTTCGGCTATGGCTATGTCAATCGTGACGATCGGCCGCGCCTGCCGGAATGGCGCAGCGACACGGCGGACCAGAGCGTCACCCTGGAAGTGGATGCTGCTCTCGACCGGGGCGCCGACCTGCTGCGCAGCGCCCGTCGGGTTATCGGCATCGGTTCGCCGCGAGCGAGCCTCGAGAGCAATCATCAGTTGCGCGAACTGGTGGGCGAGGAGAACTTCTCGACCGGCATCGCCGCCCGGGAGCAGGAATGCCTGGAACGCATGCGCCGGCTCAATCGCGAGTGCGGGCTGCCGACGCCGACCCTGCGCGAGATCGAAGAGCACGATGCGGTACTGGTGCTCGGCGAGGACCTGATCCAGAGCGCTGCCCGGGTCGGCCTGTCGGTGCGCCAGGCGGTGCTGGGTCGCCGCGAGGAGCTGTCCCGGGCGCGTGACATTCCGGCCTGGAACGCCGAGGCGGTCAAGACCCTGGGCCAGGACAGCCGGCACCCCTTGTTCATCGCCTATCCGAGCCGTACCGGGCTCGACGGGATCAGCGAGGCAAGCTGGGCCCTGGCGGTGGATGACATTGCCCGGCTTGGCTTCGCCGTGGCCCATGCCATCGACGATGCGGCGCCACCCGTCGACGACCTCGACGAGGCAACCCGAGCCGAGGCCAGGCGTATCGCTTCGGCGCTGCTGGCGGCCCGGCGACCGCTGGTGATCAGCGGCGGCTCGCTAGGCGCCACGGCGATCCTCGACGCTGCGGGCAATGTCGCGCGGGCCCTGGCGCGCCGTGCCCGGCGAGCCGGGTTGTCCCTGATCCGTCGCGAAGCCAACAGCACCGGCTTGAGCCTGATGGGAGGCCGGCCCCTGGAGTGGGCGCTGGACGAACTAGCGGCGCAGAAGGCCGACGCCGTGGTGGTGCTCGAGAACGATCTCCATGTCCGCTTGCCCCAGGCCAGGGTCGATGCGGCCCTGGCGGCGGCCGAGACCGTGATCGTCGTCGATCATCAGCGCACCCCCACCTGGGAGCGTGCCCATCTCGGGCTGCCGGCGGCGAGCTTCGCCGAGGGCGACGGCACCCTGGTCAATTTCGAGGGTCGCGCACAGCGCTTCTTCCAGGTCTTCGAGCCGCGCTACACCCGCCCCGAAGCGCGTATCCACGAGAGCTGGCGCTGGCTTCACGCCCTCGAGGCCGGTCTCGCACGGCATCAGGTCGCCGGTATCATCCTCGATGACGTGACCCAGGCCTGCGCCAGTCGATACCCCGCCCTGGCGGGTATCGTCGAGGCCTCGCTGGATGCGGACTACCGGGTACGGGGGCTCAAGCTGGCGCGAGAGCCGCATCGTTACAGTGGCCGTACGGCGATGCGTGCCGATCTGGATGTCAGCGAGCCGCGCACGCCCCAGGACCCCGATACGCCCTTCGCCTTTTCCATGGAGGGCTACAACGGCTTCGATCGGCCGCGCAAGGAGGTGGCCTTCGCCTGGGCGCCGGGCTGGAACTCGCCCCAGGCCTGGAACAAGTTCACCGACGAGGTGGGGGGCCATCTGCGGGCCGGCGACCCGGGTGTGCGGCTGCTGCATCCGCGTCCCGGTCAATACGCGTACGCATGCGACTTGCCCCGGGGCTTCACCGCTCGCGACGACGCCTGGCAGGTCGTTGTTCTGCCGCGGCTGTTCGGCGGCGACGAGACCTCCTCCCGGGCCGCGCCGATTGCCGAGCGTACCGAGCCCGCGACGCTGACGCTCTCGACGGACGATGCCCAGCGCCTGGCTGTCGCCGAGGGTGAGACGCTCGCCATGGAAACGAAGAATGGTCGGCTCGTGCTGCCGCTGCGCCTCGATGCGGCACTGCCTGCCGGAGTGGTCGGGGTACCCGCGGGGCTGGCGCCAGCCCCGGTCTCGGGCGACTGGGCCACCGTCGCCAGGGTCTCTGAGCAACACAGCGATGGTGGCGATGTCCAGGCTCGGGATGCCAGGCGATCGCATGGCGGGGAGGATCGCCCATGAGCTGGCTGACACCTCAGGTCACGGCCATCATCATCGCCATGCTGCAGGCCCTGGCCGTCCTGCTCGGCGCAGTGTTGCTGGGCGCGGTGCTGACCGTGGTCGAGCGACGCCTGCTGGGGTTGTGGCAGGACCGCTATGGCCCCAACCGGGTGGGACCGTTCGGCTCGCTGCAGCTGATCGCCGACATGCTCAAGATCTTCTTCAAGGAAGACTGGATCCCGCCTTTCGCCGATCGCACGCTGTTCGTCCTGGCGCCGGCCATCGCCATGGCCTCGCTGCTGCTGTCATTCATCGTCATTCCGATCACGCCCAACCTCTACGTGGCGGATCTGCATATCGGGCTGCTGTTCTTCCTCGCCATGGCCGGCATCAACGTCTACGCGGTGCTGTTCGGCGGCTGGTCGAGCGGCAACAAGTACGCGCTGATCGGCGCCATGCGCGCCTCGGCCCAGACACTCTCCTACGAGGTGTTCATGGGCCTGGCGCTGATGGGGGTGGTGGCCATCACCGGCTCCTTCAACATGCGCGACATCGTCAATGCCCAGGAAGGCTTCTGGTTCGTGATTCCGCAGTTCTTCGGCTTCTGTACCTTCCTGATCGCCGGCATCGCGGTGACCCACCGCCACCCGTTCGACCAGCCCGAGGCGGAGCAGGAGCTGGCCGACGGCTACCATATCGAGTATTCGAGCATGAAGTTCGGCATGTTCTTCATCGGCGAATACGTCGGCATGGTGCTGATCTCGGCGCTGATCGTCACCCTGTTCTTCGGCGGCTGGCACGGTCCCTGGCTGCCGCCCATCGTCTGGTTCGCGCTCAAGACCGGTTTCTTCCTGATGCTGTTCATCCTGCTGCGGGCGTCGCTGCCCAGGCCGCGCTACGACCGCGTGATGAGCTTCGGCTGGAAGGTCTGTCTGCCGCTGACCCTGATCAACCTATTGATAACCGGCGCCGTGATTCTGCTGGTGGCACCGGAATGAGCGAGGAGTGATCGACATGCTCATGTGGCTATTCAAAGGCACCTGGTCGCAACTGCGCACCCTGGGCATGGTCTTCATGCATGCCTTTCGCAGGCGGGAAACGATCAATTACCCGGAAGAGAAGGTCTATCTGCCGCCGCGCTACCGGGGCCGCATCGTGCTGACCCGGGACCCGGACGGCGAGGAGCGCTGCGTGGCCTGCAACCTCTGTGCGGTGGCCTGCCCGGTGGACTGTATCTCGCTGCAGAAGGGCGAGAAGGAAGACGGTCGCTGGTACCCGGAGTTCTTCCGCATCAACTTCTCGCGCTGCATCTACTGCGGCATGTGCGAGGAGGCGTGCCCGACCTCGGCGATCCAGCTCACTCCGGACTTCGAGATGAGCGAGTATCGCCGCCAGGAGCTGGTCTACGAGAAGGAGGATCTGCTTATCAACGGTCCCGGCAAGGACCACGACTACCACTTCTACAAGGTGGCCGGCCTCGCCATCGCCGGCAAGGACAAGGGGCGCGCGCAGAACGAGGAAGAGCCGGTGGACGTCAAGTCACTGCTTCCCTAGGAACTCATTCACCAGCAGGAATGAAAAATGGAAGTCGCCTTCTATCTGAGTGGTCTCGTCGCCGTGCTGGCGACACTGGGAGTCATCACCAACACCAATCCGGTTCATGCGCTGCTCTACCTGGTCGTCTCGCTGATCGCCGTGGCGCTGGTGTTCTTTTCGCTGGGGGCCCCCTTCGCCGCGGCGCTGGAGGTGATCGTCTATGCCGGTGCGATCATGGTGCTGTTCGTCTTCGTGGTCATGATGCTCAACCTGGGGGAAGCGGTGGTGGCCCAGGAGCGGGCCTGGCTCAAGCCGCGCACCTGGTTGGGGCCCGCGGTACTGGCGGCGGTGTTGCTGCTGACACTGATCGCCGCGTTGTGGCGTGGCGACATCGGGTTGGTGATCAGCGGCGAGACCCTGACCGCCAAGGCGGTGGGGACGACCCTGTTCGGCCCCTGGCTGCTGATCGTCGAACTGGCGGCGATGCTGCTGCTGGCGGCGCTGGTGACGGCGTCCCATGTGGGACGCCTCGCCGCCCCGGACAAGCCGCCGATGCACCAGGAAACCGGAGCAAGGAAGGAGGTGCGATGAGCGGTGTACCGATGGAGCACGGCCTGGTGCTGGCAGCGATACTCTTTGCGCTGGGCCTGGCGGGACTGATGTTTCGCCGCAACATGGTGTTCATCCTGATGAGCCTGGAAATCATGCTCAACGCGGCGGGGCTGGCCTTCATCGTCGGCGGGACGGCCTGGGGCCAGCCCGAGGGGCAGGCGATGTTCCTGCTGGTGATCACCCTGGCTGCCGCGGAGGCCAGCGTGGGGCTGGCCTTGCTGATTCAGCTCAATCACCGTTTCAAGACCCTGGATACCGATGCCGCCAGCAGGATGCGTGGATGATGGAACTCTCGATGTCGCTACTCTTGCCCCTGACCTTCCTGCTGCCACTGGCCGGCACCTTGATCCTGGCGCTTTCCCGCGGCCGGCTGGGCGAACGTGCCAGCGCGACGGTGGGCGTGACGAGCCTGGCGCTGGCGGCGCTGGCGACCCTGCTGATCGCGCTTCGGTTCATCGCCGAGCCGCGCACCTACGGCGTCACCCTGTGGCAATGGATCAGCGTGGGCGACTTCCAGCCGAGCATCGGTCTGGCCCTGGATGGCCTGTCGTTGACCATGCTCGGCATCATCACCGGGGTGGGGTTCCTGATCCACCTGTTCGCCGCCTGGTACATGCAGGGCGAGGAGGGCATCACGCGCTTCTATGCCTACATGAACCTGTTCGTGTTCAGCATGGTGCTGCTGGTGCTGGGCGACAATCTGCTGCTGCTGTTCCTGGGCTGGGAAGGCGTCGGCCTGTGCAGTTACCTGTTGATCGGCTACTACTACCAGCATTCGGCCAACGGTTGGGCCGCCTTCAAGGCCTTCATCGTCACCCGGGTCGGCGATGTCTTCCTGGCCATCGGCATGTTCCTGCTGTTCTTCGAGCTGGGCACCCTGGACATCGCCGAGATCCTGCGACGCGCTCCGGAGGTGTGGGCGAAGGGCGATCCGACGGTGGAGCTGGCAGCGCTGCTGATGCTCGGCGGCGCCGTGGGCAAGTCGGCACAGTTGCCGCTGCATACCTGGCTGGCGGACGCCATGGCCGGCCCCACACCGGTATCGGCGCTGATCCATGCGGCGACCATGGTCACCGCCGGGGTCTACCTGATCGCACGCATGAACGGTGTGTTCCTGCTGGCGCCGGACGTGCTGCAGCTGACCGGGGTGATCGGTGCCCTGACACTGCTCATGGCGGGCTTCGCCGCACTCGCCCAGACCGACATCAAGCGGGTGCTGGCCTATTCGACGATGAGCCAGATCGGCTACATGTTCCTGGCCCTGGGGGCCGGAGCCTTCGATGCGGCGGTCTTCCACCTGATGACCCACGCGTTCTTCAAGGCACTGCTGTTCCTGTCCGCCGGGGCGGTCATCATCAGCTGCCACCACGAGCAGGACATGCGGCGCCTGGGTGGCTTGTGGAGGCGCCTGCCCCTGGCCTACGCCGGCTTCATCGTCGGCGGCTCGGCACTCGCGGCGCTGCCGCTGGTCTCCGCCGGCTTCTACAGCAAGGACGAGATTCTCTGGCAGGAGCTGGTGACCGACCATGGCGGCCTGCTGCTGGCGGGCATGATCGGGGCCTTCCTCACTTCGCTGTACACCGTGCGCCTGATCATCCTCACCTTTCACGGCGAGACGAAGAGCGACAACGCCCGGAACGCCCAGGCCGGGCGCGGCCTGGTACATGGCCTGCCGCTCGTCGTGCTGGCGCTGCTCTCGACCTTCCTGGGCGCCTGGATCGAGCCACCGCTGGAAGGCGTGTTGCCGGCCCCCGCCGAGGGCGAGGAACTCTGGCACCTGATCCTGGAAATCGTCGCCGCCGCCGTGGCGATCGCCGGCATCGTCCTGGGCGCCTGGCTCTACCTGCGGCGTCACGACTGGCTCGCCAAGCGCACGGCAAGCGGCTGGGGGGCTCGGCTCTGGGCGTTCTGGAACCAGGCCTGGGGATTCGACGCCCTCTACGATCGGCTGCTGGTGAGACCCTATCGCCGTCTGACCCGGCTCATGCGGGGCGATGTCATCGACGGGCTGTGCGGTCTGACAGCCAAGCTGGCCTGGCTGCTGCACCAGGGGCTTTCGAGGACCCAGACCGGCAAGTTGCGTTTCTATGCCACCTCGATGGTGGCCGGCGCGACGCTGTTGCTGCTGGTGCTGGCCCTGGCGCCCTGAGGTCGTCGCGGTTGCGCAAGGAAGTGGACGGGTTCTTCTGAGATGAGACGACACGAACAAGGAAAGCGACGCTTATGACCCTGGTCTGGCTGATCCTGATTCCCTTCATCGGTGGGCTGCTGTGCTGGCAGACCGAGCGGATGGGCACGATGCTCCCCCGCTGGATAGCACTGGGCACCATGCTGCTCGAGCTGGCGATGACCCTGGGGTTGTGGCTTTACGGCGACTTCCGCTTGCCGGAAGCGGGGGGCGGCGCCTCCCAGTGGGCCATGGAGTGGCGCGTCGCGTGGATCCCGCGTTTCGGCATCGACGTGCACCTGGCGCTGGATGGCCTCTCCCTGGTGCTGATCGCCTTGACCGGCTTTCTCGGCATGCTGGCGGTGGTCTGCTCCTGGAAGGAGATCGTCGGCCGCGTCGGCTTCTTCCACCTCAACCTGCTGTGGATCCTGGGCGGTGTCGTGGGTGTCTTCCTGGCCATCGACCTGTTCCTGTTCTTCTTCTTCTGGGAAATGATGCTGGTGCCGATGTATTTCCTGATCGCCCTGTGGGGACACAGCGGCTCCAAGGGCAATACGCGCATCGGCGCGGCCACCAAGTTCTTCATCTATACCCAGGCCAGCGGCCTGCTGATGCTGGTGGCCATCCTCGGCCTGGTCTTCGCCCACCATGCCGCGACCGGCGAATACTCCTTCAGCTACGACGACCTGCGCAACACGCCGCTGTCCGACGAGATGGCGATGTGGCTGATGCTGGGTTTCTTCATTGCCTTCGCGGTCAAGCTGCCGGTGGTGCCACTGCATGGCTGGCTGCCCGATGCCCATGCCCAGGCCCCCACCGCCGGCAGCGTGGACCTGGCCGGCATCCTGCTCAAGACCGCGGCCTACGGCATGCTGCGCTTCGCCCTGCCGCTGTTTCCCGAGGCCTCCCAGGCCTTCGCCCCGATCGCCATGGGGCTCGGGGTGCTGGGGATCTTCTACGGCGCAGTGCTGGCCTGCGGCCAGCAGGACATCAAGCGCCTGATCGCCTACACCAGCATCTCGCACATGGGGTTCGTGCTGATCGGCATCTATGCTGGCACCCAACTGGCCCTGCAAGGCGTGGTGATGCTGATGGTGGCCCACGCCTTTTCGGCGGCGGGCCTGTTCATCCTCAGCGGGCAGATCTACGAGCGCCTGCACACCCGCGACATGACCCGCATGGGTGGCTTGTGGGGGCGCCTGGGCAGCCTGCCCGGCTTCTCGCTGTGCTTCGTCGCGGCCTCGCTGGGGATGCCCGGTACCGCGAACTTCATCGGAGAATTCATGGTACTCTTCGGCACCTTCCCGGTGGCGCCGGTCGTGGTGGCCGTCTCCAGCGTCGGCCTGGTGCTGGCCGCCATCTACTCGCTGTTCCTCATGCAGCGCGTGCACTACGGCCCCGCCCAGGGGGAGGAGCCCCTCGCCGGCCTGGACCGACGTGAATACACCATGATGCTGGGACTCCTGGCCCTGGTGCTGCTGTTTGGCCTGTACCCGCAACCCTTGCTCGAGACCACCGGGGCAGCCATGAGCGAGATACAGCGCCTGTTCGCCGATCCCGCGCTGACGTCCACCACCTTGCCGATGAGGGCCTCATGACGTTGACGACGACCCACCTCGTGGCACTCCTGCCGCTGATCCTGGTCTGCGCGACGGCCATCGCGGTAATGCTGGGCATCGCCTGGCGGCGTCACCATGCCGCCACGGTGCTGGTCACGGCCATCGGGCTCAACCTGGCCCTGCTGTCGTTGCTGGTCGTCTGGCAGGTGACCCCCATCGAAACGCCCTTGCTGGTCGTCGATGGCCTGACGATATTCGCCACGGCCCTGATTCTGGTGTCGGCGCTGGCCTGTACCACCCTGGGCCACGCCTATCTGGAGCATTACACCGGTCCCGCCGAGGAGTTCTACCTGCTGCTGCTGTGTTCCGCGGCGGGGGGCATGGTGCTGGCGGCCAGCCAGCATCTGGCGACGCTGTTCTTCGGACTCGAGCTTCTTTCCATGCCGCTTTACGGCATGCTGGCCTACGCCTTCCACGAGCGCCGTTCCCTGGAAGCCGGCATCAAGTATCTGATCCTCTCCGCGGCGGCGACCGCCTTCCTGCTCTTCGGCATGGCGCTGCTCTATTCCCAGACCGGGCGTCTGGACCTGGCGGGGCTGGCGAGCGGCTTCGCCGAGGACAATGCCTGGGCACTCGCGGGAGCGGGCATGATGCTGGTGGCCCTGGGCTTCAAGCTCTCCATCGTGCCCTTCCACCTGTGGGCACCGGACGTCTATGAAGGCGGGCCGGGACCTGCCGCGACCTTCCTGGCCTCGGTGAGCAAGATTGCGGCCTTCATCATCCTGCTGCGCCTGGTCGTGGTATCGCCGGCCTTCCAGGGGGAGTGGTTGCAGGAAACACTGGTCGTCCTGGCACTGGCGACCATGCTGGTAGGCAACCTGCTGGCATTGACCCAGTCCAATCTCAAGCGGCTGCTGGCCTATTCCTCGATCGCGCACTTCGGGTACCTGATGGTGGCGCTGGTGGTCAGCGATGGCCTGGCGAAGGAAACCGCCGGCGTCTATCTGATCACCTACGTCGTCACGGTACTGGCGGCCTTCGGAGTCATCACGGTACTCTCCAGCCCCTACGGCGGGGCGGACGCAGCGGCGCTGCACCATTACCGGGGCCTGTTCTGGCGGCGACCCTACCTTACCGCGGTGCTGACCATCACCATGCTCTCTCTGGCCGGCATTCCCTTCACCGCTGGCTTCATCGGCAAGTTCTATATCGTCGCCCTGGGTGTCGAGGCCGAACGCTGGTGGCTGGTCGGCGGCATCATCGTCGGCAGTGCCATCGGGCTCTATTACTACCTGCGCGTGATGGTCACGCTGTTCCTGGTCGAGGCCGGCATGCGTCGCCGGGACGCGCCCCATGACTGGGGTGTCCGGGCCGGAGGCGTGGTGGTGATGGGGCTGGCGTTGCTGGTGCTGCTGCTGGGGGTCTATCCCGCGCCGATGATCGAGTGGGTCAGGGTGCTGGCGGCGACCAGCATCGGATGAGCGCGCGGCAGGTCGCGGACACCGACGACCGGGCTCGCGAGGCGAGCCCGGTCTTGTCAGCACGTCTAGCGGGTCACTCGCCGGTGGTGTCCCCTTCGGGGTTGCGTGCGTTGTAGTAGGCCTGTTCGGAGATGGCGTGGTAGTCGACCACCTTCTCCTGGAAGGCACGGTAGGAGTCGTGGATCTTCTTGGCCATCTCGTTGGTTTCGGCCAGTTCCGCCACCACGTCCTGGGAGTGCTTCTTGGCCTCGGCCAGCACGTCGTCGGGGAGACGGCGAAGCTCTACGCCGTGTTCGTTGACCAGGGACTCCAGCGCATCGTTGTTGCGCGCGGTGTATTCGTCCAGAACGTCCTGGTTGACGTCGCGCACGGCGGTCCGCAGGATTGCCTTCAAATCGTCGGGCAGCGACGCCATGGCGTCCTCGTTGACGATCGCCTCGAACATCACCGTCGGCTCGTGCCAGCCTGGGTAATAGTAGTAGTCGGCCGCCTGGTGTAGACCGAAGGCCAGGTCATTGTAGGGACCGATCCATTCGGTGGCATCGATGGCGCCGGACTGCAGCGAGGTGAAGATCTCACCACCGGGCATGTTGACGATGGCCACTCCCATGCGGCTCATCACCTCGCCGCCGAGCCCCGGCATGCGCATCTTGAGGCCCTCGAGGTCGGCCACGGAGTTGATCTCCTTGTTGAACCAGCCGCCCATCTGCACGCCCGAGGCGCCTGCGACCATGACATCGACGCCGAACGGGTCGTAGAGCTCGTTCCACAACTCCAGGCCGCCACCGTAGTGCAGCCAGGCGTTCATCTCCTGGGCATTCATGCCGAAGGGCACCGCGGCGAAGAACTGGGCCGCCGGGGCCTTGCCCTTCCAGTAATAGGAGGCGGAGTGCCCCATCTCGGCGGTGCCTTCGGACACCGCGTCGAAGACCTCGAAGCCGGGCACCAGCTGACCGGCCCCATAGACCTCGATGGTCAGGCGGCCATCGGACATCTCATCGACCAGCTTGGCCAGGCGCTCCGGCCCCTGGCCCACGCCGGGGAAGTTCTTGGGCCAGGAGGTGACCAGCTTCCACTCGAAGGTCTCCTGGGCCTGGGCGGTGTTGTCGATCGCGGTTGCCAGCCCCAGACCGGTCGCGGCGGAGGTCATGGCGATGGCGAGAGTAAGAGTCTTCAGTTGCATGGCGCGTTTCCCCTTGTTGTGTCGTTGAACGCTTCGGGTTGGTCGAGGCAGGCGGGCGGCCTGCCGGATGATGCCTGGGTATCGTGGTCGACTATCGCTTAGGGAATCACTGCATAAATGCCTAAACGAACGAATTGCTGCGTTGCGCGGTGCTGGTGCGCCAGCCCGGTAGAAACTCGCCTAACCCCATGTTATGTCTCGTTTTCTGCGCTCCGTGCGCCTTGCAGCGTAGCGACGCCCGCTTATTTCGCTCGGCGATTTATTCAGCAATTCCTTAGAACTGCTCCGGCAGCCAAGTGGCCAGGCCCGGGAAGAATGCCAGGGCCACCAGCATGGCAAGCTGCAATACGATGAACGGGATGACTCCTCGATAGATGGCCGAGGTGGGCACCGATTCGGGGGCCACGCCGCGCAGGTAGAACAGCGCGAAGCCGAAGGGCGGCGTCAGGAACGAGGTCTGCAGGTTGATGGCGATCATGATCCCCAGCCATACCGGGTCAAGCCCCATGGCCAGCAGGATCGGGCCGACGATCGGTACTACCACGAAGGTGATCTCGATGAAATCGAGGATGAAGCCGAGCAGGAAGATCACCAGCATCACCACCAGGGTGGCGCCCACCACGCCGCCGGGCATGTTGTTGAACAGCTCGTGGATCAGCTCCTCGCCCCCATAGGCACGGAACACCAGGGAGAACAGCGCCGCACCGATCAGGATCAGAAACACCATGGTGGTGACATGGGTGGTGGAGCGCAACGCTTCCTTGAGGGTCGCGAAGTCCAGCTGGCGATAGGCCAGCGCCAGCACCAGGGCGCCGAAGGCACCCACGGCGGAAGCCTCGGTGGGCGTGGCGAAGCCGCCCAGGATGGAGCCCAGCACGGCGATGATCAGCAGGATGGGCGGTACCAGTCCCTTGAGAAGCAGGGTGCCCAGACCGCCCTGATGGCCGAGTTCGGCCATCAGCTCCTGGCGATCCGCCGGGGGCGCTGCCTGGGGCTTCAGCCAGGCGATGGCCGCGACATAGCCGATGTACAGCGCCACCAGCACCAGACCCGGCACCAGGGCTCCCATGAACAGGTCGCCCACCGAGACCGTCTTGGGACTGAAGATGCCCATCGCCAGCTGCGCCTGCTGATAGGCAGACGACAGCACATCGCCGAGCAGCACCAGGGCGATGGACGGGGGGATGATCTGGCCCAGGGTGCCGGTGGCACAGATGGTGCCGGTGGCCAGCGACGTGCTGTAGCCCCGCTTGAGCATGGTCGGCAGCGAGAGCAGGCCCATGGTGACCACGGTGGCGCCGACGATGCCGGTGGATGCCGCCAGCAGCATGCCGACCAGGGTCACCGAGATGCCCAGTCCACCGCGCAGCGATCCGAACAGCAGCGCCATGGCGTCGAGCAGGGTTTCGGCGACCTTGGACTTTTCCAGCAATACCCCCATCAGCACGAACAGCGGCACGGCCAGCAGGGTCTGGTTGGTCATGATGCCGTAGAGGCGGTTGGGAAAGGCGGAGAGGAAGCTGCCGTCGAAGTTGGCATCGATGCCCAGGGCTTCCAGGCCCATGCCCAGCCCCGCGAAGGCCAGGGCCGTACCGGCCAGGGAAAGGGCCACCGGATAGCCGAACATCAATACCGCACAGATCACCGCGAACAGCACGAGAGGCATGAATTCCAGCATTACAGGCGCTCCTCGGCATGGTCCTCGTCGTCCCGGGGCGGGAGGCGCCCGGCAATGATCAGGCCGTTGCGCGCGATCTCGACGACACCCTGCAGGCACATCAGCCCCGCGAAGATCGGGATCAGCGTCTTGAGCAGGAAGACGCCGGGAAGGCCGCCGGATTCCGGCGAGCCTTCCAGAATACGCCAGGACTTGCCGACGTAGCCCAGGCTCGTCAGCACCACGAAGATCATCACCGGCATCAGCAAAAACAGCGTACCCAGCAGGTCGACCCAGGCCTTCTTCTTCGCGGTCATGCCGCGGTAGAAGATGTCGACGCGCACATGGCCGTCGTGCTTCAGGGTATAGGAGGCGGCGAGCAGGAAGACGACGGCATGCAGGTACATGACCGACTCCTGCATCGGGATGCTGTTGAAGTTGAACAGGTATCGCAGCACCACGATCAGGAATTCGACCAGCATCATGATCAGGACCAGCCAGGCCAGGGTCTTGCCCAACCGTTCGGTGATGCCGTCTATCCAGGCCAGCGGAGCGGGCAAGGATGAAGCACGATTCATGGAGTCCTCTTGTTCTGGGGGAGGTCGTTGTCGACTTGAATCATCATGACATAGCCGGTGATGTCGGCCGCGACGAGTGCGCCGGGTGGTCTCACGCAAAATCTACGCTAGCGTGAACGCTGGCCAAGGGCACGGCAATGACTCATTGGTCTGATGCGTGGTGGATCGCCTGATGGCAGGCCGTCGGCAGACGGATGTCCACGGACAGCGGCAGGTGGTCCGAGAAGAGCTGATCCAGCGCCCTGGGGGCATCGGCTTCCAGGGAGGTCGAGAGCAGGATGTGGTCCAGGGCACGCCGGGGCTGCCAGGCGGGATAGCTCAGCAGGGGGCGCACCGGATACAGCGGCAGTGCCATGCAAAAACGCGAGTGGGCGTTCAACTGGTCGGGGGTACAGTTGAGATCCCCCATGACCACCACATGCTTCAGGGGCGTGATCAGCTCGCTGAGATAGTCGAGTTGACGAATCCGGCCCCGCCGGCTCAGGGCCAGGTGGGCCACGAACACGTGCAGCGCGTCGGGCCCCTTGCCGTAGCGGGCATGCAGGGCACCGCGCCCGGGCAGGGTGCCGGGCAGGCGGTGTTCCTGAATGTGGCTGGGGCGCAGGCGTGACAGCAAGCCGTTGCTGTGCTGGGCGACGCGTCCCAGGTTGCGGTTGAGCTGCTGGTAGTGGTATGGAAAATCGGCCTGATGCGCCAGGTACTCCACCTGGTTGACATTGCCCGAACGAAAGCTTCCGCCGTCCACTTCCTGCAGGCCGACGATATCGAAATCACCGAGCACCTTGCCCATGATGTCCAGACGGCTGCGTCGTCTGGGATTGGGAAGCAGGTGCTGCCAGCTACGCGTCAGGTAGTGATGATAGGCCGATGTCTGGATGCCGACCTGAAGGTTGAAGGTCAGCAGCCTCAGCGTGTGAGCACGGCCCTGGTCTGCGGCAAGAGCGTGCGTCACCTCATTCCCCTTGCGTGTCGCCTTCGCTGCGCACCTTCTCGACCAGGGCCTCGGCAATCTGCGGCATGTTGTCGAGACTGCCGGCGCTATCGGGGGTGATGACGTAGCGCCCATCGACGATCAGCGCCGGTACCCCCATCAGCTGGTAGGCGCGCATCCTGGCATGGGCCTGGTTGATTCGGCTCTTCACGCCGAAGGACGTCAGCGCCTCTCTGGCCTCTTCCTCGCTGACCCCGTAGTCGCTGAAGAAGGCCGCGATATCATCGACCTGGGTCAGCTTTTTTCCTTCCTGATGGATGGCATCGAAGAAGTCGCCGTGGACCTCCTCGAGAATTCCCAGGCGCTCGGCGGCAAAGAACGCCGTGGCATGGCGAGTCCAGACGTCTCCCATGGTGGCCGGAAGGCGCCGGAAGACGACGTCCTCCGGCAGCTCCTCGACCCAGGCATCGAGGGGCCCTTCCAGGTCGTAACAATGAGGGCAGCCGTACCAGAAGGCCTCGGTGACCTCGATCTGGCCCTCATCCACGCTGGTGTCGACCGGGGTGTCGAGCACGCGGTAATCCTGGCCCTCGACCGGGGCCGCTGCGGCCAGCGTCGACAGGCTCAAGCCTGCGATGATGGCAATCCACTGTTTCCACATTCGTCGGTACTCCTCGATGATCCTTGGGGTCGCCCCAGTGCAAGTGAGGCCGTTGGCGCAGGCATGACCTGCACGGCATTGGCTTTGCTATATAGTGAACGACAAGGGTTCGTGGCGCCATGACGATAAAAGGCGGCACAGGCCGCCTTTTATCGCAGTTATCCCAGGCCTCGGTTCAGTGCAGGCCGTTGACGTAGCTGGCCACGGCTTCCATGTCCGCATCGCTCATCATGGAGGCAATATCGCGCATGATGGCGTTGGGGTCGTTGCTGCGCTCGCCTGTGGCGAAGGCCTGCAGCGTCGTCACCGTGTATTCGGGATACTGCCCCGACAGGGCCGGGTACTTGGCCGTGTTGATGCCCACCCCGGTCGGCATGTGACAGCCTATGCAGGCGGGAATGCCCTTGGCCAGATCGCCGGCCTTGTAGAGGGATTCACCCCGGTCGACCAGTTCCGGATCGGCCTGGCCGAGATTGGGGTCCTGGTTGGCATAGAAGGCGGCCAGGTCGGCGATGTCCTGCTCGTCGAGGTTGTCGACGATTCCCGCCATCTGTGGCACGGGGCGTACACCGTCACGGATCTCGGTGATCTGTTTGATCAGGTAGTCGGGCTGCTGGCCCGCCAGGTGGGGGAAGGTGGGGGTCGGGCTGATGCCCTGCTGACCGTGACAGGCCGTACAGGTCTGGGACTTCTCCCGTCCCGCCGCCGGATCGCCCTCGACCGTCTCGCTGTTCTGGGTTTGTGCGTGAGCCACACCCACGAACCCCATGATCATTGCCAAGCCTGCCAGTAACTTTCTCATCGCTATTTCACTATGCCGTTTCGTTGTGTCTGGAGTCAGCCTCCGGGCGTCGGGCCTCGTCGTGTCTGCGGCTCGACCGGTTCGCTGTCGATTCGATGCGGGTGCTACACTCGAACGCTGCGATTTTCCTTGCGCATCCTAGTTCGTCCCGGCGCGAAATAAAATATCCGCGTAGTATATCGAATCCCCCCGGCCGCGTGAATGTAGCCATAATGCCGCACCCGGAACCCAGTGTCCGCTGCACGAGACCTATCATCCTAGCCAGCAAGAGATTTCCTGTGACCCGTCTCAACTATCACACCGCCCGTTTCATGATCAGTGCACCGACCCTGGCACACTGTCCTGCCGACCAGGGCCGGGAGATTGCCTTTGCCGGCCGCTCCAATGCCGGGAAATCGAGCGCGATCAATGCGCTGACCCAGCAGAAGGCGCTGGCGCGTACCTCCAAGACCCCAGGGCGCACCCAGTTGATCAATTTCTTCAGTCTCGGCGAGGACACTTCCCGGCGCCTGGTCGATCTGCCCGGTTACGGCTTCGCCAAGGTGCCGGAAAAGATCAAGCTCGAATGGCAGCGTCACCTGGCCGAGTACCTGCAGCATCGCGCGTCGCTGCAGGGGCTGGTGCTGGTCATGGACGTGCGTCACCCGCTCACCGAGTTCGACGAGATGATGCTGGGCTGGGCCGACGAGCAGGAGATGCCGGTGCATATCCTGCTCACCAAGGCCGACAAGCTCAAGCCCGGCGCCGCCAGGAACAGCCTGCAGCAGGTGCGTCGGCGTCTGCAGGAGTGGGAGGACCTGGTGAGCGTGCAGCTGTTCTCGGCGTTGAAGCGCCAGGGGGTCGATGAGGCACGAGCGCGGCTCGATGGCTGGCTTTCTTCCGCCGAGGCCTGAACGGCTACGTCAAGTGCTCCAGCAGGGCAGGCAGCTCGCGGACATGCGCGAGTCGGTAGACGCCGGCCGGTAATTCGCTCGGTCTTTCGTCATGCTTGTCGATCCAGGCGACGCGCATGCCCAGGCGCCAGGCAGGGAGGACGTCCTCGTGCCAGGAGTCCCCGACGTGCATGGCGCGGGAAGGCGCGGAACCGAGTCGCGCCAGGGCGGCGAGGAAGGGACGGGCGTCGGGCTTGGGTGCGAGCAATTCGCCGGCGGCGATGGCCACGGGGAAGTGGCGTGCCAGGGGCAGGCGCGTGACCTGGACGTTGCCGTTGGTGATCGCGGCCAGGGCATAGCGCTGGGCGAGCGCGTCGAGCAGCCCTTCCACCTCGGGGTAGGGGGTGAGCCGATGACGCAAGGTCATGAAGTGCTCCATGGCGGCGAGAGCATACTCCTCGGCAACGGCGTGGGGCAGCCCGTAGTCGTGGAGCATTTCGATGAGACTCTGCCGGCGAATCCAGGTGAAATCGCCGCGGCGCAGCGGCTCGCGTCGTGCGATGTGCTGACGGCGTGCCTGGTAGGCGCTCAGCGGGAAACGCTCGCTCAGGCGTTGCCGGTCGGTATCGGCACGGGCCAGCGCCTCGTCGAGCCAGGCATAGTGGCCGTTCTCGGTGGCGACCATCACCTCGTGGTTGTCCCACAGGGTGTCGTCGAGGTCGAAGGTCAGGGCCGTGACGGGGGGCAGGGTGGAAGACATGGCATCAAGGTGTCGAGTCGTCGGCAGTGTCGTCCTTGCGGCGACGTGCCCGGGGATGAGCGGCATCGTAGGCACTGGCCAGGTGCTGCCAGTCGAGACGGGTATAGACCTGGGTGGTCGACAGGTTGGCATGTCCCAGCAGTTCCTGTACCGCGCGCAGATCCTGGCTCGATTCGAGCAGATGGCTGGCGAAGGAGTGACGCAGACGATGCGGGTGCAGGTGTTCGGGCAGGCCACGTTCGGCGGCAACCCGGGCCAGGCGTAGCTGGATGGCGCGATGGCCCAGGCGCTCGCCGCGCCGGCCCACGAACAGGGCGGCCTCGTGGCTGCCGGCCAGTTGACCCCGCACGGCCAGCCAGGCATCCAGCGCCTGGCGAGCGCGCTGTCCCAGGGGCACCTGGCGGGGCTTGCTGCCCTTGCCCAGCACGCGCACGCGCCGTGTCTCGAGGCCGTCGAGATCGAGAGAGGCCAGTTCCGCCAGGCGCAGACCGCAGGAGTAGAGGAGTTCGAGCATGGCCTGGTCGCGCAGCGCCAAGGTCGAGCCGTCGTGGGGCGTGTCGAGGAAACGGGAGAGCTGGTCGACATCCACCGGCCGCGGCAGATGCTGGGGCTGGCGCGGGGTGCGCGCCAGCTTGACCGGGTTGTGTGCCAGCACCCGCTGTCGCACCAGTTCCTCGGCGAAGCGTGACAGGGCGGCGCGGCGGCGTGCCAGGCTGCGCGGTGCCAGGCCACGGCTGCGCTCGTGGCCCAGGAAACGCTTGACCAGGCCGGCGTCGAGTTGGCGCCAGTCGGCAAGCCCTTGCCCCTCGAGATAGGCTGCGCAGGTCGTGAGGTCCCGACGATAGGCATCCACGGTCGCCGGGCTTGCCTGAGAGGCCAGCCTGGCCAGGAAGGCAGCGATGCGCTCGTCCACGGCTCGCCTACCGCGACCGGGTGTGGTGGACCAGCAAGCGAGCGACGACCTCGCCCAGATACTCGGTGAACAGCGTATCCAGGCTGGCCCGGAAGTGTTCGGTGTCGTGACTCGCCAGGATCAGGTAGCCAAGCGGCTCGCCCAGGGTCAGCCGGGTCAGGGCGCAGGAGCCGGCCTTCCTGGGGGGCTCGATGTGCGGCAGCAACAGTTGCCAATCCTTGCGCGACAGTCGCCGGCAACGGCTGGCGCGCCCGTCGAGCAGCGCGCCGAGGCGAGCACCCGCGGCGTCATCGAGCACGAAGCGTGGCGGCTGGGGCGCCGTGGGCTCGTCATCGGTCAGGCTGGGCGCGCACCACAACGCCACCGACTGGGTGCGGAAGCGTTCCGAGAGCTGGGTGGCCAGCGCCTGGCTCAGGGCATCGTTGTTCTCGGCCTCGAGCAGTCCCAGCACCAGTTCCCGGGTCCGTCGGTACTGGGATTCATTGTGACGTGCCGAGTCGAGCAACTGCTCCAGGCGCCATTCGGCGCCTTCCGCGCGCTTGCGCAGGTCGAGCACGAGGCGCTCGAGCAGTGATACGGTACCCTCGGTGTCCGGGTGTGGCACCCGGAGTTGTTGCAGCAGCCCCTCGCGCCCGACGAAGAAGTCCGGATGCTGCGCCAGCCACTGGGCCACGCTCTCGGGAGTCAACGTCTGGAGGGCGTCCGGGGCTTGAGCTTGGGACATGGATGAATTACCTCGTGATGGGCTCTTGTTGTCGCTCAGCCGAGCGGGACTCGGCCATCGAAGACCCGCACCGCAGGTCCGGTCATGAACATGCGGGTGTCGCCCCCGGCCCAGTGCAGGGTCAAGCGACCGCCGGGCAGGTCGACGTCCACCGTATCGTCCAGCAGGCCCTGGCGGATGCCACAGGCCACCGCGGCACAGGCCCCGGTGCCGCAGGCCAGGGTTTCGCCGACCCCACGCTCGAAGACTCGCAGGCGGATCGCCCGACGCGACACGATCTGCATGAAGCCGACATTGACGCGCCGCGGGAAACGCGGGTGGGACTCGATGGCAGCGCCCAGGCGCGTGACCGGTGCGGTCTCGGTATCGTCGACCCGCAGCACTGCATGGGGGTTGCCCATCGACACTACGCCGATTTCCAGATGTTCGCCATCCGCCTCGAGTGCATGCAGCGGCAGGTCCTGATCGGCACTGAACGGTACCTGGGCCGGCTCGAAGTGCGGCACGCCCATGTCGACGCGCACGCGATCATCGTTCTCGACCAGCAGGGTGAGCGGTCCGCCCTGGGTCTCGACACGAATCTCGCGCTTGTGGGTCAAGCGCTGGTCGCAGACGAAGCGGGCGAAACAGCGGGCGCCGTTGCCGCAATTTTCCACCTCGCTGCCGTCGGCATTGTAGATGCGGTAGCGAAAGTCCATCTCCGGGTTCCGGGGCGGCTCGACGGTCAGCAACTGGTCGAAGCCGACCCCGAAGTGGCGATCGGCCAGGGCGCGAATCTGTTCGGCTTCGAAACGCGCGCGCTGGGTGATCAGATCGACCACCATGAAGTCGTTGCCCAGGCCATGCATCTTGGTGAAGTGCAGCAGCATCAGGGACCCTCCGGAAGAAGCGTTTCTCCCGCCCATAGTGCCTCGAGAGGCTCGCGCCGACGTACCACCTGTAGCCGGCCGCCATCCACCATCACCTCGGGCGGACGCGGGCGACTATTGTAATTCGAGGCCATCACGAAACCATAGGCCCCCGCCGATCGCACGGCCAGGAGGTCTCCCGGTGCCAGGGCCAGTTCGCGTTCCTTGCCGAGGAAGTCGCCGGTCTCGCAGACCGGGCCCACCACATCGTAGAGCACCGGGTCGCGGGGTCGACGGGTGTCCACCGGGACGATCGCCTGCCAGGCCTGGTAGAGCGAGGGGCGGATCAGATCGTTCATGCCCGCGTCGACCACCGCGAAGTTCCTGGTCTCGCCCGGCTTGAGGTACTCGACGCGCGTCAGCAGGAGGCCGGCGTTGGCGGCGATCGAGCGCCCCGGCTCGAAGAGCAGCGTGAGGTCGCGTCCGGCCAGGCGCTCGAGCAGGGCCCGGGCGTAGTCGAAGGGTTGCGGTGGCTGTTCGTTCTTGTAGGGAACGCCCAGCCCGCCGCCCAGGTCCAGGTGGGCGATGTCGATGCCCTGCTCGCCCAGGCGGTCGAGCAGCACCAGCAGGCGATCCAGGGCATCGAGGAACGGGGCGAGCTCGGTGAGCTGGGAGCCGATATGACAGTCCAGGCCCACTGCCCGGACGTTCTTCAGGGTCGCCGCTCGGGCGTAGACGTCGACGGCCTGGTCCACCGGAATACCGAACTTGTTGGCCTTGAGGCCGGTGGAGATGTACGGATGCGTGCGGGCGTCGACATCCGGATTCACCCGCAGCGACACCGGCGCCACCTTGCCCAGGCGTGCCGCCACCTCGTTCAGGCGCTCGAGTTCCGGCAGGGATTCGACGTTGAAGCACTTGATGCCCACTTCCAGGGCCCGGGCCATCTCGTCGGAGCGCTTGGCGACCCCGGAAAAGACCACCCTGGCCGGATCACCACCGGCGGCCAGGACCCGTTCGAGTTCCCCGACGGAGACGATGTCGAAGCCCGCGCCCAAGCGTGCCAGCACATTGAGCACCGCCAGGTTGGAATTGGCCTTGACCGCGTAGCAGATCAGGTGCGGGTGGTCGCCCAGGGCCTCGCTGTAGGCGCGATAGTGGCGCTCCAGGGTGGCTCGGGAGTAGACGTAGCAGGGCGTGCCGACCTGCTCGGCGATTCGTGGCAGCGGCACGTCCTCGGCGTGGAGTACGTCGTGGCGATAGTCGAAATGGTCCATGCTCAGGGCTCTTGTCGGTCGTCGGAAGAGGTGGCGTCATCGTGCGTTCCCTCCTCTGGATCGGGCTCTGCGTATTCGTCGCCGGGATCGTACTCCGCGGCTGCCTCTTCGTTGCCCGGCAGGTAGAGCGGGCCCTTCTGGCCGCAACCGGAAAGCAGTACCAACAGCAGTAGCAGGCCGATGCCTGTCAGGGGGCGCATCTCAGTTACCTTCCGCCGCTGTCGGGCCGGCCGTCGTCGCGAGCGCGTCCCGGGCCCGCTGGGCGGCGGCACGCACCTGATCCGGCGCGGTGCCGCCGATGTGGTTGCGCGCCGCCACCGAGCCTTCCAGGGTCAGCACCTCGAAGACATCCTCGTCGATTGCCGTCGAGAACTGGCGCAACTCCGCGAGACTCATCTCGGAGAGGTCCTTGTGTCGCTCGAGGCCATGGGCCACGGACTGGCCGACGATCTCGTGGGCATCGCGGAACGCCACGCCGCGGCGCACCAGGTAGTCGGCCAGGTCGGTGGCGGTGGAGAAGCCTCGACGCGCCGCCTCGTGCATGTTGTCGGCCTTGGCCTCGATGGCGGGCACCATGTCGGCGAAGGCCTTGAGGCAGCCCTTGACGGTATCCAGAGTGTCGAACAGCGGCTCCTTGTCCTCCTGATTGTCCTTGTTGTAGGCCAGCGGCTGCGACTTCATCAGCGTCAAGAGGCCGACCAGGTGCCCGTAGACGCGCCCGGACTTGCCGCGCACCAGCTCCGGCACGTCGGGGTTCTTCTTCTGGGGCATGATCGAGGAGCCGGTACAGAAGCGATCCGGCAGGTCGATGAAGTCGAACTGGGCGCTGGTCCACAGCACCAGCTCCTCGCTCATGCGCGACAGGTGCATGAGCAGCAGACTGGCGAAGCTCACGAACTCGATGGCGAAGTCGCGATCGCTCACCGCATCCAGGGAGTTCTCGGCAGGTCGCTCGAAGCCCAGCAGCTCGGCGGTGACGTGGCGATCGATGGGGTAGGTGGTGCCGGCGAGCGCCGCGGCGCCCAGGGGCATGACGTTGACCCGCTTGCGGCAGTCGCGCAGGCGTTCGTGATCCCGGGCGATCATCTCCTGCCAGGCCAGCAGATGGTGGCCGAAGGTCACCGGCTGGGCGGTCTGCAGGTGGGTGAACCCCGGCATGATGGTATCCGCTTCACGATCCGCCAGCTCGATCATGCCACTTCGCAGCCGGATGAGCTCCGCCTCGAGGGTGTCGATCTCGTCGCGCAGGTAGAGGCGGATGTCGGTGGCCACCTGATCGTTGCGCGACCGCCCGGTGTGCAGCTTCTTGCCGGTGATGCCGATCTTCTCGGTCAGGCGCGCCTCGATGTTCATGTGCACGTCCTCGAGGGCGACCGACCAGGGGAACTGCCCGGACTCGATCTCCTTCTCGACCTCGGCGAGCCCTTCGAGGATGGTGTCGCGCTCTTCCACGGTCAGCACGCCGACACGCTCGAGCATGGTGGCGTGGGCCATCGAGCCACGGATGTCGTGGTGATAGAGACGGCGGTCGAAATCCACCGAGGCGGTGAACTTCTCGACGAAGGCATCGGTCGGCTCGTTGAAACGGCCACCCCAGGACTGGTTGGTCTGCTGGTTCATGGTGCGAAGGCGTCCTGCACGGTCATGATGGAATTTTGCCTCGAGTGTACCAGAGTCGCCGCGTCTCGTGAGGCCGGCATGGAGGCGGCGTGTCGCAGGGCAGTGGATTTTCCTGAACCGGCGACTGCTTTATGATGTTGCAAGCGCCGCTGTTGCGGCATGACGTTGATCGTGGCCGGAAAAACGGCCGCCCACCAGTTCAGGAGTTTGCCGTGCCCGCCATCACGACCCTTCGCATCGCCACCCGCAAGAGCCTGCTCGCCCTGTGGCAGGCAGAGCATGTGCGCGACCGCCTGATGGCGCTGCATCCGGGGCTCGAGGTCGAGCTGGTTGCCATGTCCACCCGTGGCGACAAGATTCTCGATACGCCCCTGGCCAAGGTCGGGGGCAAGGGGCTGTTCGTCAAGGAACTGGAAGAGGCGATGCTCGATGGCCGGGCGGACATTGCCGTGCACTCCATGAAGGATGTGCCGATGCACTTCCCCGAGGGGCTGGGGCTGTCGGTGATCCTCGAAGGCGCCGAAGCCACCGATGCCTTCGTCTCCAACCACTATGCCAGCTTCGATGCCCTGCCCGAGGGCGCCCGGGTGGGCACGTCCAGCCTGCGCCGGGGGTTGCAGGTCAGCGAGGCGCGGCCGGACCTGGACGTGCTGACCCTGCGCGGCAACGTGCAGACGCGGCTGCGCAAGCTCGACGACGGCGAATACGATGCCATCATCCTGGCCACATCCGGGTTGCGACGTCTGGGGCTCAGCGAACGCATCGCCATGGAACTGCCGGCGGAGATCAGCCTGCCGGCCTGCGGCCAAGGCGCCCTGGGCATCGAATGTCGCACCAACGATCCGGACCTGCTGGCCCTGTTGGCGCCTCTCGACCATGTCGAGACCGCCACACGGGTGCGGGCCGAGCGTGCCATGAACACACGCCTCGAGGGCGGTTGCCAGGTACCCATCGCCGGCCACGCGGTGCTTGAGGAAGGCGGTCGGACGTTGTGGCTGCGGGCGCTGGTCGGCATGCCGGACGGCTCCCGGGTACTGCGTGCCGAGGGGCGGGGGTCGGCAGGCGAACCCGAGACGCTGGGCATTCGTGTCGCCGAGGACCTGCTCGACCAAGGGGCTGGCGAAATCCTCGCCAAGGTGTACGGCGAAAGCCGATGAGTGTTCGCCCACGGGTGCTGATCACCCGCCCGGGGGCGCGCGGCCGGCCCTTGCGGCGCGCCCTGGAGGACCTGGGCGTCGAGGTCGAATCCCTGGAGGTGATGCGGCTCGAGGGCCTGCCCGAGGCTCAGGACACCCGTCGGGCCTGGCTCGATTTCGATCATTACCACAGCGTCGTGGTGGTCAGCCCCTTCGCCGCCGAGTGCCTGGCGGAAGCTCTGGATCGCTATTGGCCACAGCTGCCCCTGGGTCCTGGCTTCTATGCGGTGGGCGCGGGCACGGCCCAGGTCTTGAACGAACGGCTCGGGGTTCGCGTGCGCGTTCCTCCGGCCTCGCAGGAGAATACCAGCGAAGCATTGCTGGCATTGCCCTCGCTGCAGCGGCTCGAGCACCGTCGGGTGCTGCTGGTCGCGGGCGAGGGGGGACGTACGGCGATCGCCGAAACGCTCGAGCGGCGTGGGGCGCGCGTCGATCGAGTGGCACTCTATCGGCGCCAGTTGGTGGCACCGACCGGAATGGCGGCGCGACGTCTGGCCGATGGAGATTTCGACGTCATGGTAGTGACTAGCGGCGAATTGCTCGAACATCTGGCAGGATGGTGCTCTCGGGCGGCGTTGAACCAACCGCTAATCGTTTCCAGCCAGCGTTTGGCTACACTGGCCCAGACGCTGGGCTATCTGCACCCTCGAGTGGCGCAAGGTGCCACGCCGGCAGCTCTGGTGGCTGCAGTGGCCGATGTTTGTAACCTGGATGGCGCCGATCACGATGATCTTGAAAAAGGCTAGCGACTGATGAGCAAGCAAGAGCACGATCAGGACGAACAACGTGCGCTTTCCGGCGCCGACAAGAGCAAGTCTCCTGGTGATGCAACGACCTCCTCGAACGCGGAAGGCGAGAAGAGCACCACGGCTTCCGGTGAGGTCGACCGGACCGCGACGGGCGACGGCAAGACCGTGACCGCGGAAGAGCAGGGCGACGCCGACAAGCCGGCCCCGGGCAAGGTGAACCCGGGGAAGTCATCGAACAAGCACCACGGCAGGAATGGTGGCAAGGGCCGAAGCGCCGCCAAGAACTCGACGACCCCGGCTGCCGCCAAGACGCCTTCCAGCCAGGGACCATCGGCCAGCCAGGCCAAGCCCGAGGCGCCGGGCAAGCCGGTATCGTCATCGCCTGGGCAGGCAAGCTCCCCGGGAGGGCAGGCGAGCCAGGGCCCGGGCGAGCCCAATGCATCGACCGACAAGCCGTCATCCGCGAACAAGCCGGCCCCTGCCGGCGGCGCTGCTGCTGCCACGTCCGGGGGAGGGGCCGCCGGGGCCGCTGGCGGCGGAAGCGGTAGCGGAGGCCGTAGCGGCGGGATCGCGGGAATCATCGCCCTGGTCCTGGTGGTGTTGCTGATCGTGGCGGCGGCCATTGGTGGCTGGTGGCTGTGGCAGCAGTTCCAGCGGCAGCAGTCCCGCCTCGATCAGGTGCCGCAAACCTCTCAGGTCGAGAGCAATGCCGGCGCCATCGACGATCTCGAATCACGACTGAGCCAGGACGGCGAGCAGCGCCAGCAGGCCATCCAGGACCTGCGCGACGAGATGCAGCAGTACCGGGAGAGCGTCAATCAGACCCTGGACCAGGTGCTTGAGGAGCTCTCCAGCCAGCAACAGCCGGATGAGGACGAATGGGTCTACGCCGAGATCGAGTACCTGTTGCGTCTGGCCACCCAGCGCCTGCAGCTCGAGCGAGACGTCGAGGGGGCGCAATCCCTGCTGCGCACCGCGGATCAGCGCCTGGCCGGTATCGACAACCCGGCACTGACGCCGGTGCGTCGCGCCGTCCAGTCCGACCTGGGCGAGCTTCGCTCGGTGCCCGGCGTGGACCGAACCGGTCTCTATCTGACCCTGATGTCGGTGCAGGAGCAGCTGGCCAAGTTGCCGCTCCAGCAGGACATCAAGCAGATCGCTGCAGAAGGTGGCGACACCTCGACGGTCGAGGGCGGCTGGCAACAGCAGCTTGCCCGGTTCGGCCAGGAGCTCAAGGAGCTGGTGGTGGTTCGCAAGCACGACCAGGCCCTGGAAGCGCTGATGACGCCGGAGCAGGAGTCCTACCTGCGCCAGAACGCGCGTCTGCAGCTCGAGCAGTCGCAACTGGCCCTGCTGCAGGCCAATCCCGAACTCTATCGAGCGAGCCTGGAAAAGGGCCGTACCCTGATCGATACCTACTACGACCCGGAGAGCGAGGGTGTTCAGAAGGTGCTCGAGCAACTGGCGACGCTGTCCGACGAGACGATCCGCCCCGAGCTGCCTGACATCACCGGCTCCCTGGAGACCCTCCGAGATTTCATGGCACGTCGGCAGGACGGCGGGAGCGCTGAGGAATGAGAAAGCTTATCCTCATCATCGTTCTCGGCCTGGCCATCGGCGCCCTGTTCGGTCAGCTGATGCAATCCGTGCCGGGCTACTGGCTGGTTCGGGTCGGTGATACCTCGTTCCAGACCTCGTTCTGGTTCGGACTGGTACTGCTGCTGGCGCTGTTCTTCCTCCTGCACTTCCTGTTGCGGTTGCTGATGCGCCTGCGCCGTCCGGTGAGCCGGCTCAAGATATGGAACAGCCGCAATCGCAACCGCAATGCCATGCGTCGCACGGTACGCGGTCTGGTAGCCCTGGCCGAGGGGCGCTGGAAGCGGGCCGAGAAGGCCCTGACCAGGGCGGCGGACGACTCGAGCACCCCGCTGGTCAATTACCTGTCCGCGGCCCTGGCAGCCCATTACCAGGGTCGCTACGATCAGGCCGACGTGCTGCTGAAGCGTGCCCATTACAGCACCGAGGGTGCCGACACCGCCGTGGGCATGGTGCAGGCACAGCTGATGCTCGACCGGCAGCAGTTCGAAGAGGCGCTGGCGACCCTGACCCGGCTCGAGCGGCAGCTTCCCGAGCACCCCCAGGTGCTCAAGCTGCTCAAGCAGGCCTATCTGAGTGTCAACGACTGGGACGGCATACGCCGCCTGATGCCGAGACTGACCCGTCATCAGCTGGTGACCCAGGAAGAACGTCACGAGCTGGAGAAGCGTGCCTATCAGGAGTTGCTCGTGCAGGCGGCCCGCAATCCGAGCGATATCGAACGGGTGCGCAGCCTCTGGGCGGACATCCCCGATTACCTGCGCAATGACATCGATCTGGTCGGCCTTTATACCGAGGCGCTGGTGCGAGGCAACGAGGAGGGCCTGGCCGAGCGCCTGTTGCGCCATACTCTCAAGGAACGGTGGGACAGCCGATTGGTGCTGCGCTACGGGCTGTTGAACGTCGACGCCGGGCGACAGCTCGCCTACGCCGAGAAATGGTTGCAGGAGCGCCCCAACGATCCCGACCTGCTGCTGACCCTGGGCCGACTCTCGCTGCGCAACGCCTACTGGGGCAAGGCGCAGGAGTACTTCGAGGCCAGCCAGCGCCAGCGCCCCAGCGGCGTGGTGTGTGCCGAGCTGGCGCGGTTGTTCGCCAACCTGGGCGAGCACAACAAGAGCCAGCTCTACTATCGCCAGAGCGTGGAATTGCTCGACCGCTCGCTGCCGGCGCTGCCTCAGCCGAGCGATCATAATCCCTAGACGTATCCACGTTGCTCTCCTGGGCGCCTCGCGGCGCCCTTTTTTGGTTGGCCACGTGTCTGCGATATCCTTGGGTCGAGGTCGAGAAAGCCCCAGAACCTGAATGGCTTCGCAAGCCGCTCTGGAAAAATGAATTCAGTTCTTACAAATCACATGCTTAATGCGATTTGTAAGACATTGCCGACAACGCTTGTCAGTCATTTTATACAAATACTGTAAGCCTCTGTTCTGGATAATTAATTCCGCTATTCTGGGTCGTCTCGCATTCCCCAAGGACTCCGCATGGCGACCTCGACCGGCCTTCGGTTCACCCTCACCCGGGGCGATGGCGCCTCGAATGATGCCGGCGCCGACCTGGCGGTCGTCGACTTCCATCTGGAAGAAGCCCTCTCCCGACCCTTCGAACTCACCGTGACCCTGGCCAGCCCCCGGCCCGATCTTGCCGCCGGCGACTGGCTCGAACGCGAGGTGACCCTCACCGTGTGGCAGGACGGCGCGGCCCTGCGCCGCGTGCATGGCGTCGTCGCTGAGTTCGCCCAAGGCGATCGCGGCCACCGGCGCACCTTCTACACGCTTCTCGTCAGACCGGCCCTGTGGCGGCTTTCCCTGCGCCACAACTCGCGTATCTTTCAGCAGGTCTCGCCGCTAACCATCATCAACACCCTGCTTGCCGAGCGCGGCATCCAGGATGCGACCTTCGCGGTGACCCGCGAGCCCGCCGAGCGTGAATACTGCGTGCAGTACCGCGAGACGGATCTCGCCTTCATCGAGCGCCTGGCCGCGGAAGAAGGCCTGTTCTATTGCCATGAATTTGAAGATAAAGCAGGCGGGGCGCATCGGCTGGTGTTCGCCGACGCCCCCAACGTGCTCGGCAATCTTGGCCCACGGACCTATCACAGCCGCTCAGGGGGCACAGCCCCGGCGCGCCATCTCCGCCGCCTGCGCCAGACCGCCCGGGTGCGCCCGGCCTCGGCGATGCTGAAGGATTACTCCTTCAAGCAGCCCGCCTATTCACAGTTGCATCAGGCACAGCTGCATGAACAAGTCGGCAGCGAGCTGGAAGAACACGCGCAAAGAACGGACTATGAACACTTCGATTATCCCGGACGCTACAAGGCGGATGCCTCGGGCCAGGCGTTCACCAAGACCCGGCTGGAACAATTACGCAGTGACGCCCTCACCGTGAACGCCGAAAGCGATCTGCCGGAACTGCGGCCCGGGGCACGCTTCACCCTCACCGAGCATGACAGCGAGGAGATGAACCGCGGCTGGCAGGTGATCAAGGTCGTGCATAAGGGCACTCAGCCTCAGGCATTGGAAGAAGACGCCGTCGGCGGTGAGGGCGCCACGACGTATACCAACACTCTCATTCTCATGCCCGCCGACCAGCCCTGGCGTGCAGAGCTCAACGCCAAGCCCCGGGTCGACGGCCCCCAGGTGGCCTTCGTGGTCGGTCCCGAAGGTGAGGAGATCCACTGTGACGCACATGGCCGGGTCAAGGTGCAGTTCCCCTGGGACCGCTATGCCAAACCCGATGACACGGCCAGCGCCTGGATTCGCGTCGCTCAGGGCTGGGCCGGCGGTGGTTATGGGGCGATCGCGATTCCTAGGGTCGGCCACGAGGTGATCGTCTCCTTCCTCGAAGGCGATCCGGATCAGCCGCTGATCACCGGGCGCACCTATCACGCGGTGAATACCCCGCCCTATGCCCTGCCGGAACACAAGACGCGCACGGTGATCCGTACCCAGACCCACCAGGGCGAGGGCTTCAACGAACTGCGCTTCGAGGATGCCCAGGACAACGAGCAGATCTGGGTGCACGCCCAGAAGGATCTCGAGCTGATCACCGAGAACGATCGCACCGAGGCCATCCACCGCGACAGCCATCTCGCGGTCCAGCGCGACCGCCTCAGTGCGATCGAGCGCGACGACCATCTTCATGTCCACGGGGAGCGACGCGAGCAGATCGACGGCGACGACCATCGGATCGTCGGCCAAACGTGCCACGAGCGCTACGGCCGTGCCCAGCTCGTCGAGACGGGCCGCGAGGTTCATTACCAGGCCGGCAAGCAAGCCGTGTTCGAGGCCGGCGCCGAGATCACCCTCGCCGCCGGTGGCAGCTTTCTCAAGCTCGATCCCTCGGGCATCACCATTAGCGGCCCCGGCATTCGCGTCAACGCCGGCGGCAGCCCGGGCAGCGGCACGGGGCAAGCGGCGCTGGCCGCCCTGTTGCCCGGGCACGTCGTTCCCGAAAGCAGCGAGAGGCCCAGCGTCGTGCCGCCAGCCGCTCGCCTGAAACAGCACTACGTGCAGCACCAGACGGCGCTGCGGGAGTCGCAGAGAGCCGATGGCGCGCAAGACGCGCAGGAGCGTAACGCGGAGGAAGCCGTCGTCGCCGAGGAACTGCAACTGGCCGCCCTCATCCCGGTGCGTTACGCACTCGGCTATGAGGAGTTGAGCAGCGACTTTCTTTCGGTGCTCGACGTGCCTGACCTCGGTGGTTCCCTCCTGGCCGAATCGGATGCCCAGGAGAGTGTGCCGCTGTCCTACGTGGCCCGCCCGCTGCGCGACGGCTGGTGCTACGTATGGCTCGAGACCCAACGGCGTCTGGTCGAATACCGCGTCACCCAGGGAATGCTCGATGAAACCTCCCGCGGCGGGCCGATCGTCATGCCCGGCGGCGGGGCCTATCTGTTTCTCCCCGCCGACGCGCCGGCACGGCTGGCCTGGTCGCCGGTGCGCTGGAGCGAGCGCCACTATGCCAAACTGCAAGGTAACTCCGAGCACCGCCAGGCGCTGATGCGTGCCATCGTTCCGGGCCAGGGCCCGGCCAGCGGCCCCCTGGCGTGGGCCACCCAGGTGCCGGAACTCAATGGCGCGCCGCCATCGGTCTTTGCCTGGAGCAGTGAGCCCGGGGCCGAGCTGCCGCGCTGGGAAACCATGATGCCGACCCTGACCCAGGCGGAGATCCAGGCCGTGGCGGTGATCGACGACCCCTGGGGCCTCCTCCTCGATCTTGCCCACCTGGTGCGAGCGGTTCTCAACCGGCGCGAGGCCTGGTTCGCCGAGGAAGGCGAGGAGCGCAGTCTGGCTCAGCAGATCCTGGCCCTGGCCAAGCAGAACCGTGAGTTCTGGGCCGAACTGCCGACGCTCGCCGATCAGCCGCGCATCGAGGAAGCCGCCACCCGCTACGACGCCGAGATCGCCGAACGGGACGCGCAGCTCGCCGCGCTTCTCGCGGACTGGCAGTGCTGGATGGAAACGACTCAAGCGCAAGGCGCCAGCCTTCAGGCGGCCCAGCGGCATTTCGACCCGGCCGAGGCCGAGCACCACGACGCCATGGAGACCTTGTGGAGCGCCGTCCTGCTCGGCCCCACCCAGAGCCGGGCCGGTGCGGCCAGCGTCGAGCGGCTGATGGACCCGGCCCGGAGCTTCTGGGCGCCCGATACCGAGCACTCGCTCTGGGCGGCGCTGCTCGGTCACCGCGAACCCCTGACGCTGGCCGACGTGACGCGCCTGCTGGCGGTGGGCGATCTCGGCGCGGACAATGACTGGCAGGGCTGGGCCAACGGCCTCAATCAGCTTTCCGCCACGCTCGGCCAGACCTCCGCCGCCTTGCGCGAAGGCCTTTTCGTCGCCCTGGGCCCGCTGATCGGGCCGCTGCTCAAGCAACACGGCGCCGCCTCGGCCCACCACACCCTAGTGGCGGGCTATTTCGCCGCCGCCCTGGCGCGCAGCGGTCAACGGCTCAGCGCCACCCCGGTGCCGGCCCAGGTGATGGTCGACTGGCTCAACGCCCCCGGGGCCCGCGCCGCCAACGCCCCGGCCTCGCTTGGTCGACTGCGCCCGGACCTGCTGCCCGAACTGCAGGGCAAGACACTCACCACCCTGCGCCTGGCCGCCCCTGCCAGCGCCCCCACCGGCAACCCCTTCGTCGAGGCGCTGGGCGATGCCAGGCTCAAGAGCCTGCTGCTGATCCTCAACGGGGTGATGCTGGTGGAGGCGGGGGAGGCCTTGGTGGAAGAGGGGCGATCTTTCGATACCACTACAGGATTCCTTTCCAGCCTCTTCGGCACCGCCGCCGTGGCCGGGGCGATCGGTCAGCAGGTACTGGAGCTGAAAGCGGATCGAGTGCTGGCTACGGAAGGCATGTCGGCAGTATGGAAGGCACGTTATGAGTTCTTCTTGATTGCTGGTCAGGGCACCAGCTTTACCCTGGGCCTGGCCACCGCCTTCGATAGCGTCTATTTTGGCCGCCAGGCACTCGACAGCCTGGGCCGGGGCGACCGGGACTCCGCCGCCGTCCAGGCGGGCATGAGTGCCGCCAGCGCCGGTCAAGCCGCCCTGGCGGCCCGCGCCTTCTGGCTCTATCGCCGGGCCAGGGCGGCCTTGCTGATGGGCCGGACCCTCGAGGCGTCGGCCCTGGCCAGCCGCGCCGGGGCGCCGGGGGCGATGCTGGGCCTGGTGCTGCTGATCGTCGGCGGCGCCATCAGCCTCCGGTTCACCCGGGAGAAACCCTTGCAGCAGTGGCTGCGCAACACCCGTTTCGGCACCCATCCCGCTGCCTGGGCCGGCGACCTGGCCCAGGAGCTCGACCGGCTGTTCCGTTTGCTCTACGCGCCTCGGGCGCGCCTGGAGCGCCGCGACGAATGGAATCATGCTCTGAACACCCGCCATGTGGCGGTGTGGCTGACGATCGAGTTTCCCGGTGCGACGCCGCCCTTCCCGGGCATGTTCACCTGGCAGGCCAAGGAGCGCTGGAAGGCCGGCTGGTTCGGCAGCGAGACCCGCGACGTCGTCCTCACCGAGAAGGACCTGGCGCTGGATATCGGCGAACGTCATCGAGGCGGCCCGGCCTATCGGCGCATCTATCACGCCACCCCGGAAGACGAAACGCTCCTCGCCATCGGCGGCACCCTGCATTACCGTCCGCACCCGGGGCTGATCCTGCAGCCCTTCACCCTCTCCATTGACTGAGCGAGACCCCATGCACGGCATCCGCGGGTTTTTCGACAAAGTGGCCCGGAAGGCGGGCCTCGCCGACGACATGATCGTGCTCTCGCCCAAGCGGCGCGCCGCGGAAAAGCCCTTCCAGCTCGGCGACGTGCAGGAACAGAACGCGGTCTATCTCGACCTGGGCACC
>NZ_FQUJ01000009.1:113147-176188 GCF_900128925.1 Modicisalibacter ilicicola DSM 19980
GGTGCCCTATACGGGATCGCCTTTGTCACCTTCTTGATCGAGGTGTTTTTACCCTTTCCCCTGCCGGTGCGCTTCAACCGGCGTACCCGGGAGGTCTACTTCCAGGACAAGGGCAAGCTCTACCACGTGCCCTGGGACGAGGCGGTGGCCTGGCTGCAGCAGACCCGCCAGGTGACCCAGTACACCGGCAGCACCCGCATGACCTTCTTGCAATTGGCGCTGCAGCGCTTTCGCCAGCCGGAGGAAGTGATCGCCCTGCAATTGTCGCTGCCGATGGGCAAGACCCCGGAGATCCAGGGCATGCTCTGGGAATACCTGCGCTGCTACATGGAGAAGGGGCCCTGGTTCGACGAGCACGGCGAACCGCTGGCAGATTCCAATCGCGCCGAGGTGCTCGCCCGGCGTCGGGGGAAAAAGGCGAATCTCAGAGGCATGTGGCGTAATTATCGGGATGGCATAAGAAAGGGGATCGACAGCAAAGGGTCCGTCGCGGTCATGATGGCTGTGCTTATTCTTTTTCAATCCGCCTCCCTCGTCCAGGACTGGACCACCGCCGTCGCCCGCCGCCGCGCCCACAGAAACCAGTGGGACACGTTGGTGCTCGAGCGCAGCCGCCCGGACGGGCCGACGACCCGGCTCTACGACCTGGAAGTGGCGGAAGGGCTGCACGAGGCGACGGAAGTCCAGACTGCGCCGACCGAGGGCTCCGCCTGATCATGCACGGCATCCGCAGTTTCTTCGACAAAGTGGCCTGGAAAGCGGGCCTTGCCGACTTCACCAAGGTGGAGCTGAGGGCACCATGGTGATGATCTTTTCCTATATGGCATTGTCGGTTCTGCTGTAGGTCGAACAGCGCGGTAGCTGCCTCATGCAAAAGGGCCTCTCCTCCTCGGAGGCGGCCCTTCGTGCTGGTGTGTCCTTCTGAAAGAACATGGAGCGTCAGGTGTTTTCGTCGTTGTCGCGGTCCGGCTGGGTATGCTCCTTGGGAGGCATCGACGACGCGGGACGCGAGGGCTGCTCTGAAGAGGAGGGCAGCGAATCCTGCGTCGGCTGGCCCGCCGGGGTGCCGTCCACGGAGAAGTCCTGCTGCATGATGCGCAGGTTGGCGGGCGGAGCCGAGCCGTTCTTGTCCTGTCCGAAGTACAGGGTGGTGTGGGGAAACGGGATCTCGATGCCCGCCGCGTCGAAGTACTTCTTGACCAGCCGGTTGTAGGCGCGTCCCACGGCCCACTGATCCCCCGGGGTCGTCTTGATGATCACGCGGATGTTGACCGAGCTGTCGGCCAGGGCGATGACGCCGGCGACGCTCAGCGGCTCCAGCAGCTTGTGGCCATGCTCCTCGCTGGCCTTGAGTTCCTCGAAGGCCTGTTCGAGCTGGACGATGGCGTCATCGATGCTCTCGCGATAGGCGATGCCGTACTCGCCGACATGATTGCCGAACTCGCGCATGTAGTTGGACACGGTGTCCACGCTCGAGAAGGGCACGATGTGATAGGTGCCGGAGAGGTCACGGATGCCCACCGAACGGATGCTCAAGCGCTCCGCGGTACCGGTGATGCCGCCCACGGTGACCACGTCGCCGGTGTTCATGGCATTCTCCACCTGGATGAACACCCCGGTGATGATGTCCTGGACGAGCTTCTGGGCACCGAAGCCGATGGCCAGGCCCAGCACGCCGGCGCCGGCGATCAGCGGACCGATGTTGATGCCGATCTCTGCCAGCACGATCATGCCGGTCATGGTGATCAGGGCGATGGCCAGGGCGTTGCGGAAGAGGCTCAGCAGCGTCTTCGCGCGGGCGGTGGGCTCGCCCCGCCCTGTCTCGGCATTCAGGCGATGCTCGATGAGGCTGGCCAGGACGATCCACAGGGCGGCCGCCACGACGAGAATGACGATCACGTCGATCAGCTTGCTGATCGTGCTGTAGCCGGCTTCGGTGGCATACCAGGCCGCCAGGTCGAACACGCTCCAGGCGTTGAGCACCAGCATCACCACGGCGATCAGGATGAGGGTGCGGATCACCTTGAGGAAGGTGGGGATGTAGGCGTTGAGGCGCGACTCCAGCTTGGGCAGCTTGCGCCGCCAGTCGCCGGAGAGGGTGATGCGCTTGCCGATGATCTGGGTCAGCATTCCCGAAAGCAGCAACCCCACGCCGACAATGGCTAGGGTCTGCAGGGTGGCCAGCATGACGCTGGGCAGGGCATCCTCGGGCCGCAGGATGCTGATCAGCAGGACCACCAGGAAGTAGGCGATGGCCAGCCAGTGCCAGACTCTGGCAATCAGTCGGAGCATGAATTGGGAAGCGCCCATTGAGGCGTTTGCCGCCTTGTTTTCCAGTGCCCCACGCAGCTTGAGCCGGTTCCTCAGTACGAAGGCGGTCGCATAGAAGAAGGCCAGCAGCATGATGATCAGCCCGGTGCCACGTCCCAGGGCCGGCGACACGTTGGCATTGATCAGCGGGACCGCGACCAGCATGCCATAGCCCACGAAGCCGGTCAGTATTGCCAGCCAGCGATTCCAGTGGGCGGCCTCCTGGGCATCGATGGGCAGTAGGCGCAACCCCTCGTGACGCGAGGCAAAGAGCACGCGAATGGCGGCCTTGACCAGCTCGATGACCAGGAAGGCATTCAGGAACAGGGAGGCCTGGGTCGAAAGCTCGCCGCTCTTGCCGATGGCGAAGGTGGCGATCAGGTTGCCACCGGTGTAGGAGAGGGCGACGACGACGACATCCACGATCGCCGCCATTGCTACCGCCGCCGTCGTTCTGATCAAGGTGCTGCGATCTCCCCCGTGTCGGGTCCAGCTGCTCACCCGGTTGAACACGGGGTGGGCCAGGCCGCGCAGGAGGAAAAACAGCGCGAAGGTCGCCACGATCACCAGCGCCATGTTCATGGCCGTGCGGGTGATATCCGCGATGTCGATGCCCGACACCAGACTCGCTCCTCCGGGCGTAAACAGACCGCCGAGAGCGGCGGTGAGGCTCTTGAGCTGGCCGCTCAGCTCCCCGGCAATCGCACTGGTGGTGTCGGCGAGTCGGCGTGCCAGCGAAAGGTCCCGGGCACTTTGCTGATCGGGTGCCTCCTCGGCGGTTCCCGTCGGGGAGGGCTCCCCGGCAGGCCCCGCCTCGTCTGGCTGGGCCGAGGCCAGGGAGCGCAGCTCCTCGATCAGACGTTGACGGGACTGCTCGTTCTCGAGCATATCGGCGAGGGTGGCATAGGCTGGCCCTCGACTATTGGTCTCCTGGGGAGCGGGCTCGCCCTGCTGGGCGAAGGCGGGTAACACGATCAGCATCAGCGCGGCGGCAAGCCAGCGCACCAAGCGGACGTTCAAGCGAGGTATCGACACGCTAAAAGCCTCCTTCCATGGCTGCGGCACGCGCTTGTCCCGGACAGCGCGCGTTGAAGATGGGATGAAGCAATGATTCGGTGGGTCAGTGCCTGGCAGTGCAACACTGGCTACACTGACGGCTTGGGAGTGTATCAACCCCCTTCGGGCTCTGGCGATAGCTGGCCCTGCATGAGGGCTGAAATTGTACTTTTATTGTACGCCTACTGGTTTTGTGACAACTTGTTCGTGTATCTGCCGCGAGCGGAGGGAGCGGGGAGGTGCCCGGCCGGTCTCTTGCGTGGCTCTGATGATCAAAGTGACTTGAAAATCCCTTGAACCGAAACAGGTATCAGGATGAGCACACGACAGCACGCGTTGTACAAGTGCCTTCACTGCAACCTGATGGTCTATATCCAGGCAGCCTCGCCAGACAAGCCACCCTGCCCCCAGTGCCTGCACACGGATTACGAACGTGTGGAGGTGCCCTCTCCGGCTCCTCGAGACGAGCCCGTTGACGGGGTCAGTATCCGGTACCTGCCTCCGAAGGAGGACAAGTGAGGGAGCGGTCCAGCCGGCCTTGTTCGCAAAACGAAAAACCCCAACCGACAAGGGGTTGGGGTTCGGGTATTGGTGGAGGCGGGGGGAATTGAACCCCCGTCCGCCGATACTCGCTCTTCGGCTCTACATGCTTAGGTCCGTCTTTTAATTTAGCACCATGAACTCCGACGGGCAGGATTCCATGGCGCGATTCTTCTGAAGTTTAACGATTGACGAGAAGACGCCGCCAATCGCGATCCTGTCAGCTTTAGCTCGTATCCCCGCAGCGATGAACAGGCACATCGCCTTGGGGCCAGGCTAACAACTAGCAGTTTTTACGCTGCCAGTGCACCTTGAGCATAGTTTTCGTCGTTTGCGACTATTTAGTCGTGATGTTGGATTTACGAGATACATCACGCTCTCGGCATGCACCTAGGAGGTTGTCATCGGCGTCGAAGCCATGTCGCCCCCGGAACGTTGTCATCTTAACAGGTGGGGATGCGCCGAGGCTAGTTCAAGCCCCAGCGCCTATCTATTTTCGCGCATGATACGGGCCTTCTGCCGGTCCCAGTCCCGAGCCTTCTCGGTGGCGCGCTTGTCATGCAGCTTCTTGCCGGTCACCAGCGCCAGCTCGCACTTGATCAGGTTCTTCTTCCAGTAGAGCCGGAGCGGCACGCAGGTGTGCCCCTTGTCCTGGGTGCGCGAGAAGATCCTGGCGATTTCCTTGCGATGCAACAGCAGCTTGCGAGTACGCGTGGGGTCGGCGACGACATGCGTACTGGCCGTATTGAGCGGCATGACATGACTGCCCAGCAACCAGGCCTCGCCATCCTTGACCAGGATGTAGGTGTCGGTGAGCTGTGCCTTGCCCGCGCGCATGCTCTTGACCTCCCAGCCAGCCAGGGCCAGGCCGGCTTCGAAGGTCTCTTCGATATGGTATTCGAAGCGGGCCTTCTTGTTCAGCGCGATGACATTGTCGCCTGCCTTCTTGGCTTTCTTCGTGGCCATGAATCCTCGTGTCTCGATAATGCCGTGTTCGCCAGCCCTCCGATATGGGGCAAAGCGTGATACCATTCAAGGTCTTGGCGTGATGAGTGTCATGATACGCCCTGGCGGGGATTCATGCAGCATTGCCCAGTCCAGTGACGTCAGCGGAGAGGTATATGCCTACGGTCAATCGATCTGCTTTGGTGCGGCATTCACCGCAAGCCATGTTCGATCTGGTCAACGATTTCGAACGCTATCCCGAGTTCCTGCCCGGGTGTCGTCGCGCGCGGCTGATCGAGTACGACAAGGATCACCTGATCGGCGAGCTGACCCTGGCCAAGGCCGGTGTCGAGCAGAGCTTCACCACACGCAACGATCTCTACGAACCCGAACGCATCGAGCTGTCCCTGGTCAATGGCCCCTTCAAGCATCTGCGAGGGCGCTGGCTCTTCACGCCGGTGGGACAGGAGGCGTGCAAGGTCAGTCTGGAAATGAACTTCGAATTCTCCAATCGACTGCTGAGCATGGCCTTCGGCAAGCTGTTCAGCCAGATGGCCAAGCAGCAGGTCGAGGCGTTCACGCGCCGTGCCGATGTCGTCTATGGACGCCGCTAGACCCGCGCCCGACACCCCGGGTGAGGCAGCGCATCTGACCGTCGAGGTCGCCTTCGCGCTTCCCGAACGCCAGAAGATCGTCACGCTTTCCGTGCCTCCCGGCACCACCGCCCGGGGAGCTGTCGAGCTCGCGAACCTGCCGCACTATTTTCCGGAGGTACCGGCGACGACCTTTACTCAGGGTGAACTGGGTATCTTCGGCAAGTTGCTGCGCGATCCCGAGCGGCATGTCCTGCAGGCCGGCGATCGGGTCGAGATCTACCGGCCACTACTCATCGATCCCAAGCAGGCCCGCGCGAAGCGGGCGGCACGGGCAAGGTAGCTCGTCCCGGGCCGGAAACATGCATGTCGCTATATCTGCTCGCCACTGGCGTCCGGCTCGCTGCCTGGGGCTGGGGTGGGCGAGACGCCCGGTAGCGTCTCGGCGCCGGCGGGCTCGACCCCGGGACCAGGATCGAGGTCCGGCGACAGCTCCATGTCGGCCTCCATGTCCCCTGACGCTTCGATATTCACGAGGCGGTCGTTGGCGAAGGTCAAGGTTACCCGACGCTGCTTCACGCCGGCGTAGGCCTCGTCCAGGCGAAACACGTAGTCCCACTGATCGTCGTCGAAGGGGCCCCTGAGCAGCGGGTTGCCCATGACATACTGTACCTGGTCGCGACTCATGCCGGGCCGAAGTTGCTCGACCATCTCCTGAGTGACCAGGTTGCCCTGAGGCAGATCGCGCTTGTAGACACTGAAGTAGCTGCAGCCCCCGACCAGGGTGAGGGCGAGGGAAAAGGTGACTGTTTTGATCAGGTTTTGCATTTGGCCCCATTCTTCACTATCGTTGCTTTGGCCGATCATACCCGACCCACCACGATACTGCGAAGAGCTGCCATGGCCGATCAGAACCACGAACTACGCAGGGCGGGACTCAAGGTCACGTTGCCCCGTGTCAAGATCCTGCAAATTCTCGAGAGTTCCGCAGGCGAGCACCTCAGTGCCGAAGATGTCTACAAGGCGCTGCTGGATGCCGGCGAGGACGTAGGGCTGGCGACCGTCTATCGTGTCCTGACCCAGTTTGAATCGGCCGGCCTGGTGATGCGCCACAACTTCGACGGTGGTCACGCGGTCTTCGAGATGTCCCACGACGAGCACCACGATCACATGGTGTGTCTGGAGAGTGGTCAGATCATCGAATTCTATGACGAGCAGATCGAGCGCCGTCAGCAGGAAATCGTCGAGGAACATGGCTACGAACTCGTCGACCATGCCCTGGTACTGTATGTGCGCCCCAAGGGCTCCCGGGCGACGCGTCAGGAAGGCATCAAGAAATCATCGTAGCGATCTTCAGGATGCTTCTTCGCCACGAATAGCGAAACGCCAGCCCCTGCTCGGGCTGGCGTTTCGCTGTCAGACCACGTCAATGGCGGGCATGCTGGCTGGCGTCCAGCATCTCCCGGGCGTGGGCCAGGGTGCGATCCGACAGATGCACGCCGCCCAGCATGCGCGCCAGCTCCTTGACGCGGCCGGCCTCGTCGAGCAGTGCCATCCGGGTCAGGGTCATCTCCTCGCCGGCCTGTTTCTCGATATGCAGGTGCTGGTGGGCCTGGGCTGCTACCTGGGGCAGGTGCGTCACGGTCATCACCTGACCGGACTGGCCGAGGCGCCGCAGCAACTGGCCGACGATCTCGGCGGTCGCACCGGAGACCCCCACGTCCACTTCATCGAAGACCAGGGTGGCGATGGTACTGTGGCTGGCGGCAACCACCTGGATCGCCAGGCTGATGCGCGACAGCTCGCCGCCCGAGGCGACCTTGGCCAGCGGGCGCGCCGGCTGGCCCGGGTTGGCACTGATCAAGAAGCGTACGGTGTCCAGGCCATTGGGTTGCGGCGTGTCGCGATCCGCCACCTCCACCTCGAACCGGGCCTTGCCCATGGCCAGAAAGCCCAGCTGGTCCTGCACTTCCCTGCCGAAGGCGGTGGCCGCCTTGCGGCGCTTGTCGCTGATGGCCCGGGCCCGGGAGCGATAGCGTTCCCGGGTCGCCTCGACCTCGGTGGCAAGCGCTTCCAGGTCGTGCTCGTCCCCCTCCAGGGAGTCGAGCTCGTCACGCAGTCGCTGGTGCAGCCCGGCCAGTTCCTCGGGCATGACATGGTGCTTGCGCGCGATGCGATGCACTTCGCCAAGACGCGCCTCGACCTGGGCGAGCCTCTCGGGATCGAGCTCGGTGTGATCGATGAAATGGTGCAGCTCCCGGGCGGCTTCCTCTATCTGTATCTGGGCATCGCCCAGCATGCCGCGCGCTTCGGCCAGAGGCCCGCGTTCTGCACCGGGCAGGCTGCCGAGGCGTGACAGGGCCTGGTGGAGCAACGTCAGGGCGCCGCTCTCATCATGATCGCAGCACTCCACGGCGAACTGGGTCTCGCGCAGGGTCTCCTCGACATGAGCCAGGGCCTCCTGTTCCTGTTCCAGGGTGTCGAGCTCGCCCTCGGCCAGTGCCAGCTGGTCAAGTTCCTCGACCTGGTAGCGCAGGAGTTGACGGCGTGCCTGTATCTCGTCGCCGCCGTCGGTCAGGCGCTTGAGCCGGCGGCGCAGCTCCTGCCAGTGCTGGAAGGTGGTACCGAGCTCGGTCACGGCGTCGGCCTGATCGGCGAAATCGTCGAGCAGGCGCAGATGGGTCTCTTCGCGCAACAGCGCCTGGTGAGCATGCTGACCATGAATCTCGATCAGATGCTCGCCCAGCGCCTTGAGATCCCCCACGGTGCACGGCTGGCCATTGATCCAGGCCTTGGAGCGGCCGTTGGCGGCGACGACCCGGCGCAGCAGGCAGTCGTCCGTGGACAGCTCGCGGGATTCCAGCCACGCCTGGGCGGCGGGGAGCTGCACGATGTCGAAGCGTGCACTGAGATCGGCCCGCTTGGTGCCGTGGCGCACGCTGGCAGCATCGCCGCGTTCTCCCAGGCAGAGGCCCAGGGCATCGAGCAGGATCGACTTGCCGGCGCCGGTCTCGCCGGTGATGGCGGTCATGCCGCCGTGCAGGTCGAGATCGAGACGATCGACAATGGCGAAATCGCGGATCGCAAGCTGTACAAGCATGGCCACCTCCGGGCGCAACGAGACGTCGTCTGGCTAGGTTCTGTGTGTTTATACAGTAGTCGGGGTCTCGACTTCAATCCTTCGGGTCAACGTGCTACCCATGCCTTGAGATCGCGTGTGACACCCCCATATAGGGGGCAAATCGTCAACCATCACGGCCGCAGGGCCGTTCAATGATGTCAGGAGAGGGACATGGCCAAAGATCCGCAGACGCCCATCGATGAAGAGATGCAACGAGCCGAACGCGATGCCGAGCCTCAGGACGATCCCGTGGAGGGACAGCTCGACGACGCCGACGCCGGCGAGGAAGTCCTGGCGGAAGACGAGTCGTTGAGTGGCACCGATTTCATCGAGGATCCTGAAGCCGATGTCCTGGCGGCCCGGGTCGAGGAACTCGAGCAGTCTCTTGCCGAGGCCAAGGATCAGGCACTGCGTGCCGCGGCCGAGGCCCAGAATGTGCGGCGCCGCGCCGACCAGGATGTGGAAAAGGCGCGCAAGTTCGCCCTCGAGAAATTCGTCAAGGAGCTGCTGCCGGTGGTCGACAGCCTGGAGAAGGCGCTCGATGCCATGAACGAGGGGGCCAGTGAAGCCCATCGTGAAGGGGTCTCGATGACCCTGAAGCTGCAGCTCGACGTGCTGGCCAAGTTCGGTGTCGAGGCCGTCGACCCAGCGGGCGAACCCTTCGACCCCCAGTACCACGAGGCTATGACCATGGTGCCCAGTGGCGAGGTCGAGCCCAACACCGTCATGGATGTGGTCCAGAAAGGTTATCTGCTCAACGGTCGGCTGGTACGCCCGGCCATGGTCGTGGTCAGCAAGTCGGCGGAATGAACTAAATGGCGGCGAATGGCAGTGCAAGCCCTTGAAAGGCGCATTCGAGCCCCCAAATAGACGACAAAGACAGATCGGCTAGGCAGTCAAGAATCGCCGGAAGCCACAATGCAAATAGTCAAGCAACGATTTTTCGAGGTATTGATATGGGACGCATAATCGGTATTGACCTGGGGACCACCAACTCCTGCGTGGCCGTGCTCGACGGCGACAAGCCCAAGGTGATCGAGAACGCCGAAGGCGCTCGCACCACGCCCTCCATCATCGCCTACACCGATGACGGTGAAACCCTGGTGGGCCAGGCAGCCAAGCGTCAGGCGGTCACCAACCCGAGCAACACGCTATATGCGATCAAGCGTCTGATCGGGCGGCGTTTCCAGGACGATGTCGTGCAGAAGGACATCAAGATGGTGCCCTACACCATCACCAGTGCCGACAACGGCGATGCCTGGGTGGAGGTCAAGGGCAAGAAGATGGCGCCGCCGCAGGTCAGCGCCGAAGTGCTGAAGAAGATGAAGAAGACCGCCGAGGACTATCTCGGTGAAACCGTCACCGAGGCGGTCATCACCGTGCCGGCCTACTTCAACGATTCTCAGCGCCAGGCGACCAAGGATGCCGGCCGCATCGCCGGGCTGGATGTCAAGCGCATCATCAACGAACCCACCGCGGCGGCCCTGGCCTACGGCATGGACAAGTCGCGCGGCGACAAGACCATCGCGGTCTACGACCTGGGCGGCGGCACCTTCGACATCTCGATCATCGAGGTGGCGGATGTCGATGGCGAAACCCAGTTCGAGGTGCTGGCCACCAATGGCGACACCTTCCTGGGCGGCGAGGACTTCGATCTCAAGCTGATCGACTACCTGGTCAGCCAGTTCAAGTCCGACAGCGGTATCGACCTGTCCGGCGACTCCCTGGCCATGCAGCGCCTCAAGGAAGCCGCCGAGAAGGCCAAGATCGAGCTGTCCAGCGCCCAGCAGACCGAAGTCAACCTGCCGTACATCACGGCAGACAACACCGGGCCCAAGCACCTCAATGTCAAGATCACCCGCGCCAAGCTCGAGTCGCTGGTCGAGGACCTGGTCAAGCAGTCGCTGGGTCCGTGCAAGACGGCCCTGGCCGATGCCGGTCTCTCCAGCTCCGAGATCGACGACGTGATCCTGGTCGGTGGTCAGACACGCATGCCGCTGGTGCAGGCCAAGGTGGCCGAGTTCTTCGGCAAGGACGCGCGCAAGGACGTCAACCCGGATGAAGCCGTGGCCGTGGGTGCCGCGATCCAGGGCGGCGTGCTGGGCGGTGACGTCAAGGACGTGCTGCTGCTCGATGTCACCCCGCTGACGCTGGGCATCGAGACCCTGGGCGGCGTGATGACGCCGCTGATCGAGAAGAACACCACCATCCCGACCAAGAAGACCCAGACCTTCTCGACCGCGGATGACAACCAGACCGCCGTGACCATTCACGTGCTGCAGGGCGAGCGCAAGCAGTCCAGCCAGAACAAGTCCCTGGGACGCTTCGACCTGGCCGACATTCCGCCGGCGCCGCGCGGGGTACCGCAGATCGAGGTCGCCTTCGATCTCGATGCCAACGGCATCCTCAACGTGTCCGCCAAGGACAAGGCTACCGGCAAGGAGCAGTCCATCGTCATCAAGGCCTCCAGCGGCCTGACTGACGAAGAGATCGAGCAGATGGTCCGTGACGCCGAGGCACATGCCGACGAGGACAAGAAGTTCGAGGAACTGGTGCAGTTGCGCAACCAGGCGGACGGCATGATCCATGCGGCTCGCAAGACCCTCGAGGAGGCAGGCGACAAGGCCTCCGAGGACGAGAAGCAGAAGATCGAGAGTGCCATCGGCGAGCTCGAGGAAGCGCTCAAGGGCGACGACCAGCAGGCCATCCAGACCAAGCTGGATGCCCTGACGGAAGCCTCTGGCAGCCTCGCCCAGAAGATGTACGCCGAGCAGGCCGATGCCGCCCAGGGTGGCGAGCAGGCCGAAGGCACCAAGCAGGAAGACGATGTGGTTGACGCCGAATATGAAGAAGTCAACGACGACCAGAAGAAGCAGTAACCACGACGTCTGACACGGACGGCGGCGGCGCGGGGGCGTGACTCCCGCGTCGTTGTTTCCGTGGACCCGACACGGAGGCGGACAGATCCATGTCCAAGCGTGACTACTACGAAGTACTGGGCGTCGAGCGCGGGGCCGATCAGAAAGAGATCAAGAAGGCCTATCGTCGCCTTGCCCAGAAGTACCACCCGGATCGCAACCCGGACGACGCGTCCGCGGAAGCGAAATTTCGCGAGGTGTCAGAAGCCTACGAGATCCTGACCGACGACGAGAAGCGGGCGGCCTACGATCAGTTCGGCCACGCCGGTGTCGACGGCCAGGCTGGCGGGTTCGGCGGCGGTGGTTTCGGCGGTGCCGGAGCTGGCGGCTTCAGCGACATCTTCGGCGATGTCTTCGGCGACATCTTCGGTGGCGGTGGCGCCCGGCGCAATCCCAACGCCCCGCAGCGGGGCGCCGACCTGCGCTACAACCTCGAGCTCGACCTCGAGGATGCCGTGGCCGGCACCACCGTGGACATCCGCGTGCCGCGCCATGTGCCCTGCGGTCACTGTGACGGCAACGGTGCCGAGCCCGGTTCCAGCAAGGAGACCTGCCCGACCTGTCACGGCATGGGGCAGGTGCGCATGCAGCAGGGCTTCTTCGCCGTGCAGCAGACCTGCCCGACCTGTCATGGCCGGGGCGAGTCGATCAAGGTGCCCTGCCGGGAATGCCATGGCGAGGGCCGGGTGCGAGAGACCCGTACGTTGTCGGTGAAGATACCCGCCGGCGTGGATACCGGCGATCGCATTCGTCTCAACAACGAGGGCGAAACCGGCATCAATGGCGGCCCCCCGGGCGATCTGTACGTCCAGGTGGCCATCAAGCCGCACCCGATCTTCGAGCGCGACGGCCGCAACCTGCACTGCGAGATGCCGATCAATTTCATCGACGCGGCGCTGGGCGGCGAGCTGGAAGTGCCGACCCTGGAAGGCCGGGTGAAGCTCAAGATCCCCGCCGAGACCCAGACCGGCAAGCTCTTCCGGCTGCGTGGCAAGGGTGTCAAGCCGGTGCGTGGCGGCCCGGCCGGTGACCTGCTGTGCAAGGTGGTGGTGGAGACGCCGGTCCATCTGACCGAACAGCAGAAGGATCTGCTGCGTCAGTTCGAGGCCAGCCTGGGCAACAGCAACCACCATTCGCCGAAGAAGGATGGCTGGTTCGACGGCGTGAAGCGCTTCTTCGAGGACATGAAGCCGTAAGCAGGCCTTCTGGCGCGCTCAGGCAAGACCCCGGCATGGTCGACATGCCGGGGTCTCTGTCGTCTGGCGGGTGACGGGCATTACCCGAGGCGTTCCCACACCTCGATGGCGGCGGCCAGGTCCTCGAGCGATGCCCCCACCGACTTGAAGACGGTAATCGCGGAGACGTCGCTGCGGCCGGGCTTCTCGCCCCTCAAGAGCTCGGCCAGATCGGCCCGGAGGGCGTCGAAGACGAAGGCGCCTTCGTCGATGGCCTGCAGGATGTCGCCGGCCTCGCCCTTCGCGCCGGCATAGGTGTCCACGAACACCTCGCCTCGGGAGAGGCATTCGCCGTCGCTCTCGCGCATGTTGGGGCGAAAGGCGCCGACCAGGTCCAGGTGCGTCCCCGGCTTGAGCCAGGCGCCATGCACGAGCGGCTGGGTGGCCAGGGTCGCACAGCTGACGATGTCCGCCTCGCCGACGGCGGTTTCGAGATCATCCACGGCTGTGCAGTCGAAGCGCTCGGCGTATTCGGTGGCCAGCCGTGCTGCCTTGTCGGCATGGCGCCCCCAGACGCGCACCTTCTCGATCGGTCGCACTGTGGCATGGGCCTCGATCAGCATCGGTGCCAGCTTGCCGGTGCCCACCACCAGCAGCGAACCGGCATCCTCCCGGGCCAGCTCCCGGGCGGCCAGGCCTGACGCGGCGGCGGTGCGGCGGCGCGTCAGTTCGCTGCCGTCCAGGCAGGCCAGGGGGCGGCCGTGATCGCCCTCGCACAGCAGGTAGACGCCGGAGATGGCCGGCAGGCCATGCTCGGCGTTCTGTGGGAAGACGTTGACCATCTTCATGCCGATATAGCCCTCGGGCTGCCAGGCCGGCATCAGCAGCATGGTGGCCTCGCCGTCCTGTCGATGCATGGCGTGGTGATGGCGTGGCGGTGCCTCGACGCCTTCGCGGAAGGCGTGGGCCAGTCGCTCTATCAAGGCGTCCCAGGCCAGGGAGCGGGCAACATCTTCCGGGCTGATCATGCGCATGGTGGGTCTCCAGAGGGGCGTTGACGATGAGCGCGACCTGCGCGCTTGGCGCTCATCCGACGGGATGCCTTAGACTGTAGGATATTTTGCCGCGGGTCGGGCAGCGCTCGGGCGAGTCACAACGAAGAGGGGTCAGGATGCCACGCGAAACCATCGTTCTGGGCGCCGGTATGGTCGGCGTCTGCATTGCCTATCATCTGGCCCGGCGCGGGCGCTCGGTGGTGCTGGTGGATCGTCAGCCGCCGGGGCGTGAAACCTCCTTCGGCAATGCCGGGCTCATCCAGCGCGAGGCGGTGCGTCCGCACCCTTTCCCCCGCGACCTGGCCAGCCTGTGGCGTGTGCTTCCCAACCGTAGCATCGACATTCGCTATCACCTGCGCGGGATGCTGGCTGCCGCCGGGCCGCTCTGGCAGTTCTGGCGTCACTCCGCCCCTGGCAACTACGCGCGTATCGTGCCGGAATACGCCTCCTTGATCATGCACTGTACCGATGAGCATGCGAAGATGATCGAGGCGGCCGATGCCGAGTCCCTGGTGAAGAGGGAAGGGTGGCTTGATGCCTATCGCTCGCCTCGGGTGTTCGGCGAGCAGATCGCGATGGCTGCCGACATGAAGGAGCGTTTCGGCGTGGCGTTCGAGGTGCTCGATCGTACGCTGCTGCAGGCCCGCGAACCCTCGATATCCGGTGTCCTCACCGGTGCCATCCACTGGGCCAACACCTGGTCGGTGATCGAGCCCGGGGCGTTGGTGCAGGCCTATGCCCGGGCGTTCGAGAAGCTGGGCGGGCGCATCGAGCAGGCCGAGGCGAAGAGTTTTTCACATATCCGCAAAAGCTGGAATGTGGCGACCAACAAGGGCAATCTCGAGGCGGAAGAGCTGGTGGTGGCCATGGGGCCCTGGTCGGCCGGATGGCTGCAGCAGCTGGACTATCGGCTGCCGATGTTTCCCATGCGCGGCTACCACATGCACTACGCCACCCAGGACGATGCCAAGCTCCATCACTGGTTGATGGACCACGAGACGGGCTACCTGCTGACACCGATGCGCGCCGGTATTCGCCTGACCACCGGCGCGGAGCTGGACCTGCTCGAGGCGCCGCCGCATTCTGCTCAGCTTGACGCCGCGGAGGCCGAGGCACGCAAGGTCTTCCCGCTCGGCGAACGCCTCGATCCAGCGCCCTGGAAGGGTGCTCGCCCCTGCATGCCGGACATGAAGCCGGTCATCGGCCCGGCGCCGGCACACCCGGGATTGTGGTTCGCCTTCGGGCACGGCCACCAGGGCTTCACGCTGGGGGCGATCACCGGACGCCTGCTGGGCGAGATGATGGACGGCGAGACACCGGCGGTGGACATGCGGCCGTTCAGCGCCGACAGGTTCTGACCCTGTCAATCGCCGGTCGAAGGCGGCAGCTCGAAGCAGCTCAGCAGTGTTTCCTGCACCAGGCTGAAATTGTCGTCGCTGACCATCAGGTAGCGATTGCCGGCGAGCCGCGTCAGGCCCTCGAAGTTGTCAAGCCGCCAGCCATCGCCGCTGGAGAGCTGGGCCAGGGTCTCTACCTCGATTCGGGCGTTGCTGTCGAGGGTCACCCGGCGCAGGCTGATGACCAGCGGTGCCGGCGGGGCGAAGGCGCGCTCCAGCGCAAGCAGGCCGTCTCCGTAGGCCTCCAGGGCGGTCAGGGCGCTGCCGGGAATGTCGATCAGCGGGTAGCGCCACTCGGCTTCGGTGTCCAGGGAAAACAGCCGGGTGGTGCCCTCGGGGGTACCGATGGGGGCGCTTTCCAGGCCGACGATGACGCCTTCCCGGGCATGGCGGGCCATGGCCTCGGCCCCGGCATTGGGCCTGGCGTCGCGCAGCCCATTGGGTTTGAGCGGCTTGCCCACGGATCTGCCATTGGGATAGAAGCGCTGGAGGCGATGGTCGCGTTCGAAGCCGATCAGCAAGGTGGTGTCGCCACGCACGCCGTTGGCACTGCGTTGCAGGATCAGCGACTCCGCGTCGGCGGCGTCCTCGTCCAGCGCCTCACCCTGACGATTGCGCAGTACATAGGTCTTGAGGGGGTCGAGCCCGACCAGTTCGCCAGCCGAGAAGCGCAGCCGCACCCGGTGCAGCCAGCCCCGATCCGAGATCAGGTAGAGCAGGGATTCGTCCGCATCCCAGGCCAGGTCGGAGAGCCCGCCAGTCGGTGTGTCGTCCTGCCATTTCCCGGGCAGGCGCAGCGTGCCGCACCAGGAGACGTCAGCGGGAATGTTGACCGTGTTGGGTGTCGTCAACTGGGTCTGACGAGCTTCCCGGGCGCAGCCGCCCGCCAACGCAAGCACCCCCAGCAGGCATGACAGGATCAATCGGGACATGATGTCTCCTTCGCAGCGGGCGCTCCTGTGAGCCTACGCCATTGCGGCCTCGTCTGCATGACAGACGTGCCCGAAGCGCTTTGCTATGCTGGCGCCATTCGATCATCACGCAGGAGTCGCCATGTCTTCCAATGCTCCCCGCATCGCCATCGTCGGCGTGGCCGGCCGAATGGGTCGCAACCTGGTCGCCGCCGTGGAACAGGACGCCCAGGCCCAGCTTGCCGCCGGGATCGTCACGCCGGGCAGTTCGCTGAAGGGCGCGGACATCGGCGAGCTGGCCGGGCTGGGCAGGCTGGGCATCCCGGCCGCAGACTCGCTGGCCAGCGTGGCCGATGAGTTCGATGTGCTGATCGACTTCACCATGCCTCGCGCCACCCTCGACAACCTGGCCTTCTGCGCCGAGCACGGCAAGCGCGTGGTGATCGGCACCACCGGCCTCTCCGACGACGAACTGGCCGAGCTCGACGGCTATCGCGACCGGGTGCCCTTCGTCTTCGCCCCCAACATGAGCGTGGGGGTGAACCTGACCCTCAGGCTCCTGGAAACCGCGGCCCGGGCGCTGGGCGACGAAGGCTACGACATCGAGGTGATCGAGGCGCACCATCGCCACAAGGTCGACGCGCCCTCCGGCACCGCCCTGAGGATGGGTGAGGTGGTTGCCGGTGTCCTGGGACGCAGCCTCAAGGAGCATGGCGTGTTCGAGCGCGTCGGCCAGTGCGGCCCACGCTCGGCGAGCGAGATCGGTTTCGCCACGCTGCGCGCCGGCGACATCGTCGGTGAGCATACGGTGCTGTTCGCCACCGAGGGCGAGCGCATCGAGATCACCCACAAGGCCTCGAGCCGCATGACCTTCGCCAAGGGGGCGGTACGCGCGGCGCGCTGGGTCAGCGAACGACCGGCGGGGCGCTATGACATGCAGGATGTGTTGGGCCTCACTGAACAGGGAGGGTAGTCCTGTTCCGGCGAATCCTGTAATATCCCGTCGATTTGGCCGGACATCGGGAGTCGGCTCTTAAGGAGTTCGGTGGGGCCATGGTGCCGAGTGAACACAATCAAGCGGGGTGAAACCGGGCTTCATCGGGTTTCGTCCCGCTTTTTTACGACCCCACTGCTTGACGAATAGCGGAGGAGATTGCGTTGAACAGACCCGCAATACTGGCCCTGGAAGACGGCAGCCTGTTTCGTGGCAGCGCCATCGGCGCCGATGGGCAGACCCGTGGCGAAGTGGTGTTCAACACCGCCATGACAGGCTATCAGGAGATCCTCACCGACCCTTCCTATACCCGTCAGATCGTCACCCTGACCTACCCGCATATCGGCAATACCGGCGTCAACGACGAGGACATCGAGTCCGAGCAGATCCGCGCCGCGGGCCTGGTGATCCGTGACCTCCCCTTGCTGGCCAGCAGCTTTCGCAGCCAGCAGCGCCTGGACGACTATCTGCGGGAAAACGGCGTGCTGGGGATCGCCGATATCGATACCCGTCGCCTGACCCGTATCCTGCGCGACAAGGGCGCCCAGAACGGCGCCATCCTGGCCGGGCCCGAGGCGGAAGGAGAAGACGTCGCCGAGCGGGCACTGGCAGCAGCTCGTGGTTTTCCCGGTCTTGCCGGCATGGACCTGGCCAAGGTCGTCTCCTGCGAGCACGCCTATGCATGGAATCAAGGGGATTGGACCCTGGGGGCGGGCTACGGGAACGCCGCCGCGGGCGACACCGCCTTTCACGTGGTCGCCTACGACTACGGGGTCAAGTACAACATCCTGCGTCTGCTGGCCTCGCGGGGTTGCCGGCTGACGGTGGTGCCGGCCCAGACGCCTGCCGCCGAGGTGCTGGCCCTGAGGCCGGACGGCATCTTCCTCTCCAACGGCCCCGGCGACCCGGAACCCTGCGACTATGCCATCACCGCGGTTCGCGAACTGCTCGAAAGCGATATTCCGCTGTTCGGCATCTGCCTGGGACACCAGTTGCTGGCCCTGGCCTCCGGTGCCCGCACGGTAAAGATGAACCACGGCCACCACGGCGCCAACCACCCGGTACAGGATCTCGACACGAACCAGGTGATGATCACCAGTCAGAATCACGGCTTCGCCGTCGACGAGACCAGCCTGCCGACGACGCTGCGTGCCACCCATCGCTCGCTGTTCGACGGCACCCTGCAAGGGGTCGAGCGTACCGACTGTCCGGCCTTCAGCTTCCAGGGGCATCCCGAGGCGAGCCCCGGGCCACGCGACGTGGCGCCACTGTTCGATCGCTTTGTCAGGATGATGCAGGAACGTCGCTGAGCCGAGCCCGTTTGCATCACCCTCCGTCACTTTTCTAGCGGGAACCGTCATGCCTAAACGTACCGACATCCAGAGCATCCTGATCATCGGCGCCGGCCCCATCGTCATCGGACAGGCTTGCGAGTTCGACTACTCCGGCGCCCAGGCCTGCAAGGCGCTGCGCGAGGAGGGGTATCGGGTCATTCTGGTCAATTCCAACCCGGCGACCATCATGACCGACCCGGTGATGGCGGACGCCACCTACATCGAGCCGATCACCTGGCAGGTGGTGGAGAAGATCATCGAGGCCGAGCGTCCCGACGCCATCCTGCCTACCATGGGGGGCCAGACGGCGCTGAACTGTGCACTGAATCTCGACAAGCACGGGGTGCTGGCCAGGTATGGCGTGGAGATGATCGGTGCCAATGCCGACGCCATCAACAAGGCCGAGGATCGCGACCTGTTCGACAAGGCCATGAGAAACATCGGCCTGGAGTGCCCCAGGGCCAAGGTGGCTCATGGCTTGGACGAGGCCTGGGCGATCCAGCGCGAGCTGGGCTTCCCGGTGATCATTCGTCCCTCCTATACCATGGGGGGCTCCGGCGGTGGCGTGGCCTACAACAAGGAAGAATTCGAGGAGATCTGCCTGCGTGGCTTCGAGCTTTCCAGCAATCATGAGCTCTTGATCGACGAGTCGCTGCTGGGCTGGAAGGAGTACGAGATGGAGGTCGTTCGCGACAGGAACGACAACTGCATCATCGTCTGCGCCATCGAAAACTTCGACCCCATGGGCATTCACACCGGCGACTCCATCACCGTGGCGCCGGCCCAGACGCTGACCGACAAGGAGTACCAGATCATGCGCGACGCCTCCCTGGCGGTGTTGCGCGAGATCGGCGTCGAGACCGGCGGCTCCAACGTGCAGTTCGGCGTCGATCCGGATACCGGGCGCATGGTGGTCATCGAGATGAACCCGCGGGTGTCGCGCTCGTCGGCACTGGCCTCCAAGGCGACCGGCTTTCCGATCGCCAAGATCGCCGCCAAGCTGGCGGTGGGCTACACCCTCGACGAGCTCACCAACGACATCACCGGCGGCAAGACCCCGGCGTCCTTCGAGCCGGCCATCGATTACGTGGTCACCAAGATCCCGCGCTTTACCTTCGAGAAGTTCCCCCAGGCCAACGATCGCCTGACCACCCAGATGAAGTCGGTGGGCGAGGTGATGGCCATCGGGCGGACCTTCCAGGAGTCGCTGCAGAAGGCGCTGCGGGGCATGGAGACCGGCAACGACGGGCTCGACCCCAAGGTCAGCGAGTTCAATGAAGCCAACCTGGCGCTGATCCAGGGCGAGCTGCAGGCCGCGGGTGCCGAGCGCGTCTTCTTCATCGCCGATGCCTTCCGGGCCGGGATGGGCGTCGATGAGGTCTTTGCGCTGACCAATATCGACCGCTGGTACCTGGTGCAGATCGAGGAGCTGGTGAGCATCGAGCAGGACCTCGCCCGGCGTTCCCTGGGCGAGCTTGACGCGCGGGAACTGTTCGCGCTGAAGCGCAAGGGGTTCGGCGATGCACGACTGGCCACGCTGCTGGGCGTCTCCGAGCAGGAATTTCGCCAGACCCGCCAGAAGCACGGCATTCGACCGGTGTACAAGCGTGTCGATACCTGTGCCGCGGAGTTCGTCTCGCATACCGCCTACATGTACTCCACCTACGAGGAGGAGTGCGAGGCCGAGGTCAGCGAGCGCCGCAAGATCATGGTGCTGGGCGGCGGGCCCAACCGCATCGGCCAGGGCATCGAGTTCGACTACTGCTGCGTGCATGCGGCGCTGGCGATGCGTGACGACGGGTTCGAGACCATCATGGTCAACTGCAACCCGGAAACCGTCTCCACCGATTACGACACCTCGGATCGCCTCTACTTCGAGCCGGTGACCCTGGAGGATGTGCTGGAGATCGCCGATAAAGAGAAGCCCGCCGGGGTGATCGTGCAGTTCGGCGGTCAGACGCCGCTGAAACTGGCCCGTGCCCTGGAGGCCGCCGGTGTGCCGATCATCGGCACCACGCCGGATGCCATCGATCGGGCCGAGGATCGCGAGCGCTTCCAGCAGATGATCGACAAGCTGGGGCTGAAGCAGCCGCCCAACGCCACCGCGCGCAGCTTCGACGAGGCCTTCGTCAAGGCCGAGGCGATCGGCTATCCGCTGGTGGTGCGTCCCTCCTACGTGCTGGGGGGGCGGGCCATGGAGATCGTCTACGACGCCTCGGAGCTCGAGAACTACATGACCCATGCGGTCAAGGTCTCCAATGACTCGCCGGTGCTGCTCGACCATTTCCTCAACGCCGCCATCGAGGTCGACATCGATGCCGTCTCGGACGGCCGGCAGGTAGTGATCGGTGGCATCATGCAGCACATCGAGCAGGCCGGCGTACACTCCGGCGACTCCGCCTGCTCGCTGCCGCCCTACTCGCTGCCCGCCGGGGTGCAGGACGCCATGCGCGAGCAGGTCAAGCGCATGGCGGTGGAACTCAACGTGGTCGGACTGATGAACGTGCAGCTGGCCTGGCAGGACGACGAGATCTACGTCATCGAGGTCAATCCGCGCGCCTCGCGTACCGTGCCCTTCGTCTCCAAGTGCATCGGCACCTCGCTGGCCCAGATCGCCGCTCGCTGCATGGCAGGCAGAACGCTGGCCGAGCAGGGTTTCACCCGAGAGCTGATCCCGGAGCACTACAGCGTCAAGGAGGCGGTCTTCCCGTTCAACAAGTTCCCCAGCGTCGACCCGATCCTGTCGCCGGAGATGAAGTCCACCGGCGAGGTAATGGGGAGCGGCACCACCTTCGCCGAGGCCTTCTACAAGGCCCAGCTGGGCGGTGGTGACGCGATCCCGCCGCTGACCGGCGAGCGCCGGGCGTTCCTCTCCGTGCGGGAGCCGGACAAGAGCGGCATTATCGAGGTGGCGGAATCTTTGCTAGCATTAGGCTTTACCCTATGTGCCACGCGTGGCACCGCTCGTGCCCTCGAAACCGCCGGACTCCCCGTGGAGACCGTCAACAAGGTCTTCGAGGGACGGCCGCATATCGTCGACATGCTCAAGAACGACGACGTGGCCTATATCGTCAATACCACCGAGGGGCGCCAAGCCATCAACGACTCCTCGGTGATCCGCCGCACCGCCCTCATTCACAAGGTGCCCTACGCCACGACGCTGGCGGGGGCGCGCGCCGTCTGTATGGCGCTCGAGTATGGCAATGCAATCACGGTGCGGCGGCTTCAGGAACTGCATGCAGGAGCAACACCATGAACAAGGTCCCGATGACCGTGCAAGGCGAGCAGCGTCTGCGAGAAGAGCTGAACCAGCTCAAGAGTGAGGAGCGCCCCCGGGTGATCAACGCCATCGCCGAGGCGCGCGAGCATGGCGATCTGAAGGAAAATGCCGAATACCATGCCGCTCGCGAGCAGCAGGGCTTCATCGAGGGGCGCATCAAGGAGATCGAGGCGAAGCTTTCCGCGGCTCAGGTCATCGATGTGACCAAGATGCCCAGGACCGGCAAGGTCATCTTCGGTGTGACCGTGGAGCTGATCAACCTCGATAGCGACGAAGAGGTGCGCTACCAGATCGTCGGCGAGGATGAGGCGGATATCAAGTCGGGCAAGATATCGGTGACCTCTCCCATCGCCCGGGCGCTGATCGGCAAGGAGGAGAGCGATGTGGTTCTGGTGCGCACGCCGGGCGGCGAGGTCGAATACGAGATCGGCGACGTCCAGTACATCTGATCTTCCTGTTGCGAACGATCGAACGCCCCTGGCTGGCCTGCCAGGGGCGTCATCTTTTGGCCGCCCCTCTTTTGGTCCCCTCGTTGCCGTTCAATGCCGACCGTGATGCTCCTTGGCCCGGGCGATATTGGAGAGCCTGGGATTGGCCCTGGGATTGTGGCGATAGAGCAGGGCCATCTTGCCGATGACCTGAACGACCTCGGCGCGGGTGTCCCGGGCTAGTTCGTCGACGAGTTCGCGGCGCTGCTCCCGTTCGCCCAGGGCCAGCTTGATCTTGACCAGCTCGTGATCGTTCAGGGCACGCTCGAGCTCGGCGATCACGTTTTCGGTGAGGCCGCTATCCGCGATCGTGACCACGGGGTCGAGGTGATGGCCGATGCTGCGAAATGCTTTCTTTTGTGCCTGTGACAAGCTCATGGTATCGTGGCCTCTGTCGGCTGGGGCGTGCTGGAAACGTTCATTCGTCCGTGCTTCGACGGGTGGCACGCCATGGTACGGTTAAAGCCCTTGCGTGCAAAGCATCCACGACAGCCAGCGCGCAAGCCCTGCCGAATCACCGCTCCACGCTTGCCCAATCATGACTCCCATCGCGACGACTCAGGTGACTTAGTGGCCCGATCCACGTCCAGCAAGAGCAGTGCCGGCTGGCTCAAGGAACATTTCGACGATCCCTACGTACGACGCGCCTGGCACGACGGTTATCGCTCGCGCGCCAGCTACAAGCTGCTGGAGATCGATGCCAAGGATCGTCTCTTCCGGCCGGGCATGACGGTGATCGACCTGGGGGCGGCGCCCGGCGGCTGGAGCCAGATTGCCGCCGAGAAGGTCGGACCGCGGGGCGTGGTGATCGCCTCGGACATCCTCGAGATGGATGCCCTGGCGGGCGTCGACTTCATTCACGGCGACTTCACCGAAGATCATGTGCTGGACGCCCTGCTGGAAGTGGTCGCCGGGCGGCCGGTGGATTTGATCATTTCCGATATGGCGCCCAACATGAGTGGCATGGCAGCAATCGACCAGCCCCAGGCGATGTACCTGGTCGAACTGGCGCTGGATCTGGCTCGCCAGGTGCTTTCGCCGGGAGGAAGCTTCTTGGCCAAGGTATTTCAGGGAGAGGGGTTCGACGACTTCCTGAAGGAACTGCGCGGCAGTTTCGCGAAAGTGGTCACCCGCAAGCCAGGCTCCTCCCGCGCACGGTCGCGGGAAGTCTATCTGCTGGCGGAAGGATACAAGGGCTAAGCTTGCAATGTCGGGGGAACGACTCCATCTAATGGAGTGTCACAAGACAGACATGCTTGGCAGACGGATTGATGCAATGAGGGTATTGCCTTGAACGACATGGCGAAGAACCTGGTGCTGTGGTTGGTCATCGCGGCGGTGCTGCTGACGGTGTTCAACAACTTCAGTGTCGACACCGCACCCCAGACGATGAACTACTCGCAGTTCGTCCAGCAGGTGCAGAACGGCCAGATCCGCTCGGTGACCATCGACGGCTACACCGTCACTGGCGAGCGCGAGGACGGGTCGCAATTCCAGACCATCCGACCGGCGGCTCAGGACCCCAAGCTGATGGACGACCTGCTGGCCAACGACGTCAGCGTCATCGGCAAGAAGCCCGAGGAGCAGAGCCTGTGGACGCGCCTGCTCATCGCCAGTTTCCCGATCCTGATCATCCTGGCCATCTTCCTGTTCTTCATGCGCCAGATGCAGGGTGGCGGCGGTGGCAAGGGCGGGCCGATGAGTTTCGGCAAGTCCAAGGCCAAGCTGCTGACCCAGGACCAGATCAAGACCACCTTCACCGACGTGGCAGGCTGTGACGAGGCCAAGGAGGAGGTCGAGGAACTGGTCGACTTCCTCAAGGACCCCAGCAAGTTTCAGCGCCTGGGTGGTCAGATTCCGCGTGGCGTGCTGATGGTGGGTCCGCCGGGTACCGGCAAGACGCTATTGGCCAAGGCCATCGCCGGCGAGGCCAAGGTACCGTTCTTCACCATTTCCGGTTCGGACTTCGTCGAGATGTTCGTCGGTGTCGGCGCCTCCCGGGTGCGCGACATGTTCGAACAGGCCAAGAAACAGGCGCCCTGCATCATCTTCATCGACGAGATCGATGCCGTCGGCCGTCATCGCGGTTCCGGCATGGGCGGTGGCCACGACGAACGCGAGCAGACCCTCAACCAGCTGCTGGTCGAGATGGACGGGTTCGAAGCCAACGATGGCATCATCGTCATCGCCGCGACCAACCGCCCCGACGTGCTCGACCCGGCCCTGCTGCGTCCTGGCCGCTTCGACCGCCAGGTCACCGTGCCGTTGCCGGACATCCGGGGCCGCGAGCATATCCTCGGGGTTCACCTGCGCAAGGTGCCGCTGGGTGAGGATGTCAAGCCGAGCCTGATCGCGCGTGGCACGCCGGGCTTCTCCGGGGCCGATCTGGCCAACCTGGTCAACGAGGCCGCCCTGTTCGCCGCACGACGCAACCGTCGTCTGGTAGGCATGGAGGAGCTGGAGCTGGCCAAGGACAAGATCATGATGGGCGCCGAGCGCAAGTCCATGGTCATGACCGAGAAGGAGAAGCTCAACACGGCCTATCACGAGTCGGGTCATGCCATCATCGGCTTGCTGATGCCCGAGCACGACCCTGTCTACAAGGTCACCATCATCCCGCGTGGCCGCGCCCTGGGGGTTACCATGTTCCTGCCCGAGGAGGATCGCTACAGCTTCTCCCGGCAGCAGATCATCAGCCAGATCTGCTCGCTGTTCGGGGGGCGCATCGCCGAAGAGATGACCCTGGGTCCGAATGGCGTGACCACCGGTGCCTCCAACGACATCAAGCGTGCCACCGAACTCGCGCACAGCATGGTGGCCAAGTGGGGGCTGTCCGCAGAGATGGGGCCGCTGATGTACGACGAGGACGAATCGCATCAGTTCCTGGGCGGGCCCGGGGCTGGGGGCGGCAAGTTCACGTCACCGGAAACCACCACCAAGCTCGACAAGGAAGTGCGGCGCATCATCGACGAATGCTACGCCCAGGCCAAGCGACTTCTCGAGGAAAACCGTGACAAGCTCGACGTCATGGCCGAGGCCCTGATGCAGTACGAGACCATCGATGCCGAGCAGCTCAAGGACATCATCGAGGGGCGCAAGCCGCGTCCACCCAAGGACTGGGACGGTGATGGCCCCGGCAGCGGCTCGACCCTGGTCGGCGAGCAGGCCCACTCGGGAAGCAAGAGCAATGATTCCGATGTCGACGAGGACGAAGACGACGAGCCGAGGCGGCGGCCCTCCGATCCGCTGGGTGGGCCGGCAGGCCACTGACATCCCTGCAGCCGAAGGCTTTGGTCGAGGCGCCCGCGGGCGCCTCGTGGCATTTTGACATGATATGGCATGGACCTGCCTGATGAAGCACCCCTCCGACAGCTTCCTGCAGTGCGGCCGTCACCGCCTGGATCTTTCCTATCCCCGGGTGATGGGGATCCTCAATGTAACGCCGGACTCCTTTTCCGATGGCGGGCACCACGCCACTTTGGACGATGCCCTGCGTCATGCCGAAACGATGCTCGCCGAGGGCGCGGCGGTCATCGACGTGGGCGGCGAATCCACCCGGCCGGGCGCCGCGGCGGTCCCGGTCGAGCAGGAACTGGACCGGGTGATCCCGGTGGTCGAGCGTCTGGTGCGCGAGCTGGATGCCCTGGTGTCGGTGGACACCAGCTCGCCCGAGGTGATGCAGGAGGCGAGCGCCAGAGGGGCGGGAATGCTCAATGACGTGCGTGCCCTGCGTCGTCCCGGTGCGTTGCAGGTGGCTGCCGGCAGCGGGCTTCCCGTCTGTCTGATGCACATGCTGGGCGAGCCGGATGCCATGCAGCGCTCGCCACGCTACGATGAACCCGTGGAGCTGGCGGTGGCATGCTTCCTCGAGGAGCGTGTGGCTGCCTGTGAAGCCGCCGGGCTGCGCCGGGAGCGATTGCTGCTGGACCCGGGGTTCGGCTTCGCCAAGACCGTCGAGCACAATCTCCGGCTGCTCAATCGGATGACGGCATTGAAGAAGCTCGGCTTACCGTTGATGGTCGGCATGTCGCGCAAGAGTATGATAGGCAAGGTGCTTGGGCGCGCCGTCGAGGAGCGTTTGCCGGGGGGGCTGGCGCTGGTCTCGCTCGCGGTGGAGCGCGGCGCGCGTCTGTTGCGTGTCCACGATGTCGGCCCCAGCGTGGATGCGGCGAACATGACCTGGGCCGTGCTACAGGAAGGCGAAGAGCCATGACAAGACGTTATTTTGGTACCGATGGCATACGTGGTGCCGTCGGCGAGTATCCGATCACCGCGGATTTCATGCTCAAGCTGGGCTGGGCCATGGGGCGTGTTCTGAACAAGCCACATGGCAGGGCCAAGGTGCTGATCGGCAAGGATACCCGCATTTCCGGCTACATGTTCGAGTCGGCGCTGGAGGCCGGCCTCTCGGCGGCGGGGGTGGATGTCTCGCTGCTGGGACCCATGCCCACGCCGGGGATCGCCTATCTGACCCGCACCCTGCGGGCCGATGCGGGCATCGTCATCTCGGCCTCGCACAACGCCTTTCAGGACAACGGCATCAAGTTCTTTTCCGCCGAGGGGACAAAGTTGGCCGACGCGATCGAGGCCCGCATCGAGGAGGAGATCGAGAAGCCGCTGGAAACGGTGCCCGCCGACCAACTGGGCAAGGCCACTCGCATCGACGATGCGGCCGGCCGCTACATCGAATTCTGCAAATCCACCGTCCCGCACCGTTTGACCTTGCACGGGCTCAAGATCGTGCTGGATTGCGCCCACGGTGCCACCTATCACATTGCCCCCAGCGTGTTCCGCGAGCTGGGTGCCAAGGTCAGCCTGCTGGGGGCGGAACCCGACGGGCTGAACATCAACCAGCGGGTAGGCTCGACTCACCCGGCCTCGCTGCGGGCCGCGGTGATCGAGCGAGGCGCCGACCTGGGCATCGCCTTCGACGGTGACGGCGATCGTGTCGTACTGGTGGATGCCGATGGCCAGGAGATCGACGGCGACGACATCCTGTTCATGATCGCCAAGGACCGGCACGATCGCGGTAAGCTGGACGGGGGTGTCGTCGGTACCCTGATGAGCAACTTTGGCCTGGCGGCGGCCCTGGAGGTCCTGAACATTCCCTTCGAGCGGGCCAAGGTCGGCGATCGCTACGTGATGGAGCGGCTGGCTGCCAACGGCTGGCATCTGGGCGGTGAATCCTCGGGGCACATCGTCTGTGGCCATGTGCAGACCACCGGTGACGGCATCGTGTCGGCACTGCAGGTGCTGGCCATCATGGTCAGTCAGGATCGTACTCTCACGGAGCTCAAGGGCTTCGAAAAGGCCCCTCAGGCCCTGGTCAACGTGCGCCTGGTGCCGGGGTCCGACAAGCGGGCGCTGCTCGAGCACCCCGCCCTGCTCGACACGGTGGCGGCGGTGGAGTCCGAGCTCGGGGACGAAGGCCGCGTGCTGTTGCGTGCCTCGGGAACCGAGCCGTTGATCCGGGTGATGGTCGAGGGGCGCCCGCACTTCGACGTCGTCGCCCTGGCACGGCGCATCGCTGCCGATGTCGAGTCGCTGATGACGTGAGGTCAAGCGCCGCCGGTTGTCTTGGCCGGGCCACTCCTATACCATTTCGCACCACTTCGTGAAGGGGGTGTCTATGCGCAAGCCGTTGATCGCCGGCAACTGGAAAATGAACGGTTCGCTGGCGCTGGTCGAGCAGTTCGGTCGAGCCCTTGCCGACGCCAGGCTATCATCCTCGGTAGAAGTGGCGGTGATTCCCCCGTCGCCTTATCTGGCTGCGGCCCAGGCTGCGTTCGACGGCACTACGGTGGTTCTGGGGGCACAAACCGTGAATCCAGAGGCGGCAGGCGCCTACACCGGCGAGGTCAGCGCCCCCATGCTGGCGGAATTCGGCGTACATTACGTGCTGGTGGGGCATTCGGAACGCCGTTCGCTCTATCAAGAAGACGACATGGCGGTGCTGGCTCGGGCGCGAGCTGCTCTCGAGGCCGGGCTGATGCCGATTCTTTGCGTGGGCGAAACCCTCGACGAACGCGATGCCGGACGCACCGAAGTGGTGGTGTTGCAGCAGGTGAAGGCCGTGTTCGACGCACTCGACGCCCGGCAGCGCAGGCGTCTGGTCATCGCCTACGAGCCGGTGTGGGCGATCGGTACCGGCAGGACCGCCACGCCGGAGCAGGCCCAGGCGGTCCACGCGGCCATTCGTGCCTGTCTCGTTGCGTATGACGAGAAGCTGGCCGCCTCGTCGCGGTTGATCTACGGGGGCAGCATGAAACGCGAGAATGCCGCTGAGCTGCTCGCTCAGCCGGACATCGACGGCGGCCTGATAGGCGGTGCTTCGCTCAAGGTCGACGATTTTATAGCCATTTGTCAGTCAGCAGGTTGAAAACATGCAAGTTGCCATTCTCATCGTTCATGTCTCGATCGCCATTGCGCTGGTCGTCCTCATCCTGCTGCAGCAGGGCAAGGGCGCTGAGGCCGGAGCCTCCTTTGGCGGCGGTGCCTCCCAGACCGTATTCGGCTCCCGGGGCAGCGGAAGCTTCCTGGCCAAGTTGACCGGTCTGCTGGCCGCGAGCTTCTTCGCCACCTCCCTGGCGCTTGCCTATTTTGCCTCCGAGGCAGGCGAGGTGCCGGAGCAGGGGATCCCCGACGCGGAGCTGATCGAGCAACGCAATGCGGCACCGACGCTTGACGACGGGCCGCAAAGCACGGATAATGCTGCGCCAGCGCTAGAGGACGGCAGCGAGCAGCAAGCGCCGCAATAGTCCGTCGGTACTGGCGCCGCAGCGAGATGAAACGGTTTCGCTGCGAAGGAGCAGACAGGCTCTGCACGATATTCGCCTGAGAAGCTCGCCCCTGTTGCCGAAGTGGTGGAATTGGTAGACACGCTATCTTGAGGGGGTAGTGACCTTACGGTCGTGGGGGTTCAAGTCCCCCCTTCGGCACCAATTGGAAGTTGGCAAGTGAGCAAGCGACGGCAAGAACTTGCTGTTGTCAGGTGAATACGCTCTCCCTTGACCTGAGGGTAAGCAGGTTTTTATACTTGCAAGGTTATGATGCGGGGTGGAGCAGTCTGGTAGCTCGTCGGGCTCATAACCCGAAGGTCGTCGGTTCAAATCCGGCCCCCGCTACCAAGTTTCTTGTGAAAGGCCCCTTCCTTCGAAGGGGCTTTTTGTTAGCAGTTCGTTTTTTGGCACTAACGCCAGTCAGCCACCTAGCTTTTCTCTCACTCCTGGTCAGGTGCCTGATGCAACTGTTGTAGGGGCTTTTGTTTGTGGCAATCAAGGACGCCGCGCTGAATGCGCTTCTCGAACCGGCAATAGCGGCCATGGGTTTCGAGCTATGGGGAGTCGAGCGCGTTTCCCAAGGCAAGCACTCACGCCTGGTGGTGTATATCGACAGTCCTGAAGGGGTCACCGTCGACCATTGTGCCGAGGTCAGTCGCCAGGTCAGCGCGATTCTCGACGTGGAAGATCCGATCCCGGGGCAGTATCGGCTGGAAGTATCGTCACCCGGCATGGATCGACCGCTTTTCACCCTCGAGCAGTTCGAGCGCTACAGGGGGCATGTCGTGACCCTGAGGTTGCGAGCACCCTTCGACGGTCGCCGCAAGTTCAAGGGGCTGCTGGCGGGTATCGACAATGACGAGGTGCTGCTGCATCTCGATGGCGAAGAGTACTGCTTTCCCATCGACGGGATCGAGCAGGCGCGGGTCGTACCGCAGTTCGATACCTGAGACTGGTTTTCTGGCGAGGCTAAAGCATGAGTAAAGAGATTCTGCTGGTCGTGGATGCGATCTCGAACGAGAAGGGCGTGCCCCGCGAGGTGATCTTCGAGGCGGTCGAGGCGGCGCTGGCGAGTGCGTCGCGCAAGCGTTTCGAAGGTGAGGAGGCAAGCGTTCGCGTCAAGATCGATCGTGCCACCGGGGATTACGAGACATTTCGCCGCTGGGTGGTCGTCGAGGACGACGAGTTCGAGAACCCCGATGCCGAGATCAAGCAGTCCTACGCGGAGCGCCGCGATCCGCCGCTGACCCTGGGCGATGTGGTCGAGGAGCGTATCGAGAACGCCGCCTTCGGGCGTATTGCCGCCCAGACCGCCAAGCAGGTGATCGTGCAGAAGGTGCGCGAGGCGGAGCGTGCGCAGATCGTCCGGCAGTATGCCGAGCGCGAAGGCGAACTGGTCGCGGGCATCGTCAAGAAGACGACCCGGGATGGGTTGATCATCGATCTTGGTGACAACGCCGAGGCCTTCCTGCCCCGCAGCGAGATGATCCCGGGCGAGCGTTACCGCATGAACGAGCGGGTGCGGGCCCTGCTCTGGAAGGTGGAGCCGGAAGCGCGCGGCTCCCAGTTGATTCTCACCCGGACACGCCCGGAACTGATCATCGAACTGTTCAAGATCGAGGTGCCGGAGATCGCCGAGCAGCTCATCGAGATCAAGGGCGCGGCGCGGGATCCCGGGTCGCGGGCCAAGATTGCGGTCAAGACCAACGATCGGCGCATCGATCCGGTGGGCGCGTGTGTCGGCATGCGAGGCTCTCGAGTCCAGGCGGTCTCCAACGAACTGCAGAACGAACGCGTGGATATCATCCTCTGGGACGACAATCCCGCGCAGCTGGTCATCAATGCCATGGCACCGGCGGACGTGGCCTCCATCCTTGTCGACGAGGACGCCCATTCCATGGATGTCGCCGTGGCCGAGGACAATCTCGCCCAGGCCATCGGCCGCAGCGGTCAGAACGTGCGACTGGCCAGTGAACTCACGGGCTGGGCGCTCAACGTGATGACCGAAGAGGAAGCCGAAGGCAAGCGCGAGCAGGAAGTCGACAGCCTGGTGGAATACTTCATCAACCACCTCGAGATCGACGAGGAGCTGGCGCGCATATTGGTCGAGGAGGGTTTCACCTCCCTTGAGGAACTGGCCTACGTGCCCCTCGAGGAAATGCTGGAAATCGAAGAATTCGATGAAGACCTGGTAGAAGAACTGCGCTCGCGGGCCAAGGACGAGCTGCTGAATCTGGCAATCGCCTCCGAGGAGGTTCTCGACGGTGCCCAGCCCGCCGACGACCTGCTGGAAATGGAGGGGATGGATCGCCATCTGGCCTTCATCCTGGCCAGCCGTGGTGTCGTCACGATGGAAGATCTGGCCGAGCAGGCCATCGACGATCTCAAGGACATCGAGGGCATGGACGAAGAGCGCGCCGCGGCACTGATAATGACCGCCCGTGCGCCCTGGTTCGAGAGCGAACAGTAACTAGGTCACGGGCTCAGGAGGGTCGTAATGTCAGAAATGACAGTGAAAGATTTTGCAGTCAAAGTGGGCCGTGACACGTCCCGCCTGCTGGAACAGATGAAGGAAGCGGGTCTGCCCCACAAGGCCGAAGGCGATGCCGTGTCCGAAGAGGACAAGCAGCGCCTGCTGGATCATCTGACCAAGAGTCACGGTGGCGGGCGTGGTCCCAAGAACCGTATCACCCTGACGCGCAAGACGAAAAGTCGTATCCGGACCGGTGAGGGTCGCGGCAAGACCATCGAAGTCCAGGTGCGCAAGAAGCGGACCTACGTCAAGCGTGCGGAAGAAGAGGCAGCCGAGCAGCCCGAAGAGCAGGACCAGGGGCCACGCCAGCTGGTCGGCGACATGGCGAGCGAGACTCAGGCGCGTGCCGAGGCCGAGCAGGCGGAGCGCGCTCAGGCCGAGCAGGCGAGGGAGGCGCAGGCCACCCAAGCCGCTCAGGAACCGGAGCCGTCCTCCGACAAGGCCTCTGACGAGAAGGCCGTCGGCCACAAGACGCCCGAAGAGCCGAACGTCGAGATTCCGACCGAACCGCAGCCTGCCGAGGATGAAGGGCCCGTCGTCGAGGCCCCGCCCAAGGAGCCGCGGAGCGACAATCGTCGTGGTCAGAAGAAGGCACCTGCCAAGAAGGGGCGTGATACCAGCCGTGACGAGGAGCGCGAGGAGCGTAGCGAGCGTCGTCGCGGCAGTGGCAAGAAGGTCAAGCGCGCCGAGCGCCGTGGCAGCCGGCGTGGTGGCCGCGAGAGTGGTGGCGGACAGCACTCCTTCCAGAAGCCGACCCAGCCGATCGTGCGCGAGGTGGCGATACCGGAGTCGATCAGCGTCGCCGAACTGGCCGACAAGATGGCGATCAAGGCCAACGAAGTCATCAAGGCCATGTTTACCATGGGGGCCGCGGTCACCATCAACCAGACCATCGATCAGGATACCGCGGCGATCGTGGTCGAGGAGATGGGGCACAAGCCCAAGCTGGTGAAGGATGACGCACTGGAGACCGAGGTGCTCGAGGGCATTTCCTACGAAGGTGAGGAAATCACCCGTTCACCGGTAGTCACGGTCATGGGGCACGTCGACCACGGCAAGACCTCGCTTCTCGACTTCATCCGGCGCACCAAGGTGGCGACCGGGGAAGCCGGTGGCATCACCCAGCATATCGGCGCCTATCACGTCGAGGACCAGCATGGCGGTGTCACCTTCCTGGACACGCCGGGTCACGCGGCGTTCACCGCAATGCGTGCCCGTGGCGCCCAGGCGACCGACGTGGTCATCCTGGTGGTCGCGGCAGACGACGGCGTGATGCCCCAGACCGTCGAGGCGATCGATCACGCCAAGGCGGCGGAAGTGCCCCTGGTGGTGGCGGTCAACAAGATCGACAAGCCGGGTGCCGACCCGGATCGGGTCAAGAACGAACTGTCCCAGCGCGGCGTCATCTCCGAGGAGTGGGGCGGTGATACCCAGTTCGTGCATGTCTCGGCGAAGACCGGCGAAGGCATCGATGCCCTGCTCGAGGCCGTGCTGCTGGTCTCCGAGGTGCTGGAGCTCAAGGCCGTGCCGGAGGCGCCGGGCAAGGGTGTGGTGGTCGAGTCGCGGCTCGACAAGGGGCGCGGTCCCGTGGCCACCGTACTGGTCCAGAACGGCACGCTGCGGCGTGGCGACATCGTGCTGGCCGGCCTGCATTACGGTCGCGTACGTGCGCTGAGCAACGAACTCGGTCAGCAGGTCGAGTCCGTGGGGCCGGCCATGCCGGTGGAGATCCAGGGGCTCGACGGCACGCCGGAAGCCGGCGAAGACTTCATGGTGCTGGCCGACGAGAAGAAGGCGCGGGAGATCGCCAACTTCCGCCAGGGCAAGTACCGCGAAGTGCGCCTGGCACGCCAGCAGAAGGCCAAGCTGGAGAACATGTTCAGCCAGATGGGCCAGGACGAGGTGGCCAAGGTCAATATCGTCCTCAAGGCCGATGTGCAGGGCTCGCTGGAGGCGATCCGCGGGGCGCTCGAAGAGCTTTCCACCGATGAGGTCCAGGTGGCCGTGGTCTCCTCGGGGGTGGGTGGCATCACCGGCACCGATGCCAACCTGGCGCTGGCCAGCGATGCCATCGTGGTCGGCTTCAACGTTCGCGCCGATGCCGCCGCCCGCGAGATCATCGAACGCGAAGGGCTGGATCTGCGCTACTACAGTGTCATCTATCAGCTCATCGACGAGGTCAAGCAGGCCATGAGCGGCATGCTCGCGCCGGAATGGCGCGAGGACATCGTCGGCATCGCCGAGGTGCGGGATGTCTTCAAGGCGCCCAAGATCGGTGCCGTGGCGGGCTGCATGGTCGTCGAGGGTACCGTGCATCGCCACAAGAAGATCCGCGTGCTGCGCGAGAACGTGGTGATCTACGAAGGCGAGCTGGAGTCGCTGCGGCGCTTCAAGGACGATGTCAACGAAGTGCGCAACGGCATGGAGTGCGGCATCGGCGTCAAGAACTACAATGACGTCCAAGTCGGCGACAAGATCGAGGTCTTCGATCAGGTGAAGGTCGAACGTAGCCTGTAAGATGGCGAAGGAGTCGCAGGATGCGTGAGTTCAAGCGTACCGATCGGGTGGCCGACCAGCTCCAGCAGGAGCTGGCGGTGCTCATCCAGCGCGAGGTCAAGGACCCGCGTCTGGGCATGGTCACCGTGAGTGGCGTCGAGGTCAGTCGCGATCTGGGCTATGCCGAGGTCTACATCACTCTGCTCGGTGACAACGATCCCGAGCGCATCCGGGAGAACCTGGCGGTGCTCAGGCATGCCGCCGGCTTCCTGTGCAGTCAGATTGCCCGACGTATCAAGCTGCGCCATGTCCCGGAGTTGCGTTTTCATTACGATGAAAGCGTGGTCCGCGGTCATGCGCTCTCATCGCTGATCGACCGGGCCGTCGAATCCGATCGTGTTCGTCACGCGGACGATCCCGCAGGTGAAGAAGGCTCGTCCGAACCAGAGGGGCGCTGATGGCACGCCGCCGTCGAGGCTTGCCGGTCGATGGGGTGCTGCTGCTGGACAAGCCTCGAGCCATGTCGAGCAACCATGCCCTGCAGCGCGTGCGGCGCCTGTTCCAGGCCCAGAAGGCGGGACACACCGGAACCCTCGACCCGATGGCGACCGGTCTGTTGCCGGTGTGCTTCGGCGAGGCGACCAAGTTTTCCTCCTATCTGCTGGATGCCGACAAGCGCTATCGCGCGCGTGTTCGCCTGGGAGAGGTCACCGATACCGGTGACGCGGACGGCGAGGTGGTCGAGCGACATCCGGTAGCGATGTTCAGCGATGCCGATATCGAAAGGGTGCTGGCGGCATTCCGGGGCGAGATCGACCAGGTGCCGCCCATGTATTCGGCGCTCAAGCATCAGGGGCGTCCGCTTTACGAACTGGCTCGCCAGGGCAAGACGATCGAGCGTGCAGCGCGTCGCGTAACGGTTTATGATATGCGGCTTCTCGGGCGGGACGCGGCCGGGTTCGACCTCGACGTGGCCTGCAGCAAGGGGACCTACATCCGTACCCTGGCCGAGGATATCGGCCGCAGGCTGGGATGCGGGGCACATATCACCGCGCTGCGGCGGCTCGGGACCGGGCCATTCGGCGCCGACGGCCTGATCTCGGTGGAAGCGCTGGAGTCGATGCCGGATCAGGCGGCTCTCGAGTCGCGGCTGTTGCCGATGGATGCCCTCGTGGCGCACCTGCCGGCACTGCGAGTCGACGACGATGCGGCCCGGCGCCTGATGCTCGGCCAGCGCGTGGCAACGGACACCGCCGGGCTGTCGACAGATGGCCTGGCTCGCTTGTATCGTGGCAGGGTCTTTCTAGGCCTGGTCACGATCAGCGCGGCGGGGGAAGTGACGCCCCGTCGATTGGTGGCTTCTCGGCAATGAGCCGGGCAGCCCTGCCGCTAACCGATAGCGGCACAACCTGGAGACTGCAAATATGCGTGGTCTCCGACATTTATCATCTCAGGCATATTGCTTACTGGAGACACAGATGGCATTGACCGCTGAAAAGAAGGCCGAAATCGTCAACGAATACGGCCGTGGTGAGAACGACACCGGCTCACCGGAAGTTCAGGTGGCCCTGCTGAGCGCCAACATCGACGGCCTGCAGTCCCACTTCAAGTCCAACAAGCAGGATCACCACTCGCGTCGTGGTCTGATCCGCATGGTCAACCAGCGCCGCAAGCTGCTCGACTATCTGAAGCGCAAGGACCTCGAGCGTTACCAGTCGCTGATCCAGCGCCTCGGCCTGCGTCGCTGAGGGAAAAGGTAATTCTTTTTCTGCGCAAGCAAGACACGGTGAACGGGCAGCCTTTCGGGCTGCCCGTTTCGCATTTTTGGGCGGCAAATGGCGCTAACCAGTGGTCCTGCCAGCCTGCTAGAATAGTCGCCGAGTCAAAACGACCCCAATGAAATCGACAAGGTAAGGATGTCAACGTGAATCCGGTCAAGAAAACATTTCAGTACGGTCAGAGTACCGTCACCCTCGAAACCGGGCGTATCGCCCGCCAGGCTACCGGCGCCGTTCAGGTCACCATGGACGGTACCGTGGTGTTGTGTACCGTGGTTGCCAAAAAAGAGATCAAGCCGGGCCAGGACTTCTTCCCGCTCTCCGTCCACTATCAGGAAAAGACCTACGCGGTGGGCAAGATCCCCGGTGGTTTCTTCAAGCGTGAAGGGCGTCCCACCGAGAAGGAGACATTGACCTCGCGGCTGATCGATCGACCGATCCGGCCGCTGTTTCCCAAGGGCTTCATGAATGAGGTCCAGGTCATCTGCAATGTGCTGTCCGCCGATCGCAACCAGGATCCGGACATCGCGGCGATGATCGGTACATCCGCGGCACTGGCGATCTCCGGCATCCCCTTCAACGGTCCGATCGGCGCCGCCCGGGTGGCCTTCACCGAGGAGCGCGGTTATTTCCTCAATCCCAGCGTCGAGGAGCTGACCACTTCCGAACTCAACATGGTCGTCGCCGGCACCGAGAAGGCCGTGCTGATGGTCGAATCCGAAGCCCAGGAGCTGCTCGAGGACGAGATGCTCGGCGCGGTGCTCTTCGCCCACCAGGAGATGCAGGGGGCGATCCAGGCGATCAACGCGTTCACCGCCGAGGCTGGCAAGCCCAAGTGGGAGTGGCAGCCGGTCGAGGAAGACGCTGCCTTGAAGGACGCTCTGGCCAGCGGTTTCGAAGCCAAGATCGGTGATGCCTATCGGGTGACCGACAAGATGGCGCGCCAGGATGCACTGTCCGCCCTGAAGGCAGAGGCCGTCGAGCAACTCGCCGGTGGCGACGATGCCCGGTTCAGCGTCGACGATGTCAGCAGCGCTTTCGCCAGTCTCGAGAAGCGTGTGGTACGCAGCCGCGTGCTCAGTGGTGAGCCACGCATCGACGGCCGCGATCACAAGACCGTGCGTCCGCTGGACATCCAGGTTGGTGTGCTGCCGCGCACCCATGGCTCCGCGCTGTTCACCCGGGGCGAGACCCAGGCGGTGGTCATTGCCACCCTCGGCACACTGCGCGATGCCCAGCTGATCGAATCCCTGGAAGGTGAGCGCAAGGACCGCTTCCTGCTGCACTACAACTTCCCCCCGTACTGCGTGGGCGAAGCCGGCTTCATGGGCGGCCCCAAGCGTCGCGAGATCGGCCACGGTCGTCTGGCACGTCGTGGTGTCCAGGCCGTGTTGCCCAGCGACGAGGAGTTTCCCTACACCATCCGCGTGGTCTCGGAGATCACCGAATCCAACGGCTCCAGTTCCATGGCCTCGGTGTGCGGTACCTCCCTGGCGCTGATGGATGCCGGGGTACCCCTCAAGGCGCCGGTAGCGGGAATCGCCATGGGGCTGGTCAAGGATGACGACAGGTTCGCCGTGCTGACGGATATCCTGGGCGACGAAGATCATCTCGGCGACATGGACTTCAAGGTCGCCGGTTCGGCCAAGGGCGTGACCGCCCTGCAGATGGACATCAAGATCGAGGGCATCAACGAGGAGATCATGGAGACCGCGCTGCAGCAGGCCCATGAGGCTCGTCAGAGCATTCTCGCCCAGATGAATCAGGTGCTGGGCCAGAGCCGTTCCGAGGTTTCCGAGAACGCCCCATCGATGGCGACCATCAAGATCGACCCGGACAAGATCCGCGACGTCATCGGCAAGGGCGGCGCCACCATCCGCAAGATCTGCGAGGACACCGGCGCCTCCATCGACCTCGACGACGACGGCACCGTGCGCATCTACGCCGAGGACAAGGCCGCCGCCAAGCGGGCCATCGACACCGTGCTCGGTATCACTGCCGAGGCCGAGATCGGCAAGCTCTATCGTGGCAAGGTGGTGCGTATCGCCGACTTCGGCGCCTTCGTCAACTTCATGCCGGGAACCGATGGGCTGGTACACATCTCCCAGATCGTGCCGGAGCGTGTCAACGACGTGCGCGATTTCCTCAACGAGGGGGACGAGGTGACGGTCAAGGTGCTCGACATCGACAACCGCAATCGCGTGAAGCTGTCGATCAAGGAGATCACCGCCGACGAGAAGGCCGCCTTCGAGGCCGAACTGGTCGAGTAAAGCCGGTCGACTTTCCTGCGCCCAAAGAGACGCCCCAGCAGCTAGGCTGCTGGGGCGTTTTTCAATTGAACCACTCGGGGCGCGTAAGCCGGCGAGGGCAGCGGCTTTACCGGATCACCGCTCGATGGCCAGGGCGACGCCTTGTCCCCCGCCGATGCACAAGGTCGCCAGGCCCTTCTTGGCATCCCGGGCGATCATCTCATGCAGCAGGGTGACCAGCACCCGGCAGCCCGAGGCCCCGATGGGGTGGCCCAACGCGATGGCACCGCCATTGACGTTGATCTTGCTGGTATCCCAGCCGAGCTCCTTGTTCACCGACAGCGCCTGGGCCGCGAAGGCTTCGTTGGCTTCGACCAGATCAAGCTCATCGATGCTCCAGCCGGCCTTCTCGAGACAGCGGCGGGTCGCGGGGGCCGGGCCGATACCCATGATGGCCGGATCGACCCCGGCATTGGCGTAGGCCTTGATGCGCGCCAAGGGCTCGAGTCCAAGCTCCTTGGCCTTGGACTCGGAGCACAGCATGGTGACGGCAGCGCCGTCGTTGAGCGAGGAGGCGTTGCCGGCGGTAACGCTGCCCTCCTTCTTGAAGGCGGGCTTCATGCCGCCGAGTTTCTCGGCGGTGACACCGGCGCGCGGGCCTTCGTCCTTGTCGAATACCACCGGGTCGCCCTTGCGCTGGGGGATCTCGATGGGCACGATCTGGCTGTCGAAGCGTCCGGATTCGATGGCGGCACTGGCCTTCTGCTGGGAGGCGGCGGCGAATTCGTCCATCTGGTCGCGGGTGATGCCGTATTTCTCGGCCAGGTTCTCGGCAGTGATGCCCATGTGGTACTGGTTGAAGGCGTCCCACAGGCCATCATGGACCATGGTATCGATGGCCTTCCAGTCGCCCATGCGCTGGCCGGTACGGGAATGGGGAAGCACGTGGGGCGACAGCGACATGCTCTCCTGACCGCCTGCCAGGATCAGGTCGGCGTCGCCGAGACGGATGGCCTGGGTCGCCAGGTGCAATGCCTTGAGACCCGAGCCGCAGACCTTGTTGATGGTCATGGCGGGCACCGCGTCCGGAAGGCCGGCGAGAATGGAGGACTGGCGCGCGGGATTCTGGCCGCAGCCCGCGGCCAACACCTGACCGAGCAGCACTTCGTCGACCTGCTCGGGCGAGACGCCGGTGTTGGCAAGAATGTCCTTGATGACGTGGGCCCCCAGCTGCATGGCGGGGACCGTGGCGAGGGAGCCGCCAAAGGTGCCGATGGCGGTACGGCGGGCAGCAACGATGACCACATCTTGCATGAGAAACTCCTTTTTATCGAACACGGACGATTCCCTATCAGCATAGGAGACCCCTATGCGCTGCGGCAATCGCTAATGGGCAGTATGCCCGGTGATGGCGCGCTGCCTAGGGTAGCAGAACCGCGACTGTCTGGGGCCTGTCTTCTGCCAAGGTAGCGGTATCGTCATCGCGGCAGCGCGACCCGGATATTGTCGATCAGCCGCGCCGGCCCCAGATGGGCCGCAACCAGCAGGATGGCCTCATGGCTGGCGTCGGTCACCGGGCCAAGATCGTCGGTCCGTCGCAGCTCGAGGTAGTCGGGCTTGAAGTTGGCGGCGGCGAGGCGGGCAAGCGCCTCGCGCAGCACGCGGTCTGCCGGCGCGCCGCCCTCGAGTGAATCCCTCGCCTGGCGCAGGGTGCGATAAAGCTCCGGGGCCTGGGCGCGCTGGCCGGCATCGAGATAGCCGTTGCGTGACGAGAGGGCCAGGCCATCCTCCGCGCGGACGGTGGGGGTGCCGACGATCTCGATGGGCAGATGCAGGTCGTTGACCAGTTTGCGGATCACCGCCAGCTGCTGGTAGTCCTTTTCGCCGAAGCAGGCCAGATCGGGTTGCACCAGATTGAACAGTATGTTGACGATCGTCGCGACGCCCTCGAAATGCCCGGGGCGACTGGCGCCACAAAGCCCCTCCGAGACCTCGGGTACGCGAATCTTGGTATGCGCCTCGAGGCCGTGAGGGTAGAGCATCTCGTTGGTCGGGGTGAACAGCAGGTCACAGCCGGCGGCCTCGAGCTTCGCCTGGTCCTGCTCGAGGGTCCTTGGGTAGGCCTCGAGGTCCTCGCCCGCGCCGAATTGCAGGGGATTGATGAAGATCGTGGCTATCACGATGTCGGCGCACTCGCTGGCCGCCTCGACCAGCGCAACATGACCCTCGTGCAGGTTGCCCATGGTCGGCACCAAGGCCACCGTCGAGCCCTGGCGGCGACATGTCTCTCGCGCCTGGCGTAACGCCTCGATGGTGCTCAGGGTCTGCATCAGAAACTGTGCTCCTCGGTGGGAAAACGGCGTGTCTTGACGGCCTCATGATAGGCGCGGAAGGCGGCTTCTATCGAGCCGCCCTCGGCAAGAAAATTCTTGGCGAAACGCGGGATGCGCCCGAGACTCGTTCCCAGCACGTCATGCATCACCAGGATCTGGCCATCGACATGGGGGCCGGCACCGATGCCGATCACCGGCACGTCGAGGGCATCACGCATGGTGTTCCCGAGGCTCGCGGGTACGCATTCGAGCAGGATGACCGAGGCACCGGCATCGACCAGTTCGCGCGCCTCGGCCACCATGCGTTGGGCCTGGGCGGCGTCGCGTCCCTGTACCTTGTAGCCGCCGAACTGGTGCACCGATTGCGGCGTCAGCCCCATGTGCGCGCAGACCGGCACGCCACGCCGGGTCAGTTCGCTGATGCCCTCGGCCAGCCAGGCCTCGCCCTCGATCTTGACCATCTCGGCACCGGCCCGCATCAATGCGCCGGCGTCCTGCAGCAGGCGGTCCAGGCTGGCATTGCTCATGAACGGCAGGTCAGCCATCAACAGGCTCTTTTCCTTGCCGCGAGCGACACAGCGGGTGTGGTAACAGAGGTCGTCGATGGTGACCGGCAGGGTAGTGGCGTGACCTTGCAGGACCATGCCCAGAGAGTCGCCGACCAGCAGCACCTCAATGCCGGCCTGGCTTGCCGAGCGGGCAAAGGAGGCGTCGTAGGCGGTCAGGCAACTGAACGGTTCACCGGCGTGCTTGGCCGCGTGCAGCGTGCTCGTGGTGACGGTCTTCATGGCATGCGGTCTCGTCTGTTCATGATGGCGGGGCCAGGAGATGGCTCGGGAGCGAGTGAATGTTACTGTTATTGTTACCCTGGGCTTGCCTGAAGTGTGAAATGGTAACAATAGCCGTGCAACTCTACCTTCGGGGTGACAATCGTCGCAAGTCGTTACCCTTCAGGTGTAGCAGAAGATCGTCCACCGAGTCGTTGCCGATCATCAACTCCGGGGCGATGTCGGCCAGCGGAACGAGGACGAACGCCCGTTCGAACATGGCGGGATGAGGAATCTTCAAGCGCGGAAGGTCGAGCACCCGGTCGTCGTATAGCAGCAGGTCCATGTCCAGGGTTCGCGGGCCCCAGCGACGCAGACGTCGGCGTCGATGCCGTTGCTCAAGGGCCTGCAGCTGGTCGAGCAAGGCCAAGGGGGAAAGGCGGGTGGCCACCTGGGCCACCGCATTGACGAAATCGGGCTGATCCTGGGGCCCCACGGGTTTGCTGGCATAACAGGACGAGGCGGCCAGCAGTCGGGTCACGGGCAGGCGGTCGAGGGCCTCGAGGGCCTGTTCGACGTGCCGGAGCGGCTCATCGAGATTGCTGCCCAGGCCGATGCAGGCGTGATGCGTGAGCTCACTCATGACCCGAGGAGGCGGGCCCTGAAGGCTTGCCACGACGACGCTTGCGGGGCCGCCGCTTGCGGCCATCGTTACTCCCGGCGGGGTCGGCATCTATCTTGTTCAGCAGGCGACGTTGCTCGTGTTCGTCGCCGGTCTGGAAGGCGTCCCACCAGGCGCCCAGGCCAGCCGGGACCTCGCCGGCCGTCTCCCGTAGCAAGAGGAAGTCGTAGGCGGCACGAAAGCGGGGATGCTCCAAGGTCTGGATGGCGCGTTTGCCGCGGCGCTTGGGCAGGCGCTGCTGCAGGTCCCAGATATCCCGCATCGGCAGGCCGAAGCGCTTGGGGATGGAGGTATGCTGCAACTGGCGCGATACGGCCTGCTGGGAGGCGGCCTGTTGCGCGGGAATCGGTGCGAAGCCGTCGACCTGCAACTGCTGGCTGCGTTGCTGTACGCCGGGCCAGAGCAGGGCGGCGAACAGGAACGCCGGGGTCACCGGACGCTCTTGCTGGATGCGTGCATCGGTATTGGCCAAGGCTTGCACGATCAGCGGTTCCGCCCAGGCAAGTTCTTCCATGGCCTCTTCCGCTTCGGGGAAGAGCATGGCGAACAGGCCGTAGTGGCGCAGCAGATGGAAGGTGGCGACGGCATGACCCGACAGAAAGAGCTTGAGCACCTCTTCGAACAGCCTTGCCGGGGGGATCTGCAGGAGCAGAGGCGCCAAGCCATGGATGGGGGCCTCGGTGGCAGACGCGATGGTGAAGTCCAGCTTGGCGGCAAAGCGAACGGCACGCAGCATGCGCACGGGGTCTTCCCGGTAACGAGTCTCGGGGTCGCCGATCAGGCGCAGGACGCGCTCTTCGATATCCGCGACACCCCCGGCCCAGTCGTGCAGCGAGAAATCGGCGATGTTGTAGTAGAGCGCATTGACGGTGAAGTCGCGGCGCAACGCATCCTCTTCGATGTTGCCCCAGACATTGTCTCGCAGCAGCAGCCCATGCTCGGATTGCTGGGCCAGATGTTCGCCGTGATCGTCGTTGGGACGGCCACGGAAGGTGGTGACCTCGATGACCTCGCGGCCGAAACGCACGTGCACGATACGAAAGCGGCGTCCGATGATGCGCGAGTTGCGAAACAGGTCGCGAAGTTCCTCCGGCGTGGCGTTGGTGGCGACATCGAAGTCCTTGGGCGACTTTCCCAGCAGGGCATCGCGCAGGCACCCACCGACCAGATAGGCCTCGAAGCCGGCATTGTGCAGCCGATAGAGCACTTTCAGGGCGCTATCGCTGAACAGTTGACGAGAGATGGAGTGCTCTTCCCGCGGGATGATATGCGGTCGGGTGGCTTCGCCCGCGCCGTCTTGGGTGCCGAACAGGGTCTTCAAACGTTCACCGGGGCGTTGGAGAAAGCGAGTAAATCCTTTGAACATGCCGCGACGTTGACTCGCAGTTTACGAAACGGCCAGTGTAGCCGAGCCCAAGGGGCTTGCAAAGCATTCACCGGCAGGCTGCGGTTGCCGATATTGGCCACAAAGCAGAAAGGGGAGACCCGGTGGCCTCCCCTCGAAGCAATTTGCTTAGCATCCATGCTATTGGTTCTTCTTCGTGATGGCGCATCGCCTTGAATACGCACCACGGTCACGAATGGAATCTATCAGGTAAGCAGTGTTCTTGTTGTTGGTTTCCCGATGGCGACCGTCTCGTATTCAAAACAATAATCCAACCACGACGGTAGGCTATCTACCTTCCCTCGGCGACTTGTTGTTATTGCCGAAGGTGTGCCTCTGACGGACGAATTGTTGTTGTTGAGTCTGTTCTCGGCACGTCGCGTCCCGATATCAAGTACCGGGTGACCAACCTCGTTATGCTTGTTCTGGTCGGCACGCTCTTCTTGACGATAGTTATTGTTGGATCAAGACAAGCGAGTCGTTTCCCGACGATTGTTCTTGTTGGTGTGTCGGTTGTGGCTTCGTCTGCGTTCTTGTTGTTGTTCGCAGCGGTAGCGCCCGGTTCTTGTTTTTCTTGCCATGTATAGGAGCACGCGTTATGCCACCGCGTTTTTTATCCTTTAAAATCAATAGATTGAGTTTTCAAAGGGCCTGTTGCCGGGATGATTGCCGGCGTGTGTTACCGGTGTTGGTGCATTGTGAGGCTGGGGATGGGTGAGATGGTAACAAATGGTGCATTCTGGGAGTCGCTGCCATGAAAGCTTTTCGCAAGCTATTGAATTTGGCGGATTAGACCATGGTCGTGTTGCCCGGCCAGGGTCTCAGGCCTGTCCCTGGGCGGCCGTGCTTCCCTGGCTAGGCAGTGCGGCTGCGGGGGCCTTTCTTGCGCGGTATCCCCAGGCGCTGACGACGCTCCCACAGGCACTTGCGACTGATGCCCAGCTTCTGCGCCAGCTCGGTCTCGCTCATCTGATCCTGGTGCTCGAGCACGAAATGCTGAAAGTAATCCTCCAGGGAGAGGTCGTCTTCCAACTCCCGGGGTTCGCCCGGGACGTTCGAGGGCGCCGGCTTGGGGACGCTGCGGCTGTCACTGGGCGGGTTGAGGCCAAGGTCGTCGGTGTGGATGAGATGGCCTTCGGCCAGTATCACGCCTCGCTCGAGCGCATTTTCAAGCTCGCGGACATTGCCCGGCCAGGGGTAGTCGCGGATGTCGCGGCGTGCCGTGCGCGAGAGCTTCAGGCCTTCTCGGGCGTGACGGCGACAGGCGCTCTCCAGCAGCACATCGGCGATCTTCAGGATATCGTCTTCGCGATCGCGCAGCGGCGGCAGGTCGATCTGCATGACATTGAGGCGATAGTAGAGGTCGAGGCGGAATTCGCCGCTCTTCGACAGGGCGTGCAGGTCGCGGTGGGTAGCCGCGATCAGGCGGACATCGACATGGCGTGTTTCCACCGAACCGATCTTGCGGATCTCGCCTTCCTGGAGCACGCGCAGCAGGCGTGCCTGGGCGTCCAGAGGCAGTTCGCCGATCTCGTCGAGGAACAGCGTGCCACCGTCGGCGGCCTCGACCAGGCCGGTGCGGGCCGCACTGGCACCGGTGAAGGCGCCCTTCTCGTGGCCGAACAGCTCGGACTCGATCAGGGTCTCGGGGATGGCGGCGCAGTTGACGCAGATCAGCGGTGCCTGGACCCTGCGGCTCTGACGGTGAAGGGCGCGGGCGACCAGCTCCTTGCCAGTGCCGGATTCGCCCTGGATGAGTACCGTGACGTCCGCCGGGGCTGTCTTGCGGATACGGTTGTAGACGATCTGCATGGGCTGGCAATCGCCGATCATCTCCTGGGGGGCGGCAGTTTCGGCAGGGGCAGCAGGCGTCGAAGGCCTCGAATGACTGTTCAGGGTGCGAGCGACGGTGTCCAGCAGTTCGTCGTGATCGAAGGGCTTGGCGACATAGTCCACCGCTCCCTGTTTCAGGGCATCCACGGCGGAGCGCATGCTGGCATAGCTGGTCATGATCAGCACCGGTACGGGCGCGGCCACCTCTATGAGCGCGGTGCCGGGTTCGCCGGGCAGGCGCAGGTCGCTGATGATCAGGTCGAAGCGCTGGGGATCGAGCTCCAGGGCTTCCGCCACGGAGCCCGCCTCGCTGATCTGGTAGTCATGGCGCTCCAGCAGGCGGCGCAGAGCCGCGCGGATGATGGCTTCGTCTTCAACGATCAGAATCCGGCTCATCGGCGTTTGAATCGTCCTGTAGTGTGCGGGGCAGCCATAGTGTGATGCGCGTGCCAAATGTCTGGTCCGGAGGAGGCGAGCTGATCTGTATGTCGCCGTGATGCTCGCGGAGAATGCTGTAGACCAGCGGCAACCCGAGTCCTGTTCCCTCCCCGGGTGGCTTGGTGGTGGTGAAGGGCTCGAAGAGACGGTCGCGAATCGACTCGTCGATGCCATGCCCCTCGTCGGTGACGCTCAATAGAACCCACTCCTCCCGGGCACTGGCGTCAAGCGTTACACGGGAACCCGGTGCACTGGCATCCCGGGCGTTGCCGATCAGGTTGATCAGCACCTGGAGCAATCGTTGCGCGTCCCCCATCACCTTCAGCCCCGGAGGACAGAAGTTATCGTAGATTATATCCTCGCCCGAGCGAGCCAGGCGGATCAAGTGCAATGCTTCATCGCTCAACCGACGCAGCTCGACCGGGACGAATCGCGTGCCCTGCACGTGCCGCCCACCATGGGCGAAGCCGACCAGTGACCCGACGATGCGCGAGACCCGCTGCGTCAGTTGCTGAATCTGCTCGGCGGATTCCAGCACCTGTGGGTCTTCGGTGTCGTAGCGCAGATTCTGGACCAGCGACGAGATGCCGGTGATCGGATTGCCGATCTCGTGGGCGACGCCTGCCGCCAGGCGGCCGATGGAGGCGAGCCGCTCGCTGTGAAGCAGTTCGTCCTCGAGCCATTTCAGTTCACTGTGGTCCTCGACCAGGATCACCACGGCACCACGATCCCCTTCCTCGGGATCCAGCACCGCCTTGTGCAGGGTCAGGTAGCGCAGTTCCGATGCCAGGGCGACGGCCTGCTTGTAGAGATAGGCGTGGGGTTCGTCGTGCATGCGTGCGAGCAACTCGGCCCAGGGGGCGGGCAGGTCGTCGCGATGGGAGCCGATGATGCTCTCGCCGTCGACCGCCGATAGCCGAGACAAGGCTTCGTTCCACATCAGCAATTCGCCATCGTCGTCGAAGATGCACAGGCCGATGGGGAGTCGGGCCAGTGTGCGACGGTGATGGCGACGCAGTCCGTCGAGCTCGCGAGCCAGGCCGGTGAACCGGGAGCGGTAGGCCTCGAGGCGGCTTTCGACGAAGTGGATGTCGTCGGTGGCCTGGCTGCGTGACTGGTAGGGCAAGAAGCGATCGACGATGTCCTGAGCGACCGAGGGGCCCATCAGGCCCGACAGGTTGGCCTGGATGCGATCGCGGAGCCGGCGCAAGGCATAGGGGCGGCCGTCCCGGGACGAGAGATTGAGGGCGGCCAGGGCGCTCTCGACCTCGCGCTCGGCGACTTCGGAGCCCAGCGCCTCGGCCAGCAGCGGTTTGAAGTCCTCGCCGGTCCGTGCCGTCAACGGTAGCCGTTTGGGACGAATCACCGCGTCCACCGAACAGGCCTCCGCGGCGGCGCGTTCTCCTTCCGAGGTGCGTGTGACCAGAGACACCAGGATGAAGATCAGGATGTTGGCGTAGAGCGCGATCAGGGTGACCGCATACCAGGGTGGCTCGTCCCTGAGCCAATCGAGCCCGGGGGGAACCAGCACGAGCGGCGAGTAATCTGCCACCAGAGGCAGCCAGAGCCCCAGTAGCCATAGGGTGCTACCCGCGACGAGTCCGCAGACCATGCCCTTGCGGTTGGCACCGGGCCAGTAGAGGATCGCCAGAAGACCGGGCAGGCATTGCGCGATCCCTACGAAGGCGGTCAGTCCCAGGTCGGCAAGATCGTGCTTGATGCCTACGGTGCGGTAGAAGAGCCAGGCCCCCAGGATCACCGCCACGATCAGACCGCGCCGCAGCCAGAGCAGCCAGCGATAGAGATTGGGACGATTGCCCGGGGGGTGAGCCACCAGCACCAGGTGGTTGAGTACCATGCCGGCCAGTGCCAGGGCGACGATGATCAGTGTGCCGCTGGCGGCGGCCAGACCGGCGATGAATGCCAGGCCGTCCACCCAAGGACTGGTCGAGATATCGAAGGCCAGGTAGGCCGCGCCCGATGCCGAAGTGTCGATCCCCAGGCGCTGGGCAGCCCAGAGAATCAGCGGAACGGGCAGCGCCATCAGCAGCAGGTAGAGCGGGAAGCTCCAGCCGGTCTGAAGCAGCGCCCGGCGGGAAGGCGTCTCGGTGAAGGTCATGTGGAACATGTGGGGCATGAGGAAGGCGGCCGCGAAGAACAGCATCAGCAGGGTGCGCCATTGCCCGGTCTCGAGACGCGCGACGCGAGCCTGCAGGTCCAGTCCGGGGCCGGTCAGCCACTGCTGAAGGTCGTTGGGTCCATCGAATACCCCGTATAACGCCACTCCCCCCAGTGCGAGCATGGCTGCCAGCTTGACCAGGGATTCCACGGCGATGGCGGCCAGCAACGTATCATGACGCACCGGCAGGTGGCTGTGGCGGGCGCCGAACATGATGGCCAGAAGGGCGATGGGGAGGCACAGGATCAGCGCCAGCATGATCGGTGAGCCGGCCCCGGTCAGGCGATGGATCGCGTCGCCGAAGGTCTTTAGCTGCAGCGCCAGGAGCGGCAGGATCGCCAGCAGCGTGATCAGGGTGATCAACGTTCCGACCCAGCGGCTGCGAAAGCGAAAGGCGAACAGGTCGGCCAGGGAGGCCAGTTGATAGGTACGTGCCAGGCGCTGAATGGGCACCAGCATCACCGGAACCAGCAGGAAGGCGCCCGAGACCCCCAGATAGTAGGCGAGATAGCCATAACCGATCCGGGAGGCCAGCTCGACACTGCCGTAGACGGCCCAGGCACTGGCATAGACGCCCAGCGAGAGGGAGTAGACCCCGGGATGACGAATCAGACGCGGCGGCACCCAGCCCCTCTCCACGGCCAGGGCACAGAGAAAAACCATCGCCAGGTAGCCGGCCCCGAGCGCGAGAATGCCGCCCAGGCTAACGCTCATCGAGCTTTCTCTTCTGTTCCAGCCAAACGGAAAGCGCGATCAGGCCGCCCCAGATCAGGAAGGGCCGATACCAGGCCGCACCCGGCTCCACCCAGCCGCTCATCAACTGTGGCGAGAGCAGATAGCCACCAAAGACCAGAAACAGCATGATGCGATAGATGTACATGGTGACGATCCACTCGTGTGCCTGCACCAGTCTAGGTGTCGGGCCCTAGGCACTCAATCCGGAGGTGTCATTTGTCCTGCCCGAGGGCGCCGGGCAAGGCGCGACACCGCCTGGGTTGAAGTCGGGCGCTGTCCCAGGCGGCAATGGCCTCGCCGAGCTGTTCCTCCACCGGCGCCCGGGCCAGGGAACTGTCCGGCACTTGGTCGAGCGTCGTCAGCGCCTGGTGCAACAACGGCCTGACGCGTGTCTCGTCGGTGGGCAGGGCCGGCGCCAGGTTCTGCTTGGAGAGCTTCTGGCCGTTGTCGGCAACGATCAGCGGCAGGTGCAGGTAGCGGGGCGCCGGCAGATCCAGGGCCTGCCGCAGCTGGCATTGCCAGGGGGTGTTGTCGAGCAGGTCGATGCCGCGCACGATCTCGTTGATGCGCTGGTCACCATCGTCGACGACGACCGCCAGCTGATAGGCCCACAGGCCATCCTTGCGCTTGAGCACGACGTCGCCGAGCTCTGCCGGATCGAAGCACTGCCGGGCGTAGAGTCGATCCTGCCAGACGATCGGACGCTGGCCGAGGTCGCTGCGCAGGCGCCAGGCGACAGGCCGCTCCGGGTGCCGCACGCCACCGCGACACCAGCCGGGATACACCGCGTAGTCACGCCACTCCTTGCGCGAGCAGCTACAGGGATAGACCAGGCCCTGCCCAGCAAGCTGCTCCAGGGCGGCCTGATAGGCCTCGTGACGCGAACTCTGGTAGCGCACCTCTTCGTCCCAATGCAGGCCGAAGGCCTCGAGCTGGCGCAGTATCTCGGCGTCCGTTCCGGGTGGGCAACGCGGTGGGTCGATATCCTCGATACGCACCAGCCAGGTACCGCCGGCGTGGCGCGCATCGAGATAGCTCGCCAGGGCGGTGACCAGAGAGCCGAAATGCAAGGGGCCGGAGGGGGTGGGCGCGAAGCGGCCGCGATAACCGGACATGACGGACTTCCTTGAAACGCAAATGGGCACCGTCGCGGCGCCCATGGCTCTCATCGGGAAAGTGGAGTCTGCCTGCACCCTGGCGAATCGGCATCAACAAGGCGAGCCCGGGCTTGGCACCGCAGGAGCGACACGCAGCGGATCGACGCGGGCTTTAGCCGCCGAGCTGCTTCTCCTTGAGTTCCGCCAGGGTCTTGCAGTCCACGCAGAGCGTGGCCGTGGGCCGAGCTTCCAGGCGACGAATGCCGATCTCGACGCCGCACGCCTCACAGAAACCGTAATCGTCCTCGTCGATCTTCTCGATCGTCTCGTTGATCTTCTTGAGCAGCTTGCGTTCGCGATCGCGAGTACGCAGTTCCAGGCTGAAACCCTCCTCCTGGGTGGCACGGTCCGCAGGGTCGGCGTAGTTGTTGGCCTCCTCCTGGAGGTGGCGCACGGTGCGGTCCACTTCCTCCATCAGTTCCATCTTCCAGCCAAGCAGAATCTGCCGGAAGTGCTCCAGCTGCTTCTCGTTCATGTACTCTTCACCCGGCGCCGGCTCGTACGGGGTGAATTTCTTGGGTGCTTCCGTTTTCTTTTCCGCTACTGGCATGGGGCTGCCTCATTACTCAAGTGACTTAGGCCGATGCCCGGCCGGTCAGGGCGCGCCTGGACCCTCGCGCGACCTGCGGGGGTGGAGTATACCCACCCGAAGCCTTGCTTATTTAGCGAAAAAGCCGGTGTTTTGCAACCACTCGGCGCCTTTATCGCTGACGATGTTGAGCCGAGTCGGCTAATATGGCCCGTTCGAACGCTAGCAGCCGAGTTGTCCACCGAGTAAGGAGTCGCCATGAGCTGGAGTGCACGGGTCGACGGCGTGCAGCCCTTTCGCGTGATGCGCCTGCTGGAACAGGCCCAGGCCCGGGAGGCGGCAGGCCATGATGTCATCCACCTGGAGATCGGAGAGCCGGACTTTCCGACGCCGGCGCCGATCGTTGCTGCCGGCCAGCAGGCATTGGCCAAAGGCTTCACGCGCTATACGCCGGCCACGGGGCTGCCGGCGCTGCGCGAGGCGATCGCGGGCCATTACGCCGACCGTTTCGGGGCCCGGATCGACCCGGCAAGGATCCTGGTCACGCCCGGTGCCTCGGGAGCGCTGCTATTGGCCAGCCAACTGCTGGTACAACGGGGCGATCGTGTCCTGATGGCCGATCCGACGTATCCGTGCAATCGGCATTTCATGGCGCTGGCCGAGGCCCGGGTCGATGCGATACCCGTGGGGCCGGAGAGTGGCTGGCAGCTTGACGCATCCCTGGTCGACAGACACTGGCACCCGGCGACGCGCCTGGCGATGCTGGCGACGCCTTCCAATCCAACCGGGCATACTCTCGATGCCCCTGGGCTCGGTGCCGTGGCCGAGACGGTCGCGGCTCGGGACGGGGTACTGCTGGTCGACGAGATCTACCAGGGGTTGACCTTCGATGCGTCGCCGGTGTCTGCCGTGGCCTGCGCGCCGAACGCCTTCGTGGTCAACAGCTTCTCGAAATACTTCGGGATGACCGGCTGGCGCCTGGGCTGGCTGGTGGCGCCGGATGCCGCCATCGACCCCTTGACCCGTCTGGCCCAGAACGTCTTTCTCGCGTCATCGACACCGGCCCAGCATGCGGCCCTGGCGGCCTTCTCGCCGGAATGCCGCGAGGAACTGGAGCGTCGCCGTCACGAACTGCACCGGCGCCGCGACGTGCTGCTGGCAGGGCTGGAACGCCTGGGGCTGGCCCCCTCGCTCCCGCCCCAGGGGGCGTTTTACGTGTGGCTCGATGTGTCTCGCCACACCCGCGACAGCCAGGCTTTCTGCCAGCGCCTGCTGGAAGAGGAAAATGTCGCCATCACGCCGGGGGTCGATTTCGCCCTCCAGGGCGGGGAACGCCATGTGCGCATTGCCTTTACCAACGATATCTCGAGGCTCGAGGAGGCACTGATGCGTCTCGAGCGCTTCATCGCCCGGCAGTGAGTCGGCAATGAAGTATCCTCCGCTGACCCCGGGCCGCCTGATTCGTCGTTACAAGCGCTTTCTTGCCGATGTCGAATTGGTTGGAGGCGAGGTCGTGATGGCGCATTGCCCCAACACCGGCTCGATGCGCTCGGTCGACGTGCCAGGCTGCCGTGTCTGGCTCTCGCCAAGCACCAATCCGGCTCGCAAGCTGGGCTGGACCTGGGAGCTGATCGAACTGCCCCAGCCCGATGGCTCGATGGCTTTCGCTTCGGTCAATACCGGGCGCACCAATGCCATCGTCGAAGAGGCCCTCGCAGCCCAGCGAATTCCCGAGTTGTCAGGTCATGCCTCGTTGCGACGCGAAGTCCCGGTAGACGGTGGCCGGCTGGACTTTCGCCTGGACGATGCCAGCCAAGGCGCCGCCTTCGTCGAGGTCAAGCAGGTCACGCTCAAGGAGATCGATGGCCACGGCTATTTCCCGGCCTCCGTGACGGTGCGAGGCGCTCGACATCTCGAGACGCTGGGGGAACTTGTCGCAGCGGGGCAGCGGGCACTCCTGCTGTTCTGCGTCACCCATGGCGGCATCCATGACGTGGCTCCGGCAGCGCATATCGATCCGCGCTATGCCGAGACGTTGCGACGCGTCGTCGAACGCGGGGTCGAGGTGCTGGCCTACGGCTGCGAGATCGAGGTTGCCGCGGGTGAGCCTCGCGACATACGGCTTGGCCGGCCCTTGCCCGTATCGCTCCGGCGCAAGTTGGCGCTGCCGATGTGACGGATTGACGCGTCCAGGCACTACCGAAGCCGGCACCGATAGTACAATCGGCTCAGCCGGTCGTGGCAAAGCGATCGGCCCTTCCATTATTCGAGCCGAAGAGGGCCGTATGCAGCGACGGGACTTTCTGAAGATGCTGGTGGCATTGGCGGCCATTGCCGGCGTGCCGAGTCTGGCGGCGGGAGAGATGTCCCGTGCCGTCAACCGCATTCGTGATCTGCGGCGGGGCACATGGCTTAGCAGCAGCGAATTGCTGGCTCGCCTGGTCACGACACCGGCCCTGGTGATCGGTGAGACCCACGACAACCCCGAGCATCATCGCCTGGAGCGCTGGTTGATCGCGCAGCTGGCCGAGCGCCGGGCCCTGGGCGGGGTCGCCATGGAGATGCTGGACAGTGAACAGCAGACGCTGCTTCGAGAGCTTCCCGACGGGGCACTGGGCGAGCTGTCCGACGCTCAATGGCAGGAGGCCCTGGACTGGCAGCGTGGCTGGGCGTGGTCCGCCTATGGCCCGACGCTCAAGCTGGCCCTGGGGCTTGGCGTGCCGGTGCGCGGGGCCAATCTCCCCGCGGCCGAGCTTCGCGAGATCGTCGAGCTCAACCTGGCGCCGGAGCTGCCGTTGGTGGTGGCCCGCAATCAGCGGCGGGCCTTGATCGAGGGGCATTGTGGGATGCTGCCCGACGACATGCTCGATGGCATGCTGGCGGCCCAGGTCGCTCGTGACCAGGCCATGGCGGCGGCGCTGGATGCCCTGCCGCCGACCTCCGTGCTGGTGTGCGGGAACGGGCACGCGCGCCGGGATGTCGGGGTGGCCCTGCACGCGCGGCAGACGCCGCTGTGCCTGGGGCTGATGGAGCTGAGCCCCGGGCGATCCTGGACAGAGGCCCTGCCGGAGAGCGTCGATGACGAGCCACCTTTCGACCTGGTCTGGTTCACCCTGCCGGTAGCCGACCGCGAGGACCCTTGTGCCTCGTTGCGGGAGCGCTTCTCGAAATAATCGCCGGGTCATTACTCCACGAAGAAACGCTGGATGAAGGCGACCTGGGCGGGCTCCTCGTTGCGGTCGTAGCGCACATCGAGCTCGAAGCGCATGGGTTCGTCGCGTTGGATGCGGAACACCGCCAGCTGATAGATGGCCCCATCCTCGCGGACGCTGCGAAAGGATAGCGGTGTGGTCTGGCCCGCCAGGTTGCCCACCTGGCCGTCGACGCTCGCCTGCACAGGCCGCATCGTCCCGTCGGGCTGGTGCTCGAGCACGCTGACGCTCAGCAGCGCCATCATCTTGCTGCGCTGTATGTCGTAGGCGGCGGCGACCTCCGGTGTCAGGAAGCTGGTGTTCACCGCGCTGTAATGGATCTGGTAGTCGCCTATCCGTTCGAGCTGTTCCGCCCCGGCCGGCAGGCTCGCCAGCAGCAACAGCCAGAGCAGTGTCGTCCTGCGCAAGACGCTTTGCATGGTGGTTCCTCCGGTATCGTTCATTTATTTTGCCTGCCGCCCTGTCCCCCGGCTGACGCGAAAGATGGCCGTTTCACCGAACAGATTGGGCCACAAGCGCGAGCTCCAGTGGCCTTCGTGATCGCCGTTGCCCACCGCGCGGTCGCTTATGATCAGACCTTTCTCCCGGCAAAGATGTTCAAAGTCGTTGAAGGTGGACAGGTGGATGTTGGGGGTGTCGTACCAGGCATAAGGCAGCGATTTGGATACCGGCATGTAGCCCTTGAAGCCCAGGTAGACGCGATGGCGCCAGTAGGCGAAGTTGGGAAAGGTGATGATGCACTCGCTGGCTACCCGCAGCATTTCGTCGAGCATGCGATCGGGGCGCCGCAACGCTTGCAGCGCCTGGGTCATGATGACCACATCACAGGCGTCGTCATCGAAGTTGGCCAGCCCCTGGTTGAGATCCTGCTCGATGACGTTGACCCCCTTCTCGAGGCAAGCGGTGATGCCCTCGGGATCGATCTCCAGGCCGTACCCCGTCACCCCCCTGTCTCTTGCCAGGGCGTCGAGCAGGGTACCGTCGCCGCACGCCAGGTCGAGTACCCGAGCACCCTGGGGTATCCAGCCATGGATCAGTTCGAGATCGGCACGCATCAGTTCCCCTCCAGGCCAAGCTCGCGGGCCGCCCGCTTCATGAAGCCACCGAATACGGCCTGATAGCGTGCATCGGGCAACAGGAAGGCGTCGTGCCCGTGGGATGAGTCGATTTCGACATAGCTCACGCGTTTCCCGGCCCGCACCAAGGCATCGACCAGTTCGCGGGAACGTGCCGGAGCGAACCGCCAGTCGGTGGAAAAGCTCACCACCAGGAACGGGCAGGTCGCCGGGGCGAGGGCCGCAGCCAGATCGCCGGCATGCGCTGCTGCCGGATCGAAATAGTCCAGGGCTTTGGTCATCAACAGGTAGGTGTTGGCGTCGAAGGCCGTGGAAAAGGTGTCACCCTGATAGCGCAGATAGGACTCGACCTGGAATTCCACGTCGTAGCCGAAGTTGAGCTCCTCGCTGCGCAGGTCACGGCCGAACTTGGCTCCCATGGAGTGCTCGGACAGATAGGTGATGTGGCCGACCATGCGGGCCAGCTTCAGGCCGCGCTTGGGGAGCGCGCCGTGTTCGGCATACCAGCCGTCATGGAAGTCGGGATCCGAGCGAATGGCCTGACGTGCCACCTCGTTGAAGGCGATGTTCTGGGCCGACAGGCGTGGCGTCGCGGCGATGACCACGGCATTGGCAATACGCTCGGGGTAGGTCAGGGTCCATTGTAGGACCTGCATGCCGCCCAGGCTGCCGCCGATGACCGCGGCGAAGCGTTCGATGCCCAGGCGGTCGGCCAGCCGCGCTTGACTGTGTACCCAGTCGCTCACCGTCACCACCGGAAAGGTCGGTCCCCAGGACCGGCCCGTCTCGGGGTCGATGCTGCAGGGACCGGTGCTGCCGTGGCATCCCCCCAGATTGTTCAGCGCGATGACGAAGAAGCGACGGGTATCGATGGTCTTGCCGGGGCCAATGTGCGCATCCCACCAACCGGGTTTCTGGTCGTCCATGTCGTGATAGCCGGCCGCGTGGTGATTGCCCGACAGGGCATGACAGACCAGCACGGCGTTATCGCGAGCCGCATTGAGTTCGCCATAGGTTTCATAGACCACCTCGTAAGTGGACAGCGTCTTGCCGCAGGCCAGCGCCAAGGGCTCGTCGAAGTAGGCCCTGAGGGGCTTCACCAGGCCGACCGAGTCGGGGGGTAGCATTGCGGGCATGATCGTTTGGCTATCCAATATCCTGCATGAGTCTTGTGTCGAGGCGCTCTACAGCCCCACCAGCGCGCCAGAAACCCCCGCGGCGCGCGTCAGCGCCCCGACCACGATACCATCGATCAGATTGATCGCGATGAAGACCACGATCGGCGACAGGTCGATCATCCCCAGCGGCGGTATGACCTTGCGTACCGGCGCCATGATCGGTTCGACCAGTTGAAAGATCAGGATGGCACCGGGATGACTCGCCTGGGGGGCGACCCAGCTCAGGATGATCATACCGATCAGTGCGAAGAAGTAGATCTTGAGGATCGCGCTGGCCAGGGCGGCCACCGAGGCGATGGCGACACCGCCCAAAGGCGGCATGCCGTAGCCGGCGATCTGCATGATGAGGAGGATGCTGATCGCCTTGATGATGAGGCCGGCGCCCAGGGTGGCCAGATCGAAACGCCCGATGGGGCGCAAGAAGCCCTGCAACGGCCGGACCACCGGCTGGGTTACCTTGACCACCGACTGGCTGAGCGGATTGTAGTAGTCGGCACGCGATGCCTGTAGCAGGAAGCGCAGCATCAGCAGGAACAAGTAGATGTTGATCAGGGTGTTGACCAGCATCAGGCCGGCGCTTCCCAGTTGGCTGCCCATAGGGCTCCTCCGTCGTGAATTAAACTTTTAGCGTTTCTCGCCGATTTCTTCGGATAGTTCCCTGGCGCGTGCCGCGCAGGCCTGGGTGGCGTTCTCGAACAGCTCGCGTAGCCCGCCGTCTTCGAGGACGTGAATGGCACGTTCGGTGGTGCCGCCGGGCGACATGACGTTGCGCTTGAGCCGCGCCGGATCATGTTCGCTCTGCTGGGCCATCTTGGCTGCGCCGAAGCCGGTCTGCAACGCCAGGCGGTGTGCGCTATCGGCCGGCAGGCCGAGTTGCTTGCCGGCCTCGATCAGCGCCTCGAACATCAGGAAGAAGTAGGCCGGCCCGCTGCCTGAAATGGCGGTAACGGCCTCCAGCAGCGCCTCGTCGTCGACCCATTCGACCAGGCCGATGGCTTCCAGCAGCGTGGTCGTGAGCTGGCGCTGATCATCGCTGACCCGGGGGTTGGCGTACAGTCCCGAAGCGCCGGCGCCCACCAGCGAGGGGGTGTTGGGCATGCAGCGAATGATCGGCAGCCCCCCTCCCAGCCATTCATCCAGGGTATCGGCGGTGAGTCCGGCGGCTACCGAGACGATGAGCGGCTGGCGCGCCTGGATGCTGTCACGCAGGTCCAGGCAGACATCGCGCATGATGTCGGGCTTGACGGCGAGTACCACGACATTGGCCTCAGCCACGGCCGCGTTGTTGTCGCTGCTGGCATGAATGCCGTAACGGTCGCGCAGCTGGACGAGGGCATCGTCGTTCGGAGAGGTGGCCGTGATCGCGTCGGCCGGATAACCGCCGTCGATCATGCCGCCGAAGATGGCGCTGGCCATGTTGCCGGCACCGATGAAGGTGACCTTGCTTGTCATGATGAGACCTCTGCGGTGGTGAGCGGGAAGCATGAACGATACAGCATCAGCGATGAGGCCCACGAGCACCGAAGATGGCGGTACCCAGGCGAACCAGGGTGGCTCCTTCGAGGACGGCGGCTTCCAGATCATCGCTCATGCCCATGGAAAGGGTGTCCAGCGGTGCCTGGGGTAGGCGTCGCTTGAGCCCCTCCTGCAGTTGGCGCAAGCGGGCCAGCGGTTCACGTTGAGTCTCGAGCCCGATGGCGAGTGCGGGTATGGCCATCAGGCCGCGCAGACGCAGGTTGGATAATGCGGCGACCTCGTCGGCCAGGGCGTCGAGGGCCTCCGGGGCGACACCGGCCTTGCTGGACTCCGCACTGACGTTGACCTGCAGGCAGATGTTCAGCGGGCCCAGCGAGGCGGGGCGCTGTTCGGCCAGTCGCCGAGCGACCTTGGCGCGATCGACGCTGTGCACCCAGGCGAAATGCTCGGCCACGGCGCGGGTCTTGTTCGACTGCAGGGGGCCGATGAAGTGCCAGACGATGTCCCGCAGGTCGCTGAGTTCGGTTTGCTTGTCGAGCGCTTCCTGGAGGTAGTTCTCGCCGAACTCGCGCTGACCCCAGGCGTAAGCCTGGCGAATGAGTGCCGCGGGCTTGGTCTTGCTGACCGCCAGCAGGCGTGCGTCGTCTGGCGGGCGTCCCGCGCTCTCGAGCGCCTTGGTCAGCCGTTGCCTCGCACGCTGAAGTGAATCGCCGACCGGGGCGTCTGACATGCCGGGCTCAACCTCATAGAAAAGAAAGGGGAATAGTGTGGATATTACCGAACTGCTGGCGTTCTCGGCAAAGCAGAACGCTTCCGACCTGCATCTTTCCGCGGGGCTGCCGCCGATGATCCGGGTCGATGGCGACATTCGTCGGCTGAACGTGCCGGCGATGGAGGACCGCGAGATTCGTGCCCTGGTCTACGACATCATGGGCGATGTCCAGCGTCGTGATTTCGAGGAGTCCCTGGAGACCGACTTCTCGTTCGAGGTGCCTGGTGTGTCGCGTTTTCGTGTCAACGTCTTCAGCCATGGGCGGGGCATGGGCGCGGTGTTCCGTGTCGTACCTTCCGAGGTGCTGAGCATGGAGGCGCTTGGCCTGAGCGATGTCTTCAGGCGCCTGGCGTCATTGCCGCGCGGGCTGGTGCTGGTGACCGGCCCGACCGGTTCGGGCAAGTCCACGACCCTGGCGGCGATGATCGACTATATCAACGCGACGCGCTACGACCACATCCTCACCATCGAGGACCCGGTGGAGTTCGTGCACGTCAGCAAGCGCTCCTTGATCAATCAGCGCGAGGTGCATCGGGATACCCACGGTTTCAGTCAGGCATTGAGATCCGCCCTGCGCGAGGACCCGGACGTCATCCTGCTGGGGGAGATGCGCGATCTCGAGACCATCCGGCTGGCCCTGACGGCCGCCGAGACCGGCCATCTGGTCTTCGGCACCCTGCATACTACCTCCGCGGCCAAGACCATCGACCGTGTCATCGATGTCTTTCCCGGGGACGAGAAGGCCATGGTGCGTTCGATGCTCTCCGAGTCCCTGCAGGGCGTCATCGCCCAGGTCCTGCTCAAGAAGCAAGAGGGGGGGCGCGTGGCGGCCCACGAGATTCTCGTGGCCAGTGCCGCGGTGCGCAACCTGATCCGGGAGGACAAGGTGGCGCAGATCTATTCCGCCATTCAGACCGGGGGCGGCCAGGGGATGCAGACCCTGGACGCGTGCCTGTCGAAGCTGGTCAGCGAGAACGTGGTGTCCCGTCAGGAAGCCCAAGCCAAGGCCAAGAGCCTGCTGCCGGGAGGGAGTTAAGAAGTCTGTACCGAGGGCCGATAACCAGTGAGAACATGTCAGGAGGCCGGACCATGACCCCGGGAGAGTGGCTGCAGCAACTGTTGAACATCATGATCGAGAAGCAGGCATCGGATCTGCTGATCTCGACCAATGCAGCGCCAAGCCTGAAGATCAGCGGCAAGTTGATGGCGCTTGGCGGTCACGTGTTGTCGGCACAGCAGGTGACCGAGCTGGTGCTTGCGACGGTGCCGAAGAGTCATGGCGAGCGCTTCGAGAACGAGCGCGAGGCCAACTTCGCCCTGAGCCTGCCGGGCAAGGGGCGCTTCCGGGTCAGCGCGTTCTTCCAGCGCGGCCAGATGGCCATGGTCATACGGCGCATCGCCTACGAGATTCCTCGTGTCGAAGATCTGGCCTTGCCCGACTCCGTGGCCGAGCTGGCGACCATCAAGCGAGGACTGGTCCTGGTGGTGGGTGGGACGGGCACCGGCAAGTCCACCACCCTGGCATCGCTGATCCAGCACCGTAACGAGACGCTGGGCGGTCATATCATCTGCATCGAGGATCCGATCGAGTTCATTCATCCTCACCGTCGCGCCATCGTCAACCAGCGCGAGGTGGGAATCGACACCGAGTCCTTCGAGATGGCGCTCAAGAACACCCTGCGCCAGGCACCGGATGTGATCCTGATCGGCGAGATACGCACGCGGGAAACCATGGAGCATGCACTGACCTTCGCCGAGACGGGGCACCTGTGCCTGGCGACACTGCATGCCAACAACGCCAACCAGGCCCTGGATCGCATCATCAACTTCTTCCCCTCCGAGCGGCACGACCAGGTCTGGCTCGACCTGTCGCTGAACCTCAAGGCCGTCGTTGCCCAGCAGCTCGTCCCTGACCCCGATGGCCAGACGCGGCATGCCGCGATCGAGGTCATGCTGCGCACACCGCTGATCAGTGACCTCATCCGCAAGGGGGATATCGTCGGTCTCAAGAGTGTCATGACGCGCTCGCGGGACCAGGGCATGCAGACCTTCGATCAAGCCCTCTACGATCTCTATCGTGTCGGTAGGGTCAGCGAGGACGTGGCGCTGGTGCACGCCGACTCGGCCAATGATCTGCGCATGATGATCAAGTACGGAGAGGGAACCCGCAAGGGGCTTGATGATGCGGTGGATGCGGCCGACAGGCTTTCCCTGCGCGACGAGGGCTGAGTCGCCGCGGAGGCACGCTAGGCACTGTAGACGCCCCCCAGGACTCGGGGCCCAGCAGCGCCGGTGACGGTAGGAAGGTTGCCGGGCAGGTTCTCCATTCGACGCCAGGCAAGCCAGGCGAAGGCGCTTGCCTCCAGCCAGTCGGGAGACCAGCCGAAGCGTTCGCAGCGAGTCAGGCTTGCCCGAGGCAAGCACCGCTCGAGGCGGCCGAGAAGGTCGTCGTTGTGGGCACCGCCCCCGCATGGGATGAGGCTGATGTCGCCACTGGCGGAGTGGTGCCGCAATGCCTGCTCGATCCCCAGGGCGACACTCGCCGCGGTAAGCTCGGCAAGGGTCGCCTGCACGTCCTGAGGCGACTCCTGACCGGTGAGCCGCGCCTCTAGCCAGTCGCGATGGAAATGCTCCCTGCCCGTGCTCTTGGGAGGCAGTCGCCGAAAGAAGTCATCGTCGAGCAGGCGCTCGAGCAAGGCCTGGTCCACCTCCCCGGAGGCGGCCCACTCACCGCCGGGGTCGAACCTGCCTGGCTGATGGTGTGCATACCAGTCATCCAGCAGGGCGTTGGCCGGCCCTGTGTCGAAGCCGATGACCGGCGACTCCAGGCCGGAGGGGGGCAGCAGGGTGATGTTGGCGAAGCCGCCCAGGTTGAGGACCACTCGCCATTCGGCTTCAGCGCCAAAGAGGGCGGCATGGAAGGCGGGAGCGAGTGGCGCGGCATGCCCCCCGGCGGCCAGGTCGCGGCGGCGAAAGTCGGCGACGACGCGGCAGCCGGTCAGCTCGGCCAAGAGGCTGGGATTGTCCAGCTGTAGGGTATACGGGGCGCCGCCGGTCTCGTAGCCATGGGGTGCATGCGCGATGGTTTGTCCATGACTGCCGACCGCGACGATCTCGTCCGGTGCGACGCCCTGGTCGTCGAGCAAGCCGGTGACAGCCTCGGCCTGCAGTCGGCAAAAGGCCGTCTCGGCGGCCGCCAGCGCCGGAAAATCGATGCCGCGCGCCTGGCATAGCGCCAATAGCTGCCGGCGCAATGTCTCAGGCATGTCGATGCCTTTCGCCGCCAACAAGGCCGGGCGACCTTCCCCGCACCGCACCAGGGCGGCATCGATCCCGTCGAGGCTGGTGCCGGACATCAAGCCGATAAACAAGGGCATCTTTTTTCTCCTGCACAGTGCGAGTGCTCAACCGCCAAGTCGAGACATGCTAACATCCTGCTCCATTCGCACAGACAACCGTTTTCAGTGGAGAAGGAACCGATGACCGACGTTGCCGATGCGCTGGCGTTACTCAAGCGCGGTGCCCACGAGATCTTGCTCGAGGAGGAGCTGGAAAAGAGGCTCGCTTCAGGACGCAAGCTGCGCATCAAGGCTGGCTTCGATCCCACCGCTCCGGACCTCCACCTCGGCCATAGCGTACTGCTGACCAAGATGCGCCAGTTCCAGGCATTGGGGCATGAGGTCATCTTCCTGATCGGTGACTTCACCGGACGAATCGGTGATCCTACCGGCAAGAATGTCACTCGCAAGCCGCTCACCGAGCAGGAGGTCAAGGCCAACGCCGAGACCTATCGCGAACAGGTCTTCAAGATCCTCGATCGGGACAAGACCGAGGTACGCTTCAACGCCGACTGGATGAATAGGCTCTCCGCGGCGGACATGATCGAGCTGGCCGCCCAGAGCACGGTGGCGCGTATGCTCGAACGCGACGATTTCGAGAAACGCTATCGCTCGGGGCAGTCCATCTCCATCCATGAATTTCTCTACCCGCTGGTGCAAGGCTACGACTCGGTGGCGCTGGCGGCGGACGTCGAGCTGGGTGGTACGGACCAGAAGTTCAATCTGCTCATGGGGCGCGAGATCCAGAAGCACTTCGGCCAGGAGCCCCAGGTGGTCATCACCATGCCGCTGCTCGAGGGGCTCGACGGCGTGCAGAAGATGTCCAAGTCGCTGGGCAACTACGTTGGCCTCGATGAGCCGCCCGGGGTCATGTTCAACAAGCTTGTCTCCATGCCCGATAGCCTGATGTGGCGTTATTTCGAGCTACTATCGCTCAAGAACAACGACGAGATCGAGAAGATCCGGCGTGATATCGAAGCCGGTGCCAACCCCCGGGACATCAAGATGGAGCTGGCTCGAGAGCTGATCGCGCGCTATCACGGTGACCAGGCCGCCGCCACTGCACACCGCTCGGCCGGCAACCAGCTCGCCGAAGGGGAGTTGCCCGAGGACCTGCCGGAAGTCAGTGTCGATTTCGAGGGAGGTGAACTGGTGCCCATCGCTGCGGTACTCAATCGCGCCAATCTCGTCAACAATAGCGCCCAGGCCAAGGACATGCTGGGCAACGGGCGAGTCAAGGTCGATGGCGAGGTTGTCCCTCGAGACCATCTGCTGCAGACAGGCAAGAGCTATGTGATCCAGGCCGGCAAGAAGCGCTATGCGCGCGTCGTGCTTACCTGACGGGCCCGTGCTGTAATTTTTTTACCGGAAGGGCTTGTCAGCGTCCGCCGAGATCCGTAGAGTACGCATCCGCTGCCGCCGACGAGCCTTCGTCGATGGCGGTATTGAAAAGCCAAGTCCTTGATGATCAATGAGTTTCGAGAGCTTCTTGTCGAGCTCGCCCAAATGATCGTCACTTGAAAGGATCGACTTTTTGCACCGCGCCAGGGTTGACAGCATCGCCCGGTTCGGTAGAATACGCCTCTCTCGCAACGAGGCCGCCCACAGACAGGGCGTGGGTTGATAAAACCAAGGGTTGATGCGGTTATCGGCCCGGTTGCGACGCTCTTTAACAATCGATCAGGTAATTCATGTGGGCGCTTGTCGGCGAGGGGTGACGCAGTCACCTAACTCGAGGCAAGCGACGCGTCAAGCACGTTTGACCTTGAACCAGTTTGGTCCGCTGCCTGTATTGCAGGACAAGGACTATCAGACTTTAACTGAAGAGTTTGATCATGGCTCAGATTGAACGCTGGCGGCAGGCTTAACACATGCAAGTCGAGCGGCAGCACGGGGAGCTTGCTCCCTGGTGGCGAGCGGCGGACGGGTGAGTAATGCATAGGAATCTGCCCGGTAGTGGGGGATAACCTGGGGAAACCCAGGCTAATACCGCATACGTC
>NZ_FQUJ01000013.1 GCF_900128925.1 Modicisalibacter ilicicola DSM 19980
GGTGGTAGGAGCCCGATTCATCGGGCGATGGATCAGGCCAAATCCATATGAAACGCCTTGGGCGGCGTCCCTGCCGCTTCAGGAAAAGCCTAGGCGTATTGCCGCTTCGGTTCATTCAACCACTCGCCGCAATGGGTCCCCGCCCCGGCCCAGTCGTCGCTGACGCGGCTGACGAACAGCGCATCGCCGCCGCTGATATGCGGCACCAGTGCATCGCGAATCTCGCCGGCATCCGCATTGGCCTCGATGAGCCAGCAGGAATCCATCACCTGCCTATGCGGGTAGGCCTCGAGGGTATCGTAGAAGCCGGCGTATTCCTGGGGAAGTTGAAGATCGTAACTGATGGAAAAGATGGCCATATGCGTACCCTTGCTTCTGGTTCATTGTGGTCGATGCCAAGCATCTATATTCACGGTAGCTGATAGAACAAGTTGGGCGCAAGGCATGAATAGAGGGTGGTTTGAGGCGGTGTTTAGCGATTGTAATGTGCCGGAGGATTTGCCAGCGACTGAAACTTCTGGCGCTATTATGCCCCTCGTTATTTAAAGCTCAATATAAAAAGCATGGATTGGCAACAGCCAACCCATGCATAGACACAAATTAATAACTGAGACTATGTTGATTATTAACTGTTGCCAGCACCGCCACCGCCACCGCCACCGCCACCAGCAGCAGCAGCACAGCCAGTGGGCCTAAATGCGGCATCGACATCCGTAGCACACGCCCAAGAACCATCCACATCACGTGTCCAAGTTAACTGATTGTCAGCAATGGCAGCAGAAGCGTTACCGCCAAAATTTCCTATAATCGTTGCCTGAGTCGTGAGAGGAAAAGCGATAGTCACTGCATTACCATCCAGCAGGTTTGAATCAGTCGCGCCTGTATCACAATCAGCAGCCGCAAGCCGGCCTTCCAAAATACAAGTTTCAACTGCAGTTCTTAGCTGACCAGTCTCTGACATAACACGACTAACCTGGGACTTGGCCACGTAATTCTGATACTGCGGAATGGCGATGGCTGCCAATACACCGATGATCGCCACCACGATCATCAGCTCGATCAGCGTGAAGCCGCCTTGCCCTTTCATTGAGTTGCTCATTGTCGTTCCCCGTTCAAACACTGAATGTTTCTCGTGCCGGCACTGCCAGCGTTCATTCGTTCGAACCCGGCATCAGGTTCACACTCTCCTTATCGGCCCGACCGTCCGCGACTTTAGGATTTTGTTGCGGTTACATTGACTGACAAAACGCCACATCCCCAGGCTAAGGTCGCTCGGTGCCGCTGCCGATAAAGAGCGGTATGAACATGAATGTCATCATCCCATCAGAGTCCTTGCCATGAGCGCTTCTCGACCATCGCACCTTTCATCGACTCTCGTGAGAGAAGAGCACGCCCCTACCCAGGGGCGCGAAACCCGGCCGATGTTCTCGGCCGAGGCGCTCATGGCCGGCCCCGGGTTGCAGGGGTTGTCACGACGCCTGGTGAAGGAGGGGCTGATCGGCGAAGAGGCCGTGCGCAAGGCGGAGCAGGAGGCAGACGAGAAGAGTGTCTCGCTGCTCGAGCACCTCATCGACAACGGGCGGGTCGATGCCGGGGCGGCCACCCTCGCCGCCGCCTGGGAATACGGGCTGCCGCTGATCAGCCTCGAGGCGCTGAACCGGGAATTGTTGCCACCCCCCGGCGAGATGCCCGAGAAGATCCTGCGTCGCCATCGCATCATGCCGCTGACGCGCACCAGGCACCGCCTGACCGTCGCCGTCCCCTTCCCTTCCACCCTGGCACTGCTGGATGAGCTGCAGTTCGCCATCGGCCTGAACGTCGAGGCCGTGCTGGCCCCGGTCGACCAGCTCGTAGCCGTCCTGGAGAACTACCTGGACAAGGCGGATGACGGCAGCGCGCTGGACGAACTCGCCGGCGCGGACGACGCCATCGGCGAGATGGATTTTGAAAGCGGGGATGAGGACGACGAGGACACCTCGATCACCGCGTCGGAAGACGACGCGCCGGTGGTCAAGTTCGTCAATCGCATCCTGCTCGATGCGATCAAGCGCGGCGCCTCGGACATCCACGTCGAGACCTACGAAAGCAGCTTCCGGGTGCGTTTTCGCATCGATGGCGTGCTGCACGAGGTAGCCCACCCTCCCTTCGCCATGCGTACCCGAATCGCCGCGCGTCTCAAGGTCATGGCACGGCTGGATATCTCGGAGCGCCGCCTGCCCCAGGACGGGGCGATCAAGCTCAACCTGTCGAAGAACCGCTCGATCGACTTCCGTGTCAACAGCCTGCCGACGGTCTACGGCGAGAAGATCGTGCTGCGTATCCTCGACCCGGCCTCGGCGCGGCTAGGCATCGACGTGCTCGGCTTCTCGCCGGCCCAGAAGGCAATGTACGAACGCGCCCTGGCCCAGCCCCAGGGCATGATCCTGATCACCGGCCCCACCGGCAGCGGCAAGACGGTGAGCCTCTACACCGGCCTGAACATCCTCAACACCGAGGAACGCAACATCTCCACCGCCGAGGACCCGGTCGAGATCAAGCTGCCGGGGATCAACCAGGTCAACGTGCTGCCCAAGATCGGGCTGGATTTCGCCAGCGCCCTGCGCGCCTTCCTGCGCCAGGACCCGGACGTGGTCATGGTCGGCGAGATTCGTGACCTGGAGACCGCGGAAATCGCGGTGAAGGCCTCCCAGACCGGCCACCTGGTACTCTCGACCCTGCATACCAACTCTGCCGCCGAAACCCTGACACGTCTCCAGAACATGGGGGTCGCCCCCTTCAACATTGCCAGTTCCGTGTCGCTGATCATCGCCCAGCGTCTGGCGCGCAGGCTCTGCTCCCACTGCAAGCAGCCCGCGGACATCCCCCGGAAGGTCATGTTCGAGGAGGGCTGCACGGAGCAAGAACTCGACGGTGCGACCATTTATCAGGCAGTCGGCTGCGAGCGATGTACGCTAGGCTACAAGGGGCGAGTGGGCATCTATGAAGTGGTGCCGATCAGCGAGGCGATGAGCCAGTTGATCATGCAGCAGGGCAACTCGCTTCAACTCGATGCCCAGGCGCGCAGCGAGGGGCATCCCGACCTGCGTCGCAGCGGGCTGCTGAAGGTGCTGGAGGGCGCTACCAGCCTCGAGGAGGTCAATCGCGTCACCAGGGATTAGACTTGTCTGGAAAGTGGCCGAGCGCAGTCACTTTCCAGGCGCAGCCTGGAAACAACACAGCAAGAAAAGACGCCATAAGCAAAAACGCACGTTCGAGCGAGCAATTGCCGACTCGCAACGGCGATAAAAAAGAATCGTACACAGGGAAAACATCATGGCTACCACCGCACGCGTATCGCGGCGCTACAAGCCGCACGAGAAGAGCAAGCTGCAACGCTGGCACTGGACCGGCAAGAACACCCAGGGCAAGTCGGTCAGCGGCGAGCACATCGCGGCCTACAAGGGCGAGGTGGAACAAGAGCTCGCCAAGCAGGGCATCCTGGTCAAGAACGTCCGCAAGAAGAGCAACCTGTTCGGCGGCAAGGGGAAGGTCAAGCCCCGCGACATCATGCTCTTCGCGCGCCAGATGGCGACCATGATTCGCGCCGGGGTGCCGGTACTCCAGGCCTTCAACGTGGTCGCCGAGAGCCTGAGCAACCCGGCGATGCGCAATCTGGTGCAGCGCCTCGCCGAGGACGTGGCGGCCGGCGCCAGCTTCTCCGAGGCACTGCGCAAGCACCCGCGCCAGTTCGATCGCCTGTTCACCAACATGGTCGCCGCCGGCGAGCAGGCCGGCTCCCTGGATCGCATGCTCGAGCGCGTGGCCACCTACAAGGAGAAGATCGAGTCCCTCAAGGCCCGGGTACGCAAGGCCATGTACTACCCCGTGGCGGTCATCGGGGTGGGCATCGGCGTCACCGCCCTGCTGCTGATCAAGGTGGTGCCCCAGTTCGAGTCCATGTTCGCCGGCTTCGGCGCCGAGCTGCCCGCGATGACCCGCATGACCATCACGCTTTCCGAAATGGCGCAGCAATACTGGTACTACGCCCTGGGTGCGGTGATCGGCTTCGTGATGCTCATGCGCCAGGCCATGCGGCGCTCCGAGGCCTTCTCCTACAAGATGCACCAGTTGATGCTGCGCCTGCCGGTCATCGGCGACATCGTCGACAAGTCCTCGGTGGCGCGCTTCGCCCGCACCCTGGCGACCACCTTCAGCGCCGGCGTACCGCTGGTCGAGGCCCTGGAGACCGCCTCCGGCGCCGTCGACAGCAAGGTCTACGAGCGTGCCATCCGGCAGATCCGCGAGGATGTCTCCAACGGCCAGCGGCTCAACTTCGCCATGCGCAGCGTCAACCTGTTTCCCATCCTGGCGACCCAGATGGTCAGTATCGGCGAGGAGGCCGGCTCGCTCGACGCCATGCTCAACAAGGTAGCGGACTTCTACGAGGAGGTCGTGGACAACAAGGTCGATGCACTGACCTCGCTGCTCGAACCCTTTATCATCGTGGTGCTGGGGACGATGGTGGGTGGATTGGTGGTGTCGATGTATCTGCCCATATTTGAGATGGGCAACGCCATCTAGGTCACGATCTACTGCACTCGGCGATACGGCGTTGAAATGATCACTACTGTGGCCAACCCCTCGCTCGCTGAAGCGAGCTCCCACAACTGATCAGAGCCACCGGGGTGGCGGGAGCCCGATTTATCGGGCGATTCTGGCCAACCCCTCGCTCACTGAAGCGAGCTCACAACTGATCAGAGCCACCGGGGTGGTGGGAGCCCGATTTATCGGGCGATTCTGGCCAACCCCCCGCTCGCTGAAGCGAGCTCCTACAGGTGGTTGTTATAAAAGGGTTTTGTAGGAGCCCGATTTATCGGGCGATGGGTCAGTCCGAATCCATATGAAACGTCGAAGAGCCTGTTTTCGAGGAGCCATCTTGTACAGCGATATTCCTGCCGTCATTGCCTTGCCGCTGGCGGCACTTCTGGGTCTGGTGATCGGGTCCTTCATCAACGTGGTGGTGGCGCGATTGCCGGGCATGCTGATGCTGCAGTGGCGCGCCGAGGCTCGGGAAGCCCTGGCCCTGCCGGAAGAGAGCGGCGCCTCGGCATTGCCCCGGATCAACCTGGTGACGCCGCGTTCACGCTGCCCGCAGTGCGGCACGCCCATCGCCTGGCACGACAACATCCCGGTGCTCGGCTATCTCAAGCGGCGCGGGCGCTGCGCCCACTGCCATCAGCCGATCAGCGTGCAATACCCGCTGATCGAGCTGGCCGGCGGCGCGATGGTGCTGGCCGTGGTGGCCATCAACGGTTTCGATGCCGCCAGCCTGTTGCTGAGCGCGGCCTGCCTGATACTGCTGACCCTGGCGCTGATCGATCTGCGTACCCAGTTGCTGCCCGATATCCTGACCCTGCCGTTGCTCTGGCTCGGCCTGCTCTATCAACTGGCCTTCCAGCCCTGGATGCTGGAAAGCGCCGTGATCGGCGCGGTGGCCGGCTATCTGGTGCTGTGGTGCTTCTACTGGCTATTCAAGCTTGTCACCGGCAAGGAGGGCATGGGCTACGGCGACTTCAAGCTGCTGGCGGCCCTTGGCGCCTGGACAGGTTGGGAAATGCTGCCGCTGTTACTGATTCTCTCCGCCGGCGTGGGCGCCGTGGTAGGTATCGTCGTCCAGTTGGCGATACCCCGGCTGCGCGGCATGCCCCTGCCCTTCGGCCCCTTCCTGGCCATGGCCGGGTGGATCACGCTACTCTTCGGGGGCTATCTGATGGGAATATATCAGGCCATAATGCTGTTCTGAAAGACGCGCTATCTCGACGCAACCTATTTGGGTCTCCGCATGAAGCCATCCATTGCCTATCAACGACACCGAGAGGCCATCCGACGGATTGTTGAACAACATCACGCCAAGAATCCACGCATCTTCGGCTCGGTGCTTCACGGGCAAGATACTGATGGGAGCGACTTGGATATCCTTATCGACATCACCGAGGAAACCTCTCTCTTCGACGTTGGTGCCATCCGCGCCGAGTTGATGGAACTTCTCGGTGTCGAGGTCGATGTACTGACCCCCGGGGCACTGCCGGACAGGTGGAAAAAGAGTGTGCTGCGTGAGGCACGGGGGGTATGAGCAGGCGAGACGAACTTGCCTTGAGAGATTACCTAGAACACATCCAGCAGGCTATTGATCGTATTCGGCGGTACCTCGCAGATATCGACTATTCCGCATTCCTAGCCAACGAAGAGAAACAGGATGCAGTCATTCGCAATCTGGAGATCATCGGTGAAGCAGCAGGCAATATCCAGCGCCATTTCCCAGACTTCTCTTCGCAACATCCAGACTTTCCCCTAAAAGCCGCTTACGGCGCACGTAATGCGCTGGCGCACGGGTACTTCAAAGTTGACCTGAATATGGTCTGGAATACCGTTGTGAGAGATTTGCCCATGCTAGAGGCTCGAGTCCATGAGGGGGTTCAAGCGCTCGACCGGAATGGAGTGCCACCATCCCCATGAATACCGATGAGCAACGCCCCCTGACCATCGGCGTCACCGGTGGCATCGCCTCGGGCAAGAGCGCGGTGGCCCAGGCCTTCGCCGCGCTCGGCATTCCCTGGGTCGATGCCGACGATGTCGCCCGGGAAGTCGTGGCGCCCGGCGAGCCGGCCCTGGCCGAAATCGCCGAACGCTTCGGCCCCGAGGTGCTCGATGCCCAGGGCCGGCTGAATCGTCGCGCCCTGCGGGCCATCGTCTTCGCCGATGAAGGGCAGCGACGCTGGCTGGAATCCGTGACCCATCCGCGCATACGCCAGCGCCTGCTCGAACGTCTCGAGGGCATGCGTGCCAGCGGCGCCCCCTACCATCTACTGGTGTCCCCCCTGCTGTTCGAGTCCGGCCAGCGCGAGCTGGTCGATCGCTGCCTGGTGATCGATGTGCCGGAGAGCCTGCAGATGGCACGCACCATGCAGCGCGACGAGGTCGACGAAGCACAGGCCCGGGCGATCATCGAGGCCCAGATGCCACGGAGCAAACGACTGGCAATGGCGGATGACGTCATCGATAATCAGGGAGATCGTGATGCCCTGGCCAGGCAAGTGGCCGAACTCGATGCCCGTTATCGAGGCCTGGCGACCGCCCACACATCCGAACAGTAGATGCCCATGACCCCCGACAACCATGACGACGACAAGCAGCCGCCCCTGGAAGTCGCCTGCCCCGAATGCCGCAAAAAGGTGGTCTGGACGACGGACAATCCCTACCGCCCCTTCTGCTCGAAGCGCTGCCGACTGCTCGACCTGGGTGCCTGGGCCGAAGAATCCCACCGCATCGCCGGCGAACCCGCCATGGACGAAGCCGACCTGGACGCCCTGATCGATCGCCTGGAGCGTGGCGGGCAGCAATGAAATGGTCGGATAAAATGACAAGGCCACGCGATTGCGTGGCCTTGCCCGTTTGAAGCTCGAAATCAGCACTATCGCCAGAAACAGCGAATCGAGGCAATCCCCTGGGCGCCGACGGCCCTGGCCCGGTTGGCATCCTCCCGGGTCATGCCGCCCAGCGCATAGACCGGCATGCCGGCATATTCGACGAGCTGCTGGAAGTCGTGCCAGCCCAGGGGAGCCGCTTCCGGGTGAGTGGGCGTGGTACGCAGCGGCGAGAGGGTGACGAAGTCGCAGCCGATGCGCGTGGCCTGCTCGAGCTGAACCCGATCGTGGGTCGAGGCAGACAGCCATTTGCCCTGGGCGACGGGACGCCGTTCGAGTGTCATCAGGCGTTCGCTGGTCAGGTGAACGCCGTGGGCATCGACCTTGTCGAGCAGTCCGGGATCGGCGTTGAGCAGGAGCCGGGCGCCATAGTCTCGGCAGAGCGCCAGGCTCTTCTCGGCTCGTTCGAGATAGGCGCTTTCGTCCAGCGTCTTGGCCCGCAACTGCACCAGCCGCACGCCATCTTCGCCCAGGGCGCGTTCGAGGCGCGAGAGAAAGCGTGTGTCCTCCTCTTCCTCGGCGCTGATCAGGTATTCCGGAGGCAGCATGACCGCGCGCAGGATCGGCAGGTTGGCCGCCGGGAACGCGTAGTTGAACAGGTCGTCGAGCCCGACCCAGCGCACCGCCTGGCCTTCCCGGCCATAAGGCTCTCCCTCGAATTCGTGTACCTGCCAGACATCCAGCAGCACATGCTTGTCGGGGTATTCATGAGGCACGCGAATCAGTGGTTGCGCCCGCTTGATGGTAATGCCCAGTTCTTCATGCAATTCGCGCTTGAGCGCCTCGAAGCCGGTCTCGTAGGGGGCGAGCTTGCCGCCGGGGAATTCCCACAAGCCGCCCTGATCGACGATGGAGGGACGCCGCGCCAACAGGACTTCCTGACCATCGCTACTGAAAATGGCGGCCGCCGCGACATGTACCCTGCGTTTGATCATGTGGCTTACAGTCCTCGTCATTCTGGATTCAGCTGCGGTAATCTGCATTGATCGTCACGTAGTCGTGGGAAAGGTCCGAGGTCCACACCGTGGCCGATGCCTCTCCACGACCCAGTGCGATGCGAATGGTGATGTCTTCCCGGGCCATCACGGCGCTTCCCGCCTGCTCGGTGTAACCTGGGGCGCGGCCCCCCTGCTCCACCAGCCTGACATCGCCCAGGTCGATGGTGACCTTGTCGACGTCGAAGCCAGGCACCGGCGCGCGACCGACCGCGGCCAGGATGCGCCCCCAGTTGGCATCCGAGGCGTAGAGCGCCGTCTTGACCAGCGGCGAATGAGCGACGGTGAAGGCCACGTCAAGGGCTTCCTGCCGCGAGGCGGCCTGGGTCACCTCGAGGGTCACGAACTTGGTCGCCCCTTCGCCATCGCGGATGATCTGCTGGGCGAGCGAGATCAATACCCGGTCGAGCGCCTCGCGAAAGCGCGCGATATCCTCGGCCTCTGTCACCTCGGCACCGCGACCGGTGGCAATGAGCATGCAGGCATCGTTGGTCGAGGTATCGCTGTCGACGGTGATGCAGTTGAAGGAGCGATCCACGGATTCGCGCAGCAGTACATCGAGGCGGGGCTGCTCGATCGCCGCGTCCGTGGCGACGAATGCCAGCATGGTGGCCATGTCGGGCTTGATCATTCCCGACCCCTTGGCGATGCCGTTGAGAGTCACGGTCTTGCCGCCGATCCGGCAGGTCGCCGTGGCGCCCTTGCTGCGCGTGTCGGTGGTCAGGATGCCCTCTGCCGCCTGGCGCCAGGCAGTGGCGGAGTCGTCCAGACTCGCCAGTGCCTCGGGCAGCCCTCGACAGATGCGTTCGACGGGCAGCGGCTCGCCGATCACCCCGGTCGAAAACGGCAGTACCGCGGTATGCGGCACGCCGGTCAGCTCCCGCAGCGCCATGCAGCAGGCCCGGGCGTCGCGCAGGCCCTGTTCGCCGGTGCCAGCATTGGCGTTGCCGGTATTGATCAGCAGATAATGCGGCGACTGGCCGGCCAGGTGCTCCCGCGCGACATGCACCGGCGCGGCGCAGAAGGCATTGCGCGTGAACGTGCCTGCGACCCTTGCGCCCTGGGGAACCTCGATGACCACGAGGTCGCGACGATCGGGCTTCTTGATGCCCGCCTTCGCCGAGCCCAGCCGGATGCCCTCGATCACTGGCATGTCGGGAAAGCCAATCTCACCTACCGCCATCGCGTTCTCCTATGTTCGAAGCACCCTTTCAGAGGGTATTTACAAAAGTCACGAGCGAAGATCAGGGCTAAGCCCGCTCCTGCGGGCTAACGCATTTCCCACATCCATGTGAGTCACAAAGCGAAATCAGTCGAAAAAAGGACCGGGCTCGCGCTCGAGTTTACAGAGTGTAAATGAGCATGTTGACCGGGCTGGCGTACCAGACTGATTTCAACACAGCATGGCCGAGCGCAGTAATTTATAAACACCCTCTCAGCTCAACTTGCCATGACACTGCTTGTATTTCTTGCCGGAACCGCATGGGCAGGGATCGTTGCGGCCTACCTTGGGGCCCTCGCGGCGTACGGTCTGCTGGGTTTCCTGGGCACCCTGATCGACCTCGCTGGCTGCCTCTTCCCGGGCGGCGTCCTCGCGGGTCTGTTGAGCGGCGGCCTTCTCCCGCTCCAGGGCCTCGCGACGCTGGCGTTCGAGCTCATCGACCTCTTCCTGGCGCCGCACCTGTACGTGGCTGAGGATGCGCGTCACATCGTGCTTGATGTTGTTCAGCAATGCCTGGAACAGCTCGAAGGCCTCGCGCTTGTACTCCTGCTTGGGATTCTTCTGGGCATAGCCGCGCAGGTGAATGCCCCTGCGCAAGTGATCCATGGATTGCAGGTGCTCCTTCCAGCGGGTGTCGAGCACCTGCAGCATGACCTGTTTCTCGAAGCGGTGCATCAATTCTTCGCCGATGGCCTCGACCTTGGCGGCATAGATCTCGCGATGACGGGTCTGCAGCCGTTCGCGAAGCAGTTCCTCGTGGAAATGCTCGTCCTCTTCCGCCCACTGGGTCAACGGGACATCGAGGTTGAACTCGGCCTTGAGATGTTGCTGCAGCCCTTCGAGGTCCCACTGCTCGGGCAGACTCTGGGGCGGAACGAAATCGCTGATGGCGCTGTCGAGCATCTCGTCGCGAATCCCCGCCACGTTGGCCGAGACGTCATCGGCACCGAGGATCTCGTCACGCTGCTCGTAGATGACGCGACGCTGGTCGTTGGCGACGTCATCGTATTCGAGGAGCTGCTTGCGGATGTCGAAGTTGCGTCCCTCGACCTTCTTCTGGGCACGTTCGACGGCGTTGGACACCATCTTGTGCTCGATGGCCTCGCCGTGCTCGAGTCCCAGTGCCTGCATCAGGCGCTGCACCCGATCCGAGCCGAACAGACGCATCAGGCTGTCTTCCAGGGAGAGGAAGAAGCGGGTCGAGCCGGGGTCGCCCTGGCGTCCCGAGCGGCCGCGCAACTGGTTGTCGATGCGTCGGGATTCGTGACGCTCCGAGCCGATCACATGCAGGCCACCGGCCTCGAGTACCGCGTCGTGGCGCGCCTGCCATTCCGCCCGGGCGGCGTCGATCTGCTCCTGGGTCGGGTTGTCGAGCTTGGCGACCTCGGCTTCCCAGTTGCCGCCCAGCACGATATCGGTGCCGCGACCGGCCATGTTGGTGGCGATGGTGATGGCACCGGGACGTCCCGCCTGGGCGATGATCTCGGCCTCGCTCTGGTGCTGCTTGGCGTTGAGGACGTTGTGAGGGATGTCTCCCTGCTTCATGAGCCCCGACAGCAGCTCGGAGGTCTCGATCGACGCCGTGCCCACTAGGATCGGGCGCCCCGCTTCCCGCTGGGTCTTGACGTCCTCGATGATCGCCTCGAACTTCTCCTCGGCGGAAAGATAGACCAGATCGTTGAAATCCTGGCGCTGGATCGGCTTGTTGGTGGGAATCACCATCACGTCGAGCCCGTAGATCTGGCGGAACTCGAAGGCCTCGGTATCGGCGGTACCGGTCATCCCGGCCAGCTTTTCGTAGAGGCGGAAATAGTTCTGGAAGGTGGTGGAGGCCAGCGTCTGGCTCTCGCGCTGGATCGCCACCCCCTCCTTCGCTTCCACGGCCTGGTGCAAGCCTTCCGACCAGCGCCGTCCCGGCATGCTGCGGCCGGTATGCTCATCGACGATGACCACCTCGCCGTTGTTGACGATGTAGTCGACATCACGGTGGAAGAGATGACGTGCCCGCAGGGCCGAATGCATATGGTGCAGCAAGCCCAGGTTCTGCGCGGCGTAGAGAGAATCCTGCTCATCGAGCAGCCCCTGTCGCCGCATCAGCCCCTCGACCTTGTGGTGGCCCTCTTCGGTCAGCTCGACCTGCTTCTGCTTCTCGTCGAGGATGAAGTCGCCGCTGGCGGGGTCTTCCTCGTCCTCGCAGCGCTTGAGTTCGGTGGCCAGCCGGTCGACGACCTTGTAGAGCTCGGTGTTCTCTTCGACAGGTCCCGAAATGATCAGCGGCGTGCGCGCCTCGTCGATGAGGATCGAGTCGACCTCGTCGACGATCGCATAATGCAACTCCCGCTGTACCTTGTCCTCCAGCGAGAAGGCCATGTTGTCGCGCAGGTAGTCGAAGCCGTACTCGTTGTTGGTGCCGTAGGTGATGTCGCAGGCATAGGCCTCGCGTTTCTGCTGCGAGGTCTGGCCGGCGAAGATCACGCCGACGCTCAGGCCGAGAAATTCGTAGAGCGGACGCATCCAGTCGGCGTCGCGCTTGGCCAGGTAGTCGTTGACCGTGACCACGTGCACGCCCCGGGCGGGCAAGGCATTGAGATAGACCGCCAGGGTGGCCACCAGGGTCTTGCCTTCCCCGGTCTTCATCTCGGAGATGCGACCGCGATGCAGGGTGATCCCGCCGATCAGCTGCACGTCGAAGTGGCGCATGCCCATGACGCGCTGACTGGCCTCGCGCACCGTGGTGAACGCCTCGGGCAGCAGCTTGTCGAGGCTTTCGCCGCCGCGCAGGCGCTCGCGGAGCTGTTCGGTGCGCGCCTGGAGCTCGGCATCGGACAGGGCCTGGGTCTGTTCTTCCAGCGCATTGATCTCGTTGACCAATTTACCCATGCGCTTGACTTCGCGGTCGTTCTTCGAGCCAACCAGTTTACGTAACACACTGTTTAACATGCGATGTCCTGACTTCTTGAGGGGTGCGTCAGACGAAGTCGCGAGAACGCTGGCACTTCGTCATGCGATGACATGCCCCAGGCATTCTTTCGAAGGAGGGGCAACGATCAACGAAAGCATCCTGGCGGGCCGCGACGGCTGAGGACATCATGGTCGGCACAGGGCCGCAGCGACGCTGTGCGAAGTGAACCGGGAAGGCCCGGGCAGCCACGCTTGCGGCGCCTGCCCAGAAAGCGTGAAAGCGTACGCTGGCCCACCCGTCGGGAATGGGCACGAATCGCACCGGAGACCATCAGGCACTGCTGGCTCAGGCGTTCGGTCAGGCGTAGCGGCTCGCCCTGGGCCAGCGCTGCGGGCAGCAGGCAACTCACCAGCAGTCCGGCCAGCCACCACCGCGAGCCCAGGCGACGACGCGGGCGGCAGTCCGCCACGGGGGTGAGAGTGCTGCTGGAGGTCATGCTGTCGGTAGGCTCCTGACCGTGTTAGATTGCGTGCATCGACGATGGCGAGTACGCGGGCAAGCCCATGAGTATAAAGCCTAAGCGTTTCCGAGCCCAGCCCATGACCCGGCTGCTGGAAGGAACATCCGCCGGCTCGGGGGATCTGGGAGGGCTCATGCGCATGGCCCGGGTCATCGACCGGGCACAGCGACATCTGCGCGAGCATCTGCCCGAGGAAGTGCGTGAACACATCTTCGTCGGGGGGTATCGGCAAGGCAAGCTGACCCTGATAACCGACCGGGCCGTCTGGATGACCTGGCTGCGCTACGAACAACCCCGACTCCTGCAGTTGCTGCATCAGTTGCCCGAATTCGAGGCCGTGTTGGGCCTCACCTTCAAGGTGCGCCCCATCAGCCCACCCAAGATCCCTCAGCGTCTTGCCCGAGAACTCTCTTCCCGAGCCGCCGACGAGATCTCCTGCTGCGCCGCCGATGTCGACGATCCGGCCCTCAAGCGCTCCCTGGAGAGACTGGCAGCTCATGCGGAAGCCAGAGACGGCACGGACGAATCGTCGTGACCGGGACAAAAAACGCCGACCCCGTTGGACGGATCGGCGTCAAGACTGACATCCTTGCATCTGCTGCTCCAGCGCCCTCAGGGCGCTGCCTTCACAAGGCCATCTCGGGAGCGGAATAGGAGATCGGCGATTTCTGCCTGGCATCCTCGAAGGTCACGATCTCCCAGGCATCGGGGTTGTCGAGCACGGCTCGGCACAGCTGGTTGTTCAGCGCGTGACCGGATTTGACGCCACGAAACTCGCCGATCAGGCTGTAGCCGAGCTGGTAGAGATCACCGATGGCGTCGAGCACCTTGTGCTTGACGAACTCGTCATCGTAGCGAAGCCCGCCCTCGTTGAGAATGCGGTAGTCGTCGACGACGATGGCGTTGTCCAGGCTGCCACCGAGGGCCAGGTTCTGGGAACGCAGGAACTCGAGATCGCGCATGAAGCCGAAGGTCCGGGCTCGAGAAACCTCCTTGACGAAGGAAGTGGTCGAGAAATCCACGGTCGCGGTCTGTTTCTGCTGATCGAAGGCCGGGTGGTCGAAATCGATGGCGAACGAGACCTTGAAACCGTTGTGCGGGGTGAACACGGCTTCCTTTCCGTCATCGTGCACCACGATTTCACGCTTGATGCGGATGAACTTCTTCGGCGCGTTCTGCTCCTCGATGCCTGCGGACTGGATGAGAAACACGAAGGGGCCGGCACTGCCATCCATGATCGGCACCTCGGGGGCGTCGAGCTCGACGAAGACGTTGTCGATGCCCAGCCCGGCGAAGGCCGACATGAGGTGTTCCACCGTCGCCACCTTGACACCCTCACTGGACAGGGCAGTACAGAGCGTGGTGTCGGTGACGTTTTCCGCGCGTGCCGGAATGCGCACCTCGGGATCGAGGTCGGTGCGCACGAAGACGATGCCTGTATTGGCCGGCGCCGGGCGCAGCGTCAGACAGACCTTCTCGCCGGAGTGCAAGCCGACTCCGGTAGCACGCATGGTGTTCTTGAGAGTGCGTTGTTTGATCATGGGCAAGGGCCAGGATGTCATGAGAATTTTAAAACAGTGTTCACTATAACAGCGAACGTTCGTTTTAACAAAAAAATGTCACCTGACCACCTGCCTATGCCTCACATGGCGATTCTCAATCGGCCTGGCGGCGCAGGAACGCCGGGATATCGAGATAGTCGTCCAACTCCTGCGAGTTGCGCTTCTCCTGGCGTGCCTTGGCGGCATTTTCCTGCTCTGTCTTGGCAGCCTGCTGACGCATCACCGTGGGCTGCTGCAGCTTGCGATAGTCGGTCGATTCGGGGCGTGCGACGTTCTCGCGAGCCGCCGGCTTCTCCCGCTGGCCATCGAGACCCGCCGCGACGACCGTGACCCGCAACTCGTCGGACATTTCCATGTCGATGGAGGTGCCGACGACGATGGTCGCATCCTGGGAGGCAAACTCCTGAACGGTCGCACCCACATCGTTGAACTCGCCGATCGACAGATCCGGCCCGGCGGTGATGTTGACCAGGATGCCCCGGGCGCCGTGCAGATCGATGTCCTCGAGAAGCGGGCTGCGAATCGCCTTCTCGGCCGCCTCCCGGGCCCGGTTCTCGCCTACCGCGCCACCGGTGCCCATCATCGCCATGCCCATCTCGGACATGACCGTGCGCACGTCGGCGAAGTCGACGTTGATGATGCCGGGGCTGGTGATCAACTCGGCGATACCCTGCACGGCGCCGAGCAGCACGTCGTTGGCGGCACTGAAGGCGGTCAGCAGGCTGGCGCTCTTGCCGAGCACGGCCAGGAGCTTCTCGTTGGGAATGGTGATCAGGGAGTCGACATGTTCGGAGAGCTCACGCATCCCCTCCTCGGCGGCACGCATGCGCTTGGGCCCCTCGAAGGGGAAGGGGCGCGTCACCACCGCGACGGTGAGGATACCCAGTTCCTTGGCCACCTGGGCCACCACCGGGGCGCCGCCGGTGCCCGTGCCGCCACCCATGCCGGCGGTGATGAACACCATGTCGGCACCCTGGAGAAGTTCGGCGATACGCTCGCGATCCTCCATGGCGGCCTGGCGACCCACTTCGGGGCTGGCACCCGCACCGAGCCCCTTGGTGATCTCGGTACCGAGTTGAAGAACAGTCTTCGCAGCGACTCGCTTGAGCGCCTGGGCATCGGTGTTGGCGCAGATGAACTCCACGCCCTCGATGTTGCTTTCGACCATGTGGTTGACGGCGTTGCCGCCGCCTCCGCCGACGCCGATCACCTTGATGACCGCGCTGCTGGAGGGTGCGTTATCTACCAGTTCGAACATTTGCCCCGTCTCCTGTGGCCGTCTCTACGGCCCCTGTCAGAAATTTCCTTTAAACCAGCTCTTGACCCGTTTCAGCGTCGAGGTTTCATCCGTGGTGGCACGCCGGGAGTGTTCTTCTCTCCGGGGCTGGGCCGATATCGCGCGGGCCTGACCATGCTTGGCTTCACGCATACCGTAGAGTAGCAAACCCACCCCGGTCGAATAAATCGGATTGCGCACCACATCCGCCAGACCGCGAACGTTCTGGGGACAGGCAATGCGCACCGGCATGTGGAAGATCTCTTCTGCAAGTTCCACCACGCCTTCCATTCGCGATGTTCCCCCGGTCAACACCACCCCTGCGGCGACCAGATCCTCGTATCCGCTGCGCCGCAGTTCCTCGCGTACCAGTGTAAAAAGCTCTTCATAGCGCGGCTCGACCACTTCGGCCAGGGCCTGACGAGAGAGGTCCCGGGCCGGGCGATCGCCGACGCTCGGGACCTTGATCATCTCGTCGCTCGAGGCCAGCTGGGTCAGGGCACAGGCGTACTTGACCTTGATGTCCTCGGCATACTGCGTCGGCGTGCGCAGGGCCATGGCGATGTCGTTGGTGACCTGGTCGCCGGCGATGGGAATCACCGCGGTATGGCGGATGGCCCCTTCGGTGAAAACGGCGATATCGGTGGTCCCGCCACCGATATCGACCATGCACACCCCAAGCTCGCGCTCGTCCTCGGTGAGGACCGCGTGACTCGAGGCGAGCTGTTCGAGAATGATGTCATCGACTTCCAGGCCACAGCGACGCACGCATTTTTCGATGTTCTGGACGGCATTGAGGGCGGCGGTCACCAGGTGCACCCGTGCCTCGAGCCGGACCCCGGACATGCCCAGGGGCTCGCGGATGCCTTCCTGGGTGTCGATGGCGAACTCCTGGGGCAGCACATGCAGGATGCGCTGCCCTTCCGAGATGGCTCGGGCCCGGGCCGAGTCGATCACCCGGTCGATGTCCGAGGGGGTGACCTCACGCTCCTTGATCGCGACCACGCCATCGGAGTTCATCGAGCTGATATGGCTGCCGGCCACTCCCACATAAACGGAGTGAATGTCGCAACCGGCCATCAATTCGGCCTCCTCCACCGCGCGCTGAATGGACTGCACGGTGGATTCGATATTGATGACCACGCCCTTCTTCATGCCACGTGAGGGATGGGAGCCGATCCCGGCGATTTCCAACCCCCCGTCGTCAGTGGGTTGCCCGACAATCGCCACGACCTTGGACGTCCCGATATCCAGCCCAACCACCATATTGGAAGCATTGGATTGTACTGCCATGGGTCGGGATCACTCCTCAATCTTCACTGTATTTAGAGAACATTTAAATACGCGATTAAAATTCCGGGCCGATTATAAAATCAAGGTTAATTATTCATCCAGCCCACACATAAGTTCAGCAATAGAATACGGGTATTTTTTTCCGAAAGAAATACCCCTGCCGCCCCTACTATCGGCCGTTGGCGCTAAAAAATTAACGCCGAGTATTAACGTTGTGGTACTGCAACTTCCGTTTCGCCATGCCAGGCAACGACGATACCATTGGGATAGCGGAGATCAATGTAGCGAATCCGCGACGCCTGGGAGACGAGCTGGCGCTGCCAGGCAGCGGCGAATCGCGCCAGACGCGAGTCTCGCTGGTTACGCCCCAGCATCACCCAGACGCCATCATCGATCTCGAAACGCCAGGCACCACGATCCTCCAGTCGCAGCTGGGTCACCTTGAGGTTCAGGGACGCGAGGCCGCCCTGCAAGCGGTCGAGCAGCGCCAGCACTTCCGGGCCACTGCCTGGCGGGCCTGCCAGATCGGGCAGGTCGTCGGGCACCGTCACCTCGCCTCGCCGGAAGGGAATGCCACGGGAATTGAGAAGGAGGGCGTCGTTCCAGCGCGCCACCGGATTCTGCTCGTAGAGTTCGAACATCAGCGCATCGGGCCAATGCCGGGAGACACGCACTTCCGATAGCCACTCGATGGCGCGCGCCCGGTCACGCAATTTCTGAAGGTCCACCGACAGCCAGCTCTGCCCCTGCACCAGGGGTGCCAGCTCCTCTCGGAGGTAGCTGGCACTGACATAGTCGAGGTCACCGCTGATCGAGACACGCTCGATGGGTCGATCGAGCCACAGCCATAGCGCACGCCCACCCGCACCCAGCAATACGAACAGAAGCAGCAGACCCAGCAGGGTGCCTCGCGATCCGGCTGACGCCATCGAACTCAGTTCTCCGCGTTGATGGCCAGCGACGTGGCGAGAATGCGCAGTACGAGGGCATCGAAGTCGAACCCGGCGTGAGCCGCGGCCTGGGGGACCAGGCTATGATCGGTCATGCCGGGAACGGTATTGACCTCCAGCAGCCAGAACCTGCCCTGGTCGTCGCGCATCACGTCGACCCGCCCCCAGCCACGGCATCCCAGCGCCTCGAAGGCCTGTCGGCACAACCGCGCCAGATCGCGTTCGTCCTCGACACTCAACCCGCAGGGGATGTGGTAGAGCGTTTCATCGGAATGGTACTTGGCTTCGTAATCGTAGAAGCCGCTGGGCACCTCGACACGAATTGCCGGCAACACGTCGTCGCCTAGCAGCGACACCGTGTACTCCTCGCCGGCGATGAAGCGCTCGGCCATCACGGCAGCATCGAAACGTGCCGCTTCCCGATAGGCCGACTTCAAGGCATCGGGGCTGTCGACGATGCTGATACCCAGGGTCGAGCCCTCGTGCACCGGCTTGACCACCAGCGGCAGGCCGAGTCGTTCGACCACCGCCTTCCAGTCGGCTTCGGGGTGCAGGGTGATGCTCTGGGGGGTCGGCAACGCCAGGGCGTGCCAGAGTTGCTTGGTGCGCTGCTTGTCCATGCCCAGCGCCGAGGCCAGCACCCCGCTGCCGGTATAGGGAATCCCGAGCAGCTCGAGTGCGCCTTGCAGGGTACCGTCCTCGCCGCCACGCCCATGCAGGGCAATGAACACCCGGTCCGGCGCCAGTGCCTCCAGCCCGGTCAGCCCCCCCGCCGCCAGGTCGTACCCGCGGGCATCGATGCCACTGCGTTGCAAGGAAGCCAGCACGGCCCTGCCGCTGACCAGCGATACCTCGCGCTCGGCGGAATCGCCGCCATAGAGCACGACCACCCGGCCAAACTCGCCGGGATTCGAACCCGCTTCCTGCCGGGAATCGTTCATAGCTCTACCTCGTCAAGCTTCAACTGGCTGGCCGCCAGGGCCAAGGAAATGCCTCCGATGTCGCCGGCTCCCTGGGTGATCAGGATGTCGCCGTCCCGCAGCACATGGGAGAGGAGGCCGGGCAATTCCGTCTTCTTCTCGACGAACAGCGGGTCGACCCGACCGCGCTGGCGAATCGAACCGGCCAGCGTCCGGCCCTCGGCGCCGGGAATGAGCGTCTCTCCCGCGCTGTAGACGTCGAGCAGCAGCAAGGTATCGACCTCGGACAGCACGCGAACGAAGTCCTCGTAGAGATCGTGAGTCCGCGAGTAGCGATGGGGCTGATAGACCATCACCAGGCGACGCTTGGGCCAGCCGGCACGCACCGCGCGAATGACCATTTCGACTTCCCGGGGATGGTGGCCATAGTCGTCGACCAGCATGACGTCGCCCTGGCTTTTCTCCAGAGAGAATTCACCATGCACCTGGAAGCGCCGCCCGACGCCTGCGAAACCCGCCAGTCCACGGACTATTGCCGCATCGTCGATTCCGGCGTCCGTGGCGACGGCGATCGCCGCCAGGGCATTCTGGGCATTGTGCTCGCCGGGCATCGCCAGACGCACCGCCAGGGGGGCATGCCCCTCGGGGCGCAGCGCGGTGAAGCGAATCTCGCCGCTCTCCTGGACGAAGTCGGCGATACGATAGTCGGCGTCCGCACTGAAGCCGTAGGTGACGAACTGGCGCTGCACGCGGGGCAGCAGCCCCCGGACGTCATCGTCGTCCAGGCACAGCACCGCCAGGCCATAGAACGGCAGGTTGTGCAGGAACTCGATGAAGGTGTCCTTGAGTCGCGAGAAGTCCCCGGCATAGGTGGCCATGTGGTCGGCATCGATGTTGGTCACGATCGAGACCATCGGTTGCAGATGCAGGAAGGAGGCATCGGACTCGTCGGCTTCGGCCACCAGGTACTCCCCTTCCCCCAGGCGCGCATTGGTGCCGGCACTGGTCAGCTTGCCCCCGATCACGAAGGTCGGGTCGAGCCCGCCTTCGGCCAGCAGGGTCGCGGTCAGGCTGGTCGTGGTGGTCTTGCCGTGGGTGCCGGCCACCGCGATGCCGTGACGAAACCGCATCAGTTCGGCCAGCATCTCGGCCCGCCGGACCACGGGTACACGGTGCTCGTGCGCCCAGGCAATCTCGGGGTTGTCCTGGTTCACTGCCGTCGACACGACGATCACATCGGCGCCTTCGGCATGTGCTGCCGCATGCCCGATGGCGATGCGCATGCCGCAGTCGCGAAGGTGCGTCGTGACCGCCGACTCCTTGAGATCGCTGCCACTGACCTGATAGCCCTGATTGGCCAGCACCTCGGCGATGCCGCACATGCCTGCGCCACCGATGCCGATGAAATGGATGCGCCGGATACGCCGCATGCCGAGGCCGGTGGCGGTGCGTTTCCGATCGTTCGGGGAAGACATCGTGCTATCGCTCAAAACCGATCTCCATGCAGCCCGCCACCAGTCGCTCGACGGCATCGAGATGGGCGCAGCCGCGAGCGGCAACGGCCATGGTGGCAAGACGTTCGGGGTCGAGTACGGTCGCCAGCGCTTCGGCAAGCGTCGCCGCACTCAGTGTGGCCTGGGGAATCAACCGTGCCGCCCCGGCATCGACCAGGTGCCGGGCATTCTCGGTCTGGTGATCATCCACCGCGTGAGGGTAAGGCACCAGCAGTGAAGGCTTGGCGGCGGCGGCCAGTTCGGCGATGGTCAAGGCGCCGGCACGGCAGATCACCAGATCGGCCCACCCATAGGCCTCGGCCATGTCATCGATGAAGTCGCTGACCTGCGCCTTGATTCCGGCATCGGCATAACCTTGTCGCGTGGCGGCCTCCTTGTCGCGCCCCGCCTGATGGCGCACCTCGGGAACCCTGTCGGCGTCCACCCGCTCACGGAACAGGGCCAGGGCTTCCGGCAAGCACCGATTGAGCGCCTGGGCCCCCAGGGAGCCGCCGACGACCAGGATACGCGGCCCCCGGCCCTGCATCTCATCCGCCGAACGTGGCTGTTCCCCCAGGGCGGCGATGTCGTCGCGCACCGGATTGCCGACCACGACCTCACGATGCGCCTTGCCCGCCTTGCGGAAGGCCCCGGGGAATGCCGCGTAGACCCGGGTGGCCAGGCGCGACAGCGCCTGATTGGTCATGCCGGCCACGGCATTCTGCTCATGCACGATCAGGGGGCGTCGAGACAGCCAGGCGGCTAGCCCGCCGGGGCCGCTGGCAAACCCCCCCATGCCCACCACCAGTTGCGGATCGTAGGACTTGAGGATCCGCCAGGCCTGGGACACCGCACGTGCGAGCCGCCAGGGCGCTGCCAGCCAGCCGACCACCCCGTTGCCGCGCAGGCCGGCAATGTCGATACGGTGCAGGGGAAGGTTCGCGGCGGGTACCAGACGGTTCTCGATGCCGCGGGGGCTGCCCAGCCACTCTACGGTGACCCCCCGGGCGATCAGGCCACGCGCCAGGGAAAGCGCCGGAATCACATGGCCGCCGGTGCCACCGGCCATGATCAGCACGCGGCGCACGGAGCCGTCTCGGGAAGAGGATGTCACTGGGCGGGGGCTCCTTTTACCTTTTGTCGGGAAGTGGCATAGCGGGTCAAGCGACGTGTCTCGACGTCCACACGCAACAGCAGGGCGACCATGATACAGCTGACCACCAGGCTCGACCCCCCGTAACTCAGCAGGGGGAGTGTCAGCCCCTTGGTCGGCAGCATGCCCGTGCTGACGCCGATGTTGATGAACGCCTGGGCGCCGAACACCAGGGCGATACCGTAGCTGAGGTAAGCCGCGAACGGCAATCGTGCCAGCTCGGCCCGCCGCCCGATGGCCAGGGCACGATAGACCAGCAGCGCGAAGAAGCCGATGACCGTGACGGCCCCCACCAGGCCGAGCTCCTCGGCGATGACGGCGAACACGAAATCGGTATGCGCCTCGGGCAGGTAGAACAGCTTCTGCACACTGTCTCCCAGCCCCAGACCCAGCCAGTGGCCCCGCCCGTAGGCGATCAGGGCCTGGGTCAGCTGGTAGCCGGAATCGTACATGTCGGCCCAGGGGTTGGCGAAACTGGTGATGCGTTCGAGACGATAAGGCTCGGCGATGGCGACGTAACCGCCCAGCAGCAGCACGACCACCATCAGCAGGATGAAGCGCAAGAGCGGTGCACCGGCCAGCAGCAGCATGCCCATGACACAGCTGGTCATGACCACCAGTGCCCCGTAATCGGGCTCGAGGATGAGCAGCACGGCCATCGGCAAGAGCACCAGGAGCGGCTTGGCGAACTCCCACAGGTGTCGTCTCACGCCGGGCAGGAAGCGCTCGAGGTAACCGGCGACATAGACGATCAAGAACAGTTTGGCCAATTCCGACGCCTGCACGTTGATTGGCCCCAGAGGAATCCAGCGCTTGCTGCCGTTGACCTCGGTGCCCACCAGCAGCACCAGGATCAGCAGCAGGAACCCCAGCACCAGCAGCCAGGGGCCGTTTCGCTGCCACCAGGCCAGCGGAATCTTGAGCGTCACCAGGCCCAGCCCCAGCGCGAAGAGCACGAACACCGCGTGGCGAATGCCGTAGTAGAACGGGTTGCCCGTCAGCGCCGTGGCGATCTCGGTCGAGGCGGAGGTCACCATGACCAGGCCGGTGAGCAGCAAGAATGCCACCGCGAGCAACAGCCAGCTGTCGAAGGGCTGTCCGACGGTGGAAAAACGCCCTGCCCAAGACGTCATGAAGGCTCCTGGCTGTCGAGTCGGTTATCGAGAGAGGCGAGATGACGATTCACCCAGTCACGAAAGGCGTCACCCCGGGCCATGTAGTTCGGGAATTGATCGAGGCTGGCACAGGCCGGCGAGAGCAGGACGCAATCCCCCGGCCAGGCGATGCGTGCCGCGTGCTCGAGTGCCTCGGCCATGTCCCGGGTACGCGTGACCGGCAGAGTGCCCTCGATGGCACCCGCAAGGCAAGGCGCATCGGTACCGAACACGATGGCCTCCCGGGCATGCCTTTCCAGCGGCGCCTTCAATGGCGTGAAATCCGCGCCCTTGCCCAGCCCGCCACCCAGCCAGACCAGCTTGCCCTCGAGGGTGGTACCGATGCCGGCGATCGCCGCCAGGGTGGCGCCGACATTGGTGCCCTTGGAATCGTTGATCCAGCGTATGCCCTGTCCTTCGCCGACCAGTTCGCCACGATGGGGAAGGCCGGGAAAACGCCTCAGCACATGCTGCATGGCCGTCAGGGACAAACCCAGCCGATGCCCCATGGCCAGCGCCGCCAGGGCGTTGGCCTGATTGTGGCGACCGGGCAGGCGCATGTCGGCCACGGCCAGCAGGGGCGTCTTGCCGTGCATCAGCCAGGGCTGCCCCCCCTGGCCGTCGTCGTAGTCGGCGATGCCCCACTCGTCGGCCCGGGGCGGCTGGGTGGTGAACGCTTCACGGGGGATGGCCGGATCGTCGGGCCAGGTCAGCGGTTCCTCGGCATTGACCACCGCATGTGCGGCACCTCGGAAGATCCCCAGCTTGGCGGCCCGATAGGCGCTCATGTCCCCATGGCGGTCGAGATGATCCTCGGAAAGATTGAGGAAGGCCGCGGTAGCGGCTGCCAGGCGAGGCGTCGTCTCGAGCTGAAAGCTCGAGAGCTCGAGCACGAACAGCTCCGCGTCCGGGTTGTCCTGCAGCAGATCGAGGGCCGGCGTACCCAGATTGCCGCCGACGGCGACCCGTCGGCCGGCCTCCTGGGCCATTTCCCCGAGCAGGGTGGTCACCGTGGACTTGGCGTTGGATCCGGTGATGGCCGCGACCGGTGCCGCACAATGGCGCACGAACAGGGCGATCTCCCCGACCACCCGGGGCGCTTCGCCGCCGGCGAGGGTCTGCTCCCAGAGCGCCTCGAGACCGGGTGTTCGCGGGTCCACCCCGGGGCTGACCACCACTTCCCGGGCCGCTTGGAGATCCAGTTCGGTCAAGGGGCCGCAATGCACCTCGATATCAGGATGCGCGTGGCGGAACGCCTCCAGCCCCGGCGGGTCTCGCCGGGTATCGGCCATCATGAAGGGGGTGCCGAGACGCACCAGATGCCGTGCGATGGCGCCCCCGGACAAACCAAGCCCGACAACGAGGGTGTGGCCGTGTGGTACCCGTGACATCTTTATCCCCGGCGTTATGAAAGCAGTGGCGACGATCAGCGAATCTTGAGCGTCGCGAGCCCCATCAGCACCAGCACCACGGTGATGATCCAGAAGCGCACGATCACCCGCGGCTCGGGCCAGCCCTTGAGCTCGAAATGGTGATGCAAGGGCGCCATGCGAAAGATACGCCGTCCGGTAAGCTTGTAGGAGCCCACCTGGAGGATCACCGAGACGGTTTCCATGACGAAGACGCCGCCCATCACGAACAGCACGATTTCCTGGCGCACCACCACGGCCACGACACCCAGGGCCGCGCCCAGGGCCAGCGCACCGACGTCGCCCATGAAGACCTGGGCCGGGTAGGTATTGAACCAGAGAAAGCCCAGCCCGGCGCCGGCGATGGTGCCGCAGAATACCGCGAGCTCCCCGGCCCCGGGTACCATGGGAATGTGCAGATATTCGGCGAATACGGCATTGCCGCTGGCGTAGGCGAACACCGCCAGGCCCATCGCCACCATGACCGTCGGCATGATCGCCAGACCATCGAGCCCGTCGGTGAGATTGACGGCATTGGAACTGCCGACGATGACCAGGTAGGTCAGCACGATGTAGAAGAGCCCCAGCTGAACCACCACCTCCTTGAACAGCGGCACGATCAGGCTGGTCTCCACCGGCCCCGCGGCGGTGACGTAGAGGATCGCTGCGGCCCCCAGCCCCAGCACCGACTGCCAGAAGTACTTCCAGCGCGCCGGCAGGCCGCGCGGGTTCTTCTCGACGACCTTGCGGTAATCATCCACCCAGCCGATAGCACCGAACCCCAGGGTGACGACGAGGGTCAGCCAGACATAATGATTGCTCAGGTCCCCCCACAGCAGGGTGCTGATCGCCATGGCGACGAGGATCATCGCGCCGCCCATGGTGGGGGTGCCGGCCTTGGAAAGATGCGACTGCGGGCCATCGTCGCGGACCGCCTGGCCGATCTGCCGCTCCACCAGACGTCGGATCATCATGGGGCCGAACCACAGGCACAGCAACAGGGCGGTCAAGGTACCGAGCACGGCACGCAGGGTCAGGTATTCGAAGACAGCGAAGGCGCTTTGGTAGTGCGCCAGAATCTTGGCCAGAAAGAGCAGCATGTAATGCGTTCACCTTGGTTAATCTGCGCGCAGCGCGGCGATCAGTCGTTCCATGCCGGCACTGCGCGAGCCCTTGACCAGCACGCTGGCCCCTGACGGCAGTTGGTTCTGGGCATGGCGCAGCAGCGCCTCCCAATTCGCGAAATGACACCCGGGCTCGCCATAGGCGCGTGCCGCAGGCTCTGCGGCGGCTCCGAGGGTGCCGAGAAAGTCGATGCCCAGGCGTCGGGCATGATGCCCGACATCCTCGTGCAATTCGTCGGAAGCCTTGCCCAGTTCGCCCATGGCCCCGAGAAAGCACCAGCGCGGGGCGGGCATCTGCGCCAGCACCTCCAGCGCCGCCTTCATCGCCCCCGGGTTGGCGTTGTAGGTATCGTCGAGCAGACGGCAGCCGCGAATCCCTCTCAGCGGCGCCATTCGCCCAGGCATGGCCTCGAGTTCATCGAGGCCCGCGATCACGTCATCGGCCGGAAGCCCCAGGGCCAGTGCCGCCGCGGCGGCGGCCAGGGCATTGCGCACGTTGTGCAGCCCGAGCAGCGCCAGGCGGACACGTCCCAGGGCGACACCATCCTGCACGAGGGTGAAAGAATAACGCCCGTTTTTGTCATCGGCCAAATCAACGCAATGGATCCGCGCCTGGCTGGTAACGCCGAAATCGAGGATCTCCCGCGTTCCGGCCAGCCGGTGCCAGAACGGGTAGAAGGCATCGTCGCGATTGAGTACCGCCACGCCATCGGCATCCAGGCCGGCGAGGATCTCGGCCTTGGCCTGAGCGATCTGCCCCATGCCACCGAACTCGCCGACATGGGCGCCGGTGACATTGGTGATCACGGCGACCTGGGGTCTGGCCAAGGACGCCGTCCAGGCAATCTCCCCCAGGTGGTTCGCCCCCAGTTCCACCACCGCCTGGCGATGCTCGCCGTCGAGGCGCAAGAGGGTCAGCGGCGCGCCGATGTCGTTGTTGAGATTGCCGACGGTCGCCAGGGTGGCGCCACGCCTCCCCAGCAGTGCCGCCAGCATCTCCTTGACCGTGGTCTTGCCGCTATTGCCGGTCACGGCAACCAGCGGGCCACCCCAGGCGAGTCGTCGGGCCTGGCCCAGAAGCCCCAGCGCCAGGCGCGTGTCGGCCACCCGCAGCTGGGGCAGGGGGTCATCGACAGGCCGCGAGACGATGGCAGCCAGGGCGCCTGCCCGGCGAGCCTCGGCGAGAAATTCGTGGGCATCGAAGCGTTCGCCGGCCAGTGCCAGGAAGACGTCGCCGGGCTGCACGGCACGGGTGTCGGTCACGATCCCGTTCACGACGTGATTCTCGCCCGCCCAGGCCGTGCCCAGCGCAGCAGCGATCGCGGCGATATCTTCCAGGCCGCAACCCTTCATGCCGGGCCTCCGCGCTTGTCCAGCGCCGCCTCGGCCCGGGCCTGATCGGAAAAGGGCATGCGTTGTCCTTCTATTTCCTGATAGGTCTCGTGTCCCTTGCCGGCGATGAGGATGACGTCGTCTTCTTCTGCCTCGGCAATCGCCTTGTCGATGGCGTTGCCGCGCCCCTCGATGCACCAGACCCGGTCGCGAGCCGCCACCGGCACGCCATCGAGAATCTGCTGGCGGATCGTCGCCGGGTTCTCGCCTCGCGGGTTGTCATCGGTGATCACCAGGCGATCCGCCAGGGCCGCCGCCTCGCCCATCAGCGGACGCTTGCCGCTGTCGCGGTCGCCGCCACACCCGAAGACGCACCACAGCTTCGCGCCTTCGCCAGCGGAGCGGTCGCCTGGCAGGTGGGCACGCAGGGCGTCGAGGGCGTTGCCCAGCGCGTCCGGGGTGTGGGCATAGTCCACCACCACCGTGGGCGCGCCGGGGTGGCTGACGCGTTGCATGCGACCGGTGACCGGCGAAAGCCCTGAGGCGGCCTCGCAGAGGGCGTCCAGATCTTCACCCAGCCCATAGAGTACCGCCATGGCCAGCAGCACGTTGTCGAGATTAAAGCGCCCCATGAGAGCCATTTCCAAGGCTCGCTCCCCGTCGGGGGTGGCGATCAGCACCCGCTGGCCCGTCGCATGGGGCTGCCAGTCGAGCACGCGAAACGTCGTCGCCTCCTGCTCGCCGCAGGCCAGCACGCGAACGCCATGCGGCAGCCCGGCGAGCATCAGCCGGGCCAGCGAGTCGTCCCCGTTGACCACGGCGAGCTTGAGCTCACGGCGCTTGAACAGCCGTGCCTTGGCGGCGGCGTAGGCCGCCATGCTGGCGTGGTAGTCGAGATGATCGCGAGAGAGATTGGTGAAGACGGCCACCGTGACCCGGCAGCCCAGGAGACGCTCCTGCTCCAGGGCGTGGGAAGAGACCTCGGCGGCCACCCGCTTGACGCCCTCTCTCGCCATGCTGCCCAGTGCCGCCTGCAACTCCAGCGGCCCCGGTGTGGTCTGGCCACTGTCGATCAGCTGCCCCGCCCTGCCCCAGCCCAGGGTACCGATCACCCCGGCGGGGTCTCCCAGCGTCTCGGAAAGTGCCGCGATATAGTGGGTCACGGAACTCTTGCCATTGGTGCCCGTCACCCCGATCAGCTCGAGGCCACTCGGCACCTCGAACAGCAGGCGACCCAGTTCTCCCAGGGCGTGGTTCAGGCCCGGCAACGACAGCACCCGATCACGGTTCGCATGGTGCACCTCGAACGGCGATGGCGCATCGGCCAGCACCAGCTCGGCACCATCCGCGAGCGCCTGGTCGATGAACCGGCGGCCATCGACGTGCACACCGGCTACGGCGATGAACACGGCAGGATGAGGACTCGTGGCGATGTCGCGGCTGTCCCGAGAAAGGGCAAGTTCCTGGCCGGACGGCATGTCCAGCGAGGCCGGCAAACGTATATCCGGCCAGAGCGTGGCCAGGGTCGCCGTCAGCCGCTCCATGGTGATCTGCATCACTCCATCGCCTCCTGCTTGTCGGGAAGAACATCGAGCAGGCGCAGCGCCTTGCCCACTACGCGGCTGAACACCGGCGCTGCCACCAGACCTCCGTAATAGTCGCCCTTCTTGGGATTGTCCACCATCACCACGGTCACGATGCGTGGATCGGATACCGGCGCGATACCGGCGAACAGCGATCGGTAGGCGGACTGCTGATAACCGCTCCGAGTGACCTTGCGCACGGTCCCGGTCTTGCCGGCGACGCGATAGCCGGGCACCGCCGCCCGGGAACCACCGGCGCCGGGTTGCACGATGGCCTCGAGCATCTGCAACAGGTCATTGGCGACCTGCGGCGACATGACCTGCTGGCCCTCGGGTGGATCGGGCTGCTTGAGCAGGGCCGGCGGTAGCCGCTTGCCGTCGTTGGCGATCGCCGTGTAGGCGCTGGCCAGTTGCATCGCGGAGACCGCGATGCCGTAGCCGTAGGACATGGAGGCGCGCTTGCTGTCCGACCAGCCGAACGGCGTCGGCAGGCTGCCCGTCGCTTCTCCGGGAAAGCCGGTCCCTGGCGCCTGCCCCAGGCCGAGATCATGATAGCGGTTCCAGATGGCGTCCTCGGGCAGTTGCAGGGCAACCCGCGACATGCCGACGTTGGAGGAGTGCAGCAGAATCCCGGCCAAGGACAGCTCTTCGTAGTTGCGGAAGTCGCGAATGGTGTAATTGTCCAGGCGCATGTAGCCAGGCGCGGTATCGATCACCCGCTGGGGAGTGAACTGCGCGGTTTCCAGCGCCGCCGACATGGCCAGGGGTTTCATCACCGATCCGGGTTCGAAGGTGTCGGTGACGGCCTGGTTGCGCAGGCCATTGGTATCGATCTCGGCACGATTGTTGGGGTTGTAGGACGGCAGGTTGGTCATCGCCAGCACTTCGCCGCTGCGCGCATCCATCATCACCAGGGTGCCGCCATCGGCGTCGTGCTCGTCCACCACGGCCTTGAGTTCGCGATAGGCCATGTACTGGAGCCGCAGGTCCACCGCCAGGGTGAGGTTGCCGCCGGGCTTGGCCTCCTTGATCAGGTGCAGGTCACGCACCAGGCGCCCCTTGCGATCCTTGATCACTCGGCGCTTGCCCGGCTGTCCGGCGAGGAAGCCGTTGTAGGCCAGCTCGATCCCTTCCTGACCGCGGTCATCGACGTTGGTCACGCCGACCAGTTGCGCCGCCACCTCTCCCGACGGGTAATAGCGCTTGTACTCGTGCTGCTCGTAGACCCCCGGGACCTTCAGGGCCAGCACCGGCTGGGCATCATCGGGTGTCATGCGACGGCGCAGGTACATGAATTCACGATCGGCGTAGCGCTCGATGCGCTCGTCGAGTTTCTCCGGGCTCATGTCCAGGGCCTTGGCGAGCAGCATGCGCTGAACACCGTCTTCAGGCAGCTCCTGGGGATTCGCCCAGAGGCTGACCACCGGGGTGGAGATCGCCAGGGGATCGCCATGCCGCCCCGTGATCATGCCGCGATGCGCATCGATGGTCTCGACACGCAGGGTGCGAGCATCACCCTGGCCCTGCAGGAACAGTCGGTCGATCACATGCAGATCGACGATACGCCCCACCAGGGCCGTCAAGGCCACCAGCACCAGAAAGACCATGAACCGGTAGCGTCCACTGCCCAGTGGCGCCGTCTGGGCCCGGGATGGCATGTCCCCCTGCGGCGTGCTCATCGGCGAATCACCCTGATTTCGTCCAGCTCGGGCACCCGCATGTCCAGACGCTCACTGGCCAGGCGTTCGATGCGTGACGGCGCCGACCAGGTACTCTCCTCCAGCAGCAACTGCCCCCATTCGGTCTGCAACCTGTCCTTCTCGCTTTCCAGTTGCTGCAGGCGGGCGTATTGCACCCGCGTCAAATGCGCACTGGTGATCACCGCCAGGGCACTGGCCAGTACGAGCCCAGTCAGCACGACGACCAGCAGCTGCCGCCAGCCCAACAGCCGCTTCGCCCAGTTCGATGAGGTGTGTGTCGGAGTCTGAACCATGGCCTTCAGTCGATCTTGCGTGCTGCTCGCATGACTGCACTGCGGGCTCGTGGATTGCGCAGCACCTCCTCTTCGCCCGGTCGCCGGGCCTTGCCCAGCGTCTCCAGGCGGCGCTCGAGTTGATCTTCGCGCAGTGGCATGCCCCGAGGCAGATGGGTATCGCCCCTCACGTGGTGGCGAATGAATCGCTTGACCCGACGATCCTCCAGGGAGTGGAAGCTGATCACCACCAGATGCCCTCCCGGCGCCAGCGCCTCGAGCGCTGCCTCCAGGGCCGCATCGAGCTCCTCGAGTTCCCGGTTGACATGGATGCGCAGGGCCTGGAAGGCACGCGTCGCCGGATGCCGCCCCTTCTCCCAGGCCGGGTGAGCCGCCTTGAGCAGTTCCGCCAGGTCACCGGTACGGGTGATGGGCGCCTGACGCCGCCGTTCGACGATGGCACGGGCCATGCGTCTGGCAAAGCGCTCTTCCCCGTAGGTCTTGAAGACCCAGGCGATGTCGCTCTCGCTGGCATGGCTGAGCCACTGGGCGGCACTCTCGCCGCTGCCGGGGTCCATGCGCATGTCCAGCGGGCCATCGCGCAGAAAGCTGAAGCCGCGCTCGGGGTCGTCGAGTTGCGGCGAGGAGACACCGATATCCAGCAGAACCCCCGCCAACCGACCGTGCACGCCCTGCGCTCTGGCGATATCACCCAGATGACCGAAGGTATCGGCATGAATGGAAAAACGTTGATCCTCCATGGCCCGAGCCTCGGCCAGCGCCTGGGGATCACGGTCGATGGCCAGCAGGCGCCCCCGGGGGTTCAAGCGGGCGAGAATGGCCCGGGAATGGCCGCCGCGACCGAAGGTGCCATCCAGATACACCCCCTCGGGATCGTGAATCAATGCGTCGATGGCCCCGTCGAGCAGCACACTGGCATGGCGATAGTCGGCGGGCACGTGCGAGGCATCTACGCGATGGGGCATGCGGTTCTCGAAAGGGCGATGAAATGTAGGAATGGAAGTTGGCCGATAAGCCGGGTTCTGTCGCGGACAATCATTCATCTAGGCCCAGCGTCACCACTGGGCTCAAGCGACCTACCCGCCCCCGCTGCGGGCCACAGCATCGGGGGCCTATTCGGTCTTGCTCCGGGTGGGGTTTACCTTGCCACGCACTGTTACCAGGCGCGCGGTGCGCTCTTACCGCACCCTTTCACCCTTGCCGGCAGCTTGCGCTGCTTGGGCGGTCTGCTCTCTGCTGCACTTTCCGTCGGCTCGCGCCGCCCAGGCGTTACCTGGCACCCTGCCCTATGGAGCCCGGACTTTCCTCCCCCGGCACTCGTCTGAACGAGCGCCGGCGGCGACTGCCTGGCCAACTTCCAAGCCGGCAAGAATAGCAGCGCCAGGAGCCCCCCTCAACCGTCGTCCCTGAGCGACAGGGCCTGCTCGTACCACACTTTCTTGCGTCCCCCGAGAAGGCGGGCAGCGATCGCGGCCGCCTGCTTGACCCCCACACCCTCCTCGAGCAGGGCATTCAACAGGGATCGGGCCTCCAGCGTGGTACTCTCGCCAGCCTGCGCCGGGGCCCCGGCCACCATGACCACGAACTCGCCCCGAGCCTGATCCGGGTCATCCTCCATGCACGCCAGCAATGTTTCCGCACTGCCATCGAGAAAGGTCTCGAAGGTCTTGGTCAGCTCCCGCGCCACCACCAGCCGGCGCGCGCCCAAAAGCTCACCCAGCGCCGCCAGGGTAGCGCGAATGCGATGCGGGGATTCATAGAACACCAGGGTCTCCTCGCGGGCGCCAAGCTCGCCGATGCGCGTGCGACGTGCCCCCTCCTTGGCCGGCAGGAACCCGGCAAACAGGAAGCGGTCCGTGGGCAGACCGGCAGCCGACAGCGCAGCGACCAGGGCACAGGGGCCGGGAATCGGCACGATACGCGCACCACGCTCGCGCAGGGCCCTCACCAGCAGGAAGCCGGGATCGGAGATCAGCGGCGTGCCGGCGTCGCTGATCAAGGCGACATCGTCGCCTTGTTCCAGGCGGGCGGCAATCTGATCGATTCGCCCCCCCTCATTGTGCTCGTGCAACGACAGCAGGCGCTTCTCGATCCCCAGACGGCGTAGCAGTCGTGCCGAGTGGCGGGTATCTTCGGCGGCGATCAGCGCGACACTGCCCAGCACCTCGGCGGCTCGCGGCGAGAGATCGGCAAGGTTACCAATCGGCGTGGCCACCACGTACAATGTGCCGTTACCAGGTGCAGTCATGGGTCAATCCCGAAGTTGGACGTTGTCGTTGGCGCTCGTTGATGGGCATGTTCCCCGGTAGGCTGCAACCCGCATCAGCGGATCGAATTCCGTACAGACGAGGAACCGGAAATAATGGACAAATCACTGCGACGGCTCCTGGGCGCCAGCCTGTTGTCGCTCTTGATGGTCGGCTGCGCCGGGCAGCAGGAAGTGATCGAGGGCCCACGCGCGAGCAGCGAACCTGCCGAACTGCTCAGCCAGGCCGAACGGCAAGGAGGCCAGGAAGCCGCGCTGACCCGCCTGAGAGCCGCCGACATCCTAGCACGGCGTGGAGACCAGGCGCAGGCACTCCAGGTCGCGTTCGGCATCGACTCGACTGCGCTGCCGACGGATGAGCGCATCCAGTGGGCACTGCTGCTCTCCTACCTTGGCCTCGAACAGGAGGATGGTCGCAGCGTGATAAAGGCGACCTCGCTGCTGGAATACGATGTGCCGATCCCGCCGGACGACGCCCAGACCTTGAAATACCGTCGCGGCTTGGCCCTGGGCCTGGTAGGGCAGCCTCTGAGCGCCGCCGAGATGCTGATCGAGCTGCAGCAGGCGGGTGCGCCCTTCGATCTCAACGATGACATCTGGCGCCAGCTGACACGCCTGCGCGGCCCCTCCCTCGACCGACTGGCCAGGAATCCGGATCGCCTCACCCAGGGCTGGGTAGCGCTGATCGAGCTGCAGCGCCGCAACGGCAGCGATGTCGCGCGACTCTTCACCCGCATCGACGAATGGCGCAACGACTACCCGGATCATCCGGCGGCCAGACGCCTGCCCGGTGATCTTCGTGCCCTGCGTGAGCTGCGCGGGCAGGACGTACGCCATATCGCCGTGTTTCTGCCCCAGTCGGGCCCCCTGGCCAATGTCGCCGAGGCGATCCGTCAGGGCATGGAGACACGCCACATGAACGCTCTGGATCAGGGCGAGCAGACGCCGCAGCTGAGCTTCTACGATACCCGCAGCGACAGCCTGGAAACGCTCTATGCCCGGGCCGCCATGGCGGGCGCCCAAGTGGTCGTCGGCCCGCTGGACAAGGACACGGTGTCGCGACTGGAGCTGCGCAACGAGGTGCCCCTGCCCACCCTGGCGCTCAATTACGGCACCGCCGAGGAGAACCACGCCGACGACCTGTTCCAGTACGGCCTGTCGGCCGAGGACGAGGCGCGCCAGGTGGCCCGACGCGCCTGGCTGGACGGCCACCGCGATGCCGGAATGCTGGTCCCGGACAACCCCTGGGGCCGGCGTGTGGCCGAAGCCTTCCGCCAGACCTGGCAGGAACAGGGGGGCAGCTTCGCCAGCATCATCCACTACGACCCGGAGGGGACCGTGGCCAACGCGGTGCGTCCCCTGCTCGCCGTGGTGGATGAGCGCGCCCAGCGCGAGATGGACATGCTGTTCCTGCTCGCCCTGCCCAATTACGCTCGCCAGGTACCGCCGACCCTGGAGTTCTTCTACGCCGGCGATCTTCCCATCTACGCCACCTCGCACCTTTTCGAGGGACGCCTGCAACCCCGCGCCGACCATGATCTCGATGACGTCTCGTTCATCGAGATCCCCTGGCTGATACCCGACGCCGCGGTCGGCGGGACCGATGCCCTGCCCTATTCCGACAGCTACAGGGAGCTGAACGATAAAAACGAACCTGCCCTGTTCAAGCTCAACGCCATGGGCGTCGATGCCTACGAGCTGGGTCGCAAGTTGCCGCTCTTCAATACCCTGCCCAGCAGCGAACTGTATGGTGCGACCGGTACGCTGAGCGCGGGCGCGGATCGGCGCTTCCACCGCGAGCTGCCCTGGGCACGCTTCGTCAACGGCGTACCCCAGCCTCCGCTCTACAACATTCCGCGCTCGTCGCCTGACGATGACGCTCGAACGATGGGCGTGGCACCTTCCGATGAGGCGCAGAGAACCAACCGCGCTCCTTCTGATAGCGTGCAAGGCACGGAACTGGCACCTGCCGATGAAACTCGGTAGCGGCGCCAGGCGCCGAGGCGAGGCGATCGAACGGACCACGGCGGACTGGTTGCAGGCCCGTGGTCTGACATTCGTCGATCGCAACCAGCACGCCAAGGGTGGCGAGATCGACCTGGTCATGCGTGATGCCGACACGCTGGTCTTCATCGAAGTGCGCCATCGAGCCGACACGCGCCACGGCCACCCGCTGGAGACCGTCAATCTCGCCAAGCAGCGACGTCTGATCCGGGCGGCGCGTTTTTATCTGCTGCGCAACGGGCTATCATGTGCATGCCGCTTCGACGTGGTGGGTGTCGTCGGTACTCCGCCCGAGCTGGAGTTCACCTGGGTACGCGCCGCCTTCGATGCGTTCTGACCGCCACTGGACCCTGGATCACCATGGATTTTCAATCGCGCATTCTTGGCCACTTCAACGCCAGCATCGATACCAAGACCTACGCCAGCGAAGTGCTGCCCCCGTTTATCGAAGTCGCCAGCCAGATGATGGTTCAGTGCCTGGTCAACGAAGGCAAGATCCTGGCCTGCGGCAATGGCGGCAGCGCCGGGGACAGCCAGCACTTCTCCTCGGAGCTGCTCAACCGCTTCGAACGGGAGCGGCCTAGCCTGCCGGCCCTGGCGTTGACCACCGACACCTCGACGTTGACCTCCATCGCCAACGACTACAGCTACAATGATGTATTTTCAAAGCAGATACGCGCCCTGGGACAGCCGGGCGACATCCTGCTGGCAATCTCCACCAGCGGCAACTCGGCCAATGTGATCCAGGCGATCCAGGCGGCTCATGATCGGGACATGGCGGTCATCGCGCTGACCGGCCGAGATGGCGGCGACATGGCTTCCCTGCTGGGCCAGGACGATTGCGAGATTCGCGTGCCGGCCACTTCGACGGCGCGTATTCAGGAGGTCCACTTGCTGGTGATTCACTGCCTGTGTGACCTGATCGACGAACAGCTTTTTGGCAGCAACGAGTGATGACGATGAAGAAAGCACTATGGACCCCAGCCCTGCTCTCCTTCGCCCTGGCCCTCGGCGGATGCACGATTCTCAACAATGCCACGACCCCGGCACCCGAGGGCGAGGATTACGCAGCTCGCACTGCGGGTCAGAAAGTCGAGGACGACAACATCGAGGGCAAGATCCAGGATGCCATGGAGCAGACGGATGCCCGGCTCAGCGACGCGCGAATCGGCGTCAACAGCTATAATGGCGCCGTGCTGCTGTTTGGCCAGGTACCCAGCCAGGAGCTCAAGGACAAGGCGGGCGAGATAGCACGCAACACCCGGCAGGTGCGCCAGGTGCACAACGAACTGACCGTGGCGGCCAACCTTCCCCTGGGACAGCGCATGACCGACAACTGGCTGGAAACACGCATCCAGACCGAGCTGGCGGCAAGCGAGAATGTCGATTCGCGACACGTGGAGGTCATCGCCGAGAACGCCACCATCTACCTGATGGGCATGGTGACCCGGCAGGAAGCGCAGCAGGTGGTCGATATCGTATCGGGCGTGGGTGGCGTACAGCGCATCATCAAGATCTTCGAATATCTCGATTGACGTCCAGACCGAAGCAGAAAAAAACGGATGATTCGGATCATCCGTTTTTTCTTGGTCCCATTTCTCGGGGCGGTGGCGCCTCTACTTGATGACGCGCAGCGAGGGACGCCCCTTGTTCGATGCCTTCCCACTCTTGCCCTCCTCCTCGGAGGCATCGGCCTCGGAGGTATCGGCATTGCCATCCACGCTTTCGAGAACGGGGCGTTCACCCCCCTCTCCAGCCTCTTCCGGGGTGGCCGATTCGCGGTAGTCCGGCATCACCGGCTCGTGACCGAACACCATCCCCACGCCATTCTCGCGCGCATAGAGCGCAATCAATGCCTCCCCGGGCACGACAACCTGCATCGGCTGTCCCGCGAAACTGGCGTTGAAGGTAATGGCATCGTTGGCGATCATCAACTCGCGCACCGCAGTGGGTGCGATATTGAGCACGATCTGGCCATTCTGGATGAATCGTTCTGGCACCCGGACGCCCTCGCGCTCGGCATCGACGACGATGTAGGGTGTCTGTTCGTTGTCCAGGAGCCATTCGTAAAGGGCTCTGGCTAGATAAGGACGGCTGGACAGCATGATGAGCCCCCTTGGTTTGCGTGCATGTCCGGGGCACGCCGTTCACGGGAACGGCGAACGGATCGGGCGACAGATGTCAGGTACGCATCTCGCGTTCGGCCTCGGTCAATGAGGCCTTGAAAGCGTCACGGGCGAACAGGCGCTCCATGTAGCCTACCAGCGGCTTTACCTGCTTCTCGGGAAGTTCGATGCCCAGGGCCGGCAACCTCCAGAGAATCGGGGCGATGCAGCAGTCGACCAGCGAAAACTCCTCGCTCATGAAGAAGGCCATGTCATCGAAGATCGGCGAGATGCCCACCAGGCTTTCACGCAACTCCTTGCGTGCCCTCTCGGCATCCTTCTTGTTTCCGGTCAGCACTTCCTCGACCAGGGGGCACCATTCGCGCTCGATACGATGCATCCATAGCCGACTCTGGGCCCGGGCGACGGGATATACGGGCAGCAATGGCGGATGCGGGAAACGCTCGTCCAGATACTCCATCATCACCTTGGATTCGTAGAGCACCAGCTCACGATCCAGCAGCGTCGGCACGCTGTTGTAGGGGTTGAGGTCCGCCAGTTCGGCTGGTCGGCTATCTTCGGGAACATCGACGATGTCCACGGCAACGCCCTTCTCTGCCAGCACGATTCTCACGCGATGACTGTAATGGTCGTCATTACCGGAATAGAAGGTCATCGATGACCGTTTGGCCACTACACCCATGAAACACTTCCTCGCATTGATTCATTGCCGGGATGATAACACGTCACGCCAGGCCCGGGGTCCGAGAGAACCGAATCGTCGGCATCAAGCTTCTCAGACTCGAGCTTGACCGCCATCAGACGCAGGAAGGCGCGTGACCTCGACGGCCACACGCCTTCACGACAGGCTTCACGACACCTCAGTGAATGTCGCGCCAGAATTCACGCTTCAGGAAATAGGCGATCACGCCGAAGATGAAGATGAAGATCAACACCTTGGGCCCCAGCGACTGCGCCTGCAGCTTGGAAGGCTCGCCGACATAGGCCAGGAAGTTGGTCAGATCCCACATCGCCTGGTCGAATTCCTCGGGCTCCATCCGGCCTGGTTCGGTCACCTGCAGCACATGACAGGACTCGTACAGCCCGGACAGGGGATCGAGCTTGGCATCCGGAGCCGAAGCATCTTCCGTTCGCGCACATACCATTTCCTGAGTGCCTTGCAGCGGCTCCAGCACGTTGGGCATGCCTACCAGCGGAAAGACCGTGTTGTTGACGCCCCAGGGGCGCTCCGGGTCCTTGTAGAAGCCACGCAGGTAGGTATAGATCCAGTCGGTACCGCGCAAGCGTGCTTCCAGGGTCAGGTCCGGCGGCGGCGCGCCGAACCAGCCCTCGCCATCCTCGGCGCTCATGGCGATACGCATCTGGTCATTGAAGGCCAGGTTCTCGTCGAAGATGAGATGCTCCTCGACCAGCTCCTGGGGGATGTCCAGGTCCTCCGCCGCCCGGCTGTAGCGCTGATACTCGAGAGAGTGACAGCCCATGCAGTAGTTGGTGAAGAGCTTCATGCCGTTCTGCAGCGACGCCTTGTCCTGCAGGTCGGGATTCATCTCGTCGAGATTGACGTTTTCTCCACCGGCCCCCAGCGCGGCAAGCGGTACCAGCGCGAAGAGCAGTGCACATAGTTGCTTTTTCATTAGCCAGTCACCCTTTCCGGTAGGGGTTTGGTTTTCTCGAACCGGGTATAGATCGGCATCAGCACGAAGTAGGCGAAGTAGATGATCGTGCAGACCTGAGCGAGCAGCGTGCGCCCCGGGGATACCGGCTGGGTACCCAGATACCCCAGTATGATGAAGCTGATGGCGAACAGGACCAGCATGATGCGCGAGATCCAGCCCTTGTAGCGCATCGAGCGTACCGGGCTGCGGTCGAGCCAGGGCAGCACGAACAGGATGGCGATGGACGCCCCCATCATGATCACCCCCCAGAACTTCGAGTCGAGGCCGAACAGCGAGAAGGTGATCGCCCGCAGGATCGCGTAGAACGGCGTGAAGTACCAGACCGGTGCGATATGCTCAGGCGTCACGAGCGGGTCGGAGGGCTGGAAATTAGGTTTTTCCAGGAAATATCCGCCCCCTTCCGGGAAGTAGAAGACCACGGCGGCGAACACGAACAGGAAGACGGCGACGCCGACGATGTCCTTGACAGTGTAATAAGGGTGGAACGGAATGCCGTCGAGCGGCTTGCCGGTCTCGTCCTTCTTGTCCTTGATCTCGATACCGTCGGGGTTGTTGGACCCCACCTCGTGCAGCGCGATGATGTGCAGCACCACCAGCCCCAGGATGACGATCGGCAACGCCACCACGTGCAGGGCGAAGAAGCGGTTCAGGGTGATGCCGGAGATCAGGTAGTCGCCACGAATCCACTGGGTCAGATCGTCGCCGATCACCGGAATCGCCGAGAACAGCGAGATGATCACCTGAGCGCCCCAGTAGGACATCTGGCCCCAGGGCAGCAGATAGCCCATGAAGGCCTCGGCCATCAGCGCCAGGTAGATGCACATGCCGAACACCCAGATCAGCTCGCGCGGCGCCTTGTAGGAGCCGTACATCATGCCGCGGAACATGTGCAGGTAGACCACCACGAAGAACGCCGTGGCCCCGGTGGAATGCAGATAGCGTATGAGCCAGCCGTATTCCACATCGCGCATGATGTATTCGATAGAGGCAAAGGCCCCTTCGGCGGTCGGGTTGTAGCTCATGGTCAGCCAGACCCCGGTGAGGATCTGGTTGACCAGCACCAGCATCGCCAGGGAGCCGAAGAAGTACCAGAAGTTGAAGTTCTTGGGCGCGTAGTACTCGGCGAGATGCTCCTTCCACATCTGGGTGGCAGGAAAACGATCATCCACCCAGCGCATGAAGCCGCTTTCGGCCTTGGCCTTGTTTGGGTTAGCCATCAGCTCGCCTCCTGATCTTCGCCGACCACGATGACCTGATCGGCTTCGTAACGATAGGGCGGCACCACGAGATTGGTGGGTGCCGGCACGCCGGTGAATACGCGCCCGGCTAGATCGAAGGAGGAGCCGTGACACGGGCAGAAGTAGCCACCCGGCCAGTCGCCCCCCATGTCCGCAGCCCCGGGCTCGGGTCTATAGGAAGGTACGCAGCCGAGGTGGGTACAGATACCGATCAGCACGATGTACTCGGGCTTGATCGACCGCAGCACAGGGTCCACGTACTCGGGTTGCTGAGGCACCTCGGAATTGGGATCGCGCAGCTCGGAGGGCTCGATCGCCTTGATACGTTCGATCGCAGCCTCATCGCGTCGCGCCAACCATACGGGCTTGCCCCGCCACTCGACCGTCATCTGTTGTCCCGGCTCTAGCTTGGACACGTCGACCTCGACCGGGGCCCCTGCTGCCCTCGCCCTGGCACTGGGTTGCCAAGACGCCAGAAAGGGAACCGCTACCCCTACGGTACCGACCGCACCCACCACGCTGGTCGCACCGATGAGGAAACGGCGTCGCCCTTTGTTTACGCCGCTATCTGCCATCTTATGGTTTCTCCCATCAACTCACCTGCTATCCACCACGAAAAAAGCAACCTCGCGGCGTACTAGTCACAAAATGTCGCCATGGTAAAAAAAGCCACCCGACAACACAAGCTGGAGCTCATTTACATGACGCTTAATGCATATTTAACGTACTGAAAAACATAAAAAAACGCCCAACCTTGCGAGGCTGAGCGTTTTTGTCGCACCTGGGTCGATGCCCGTTAGCGCTTGGAGAACTGAGGACGACGGCGCGCCTTGCGCAGGCCCACTTTCTTGCGCTCCACCTCGCGAGCATCGCGAGTGACGTAACCTGCTTCACGCAACGGCTTGCGGAACTCTTCGTTGTAGTTGATCAACGCCCGAGTGATGCCATGGCGAATGGCGCCGGCCTGAGCGGAACCGCCACCGCCGCTGACGGTGATGTAGGCGTCGAACTGCTCACCGGTCTGGGTCAGCTCCATCGGCTGACGGACGACCATCTGGGCCGTGACGCGACCGAAGTAATCGGCCAGTTCGCGGTTGTTGACGGTGATCTTGCCGGTTCCCGGCTTGAGGAACACGCGGGCAGTGGAGGTTTTACGGCGCCCGGTACCATAGTACTGCTGTGACATGACGTAATATCCCTTAGAGGTTCAGTTCTTGAGGCTGCTGAGCGGCGTGCGGGTGCTGATTGCCAGCATAGACCTTGAGCTTGGAATACATGGCACGACCCAGCGGGCCCTTGGGCAGCATGCCCTTGACGGCGAACTCGATGACACGCTCCGGCGCGTGGTCGATCATCTTCTCGAAGGACATCGAGCGCAGGCCACCCGGGTAGCCGGTATGACGGTAGTACGTCTTGGCCTGTGCCTTGTTGCCCGTCACACGAACCTTCTCGGCATTGATCACGACGATGTAATCCCCGGTATCGACATGCGGGGTGTATTCCGGCTTGTGCTTGCCACGCAGGCGGCGAGCAATTTCGGTAGCCAGACGACCGAGCGTCTTGTCCGCGGCATCGACGACATACCAGTCGCGCTGGACGGACTGCGGCTTAGCACTGAACGTCTTCATGGATTCATCACCAATCGTTGCATTGGGCCTCGCGCCTCGCGGCGACGGACCATCCCTATTTTTCTTGGTTGTCGCCCGTTCGAGGACGACAACTGTCGAGCGAGCGCGCATTGTACATGAGCCCTGCGCCAAGGTTAAGGGGGAATCGCTGCCTCGATGCACTCGTCTCAAGGTTGATGGGGAAGCGCCAGATACTCGTGGGACTGCATCTCCTGGAGTCTCGACAGCGTGCGCTCGAACTCGAAGGAGAGCTTGCCATCGGCGTAGAGGCGCTCGACCGGCACTTCCGCAGACATCAGCAGCTTGACGCCCCGGTCGTAGAATTCATCGACCATGCTGATGAAGCGTCGCGCCTGGTCGTCGCTATCGCGCCCCATGCGCGGTACGTCCGACACCAGCACGGTATGGAACTCCCGGGCCAGCTCGATGTAGTCGTTCTGGCTGCGCGGGCCATCGCAGAGCATCTTGAAATCGAACCACACCACGTCGTCATGCTCGCGCCGGGCCGTGAGCACCCGACGATTGATCTCGATGGCGGTATCCCTCTCGCCCTCGGTGCCGGCGATCTCGCGGAAGCTGCGCTCCAGGGCACGGACCGCGTCCTTGTCGAGTGGCGCATGGAACAGCTCGGCGCGCTTCAGAACCCGCAGGCGATAGTCGATTCCCGAGTCCACGTTGACCACCTCGCAGTGGCGCTTGATCAGCTCGATCGCCGGCAGGAAACGCGCCCGCTGCAGTCCCTCCTTGTAGAGATCGTCAGGCACGATATTGGAGGTGGTCACCAGCACGACACCCCGGGCGAAGAGCGCCTCGAGCAGGTTTGCCAGAATCATGGCATCGGTGATGTCCTTGACGAAGAATTCGTCGAAGCAGATCACCCTGGCCTCGTTGGCAAACTTGGCGGCAATCAGGTTCAGGGGGTTCTTCTCTCCCTTGTAATGCTGGAGTTCGTTGTGCACCCGTTGCATGAAACGATGGAAATGGATACGCAGCTTGTCCGGGAAAGGCAGCGCCTCGTAGAAGGTATCGACCAGATAGGTCTTGCCCCGCCCCACGCCACCCCAGAAATAGAGCCCCATGACCTCGGGCACCTCCGGCTCGGAAGCCGCACCGCCTTTCTTGCCGAACAGGCCCGCGACCTTCGACCTCAATCCCTTGTCGCCAGGGGGTGCCGCCAACGACCGTCGCGGGGTGGCCAGCAGATCGTCGTGGAGCCGCTGCAGGTGGCGAACGGCCTTTTCCTGAGCGGCGTCGTGCTCGAATCCCTGCCGCTTCAGATCATCGCGATAACGCGCCAGGGGCGTGCGAGGCGTCGTGGCCGCAGCGGTCGTGGAAGAAGTCGTTGTCGCACACATGGGCGGGTCGGCTACCTCGAGCATTGATCAATGGAGCGTCCATTATACGTCGGCGAGCCGCTCGGCGCATGGAACGGCCGAGCATCACCAAGGGCTCATTGACCCCGCTTGCGGCTTGCCCCGTATAATGTGCGTGCCTTGGGCGCACACCACCACCAGCCGCCCTGCACCTCGAACGAAAGGCTGTCAACAAGACAAGGGGTAAGACGTGTACGAGAGCAACATCGACTGGATCCTGGCCATCGCCAGCTTGCTGGCAGGTATCGGCATCGGTGCGCTGGGCTATCACCTGCTCAATGCCAATGTGGCACGCAATCAGAAGGTGCGTCAGCGACTGGCCGAAACCGAGCTCGAGCTCAGCCAGGTCAGGGACGCCCTCAACGATCACTTCGCCAGCGCTGCCGATCTGGTCAAGAGCATTCAGCGACAGAGCCACGAACTCGAACGGCAGCTGCTCCAGAACGCCGAGCGCTTGAGCGACGACGCTCGGCTCAAGCGGCGCCTGAGCGGCGACGGCGACGAAGGCGTCGACACGGAAGCCCCCGAGATGCCCCGTGATTATGCCGACGGCAATCGCGGCACCCTCTCCGAGGATTTCGGCCTGCACCAGCAGCCCCGGGACGAAGAAGGCACACCGGCGACACAGCCCACACGCTATTGACGTGGGAGTTCAGGCCGGGTTGTCGATATCCACAAACCGATGCTCGACCCCATGCTGCCTGGCCAGCCACTCCCCGAGCGCCTGGACGCCATAACGCTCGGTGGCATGATGGCCCGCAGCGAAGTAGTTGATGCCCATTTCCCGGGCCAGATGCGTGGTCCGCTCCGATATCTCTCCGGAAATGAAGGCATCGACCCCCGCATCGCAGGCCAGCCCGATCATGTCCTGGGCCCCGCCGGTGCACCAGGCGACGCGCTCGATTCGGCCCTCGTGGCCGTGTATCACCGTGGGCTCACGACCCAGGCGCCGGGCCAGATGGTGGCCCAGGGCGGTGCTGTCCATGGCCTCTCCGGGCGCGCCCAGCCACAAGAGCCCCTCGCCCAGGTCGCCATCGGCACACCCGTGGACGTCAAATCCCAGCTCCGCAGCCAGACAGGCGTTGTTGCCCAGCTCCCGATGCGCATCCAGGGGGAGATGATAGGCCAGCAGATTGATGTCGTTCCCGAGCAGGGTGGCCAGGCGACGGCGCTTCATCCCGGTGACCGCCACCGGCTCGTTCTTCCAGAAGTAGCCATGGTGGACGAGCAGCAGATCGGCGTCCCAGGCCACGGCCTCGTCGAGCAAAGCCTGACAGGCGGTGACACCGCTCATGACGCGACTAACCCGGGAACGGCCGGCTACCTGAAGCCCGTTGAGGGTATAGTCCCTGAAGTCGCCGGGGCGCAGCAGGTCGTCGCAGACACGCACCAGTTGATCGCAAGCTATCATCGGTCTCCTCCGGGCAGTCGACACCCTGCAGTGATACACTTCGGGCCATTGTAGCGATACGTTCCAGTCGCTTCGAGCCACCTTGATTAGGCGCTGTCTGAAAAGTCGGTGAGCGAAGTCCAGACAAGGCAAAAATTGGCGAAAGAACGGAGTTTACGTGTTGTAAATGAGTATCTTGAGACAATTTTTAACGCCGTATGGGCAAGCGCAGACACTTTTCAGACAATGCCTAATGAACCGCTTCCGAACCAAGGACCCTGCATGCGTCGCTTCCTCAAGCCGCTCATCTGGCCCGTGATCAGCGGTGTGCTCCTGGCCATCGTCCTGCTTGATCAGTTTCCTCAGCTGCTCGGCACCCAGGCCCCGCAGGCACCCGATCGGCAGCCGCTGCTGCAGCAACCCGCCCCCGGCCCGGAGGAGGCGGGCGAGATAGCCTCCTCGCTGAAATCGACCGCCGTATCGCGCCCCCCGCCGGAACTGCTCGAGGCAGCGCCGCTATCGCGCCAGTCGGGGCCCGCCAGCTATGCCGAGGCAGTCGACAAGGCGGCACCGGCTGTCGTCAACATCTACTCGTCCCGGGTGGTCGAACGCGAGCAGCATCCCTTGATGTCGGACCCCTTCTTTCGCCAGTTCTTCGGCGACGAGATGCCCAGCCGTCAGCGCATGCTGTCCAGCCTGGGCTCCGGCGTCATCGTCAGCGAGGAAGGGTACGTGTTAACCAACCACCACGTGATTCGCGGTGCCGACCAGATCCAGGTGGCACTGCGGGACGGTCGCGAGACACTGGCCAAGGTGATCGGCACCGACCCGGAAAGCGATCTGGCCGTGCTCAAGATCGACCTCGACGACCTGCCGATCATCACCCTGGTGGACTCGGAGAGCGCGGAGGTCGGCGACGTCAGCCTGGCGATCGGCAACCCCTTCGGAGTCGGGCAGACCGTCACCATGGGCATCATCAGCGCCACCGGGCGCAATCAGCTGGGCCTCTCCGCCTACGAGGACTTCATTCAGACCGATGCGGCCATCAATCCGGGCAACTCCGGGGGAGCATTGATCAATGCCGAGGGCGCCCTGGTGGGCATCAATACCGCCATCTTCTCGCGATCCGGGGGTTCCCAGGGCATCGGCTTCGCCATTCCGGCCAACGTGGCCCGAGAGATTCTCGACGAGCTGGTGAGGCATGGCCGGGTGATTCGCGGCTGGCTGGGCCTGGAGGTCCAGGAGATCACCTCGGACCTGGCGGCCTCCTTTGGCTTGAACGCCGCCCAGGGGGTGGTGGTCGCCAGCGTCCTGCCGGAAAGCCCTGCCCAGCGGGCCGGCGTCCAGCAGGGTGACGTGCTGCTCTCCATCAACGGCAAGCCGATCCTCGACCCCCGGGTGGCCATGGCCGATATCGCCGATGTCGAACCCGACACCACCCTGCCCGTCAAGCTGATGCGCAATGGCGAGACGCTGCAGGTCGAGATCGAGGTAGGCGAACGCCCCGTGCCCCTGGAACGCTGACGAGGCGCGTCGCCTGGCGGGTTCATGGCTCGATACGGTTCTCCGCGGAACGCGCATGGGCCGTCAGCGACTCTCCCCGGGCCAGCACCGAGGCGGTGCGACCCAGTGCCGAAGCGCCCTCGGCGGAGCACTCGATCAGCGACGAGCGCTTCTGGAAATCGTAGACACCCAAGGGTGACGAGAAGCGCGCGGTGCCCGAGGTGGGCAGCACATGATTGGGGCCGGCACAGTAGTCGCCCAGCGCCTCGGCGGTGTGGCGCCCCAGGAAGATGGCCCCCGCATGACGGATGCCGGGCAGCCAGTCGCGCGGCCCGGCGACGGACAGTTCCAGGTGTTCCGGTGCGATACGGTTGATCAGCTCGACCGCCTCGTCACGATCCCGGCACAGGATCGAGGCGCCCCGGGCGGCCAGGGACTGGCGGATGATCGCCTCGCGCTCCATGGTGGGGAGCAGGCGTTCGATGGCCTCTTCGACGGCCGCGAGGTGCTCGCGCTCCCAGCCGACCAGTATCGCCTGGGCGTCCTCGTCGTGTTCGGCCTGGGAAAACAGGTCCATGGCCAGCCATTCGGGATCGGTACCGCCATCGGTGACCACCAGGATTTCAGAGGGCCCCGCAATCATGTCGATGCCCACCTGGCCGAATACCGCACGCTTGGCGGTGGCCACGTAGATGTTGCCCGGCCCGACGATCTTGTCGACCCGCGGCACCGTCTCAGTGCCGTAGGCCAGAGCGGCCACGGCCTGGGCGCCGCCAACGGTGAAGACCTGGTCGACCCCGGCTAGGTGTGCGGCAGCGAGCACCAGTTCGTTGAGCACGCCATCCGGTGTCGGCACCACCATGATGATCTCGCGCACCCCGGCGACATGCGCCGGAATCGCGTTCATCAATACCGACGACGGATAGGCGGCCTTGCCTCCGGGTACGTAGATGCCGGCACGGTCCAGCGGCATGACCTGCTGCCCCAGCAGGGTGCCGTCGGCCTCGGTGTAGTGCCAGGATTCGGGTTTCTGGTGCTCGTGGTAGACGCGAATGCGCTCGGCGGCATGGGCCAGGGCATCCCGCTGTTCATCGGGCAAGCCCGCGTAGGCCTGACGCAGGCGATCCGCGCTCAGGATCAGCTCGCCCACGCCGGAGACGGCAAGGCGGTCGAAGCGATTCGTGGCCTCGACCAGGGCGGCATCGCCACGCGTGCGCACGGCAGCGATGATCTCGTCCACCCGGTGCCGCACATCGGCATCCGAGACGCCTTCCCAGGCCAGCAGGGCGTTCAAGGAGGCATCGAAATCCGCATCGGCGGTGGACAGTCGGGTCAGCGATACATCGGACGTCGCCTTGTCGGCCATGGGTCACCTCACGAAGTTGTTTCATTCAGGCCAGGAGAATCGCTTTCCTTTCAACAGGCAGCACGGCGAGCGACGACCGCCGACTGCAGGCGCTCGATCAAGGGCTTGAGCAGCTGATGCTTCATGGTCATCGAGGCCTTGTTGACCACCAGCCGTGTGCTGATCTCCTCGATCAGTTCCCGAGGCTCCATGCCATTGGCGCGCAGTGTATTGCCGGTATCGACGATGTCGACGATCTCGTCGGCCAGGTTCATCAGCGGCGCGAGCTCCATGGCGCCATAGAGCTTGACCACCTCTGCCTGGATGCCCTGCTCGGCATAGTAGCGTCGGGCCACGTTGACGAACTTGGTCGCCACCCGGCGCCTGGCATGACTGGCCTGGGTACCGGAGACGCCCGCGGTCATCAGGCGACAGCGGGCGATTTCCAGATCCAGGGGCTCATAGAACCCCTCGGCGCCATGCTCGAGCAGCACGTCCTTGCCCGCGACCCCGAGGTCGGCGGCCCCCAGCTGCACATAGGTGGGCACGTCCACGGCACGGATGACCACCAGCTTGACGTGATCCAGGTTGGTATCGAAGAGCAGCTTGCGGCTGCTGCCGAGAGCCTCGAGCGGCTCGATGCCGGCGTCTGACAGCAGCGGCAGGGTCTCATCGAGGATGCGCCCCTTGGAGAGGGCCAGTATCAATTGCTTGCTCATAGGTCGCTACTTGAGAAGAGTTCGAAAAGCCTCAACCCGGCACACGTCGGATCTTCGCCCCTAGCAGTTGCAGTTTTTCCTCGATGCACTCGTATCCGCGGTCGATATGGTAGATGCGGTCGACCAGGGTTTCACCCTCGGCCAGCATGGCCGCGACGACCAGGCTCGCCGAGGCACGCAGATCCGTGGCCATGACCGGCGCCCCCGAGAGTCGCTCGACCCCCGTGACGACCGCCGTGTTGCCTTCGAGGGCGATGTTGGCGCCCATGCGATTGAGCTCCTGGACGTGCATGAAACGGTTCTCGAAGATCGTCTCGACCACCCGGCCGGTACCTTCGGCCACCGCGTTGAGCGCCACGAACTGCGCCTGCATGTCGGTGGGGAACGCCGGATAGGGTGCGGTTCGCACATTGACGGCCCGGGGCCTTCTGCCACGCATGTCCAGCTCGATCCAGCCCTCGCCGGTAGTGATCTCGGCTCCTGCCTCTTCCAGCTTGGCCAGTACCGATTCGAGGATGTCGGCCCGGGTGTTGCGTACCCGCACTCGCCCTCCCGTGGCGGCAGCGGCCACCAGGAAGGTCCCGGTCTCGATGCGATCCGGCATGACATCGTGGTAGCCGCCGTGCAGTCGCTCGACACCCTCGATGACGATGGTGTCGGTGCCGTGGCCGCGGATTCTCGCGCCCATGGTGATCAGGCATTCGGCCAGATCCACCACCTCAGGCTCCCGGGCCGCGTTTTCCAGCACGCTGGTGCCTTCTGCCAGTGTTGCCGCCATCAAGAGGTTTTCGGTGCCGGTGACGGTGACGGTATCGAAGAAGATGGTGGCCCCCTTGAGACGGCCGTCCACCCGAGCCCTGATATACCCTCCCTCGACGGTGATCTGGGCACCCATCGCCTCCAGGCCATGAATGTGCAGGTCCACCGGTCGCGACCCGATGGCGCAGCCCCCCGGCAAGGAGACATCGGCCTTGCCGAAATGGGCAAGCAAGGGCCCCAGGACGAGGATCGAGGCACGCATCTTCTTGACCAGCTCGTAGGGCGCATGGCAATCCCGCACCTGGGAGCCGTCGAGCTGGATGGACATCTTGTCGCCCATCACCGGCTCGACCCCCATGCGCCCGAGCAGTTCGAGGGTAGTGGTGATGTCCTGCAGGTGCGGCAGATTGCCGATGACGACGGGTTCGTCGGAAAGTAGCGTAGCCGCCAGGATCGGTAACGCGGAGTTCTTGGCGCCACTCGCCCATACCTCGCCTTCGAGCGGGCCGCTACCGGTGATGATCAGCTTGTCCATGGAGTCGTTTCGCTCAGGCCTGGGTGTTTTCGGGCGCCTGATTCCACTGCGCTGGCGTGTAGGTCTTGATGCTGATCGCGTGCAAGTCGCCGCTGGCGATCTCCTCCGACAAGGCACCATAGATCAATTGCTGCCGCTTGACGGGTGACAGGTTCTCGAAGATCTCGCCCACGGCGACGACCTGAAAGTTGCAGCCCTCTCCCAGGACATGGAACTCGCAGCCATCGATGCGGGACTCGAGCAGCGCCTTGACGTCGTTGGGTTGCATGGGTCGGGTGACTCCTGTGGTTTGTGGGTCGACGACCGCCCATGGTAATGAAAAGCGTCAGCGATGGCGATGGGGCTTCAGTCCAGCGCCTCGACCATCCCCTGGGAGAGCAGACGATCGAGCCCTGCCATGGCCGTCACGCGAGACAGGGGCGATGAAAGACGCACCGACTCGACCACCAGGGATCGGCGTCGGGCGCAGCGCAACCACTCCAGCATGACACTGAGCACGGCGCTGCTGGCCTGGCCGACACGGCTGAGATCGAAGGCGACGCGACTGCCTTCCGCCTGCTGATCCAGCCAGTCGCAACCTGCCGTCGCCAGCGCCGTGGCGGCATCGAAACCGGCTTCGCCGCTGGCGGACAGGACGTTGTCCGCCACCTCGAGCCGGGCCTCGCCGTCGAGCAGCAGGGTCACGCACTGCCTCCCTGCTCGAGTTCCTCGGTGCCCACTTCCGGCGACCAGTTGTCGATGACCGCGTCGTAATCGCGATTGTTCTCGCGCATGGCCTGATCGAACTGGTTGCGGAAGGTCAGGCCGAGATTGATGCCGTTGACGATGACATTGACCACCTTCCACTGCCCATCGTGCCGGCGCAGGCTGTAGCTGACCGGGTAGACCTGCCCATCACTGGCCACGACCTCCATGTCGACGCTCGCCTGATCGCCGGAACCGACGCCCTGGCTCTCCAGTACCCGCAATTCCCGGTAGTCGAAGGTCACCAGTCCCTTGGCGTAGGTGTCGATCAGGGTGTTCCGGAAGGTCTCCACGAAACGCGAACGCTGCTCGGGGGTCGCGTTGCGGAAATAGCGCCCCATGACACTGGCGCCGATGTAACGAAAGTCGGCGACGCCCTCGAGATTCTCGTCGACCAGCGCCTCGAGTTCGCCCGGGTGCTGCTGGAAGTAGTCTCTGCGGCCCTCGATCTTGCTCATCAGCTCGTCGATGCTGTCGCGGATGGCCTGATCGGGAGACGACTGTGCCTGCGCCGGAGTGAGGAAAAGCGCCAGGACGATCAGCAGCAAGGCCTGCAGGCCGTGTTTGAAAGCGGGCAAGGACATGTTCATGGAGTCTCCAGGGTATGCTCGGTCAATCGTTGACCATGTTGGACACGAATTGCTGGATGAGTTCTTCCAGCACCAGGGCCTGCTGGGTGTCGTGGATGGTATCGCCATCCTTCAGGGTTTCCGGGTCGCCGCCCACGGTAAGGCCGACGTACTGCTCGCCCAGCAATCCCGAGGTGAGGATGGCAGCGGTGGTATCCCGGGACAGCTCTCCTTCGAGTTCGGCGTCCAGCTCCATGGTGACCCGGGCATCGAACCACTCCTTCTCCAGTTCGACCGCCGTGACCTGACCTATCTGGACCCCGGCCATGGTCACCCTGGAACGCGGCTTCAGACCGCCGATGTTGGCGAAATCGGCCTGCAGGGTGAAGGTGTCGCTGGCGACACCGGAGCCCAGGCCACTGACCCGCAGACCCAGGAAGACCAGCCCCAGGATACCCGCCAGCATGAACAGGCCGACGCCAAACTCCATCATCTTGCTACGCTTCATCAGAGCTCTCCAAACATCAGCGTTGTCAGCACGAAATCCAGCCCGAGCACGGCCAGGGAGGAATAGACCACGGTGCGGGTCGTGGCACGGGAAATCCCTTCCGAGGTGGGAATGAGATCATAGCCCTGGAACACGGCGATCCAGGTGACCACCAGGGCAAAGACCAGGCTCTTGACCAGCCCGTTGCCGATGTCCTCGATGAAATCGACACTGCCTTGCATGTTGCTCCAGTAGGAGCCCTCGAACACGCCCAGCCACTCCACGCCGACCAGATAGCCGCCCCAGATGCCCACGACGCTGAAACCGATGGTCAGCAGCGGCAGGGAGACGAACCCCGCCCAGAGGCGCGGCGCCACCACGCGGCGCAGCGGGTCGACACCGATCATCTCCATGCTGGTCAGCTGTTCGGTGGCCTTCATCAGCCCGATCTCGGCGGTCAAGGCAGAACCGGCGCGTCCGGCGAACAGCAGTGCCGCGACCACCGGGGCCAGTTCGCGCAGCAGCGACAGGGCGACCATCTGTCCCAGCGCGTCCTCGGCCCCGAAATCGACCAATATGGTATAGCCCTGCAGCCCCAGCACCATGCCGATGAACAGGCCCGACACCAGCACGATGGCCAGCGACATCACGCCGATGAAGTGCATCTGGCGCAACCAGAGATGAAACCCCGAGCGCGTCGGCAGCCCCACGCTCGCCTGAAAGAGGAACATGCCGGCACGCCCCAGCGCCTCGATCATGTCCAGCGTGGCGCTGCCCAGGGCCGTGACCCGTCGTTTATTCATCGCCCCACCCTTTCGTCGAGGATATCGCTGTAATAGTCCGGTGCCGGGTAGTGGAAGGGCACCGGGCCGTCCGGCTCGCCATGGATGAACTGGCTGACCCGGGGGTCGCGGTCCACGTCCAGATTGGCCGGCGTGCCGTGCGCCATGACCCGGCCGTCGGAGATCACATAGACGTAATCCGCGATGGATAGGGTTTCCTTGATATCGTGGGAGACCACCACGGCGGTCAGGCCGAGCGCCTGGTTGACCTTCTTGATCAACTCCACCAGCACGCCCATGGAGATGGGATCCTGGCCGACGAAGGGCTCGTCGTAGAGGATCAATTCCGGGTCCAGGGCGACCGCCCGAGCCAGCGCGACGCGGCGCAGCATGCCGCCGGAAAGCTCGGAGGGCATCAGGTTACGCGCGCCGCGCAAGCCCACCGCCTCGAGCTTCATCAATACGACATCGCGGACCATTGCCTCGGGCAGATCGGTGTGCACACGCAACGGAAAGGCGACATTCTCGAAGACACTGAGATCGGAAAACAGCGCACCACTCTGAAACAGCATGCCCATGCGCCGGCGCAGCCGAAAGAGCTCGCGCCGGGGCAGGCGGTGGACGTCGTGGCCATCGATTCGCACGCGGCCGGCATCCGGGTAGAGCTGTCCACCGATCAGCTTGAGCAAGGTGGTCTTGCCGGAACCACTGGGCCCCATGATCGCGGTGATCTTACCGCGAGGTATCTGCAGATCGACCCCGCGAAAGATCTCTTTCTCGCCACGGGAAAAATGGACTCCCTCGACCTCGACGAATTGCGGGTCATTCATCATCACGGTCCACCAGAAAAATTATCGAACATTGTATCCTAACTCATCCCGACCTCGCCAGCACGAGCTGATGGCAGCGCACTTGCAAGCGATACGAGCAATGCGTTTAATGGCGCCCACTGCTGGACATCCGGGCGTTGTAAGATTCATTGGCATGAACCGTGTCGCCCGCGGAAAGCCACCGCGACGAGATGGAGGCTTCTCCTTCGAATCCAACTGTCAACGGGGCACGCTTAGCGATGAACGCCAACACCAACGCCAACTATCCCTTTCGGGCCAGCGCGCGCCGCACTCTCGACCTGGAGCAGCGCGCGGTCGCCGCCCTGGACGCCAAGCTATCCGAGGACTTCGACCAGGCCTGCCGACTGATCCTGGCGTGTCCGGGGCGTGTCGTGGTCACCGGGATGGGCAAGTCGGGGCACATCGCCCGCAAGGTCGCCGCGACCCTGGCGAGTACCGGTACGCCCGCCTTCTTCGTCCATCCCGGCGAGGCCAGCCATGGCGACCTGGGCATGATCACCGCCAAGGATGTGGTGCTTGCCCTGTCCAATTCCGGTGAAACCGACGAGATCACCGCCCTGCTTCCCCTGCTCAAGCGCATGGGGGCCCCCCTGATCAGCATGACCGGGCGCCCCGGCTCCACCCTGGCCCGCCATGCCCAGGCGCATCTCGATGCGGGTGTCGAGCGCGAGGCCTGCCCCCTGGACCTGGCACCGACGTCGTCGACCACCGCCGCCCTGGCACTCGGCGATGCCCTGGCCGTGGCTCTGCTCGAGGCACGCGGCTTCACCGCCGAGGAGTTCGCCCTCTCCCACCCGGGGGGCAGCCTGGGCCGGCGCCTGCTGCTCAAGGTTGAGGACCTGATGCATAGCGGGGAGCGCCTGCCCAAGGTGGCGATGGGCAGCCCGCTGAAGGACGCCCTGCTCGAGATCACCCACAAGGGGCTGGGCTTCACTTGCGTCGTCGACGAGGGCGATCGCCTGATCGGCGTCTTCACCGATGGTGACTTGCGGCGCACCCTCGACCAGCACGCCGACTTGCGCGCCCTGCGCGTCGACGAGGTCATGACCCGAGGCGGCAAGCGCATTCCGCCGGGCATGCTGGCCGCCGAGGCGGTCAAGATCATGGAAGACAATCGCATCACCGCCCTGGCCGTGGTCGACGAACAGGAGCGCCCCATCGGCGCCCTGCACATGCACGACCTGCTGATCAGCGGCGTCATCTAAAGGAATCCAGCATGGCATCTCACTCACGCTCGAACAGTTCCGCCATGATCGAACGCGCGCGACACATTCGCCTGCTGGCCCTCGACGTGGACGGGGTGATGACCGACGGACGCCTCTATTTCCAGGCCGACGGTCAGGAAACCAAGGTCTTCAACACCCAGGATGGCCTGGGCATCAAGCTGCTCCGCCAGGCGGGCATCGAGGTCGCCCTGATCACCGGGCGTCAATCGACAATGGTCACCCGGCGTGCCGAAGCCCTGGGCATCGCGCATGTCATCCAGGGGCGGGATGACAAGCTTCAGGCATTGAAATCCCTGGCCTCGAGCCTGAACATGGCATTCGATCACATTGCTTACTGCGGTGACGACCTGCCCGATCTCGCGGCAATCAAGCGCGCCGGCCTGGGCATCAGCGTGCCCAACGCGCCTGCCTACATCCGCGAGCATGCCGACTGGGTCACCGAGCACGGCGGAGGACATGGTGCTGTGCGCGAAATCTGCGATACCCTGCTGGAGCTGCAAGGTCACTGGGCGACGGTGCTCGACACCTACGTGACGGGACGAGGCTGAGGTGGCCCTGAGGATCCCCAGACCACCCGCCAGGCTCTGGCTGGCCCTGCTCGTGCTGGCCCTGGGCGGCGTGCTGACGGTCATCGAGCAACGCGACGTGTCGTTGCCCGGGCCGGTGCCGACCGACGCCGCCGGCGAACCCGACTTCTATCTCGAGGGCGCCCGGATGACGCGCTTCGATGCGCAGGGCAAGCCACATCAGCGTCTCGAGACACCGCGCCTGGTACACACCCCGGCCGATGACGTGATTCGCGCCACGACGCCCGATATACGCCTCTACGACGACGAAGGCCGCACCTGGTTCGCCAGTGCCGACAAGGGCCGCCTGGGCCCCGGTGGCAACCCCCTGACCCTCGAGGGCGATGCCTGGCTCGAGGCGCCCGACGAGGGGTGGCGACTCGACACCGAGGTGCTGGTCTACGATACCGAGGAAGGCCATGCCTGGAGCGAGAGCGAGGCGCGGCTCAGCCAGCACCAGCAGCGCGTGCGAGGTGAACGCTTCGACGCCTGGATCGACGAGGCGCGCATGCGCCTGACCGACAACGTGCGTGGAGTGCATCCCCCCATCGACAAGGAAACTGACTCATGATGCGACAGACCCTCGCCCGGGCAGTGCTGACCCTGATCGGCCTGGCGCTCTACGGCACGGCCAGCCTGACGGCTCACGCCCTGGAAAGCGACGCCAGCGCCCCCATCGAGATCGCCGCGGACCGGCTCGATCTCGATGACAGAGCCGGCACGGCCGTCTATACCGGTAATGTCGACATGCAGCAAGGCAGCATGAAGCTGACCGCGGCTCGGGTCGAGATCGAACGCAACGCCCAGGGTGAAGTTGCCCGGGTCACCGCCATCGGCGAGGGCTCCCGGGCCTACATCGAACAGAAACCCGCGCCAGAGGACCCGGTGGTCAAGGGCTGGGGAGAGACCATCGTCTACCATGCCGGCGAACGGCGCGTGGAACTGATACGCCAGGCGGAGCTCCACCAAGGCGGCGACACCTTCAACGGTGCCTATGTGGAGTACTTCCTCGATCGACGTCAGGTCCAGGCACGCTCCGAGTCCGAGGGGGGCGCCAAGCAGCGGGTGCGGATGACGCTGACCCCGCAGACGACAGAGTAGGAACGTTCCGGATGAAGACGCTTTCAGCCAGCCACTTGGCCAAGAGTTACAAGAACCGGCGCGTGGTGCAGGACATCAGCCTCTCCATCGCCCAGGGCAGCATCGTCGGCCTGCTGGGCCCCAACGGCGCCGGCAAGACCACCTCGTTCTACATGATCGTGGGACTGGTCAAGGCCGATGCCGGCGAGGTCGCCATCGACGACCAGGACCTCACCTCCGCGCCCATGCATCATCGGGCGCGGGCAGGCATCGGCTACCTGCCCCAGGAAGCCTCGGTCTTTCGCAAGCTGTCGGTCGCGGACAATATCCTGGCCATCCTGGAGACCCGCAAGGACCTCGACAAGGCAGGGCGGCATGCCCAGCTCGAGCACCTGCTCGAGGAGTTCCACATCGACCACATCCGCGACAACATGGGAATGAGCCTGTCCGGCGGCGAGCGTCGCCGGGTCGAGATCGCCCGCTCCCTGGCCACCGAGCCTGCCTTCATCCTGCTCGACGAGCCCTTTGCCGGGGTCGATCCGATCTCGGTCGGCGAAATCAAGAGCATCATCCGACAACTGCGCGAGCGCGGTATCGGCATCCTGATCACCGATCACAACGTGCGCGAGACCCTGGACATCTGCGACAACGCCTATATCGTCGGCGACGGCAAGATCATCGCCGAGGGCAGTGCCGAGGCGATTCTGGCCAGCCAGAAGGTACGCGAGGTCTATCTGGGCAATGAGTTCCGCCTCTAGCCAGGACGCACCGCCCTCGGTCCCGCGCAGCTTACCAACCAAACCTCAAAGCATTAGTTTACTAGTGGCACGATTATTGCTTTTTGTGCTTGCAAGCAGCCTCGGGCGACGCTAACGTGGTCTCAAATCACGACAGCGACCTCCGTTCATTATGGTAATGAAACCGACGCTGCAGCTGCGTGTCGGCACCCAGCTGACCATGACGCCCCAACTGCAGCAGGCCATCCAGCTATTGCAGTTGTCCACGCTCGACCTGCGTCAGGAAATTCAGCAGGCGCTGGAATCCAATCCGATGCTGGAGCTCGACGAGGCCTATGGCGAACAGGCCACGACCGAAGCCGGCGAGGAGCAGTGGGCAAACGACATTCCCGACGAGCTGGTGACCGACAGCGAATGGTCGGACACCTATCAGGATGTCGCCCCGAGCCGGGCCGGGGGGGAGGAAGGGCCTGACATCGAGCGCAACGTGATCGGCCTGAGCCTGCGCGACCATCTCCAATGGCAGCTCGACATGTCCGACATGTCGCCCCGCAGCCGTCAGATCGCCGACAGCCTGATCGACTCGATCTCGCCGGCGGGCTATCTCGAGGCCAGCCTCGACGATTTGACGGATGGCCTCAGGAACCAGGGGCTTGCCGGCCTCAAGGCCAGCGAAGTGGAGCAGATCCTGCTGCGTGTGCAACAGTTCGAGCCGACCGGCGTCGCGGCCCGGGATCTGCGCGAGTGCCTGCTGCTGCAGCTCGGCGCCCTGGACGACGACACGCCATTGCTGCCCCAGGCCAAGCGTCTGGTACGTCAGTTCCTGGAAGCCTTGGCCGGCAACGACCGCAAGATGCTCAAGCGGCGCCTGAGCCTCGACGATGCCCAGCTGGACAGCGTCATCGCGCTGGTTCGCACCCTCGACCCACGCCCGGGCCAGGCGTTCGACCATCACAGCGACAGTTATGTCACGCCGGACCTCATCGCCCGCCACACCGCCCAGGGCTGGCGTATCGAGCTCAACCCCGAGGCCCTGCCGCGCCTGCGCATCCAGCCGGATTACGCGGCGCTGATTCGCCGGGCCGACAGAAGCAGCGACAATGCCTTCATGAAGCAGCATCTACAGGAAGCGCGCTGGCTCATGAAAAGCTTGTCCAGCCGCAACGATACGCTGCTCAGGGTGGGTCGCGAGATCATGAGCCACCAGCTCGATTTTCTCGAACGCGGCGAAGAGGCCATGAAACCCCTGATCCTGGCGGACATCGCGCAGATCGTGGAGATGCACGAATCGACCATCTCCCGGGTTACCACCCAGAAGTTCATCCATACGCCGCGCGGGGTCTTCGAGCTCAAGTACTTCTTCTCGAGCCATGTCGGTGGCGGGGAAAACGAGGGAGACGCCTACTCCAGTACCGCCATTCGCGCTCGGCTCAAGAAGATGATCGGCGAGGAATCGCCTCGCAAGCCGCTCTCCGACAGCAAGCTGGTCGATCTGCTCGCCGAGGATGGCATCAAAGTGGCGCGTCGTACCGTCGCCAAGTATCGGGAGGCGCTGGGCATCCCTTCCTCCAGCGATCGCAAGCGCCTGGCCTGAACCACGCCCCCTGTCGCCGCGTCATCGCGTCCGACCGCACCAATGCCACTGCCGGCACGGACATAGCGTGCCGGCGGGGGTTTGCTAAGCTTCAAAAAGGGTTACAATCTTCGGACCATTTGCAGCAAGAGGAGCGTGCCATGCAAGTCAACATCACTGGCCATCATGTCGAACTGACCGACGCACTGCGTGATTACGTGAACGAGAAACTCGCGCGTCTGGAGCGGCATTACGACAACATCACGCGCGTTCAGGTAACCCTGTCGGTCGAGAAGGAGCGCCATCAGGCGGCCTGCACGCTACACGCAGCCGGTGCCGACCTGCATGCCGAAGCCGAGAATGGCGACATGTATGCAGCCATTGATGCATTGGCCGACAAGCTTGACCGCCAGCTCGTCAAGCACAAGGAAAAAACCCAGGCCCGCGCCCAGGGCGCCGGCGCTCGCTGACCTTGCCAATGTCTCTGGAAACCATCCTGCCTCCCGAGCGCGCGCTCTTCGCGGTGCCCGGGGGGAGCAAGAAACGGGTGCTGGAATTCTTCAGCACCTTCATCGCGCAGAACACCCCCAGCCTGGACAGCCAAGAAGTCTTCGGTCGCCTGATAGGCCGGGAAAAGCTGGGCAGCACCGGCATCGGGAACGGCGTGGCCATCCCTCATGCGCGGGACCCCCATTGCAAAGCCCCCGTTGCCGGCTTCCTCAAGCTGCAGGAACCGATCAACTTCGATGCCATCGATGGCGAGCCCGTGGACCTGATGTTCATCCTGCTGGTCCCCGAGGCCGCCGACGACACCCATCTGGCGCTGCTTGCCCAGGTGGCCAGCCTGATGAACGATGCCGAGACTCGCTCGCATCTACGCAAGAGCGAAAGCCAGAGCCAGCTCTACGATACGCTGATCCACGCCATTCGCGGCCTCGAGGATGCAAAAAACGGTGATGCAGGGAATCCTTCCTAGATCGCAGGTATCATCGGCATCGGCTTGAATCATCCTGGCCCTAAGGAATTGCTGAATAAATCGCCGAACGAAATGAAGTGCAAGGCGCACGGAGCGCAGAAAACGAGACATAACATGGGGTTAGGCGAGTTTTCTAGCACCGCGCAACGCAGCAATTCGTTCGTGTAGGCATTTATGCAGTGATTCCCTAACAGCTTCGAGTCAATCACAGGGGCGCCATCATGCAGCTCGTGATCATCAGTGGCCGGTCCGGTTCCGGAAAATCCATCGCCCTGCAGGCGCTGGAGGACCTGGGGTTCTACGCCATCGACAACCTGCCCGCCATGCTGCTCGATGACTTGATCGACGAACTGCAGCAGGACGAGGCACGACGCTCGAACATCGCGGTCAGTATCGATGCACGCAATCTGCCGACGGCCCTCAAGCGCTTCCCGTCGCTGCTCGAGGAAATCCGCATGCGCAGCATCGATTGCCATGTGGTCTATCTCACCGCCGAAAACAAGATCCTGCTCGAGCGCTACTCGGCGACGCGTCGCCGCCACCCCTTGACCCGGGACAGCCAGATGACCCTGGCCGAGGCGATCGAGTCGGAAGAGCACGCCCTGGCCCGGATCCGTGACCTGGCCGACCTGGTGATCGACACCTCGCAGCTCTCGGTTCACGACCTTCGCGGGCGCATCGCCAAGCAGGTCGCTCACCACTCCAGCGACCAGCTGACCCTGACCTTCGAATCCTTCGGATTCAAGCGTGGCGTACCGCTGGACGCCGATACCGTGTTCGATGCCCGCTGCCTGCCCAATCCCTACTGGGACCCGCAATTGCGCCCGTACGATGGGCGTGACGGCGAGATCGTCGCCTTCCTGGAGAGCTATTCCGATGTCGTCGCGATGGCCGACGACATTCGCGGCTGGCTGGAGCGTTGGCTGCCGGCCTATGTCGCCAGCAATCGCAGCTATCTGACGGTCGCCATCGGCTGCACCGGCGGCCAGCATCGCTCCGTCTACCTGTGCGAGCGGCTGGCCCATCATTTCGCCGGCGAGTTTCGGGTACGTCTTCGTCACCGCGAGCTGGGCGTTCTCACTGCCGTGGGGAGCGACGAATGGCCCGGCGTGAACTGACGCTGACCAACCGCCGCGGATTGCATGCACGCGCGGCCACCAAGCTGGTGCAGTGCTGCCAGCCCTTTGACGCCCAGGTGACCATTCACCACCAGGGTCGCAGCGCCCAGGCGGACAACATCATGTCGCTGCTGATGCTCGCCGCCCCCTGCGGAAGCGTGCTGCTGATCGAGGTCGAGGGCCCCCAGGCCGCGGAAGTCCTCACGGCGCTGGAAGCGCTCTTCGAGGCACGCTTCGACGAGGATAGCTGACCCCCCTTCTCTCCTCGCCCATGGCAGTGTTGTGGGCGCTTATTTATCGAACAGCGTTCTCTTTTATTCGCCCCCCTCCCTGGCGATGCTAGAATGGCGCGAAACCCGCGGTACGACAAAGGACGCCGACTGCCATGAGCAAGAATCCGGAAAAGCTCCAGCCTAAACTGGCCAGGCTCAATGACGCCCTGGAAAGCGGTGCCCTGGAACAGGCCCGGCGCATGCTCAATCGCGGTCTAGCGCCCGTGGATGTCGCTCATCTGCTGGAGTCGACGCCACCCAAGGAGCGCAACGTCCTCTGGGGACTGATCGAGCCGGAACTCCAGGGCGACGTGTTGCAGTACCTGGGCGAGGACATCCAGACCGAGTTCCTCAATCGCATGGATGCCCAGCAGCTGGTCTCGGCCACCGAGGGCCTGGATGTCGACGACCTGGCCGACCTGCTGCAGCGTCTGCCCAACACCGTCACCCTCGAAGTACTCGATTCCATGGAGGCCCAGGAGCGCCAGCGCCTGGAGACGGTACTCTCCTACCCGGAGGATACCGCCGGCGGGTTGATGAACACCGACACGCTGACGATACGCCCGGAGATCACCCTGGACGTGGTGCTGCGCTACCTGCGCCGGCACGAGCGCCTGCCGGACACCACCGACAGCCTGCTCGTGGTCACCCGCGGCGACAAGCTGATCGGCAGCCTGCCCATCAACCGCCTGCTGGTGTCGGACCCTTCCATGCTGGTGCGCGAGGTGATGGATACCGACATGGTGACGATCCCCGCCACCATGGAGGAAGCCGATGTCGCCAACCTGTTCGAGCGCTTCGACCTGATCTCGGCCCCGGTGGTCGGCGTCGAAAGCCACCTTCTCGGGCGTATCACCATCGACGACGTGGTCGACGTGATTCGTGGCGACGCGGAACATCAGGTCATGAGCATGGCGGGCCTCGACGAGGAAGAAGACACCTTCGCGCCGGCCTGGCGCACCAGTCGTCGCCGCGCCGTCTGGCTGGGCATCAACCTGATCACCGCCTTCATGGCCGCCGCGGTGATCGGCATGTTCGAGGGCACCATCCAGCAGGTCACCGCCCTGGCGGTGCTGATGCCCATCGTCGCCAGCATGGGCGGCATCGCCGGCTCCCAGGCCCTGACCGTATTGATCCGCGGCATCGCCCTGGGCCATGTATCGGGGAACAACGTGCGCTGGCTGCTCAACCGGGAACTGATCGTCGGCGCCCTGAACGGCGTGCTCTGGGCGCTGGTCGTGGCGGCGATTGCGGTGTGGTGGTTCGGCGACATGACCCTCGGCGGGATCATCGCCGCGGCCATCGTCATCAACCTCTTGATCGCCGCCCTCTGCGGTACCCTGCTGCCGGTGCTTTTGAAGAAGCTGAAGATCGACCCGGCCCTGTCCGGCAGCGTGATACTGACCACCGTCACCGACGTCATCGGCTTCATGGCCTTTCTCGGCCTGGCCACCTACTTCTATCTTTGAATCAAAAATGGCCGCGACAAGTGTGCGGCCATTTTGACTGGTTGCACGCAGGCGATCAGCTGCCTGCCACCGTCATGTCGTCGATCAACCAGCTGCCGGTGTGGATGCTGCCACGCGTGTCGGTGTCGTCACCCACCCCCAGCAGGTTGGCGAACATGGCCTCGAGGTTGCCGGCGATGGTGAACTCCTCGATCGGGTACTGGAGCCTGCCCTCCTCGACCCAGAAGCCCGCCGCGCCTCGCGAGTAGTCGCCGGTCACGCCGTTGACCCCCTGCCCCATCAACTCGGTGACCAGCACGCCGCGATCCATCCGCGTCAGCAGGTCGGCCTGCGTCGAGAGCGGGGCATCGATACGCAGGTTGCGCGCCCCGCCGGCATTGCCGGTCGTGGTCATGCCCAGGCGTCGGGCGCTGTAGGCCGAGAGCATGTAGCTGGCGATGCGCCCCTCGTCGACGAAGACGTTGTCCCGGGTGTAGACCCCGTCGTTGTCGAAGGGCGAGCTCGCCATGCCGCCGACTTCTCTTGGCTTTTCCATGAGGGTGAACCACGCCGGGAACAGCGACTTGCCGAGGCTGTCGCACAGGAACGAGGCTTCGCGGTACAGCGCCCCGCCGGCGATGGCGTTGAGGAAGTGCCCCACCAGCCCGCTGGCCAGTTCCGGCGCGAACATCACCGGCAGGCGCCCGGTCTCGGGGCGTCTTGCGCCCAGACGACGCAGGGTGCGCTCGGCGGCGCTGTGGCCGATGGCTTCCGGCGAACTCAGGTATGCCGGGTCGCGCACGCTGCTGTAGTCGTAGTCGCGCTGCATGCCCTGGGCGTCCCGGGCGATCAGCATGCAGGAAAGCGAGTGGCGGCTGCCGCGCTGGCCCGCCAGAAAACCGTGGCTGTTGCCGTAGACGCGCACTCCCTCGCCACTGGACAGCCCGGCACCATCGGAATTGGTGATGCCCTCGACCGCTCGCCCGGCCCCCTCGCAGGCCAGGGCCAGTTCGATCGCCTCGTCGGTCGACAAGGGCCAGGGGTGGTGCACCTTCAAGTCGGGAAACTCCGTCGCCATCAATTGTGCCTCTGCCAGGCCGGCGGCCGGGTCCTCTCCGGTATGGCGGGCGATCGCGATGGCCTTCTCGACGACCGCGCGGATCGAGTCCTTGCCGGCGTCCGAGGAGGAGGCACTGCCCTTGCGCTGGCCCACGTAGACCGTCACGGCGATCCCCTGGTCACGGGACAGCTCGACACTCTCCACTTCGCCCATGCGCACGTTGACACCGGTTCCCTGATCGACGCTGGCCCCCACCTCGCAGGCATCGGCCCCGAGCTTGCGCGCCTGCTCCAGGGCAGCGGCGACCCGAGTCTCCAGCAGCGCCTGCTGGGCGGCGGCATCGAAAGCCTGAGTCATGTTGGTCTCCTTGTAGCGAGGCGGGCTGGTATACTGCGCCCTCCTCCCAATGCTGATGGTAATGGCATGTCATTCGAATCATCCGCCGACCCGGAAGGTCGGCCAAGCAAGACCCAGCGCAAGCAGGAGATGCAGGCCCTGCAAGCCCTGGGTGAACGAATCATCGCCTTGTCCGAGGCGCAGCGTGCCCGCCTGCCCCTCTCGGACGACATGTTGGCGGCCGTCGAGGAAACCTCGCGCATCCGCTCTCACGAAGGTCGCCGCCGCCACATGCAATACGTCGGCAAGCTGATGCGCCGCGAGGATATCGACGGCATCCAGACGGCCTTCGATGAATTCGAGCGCGAGAAACTGCGCCGCGATCACGCCTTCCATCGTCTGGAAAAATGGCGTGACCGACTCATCGACGGCGACAGCGACGACCTGGAAGCCTTCATCGCCGACTACCCGGATGTGGACCGCCAGGCGCTACGCCAGCTGATCCGCAATGCCCGCAGCGAGCGTCAGCGCGGCAAGCCGCCGACCAATGCGCGCAAGTTGTTCAAGCTCATTCGCGACACCGCCGGTATGTAAGAACCTTTGAAACTCCTTTCACAACCCGTGGAATAATGGCCATGTTCCCCCGTGGGAACTCGCTTCAGTGAGCGAGGGTTAATCGGCAATCGCCCGATAAATCGGGCTCCCACCACCCCCACGGCCATGTTCCCTCGTGGGAGCTCGCTTCAGCGAGCGAGGGTTGATCGGCAATCGCCCGATAAATCGGGCTCCCACCACCCCCACGGCCATGTTCCCTCGTGGGAGCTCGCTTCAGCGAGCGAGGGTTGATCGGCAATCGCCCGATAAATCGGGCTCCCACCAACCCCATGGGCATGCCCCCCGTGGGGGCTCGCTTCAGCGAGCGCAGCCGCTTCATGCTCAGGACTGGGTGCCGCCGACGGTCAGCTCATCCAACTTCAACGTCGGCTGACCGACCCCCACCGGCACCCCCTGGCCTTCCTTGCCGCACACTCCGATGCCGGTATCCAGTTCCATGTCGTGGCCGATCATCGAGACCCGGCCCATCGCCTCGGGGCCGTTGCCGATCAGGGTGGCGCCCTTGACCGGCGCGGTGATGCGCCCGTCCTCGATCAGATACGCCTCGCTGGCCGAGAACACGAACTTGCCCGAGGTGATGTCCACCTGGCCACCGCCGAAGCTCACCGCGTAGAGACCGCGCTTGACGCTCTTGAGAATCTCTTCGGGGTCGTCCTGGCCGGCCAGCATGTAGGTGTTGGTCATGCGCGGCATCGGCATGTGCGCGTAGGATTCGCGGCGCGCGTTGCCGGTGGGCGCCATGTCCATCAGCCGGGCGTTCAGCTTGTCCTGCATGTAGCCGACGAGGATGCCGTCCTCGATCAGGGGCGTGTAGGCCCCCGGGGTGCCCTCGTCGTCGATGGTCATGGAGCCCCGGCGATCCGCCAGGGTGGCGTCGTCGACCACGGTGACGCCGGGCGCCGCGACCCGCTGGCCCATGCGTCCGGCGAAGGCGGAACTCTGCTTGCGGTTGAAGTCGCCTTCCAGGCCGTGGCCTACCGCCTCGTGCAGCAGGATGCCCGGCCAGCCGGGGCCCAGGACCACGGGCATCTGACCGGCGGGGGCGTCGACGGCCTCGAGGTTGACCAGTGCCTGGCGCACCGCCTCCCTGGCAAAGCGTTCGGCGACGTTCTCGTCGCGCAGGCGCGACATGGCATAGCGTCCGCCGCCGCCGGCGCTGCCGCGTTCGCGGCGCCCGTTCCTGGCCGCGATCACGCTGACGTTGAAGCGCACCAGGGGGCGAATGTCCGCCGCCAGGGTGCCGTCGCTGGCCCGCACCAGCACGACTTCGTGGACCCCGGTGAGCGAAGCGGTCACCTGGGAAACCGACGGGTCCGCCGACCGGGCGATGCGATCGGCCTGCTTGAGCAGGGCGATCTTCTCCTCGGCGGTCAGGCCAGAAAGGGGGTCGACGCCGGCATAGCGGAGCGGCGCCGCGGCGGCATGCACCGGCTGGCCGTTAAGACGTGCGCCGCTGCGCGCGATGCCGGAAGCGGTGCGTCCGGTCTCGGCCAGGGCCTCGGCGGTAATCTGGTTGGAGTAGGCGAAGCCGGTCTTTTCCCCGGCCAGGGCACGCACACCGACGCCGCCATCGATGTTGTAGCTGGCGTCCTTGACCTCGCCGTCCTCCAGCACCCAGCTCTCGTGCCAGCTGCGCTGAAAGTAGAGGTCGGCGTAGTCGATACCCGCGCCCAGTGCATGATCCAGCCCGGGGTCCAGCGCCCCGGCATCCAGACCGCCCGGGGTCAGGAGGGTGGCGATGGCCTCGTCGAGAGGCGATTGCGTCAATTGCGTCATTCGGCATTTTCCACGGTGATTCGCGGCGAGGCCCAGGAGCCCTGCACGCGATAGTAGATTCGCGTGACCTTGTCGATCCAGCCGCCGAACATCTTGTCGGCCAGGAACAGGGCGCCTCCCACGTAGGGAGCGCCGATGAGCACTGCCGCCAACGGCAGGTTCTGGCTGATCGGCACGGTCACTCCCAGCGACAGGTCCAGTTGGCGATGAATCAGGTCCACGCTGCCATCGAGGCTGAACTGGGTGGAGGGACCGTCGATTTCAACGGGCCCGCGCGTTTCCAAGCGTCCATCGTACAGGGTCGCGTCGCCCTGCACACTGTCGAAAGCGGTGCCGCGTCCGGTCACATCGGTGAAGTCGAGGCGCAAGCGCCGCAGCAGATTGTCGATGTTGAGCAGACCGATGAGTTTCGCCGAGGACGAGTCCAGGGTCAAAAAACGGCCATCCCGCAGCGTCGCCCCGATGTTGCCCCGGGAGCGCTCCAGAGCGAATTGCCAGGGTGCGCCCGGCCAGGCGAGCTGGGTGCGGACATCGGTCTCTTCGCTGCGCAGCGCCACCGGCTGATCGAGGGACTCGAACAGCGTCCCGATATCCCCCCCGGTCAGGGCGATGCGGGAGCGGGTGAGACTCGCCTGAGGCCCTGCCGATTCCCAGGTCAGTTCCCCTCCGACCTCCACCTCACCCAACCTCAGGGAGAGCGGTGCCACGTTCAAGCGCTGCGAGGACGCTTCCCATTGCGCCGACAGGGGGCCCAGTTCCCGTCCCTTGCGCAGGATGCGGTCGATCGTGATCCGCCCATCGGGCACCAGGCTCAATGTGCTCGGCAGGGGCACGGCATCGGGTGTGGTGGCGATCTCTTCGGCCAGTTCCGGCGACGTCGGCGGCGTCTCCTCGATCAGGCTGTCCAGGGCCAGGCGCGTCAGCGACAAGGAGAGCGACTGGGCCTGTCCGGGCCGATACTCGCCCCGCCCCTCGACCAGGCTTCCACCCAGGTCGAATCGCCAGCCCTGGGGTTGCGGCTGCAACGCTGCCTGCAACGACCCCAGGCAGCGTTGCTCCAGGAGCAGGCACTGGGTGTCGATCTGCACATTACGCAGCGAGGGCAGGCTTTCTCTCGGCGCGGTACTCTGATCGCCATCGAATGCCCCGAGTCCGGCAAGCGCCGACTGCCACCGTTCGATGTCGATACGCGGCGTCTGCCAGACGAACTGCCAACCGGCGCCATTCGGCCATCGAAGGGTCTCGGGCCAACGCTCCAGCCAGACCTGCCCCTGGCTCGAGTCTTGGTCGAGGCTGCGCCAGCCCAGGCGCATCCGGTCGGCGACCACCACACTCAGGCGCTGCCCCGGGATCGTGTCGACCTGCAGTGCAACGCCTTCAGCCTGGCGCTTGCCGAAGGGGGCGGGCAACTGGATGCCCAACCCCTGAAGATTGCTGTCGATGCTCAGTCGCGGCCGTTCGCCCGCGAGGTCCAGCCTCGCGGTGTAGGGAAAGTAGCCGCTCAGCAGGCTCTCCAGCTCGCTCATACCGGCCCATTGCAACAACCCGCGGGCCAGGGCGCGGCCTTCCAGCACGATGCCGTCGCCCCCGACATCGAAGTCGGCCAGCAAGGGGCCCTCGAAGGCACGGGCCCCCAGGGTACCGGTCAGGAAATCGTCCCCGGACGCATGTCGATAGCGCAGATCGCCGTTGAGATTGCCCAGGCTAAGATCGACCTCGGAGAACGTCAGTTGCGGCGCATCGACCCGCGCCGCGACTTCCAGTTCCAGGGCATCGGTATCGCTCATGGGTACGCCCAGATCCACTCGACCGTCGACACGACCGTCACTGCGCCATTGGGCGAAGACGTCACTTCCCTCGATCGGGCTGGCGGCAAGAAAGTCGAGCAGCGCCTGGGTCGAGCCACCGACCGGCGCCTGGACGGTCAAGCGTTCATCCTCCAGGGAGACCTCGCCTCCTTCGCTGACCAGGCCGTGGGTCTCGGCATGCGTCACCGAGGCCCGGAGGCTTTCATCGTGCAGGGTCAGCTCGCCGCCGACATTCTCCAGGGCCGGCCACTCGGGATCGTAGGGCAGCCGCCCTTCTTCGACCTGCAGGGCCAGCCGCAGTTCACCGGTGAAGGGCTCGTCATCGTCGACGCTGGCGTCCTGACCTGCTTCGCCACTGCCCTGGCCGGGATCGTCGTCCAGGGTCTGGCGCAGATAGAAGCTACCTTGCGGTACCCGCCCGGCGATGCCTCCCGACAGCCATTCGAGCAACTCGGCATCGAGCACCTTGACCGGCAGCCACGCCACCAGGGGGGTATCGATCGCATTCACATCCCGGAAGTCGAGGCTCAACTCCAGCTCCGGCGGCGCCCGACGCGGCGAGACGAAGCGAAAGCCACCCTCGACGCGGGCGTCCCGCCAGGTGAGATTCAGGTCCTCGCCGCCGACACTCAACCTGCCTTCGTCCAGGACCCAGTCGACCTCACCTCGCGCCTCGGACAGTTCCAGAGGATCTGCAAAAACCTCGGGGAAGGCGAGCGTCATGTCTGCCAGCCCTCGAAAACGTACACTACCCTGGCCATCCTGCGCTTGCACCCAGGCATCCAGCGGGCCGCCTCCGGGCGCGCCTTTCCAGGGCGACACGGCCGCGCCCTGCAATGCCGCCCGAGCCTGCCACTGCCCATCGCGCCAGCCAAACGCCAGTCCGCTGACGCGACCCTCGGGCGAGAGCGTGTCAAGGGTGCGCTGCAACGCCTCGGGAAGCGGCAGACGCTGCATCCAGCGCGACAGCAGCCCCAGATCGAAAGCGGTGCTGTTCAGCTGCCAGCCCTGGTTGTCTCCCTCGGCATGCAGGCGCTCCGGCAACGGCGAGGGCTCACCCTGGTCGTCGGTCATGGACAGGGAGTTGATCCAGGCTTGCCAGTCATCCCTTTCGCCGCGAAGCCACTGTGCCTTCGCGGCGATATCGTTGAGCACCAGGGGATCGCCGCTGCCGTTCAGGGCCAGCCGGTCGATGCCGAGGGTGGCGCGTACGTCCTCCAGGCGCCCGGCGTGCCACCGCCCCCAGAGTTCTGCCTCGCCACTGATGCTGTCCACCTGCGCGGCCTGCTGGCCGGTCAACACAGCGCCCAGACGCGACAGCACGCTCAGGTCGGCCCGTGCCCGCAGCGCGGCATTGAAATCCTCGAGCCCCCGCTGCCCGGGCAGGACCTCGAGGACCGTCTCGATGGCCCGTGCTTGCTCCCCCTCGACGAACAGCTCCCCCTCCAGGTGAGCACGCTTGCCATCGCCGGTCATCAGCACCCGGGGCGCAACCAGGGTCACCTCGCCATCGATGCCGTGCAACGCCAGGCGCAGGTCGTCCACGACCGCCTGCTGGCGCAGCAATACGCCGACCGCGGCATCCACCGTCTCGATCTCGAAATCGGTCTCGGGAACCAGTTCCGAGGGCATGTCGGCCGGTTCCGGCCACCTCCAGCGGCCACTGTCATCCTGATAGAGGTGCAGCGTCGCCCTGCTGATGCGCGTGTCGGCGAGTACCGGATAGCCGGCACGCAGCGAGGCCAGGACATCGAGTCGCGCCCGAGCGTGTTCGATGTCCAGAAGCGGGACAGAGCCTGGGCGGATGTGCGATGCCAAGTGCAGGTCGTCGATCGCCAGGGCCGGGTCGAGGCCATGAACGCTTCCCTGCAGCTCGCCCAGCTGCATCGTGGCATCGAACTGGCGCGTCAGCCGCTCGTTCAGCTCGCCGCGCAGCAGGTCGATCTGACTGATCGCCAGGCGCAGGCCACCCGACAGCAGGGCCACAAGCACGAGCCCCACCGCGACCAGCGTCAATGCCCAGCGCAGGATAATACGGTACGCGCTCATAGGGCTACATCAGCACGATGTCGTACTGCTCCTGGGAGTAATGCGCCTCGACCTGGAAACGAATGGTCTTGCCGATGAAGATCTCCAGGTCCGCCACCGCCGAGGACTCCTCGTCGAGCAGGCGATCGACCACGGCCTGGGAGGCCAGCACCATGTAGGTATCGGGGCTGTAGGCACGCTCTTCGCGCAGGATCTCGCGAAAGATCTCGTAGCAAACGGTTTCCGGCGTCTTGAGGGTGCCTCTGCCCTGGCAGGTCGGGCAGGGCTCGCAGAGGATCTGTTCGAGGCTCTCCCGGGTACGCTTGCGGGTCAGCTGCACGAGCCCCAGCTCGGTGACACCGGTCAGCTTGTTCTTGGCGTGGTCGCGTTCCAGGGCCTTCTCGAGCACCCGCAACACCTGGCGCTGGTGTTCGAGATCTTCCATGTCGATGAAGTCGATGATGATGATACCGCCCAGGTTGCGCAGGCGCAGTTGCCGGGCGATGGCGGTGGCCGCCTCGAGATTGGTCTTGAAGATCGTCTCTTCGAGATTGCGATGCCCGACATACCCGCCGGTATTGACATCGATGGTGGTCATTGCCTCGGTGGGATCGATGACCAGGTAGCCCCCGGACTTCAACTGCACCTTGCGTCCCAGCGCCTTGAGTATCTCGTCCTCGACGCTGAACAGGTCGAAGATCGGCCGCTCGCCAGGGTAGTACTCGATGCGTTCGGCCATGCCGGGCATGAACTCCTCGGCAAAGGCCATCAGCTTGTGGAAGTTCTCCCGGGAATCGATGCGCACCTTCTCGATGTCGTCGCGCATCAGATCGCGCAAGGTGCGGATGAACAGGGGCAGATCGTCGTAGATGCAGCTCGGCGCCGGAGCATCGAAGCGCCGTTCGCCGACCTTGCGCCACAGACGCAGCAGGAACTGCATGTCCGTGGTCAACTCCTCCTTGCCCACGCCTTCGGCGGCGGTACGAATGATGAAGCCACCGGGCGCCTCCTGATCGAGCTCGCCGAGGCACGCCTCGACCAGCGAACGCAGGCGTTCGCGCTCGCCGTCATCCTCGATGCGCTGCGACACCCCGGTGTGCGGCGAGTCGGGCATGTAGACGAGGTAGCGTGAGGGTACCGAGAGGTGAGTGGTCAACCGCGCGCCCTTGGACCCGATCGGGTCCTTGGTCACCTGCACCACCAGTGGCTGCCCCTCGTGGAGCAACTGGCTGATAGAGACCTGCTCGTCGTTGGGCGTGTTGGGCGGCATGACCTCCTGGGCGTGGATGAACGCGGCCCGATCCAGACCGATATCGACGAAGGCCGCCTGCATGCCCGGCAGCACCCGGGCCACCTTGCCCTTGTAGATATTGCCCACGATGCCCCGCCGGCGGCTTCGCTCGATGAAGGCTTCCTGCAGTACGCCGTTCTCGACGACGGCCACCCGGGTCTCCATGGGCGTCAAGTTGATCAATACTTCACCGCTCATGCGGGGATCCTTATCGCTGGGGCGTAAAACGATTATGACATAGCCTTAGCGCTTTGGGCTCTGCCCGAAAGGCACCCGCGCGACGCCGATGACGCCTCGGGTACCTCCTAGGATGGCGCACCCGCCGACCAGCAGGAGACGCCCTGCCGTGCGAGCAGCCGGGCCGTCTCGAACAGCGGCAGGCCGACTACCGCCGAATGGCTGCCCTCGAGGCGTTCGACGAAGATCGCGGCGCGTCCCTGAATGGCATAACCACCGGCCTTGTCCGCGGGTTCGCCGGTCGCCCAGTAGGCGTCGATCTCGTGCGACTCGATGGGGCGCATGGCCACACGCGTGACCACGCAGGTATCGAGCATGCCTTGCGGCCCGCTCACCGCCACCGCCGTCATCACCTCATGCACCCGGCCCGACAGGGCCTCGAGCATTTCCCTGGCATGCCCGCGGCTTACCGGCTTGCCCAGGATACGGCCATCCAGCACGACGGCAGTATCCGAGCCCAGGGTCGGCAACCGCGTCCCGACCGCACCGACCTGGGCCTTGCGGCGCGCCAGGCGAAGCACGTAGGCGCCGGCCGATTCGCCAGCCAGCGGGGTCTCGTCGACGTCCACCGGCCTTACCTCGGCCAACAGGCCGATGGAAGCCAGCAGCTCGCGACGGCGTGGCGAAGCGGATGCCAGGCGCAACATGGGCGAGTCTGTTTCAGCCATCAGCCGATCTCCAGGCGGCGTCGCAGCGCCTGCAGCATGGTAAACAGCCAGGGCCACAACGCGGCACCGATCAAGGCGGAGAGCAGAAAGGCCAGGTTGATGGAGAATGGCCCGAACATGGTCCGCAGCCACTGTTCGATCAGCTGGGCTATCCCCAGCAATACCAACACCAGCACGGCCTGCTGAACCAGTGCGTAGGCGCGCATGCGCTGATAGACCATCAACGAGAGATAGGCCAGCAATGAAAAGACCAGAGCGTTCTGCCCGAGTGGCGAGCCCTCGATCAGATCCAGCAGCAGCCCCAGCAGGAAGCCGTGAAAGACGCCGACGCGCTGAGGTGCAGCCACGCACCAGTAGATCAGCATCAGTCCCAGCCACTCGGGACGCCAGATCAGCCAGGCATCGGGCAACGGCATGACCTGCAGGCACAGTGCCAGCAGCAGGCTCAACCAGATCAGCAGCAGTCCCCGGGGTGAAGCCAGCGTCATGGCATCTCTCCCGTCGACGCCTCGGGCAGTATCTCGCCGCCACCGGCGCGAACGGCGGCCTCGAGGGCGGCCTCCGACACGCTGGGCGGAGGCGGAGGAAACAGCAGCAGGAAATGGCGCGAACGCTCCGGCTGGGAGACGGGCCTGGCAGTGACCTGGGCGAAGGGTTCGCCAGGATCGTGGATCACCTCGGCGACCCTGGCCACCGGGTACCCCTCGGGAAAGCGACCGGCAAGCCCCGAGGTGACCAGCAGATCGCCCTCGCGGATGTCCGCGGTGTCGGGCACATGCAAGACGACGAGCTGATCGTAACGGCCGGTGCCCTGGACGACGAAGCGCAGGCCGTTGCGGTTGACCTGAACCGGCACCGCATGACTGGCATCGGCCAGCATCAGCACGCGACTGGTGTAGGCGGAAACCGACATGACCTGGCCGATCAGGCCCGAGGCGTCCATGACCGGCTGGCCGTCATAGGCACCGTCGACACGCCCGCGGTCGATGACCATCTGGTGGGTGAAGGGGTCGGAATCCAGCGACAGCAACTGGGCCGTGATGTAGGGGATGTCGTCGCGCTGGGCGGCGTCGAGCAGTTCACGAAGCCGAACGTTCTCTGCCGTCAGGCTGGCCATGCGCTGGACACGACGTGAAAGCTTGAGCAACTGTTCGCGCAGCTTGCGATTTTCGTCGATCAGCTGGCGCTGGTCCGAGAGCACCAGAGCTGCCCAGGAAATCGTCTCGCTGGGCAGGCTGACCACCCACTGGACAGGCGCGACGATCGTCGTGAGATGCGCACGCAACTCGGCCATTCGTGGCAAACGCTGCTCGGCAAACATCAAGGCAAAGGCGACGATGGCGCACAGCAACATGCGATAGCCCGACGCGGGCCCATGAGAGAACAGCGGTTTGATAGACCTTCCTCCCGCAGGCCGATGAGCACGGGCGATGATCGGTCATCGTCCGTGCTCGCGGAATTCAGTCGCTGGCAACCAGTTCGAAGGTCTGCCGGTCGATCATCTCGAGCGCCTTGCCGCCACCGCGCGCCACGCAGGTCAGCGGGTCCTCGGCAACGATGACCGGCAACCCGGTCTCTTCGGCGATCAGCTTGTCGATATCCCGGAGCAGCGCCCCGCCACCGGTCAGCACCAGGCCGCGCTCGGCGATGTCCGAGGCCAGCTCCGGGGGAGACTGCTCCAGGGCATTCTTGATCGCTGAGACGATCGAGGCCAGGGGGTCCTGCAGGGCATCGAGGATCTCATGGGAATTGAGGGTGAAGCTGCGCGGGATGCCCTCGGCCAGGTTGCGGCCTCGCACGTCGATCTCGCGCAGTTCGCCACCCGGGTAGGCACAACCGATCTCTTCCTTGATGCGCTCGGCGGTAGCCTCGCCGATCAGGCTGCCATAGTGGCGACGCACGTAGGCGGTGATCGCCTCGTCGAAGCGGTCGCCACCGATGCGAATCGACTCGGAATAGACCACGCCATTGAGCGAGATGATCGCGATCTCGGAAGTTCCGCCGCCGATATCGACGACCATCGACCCCTGGGCCTCCTCCACCGGCAACCCCGCCCCGATCGCCGCCGCCATCGGCTCCTCGATCAGGAACACCTCGCGGGCACCGGCGCCCTCGGCGGACTCCTTGATGGCACGACGCTCCACCTGGGTCGACATGCAGGGCACGCAGACCAGCACCCGCGGGCTCGGCGTCAGGAAGGTACTCTGGTGAACCTTGCGGATGAAGTGCTGCAGCATCTGCTCGGTCACGGTGAAATCGGCGATCACGCCGTCCTTCATGGGACGAATCGCGGTGATGTTTCCGGGGGTGCGGCCCAGCATGCGCTTGGCGTCCATGCCCACGGCAGCCACCGAGCGGTTGCTGCCCGACTGGCGTATGGCCACCACCGAGGGTTCGTCCAGGACGATGCCCCGGCCGCGTACGTAGATCAGCGTGTTGGCCGTCCCCAGGTCGATCGACAGATCGCTGGAGAACAGCCCCCTTAAACGTTTAAACATGAAAGTCTTTCACCTAGTCACCGGAGCCCCTGTGCAGGCGCAAACGTTATCATCGCGGGGGGAGCGCGGCAAGCGAGGAGTTATGGTACATTTTGCGTCTATTTCACTACATTGGGCGCCCTGCCCATCCCCCACAGTCCCATGGATTCAACAGGAAACAGACGCTATGGCGCTTGACCCGGAAGACGTGCGGCGTGCCGCCCATCTCGCTCGCCTGGGCCTCGACGACGACGAGGCCGCCGGCTACGTGCAGGACCTGAGCCGGATCCTCGACATGGCAGACCGCCTGCAGGCCGTCGACACCGAGCATGTGGCTCCCTTGGCGCATTCACTGGACACGACCCAACGCCTGCGTGCCGATGAGGTGACCGAACCCAACCAGCGCGAACGCTTCCAGCGCTGCGCTCCGGCGGTGGAAGATGGCCTCTATCTGGTACCACGAGTCGTCGAATGACGACCAAGCGCTTTTCTCAAGACTGAACAGCGACGAGAGCTCCAAGCCGAGCCCAAGTAGAATCAAGCGAGAGAGCCACAACCTGCATGCATGACAAGACACTCAGCGAACTCGCCACGGCCCTGGCCGCCGGCGAATTCTCCAGTCGTGAATTGACCGAACATTATCTCGAGCGTATCCAGCGACTCGATGGCGAACTCAACAGCTTCATTACCGTGACCGCCGAGCAGGCCCTGGCCTCCGCCGACGCCGCCGATGCCGCTCGCGCCCGAGGTAACGTCGGGGCCCTGAACGGCCTGCCCCTGGCCTTGAAGGACCTTTTCTGTACCCGGGGCGTGCGCACCAGCTGTGGCTCGAGAATGCTCGACAACTTCGAGTCGCCCTACGACGCCACGGTGGTCGAAAGGCTTGCCGCCGCCGGCGCCTTGAGCCTGGGCAAGACCAACATGGACGAATTCGCCATGGGGTCGTCCAACGAAAACAGCTACTACGGGCCGGTCAAGAACCCCTGGGACCTCGCTGCCGTCCCTGGCGGCAGTTCCGGCGGCAGCGCCGCGGCGGTCGCCGCCGGCCTGGTGCCGGCGGCACTGGGAACCGATACCGGCGGCTCGATCCGCCAGCCGGCGGCCTTTTGCGGCATCACCGGGCTCAAGCCCACCTATGGGCGAGTGTCCCGCTACGGGATGGTGGCCTATGCCTCGAGCCTCGATCAGGCCGGCCCCATGGCATACAGTGCCGAGGATTGCGCACTGCTGCTCGAGGCCATCGCCGGCCACGACCCGCGCGACTCGACCAGCGTGGCGCGCGGCGTGCCGAACTACCGGGACGAACTCTCGGCCTCGCTGTCGGGTCTTCGAATCGGCTTGCCCAGGGAGTACTTCGGCGAGGGGCTCGACCCCGGCGTGGAGTCCGCGATACGCGAGGCGATCAAGGTCTACGAGGGCCTGGGCGCCAGCGTGCAGGAGGTCAGCCTGCCACATACCGATCTGGCCATTCCCGCCTATTACGTCATCGCCCCGGCGGAAGCCTCCTCGAACCTCTCGCGGTTCGACGGCGTACGCTTCGGCCATCGCTGCGAGAACCCGAGCGATCTCATCGACCTCTACAAGCGCTCCCGGGCCGAGGGCTTCGGCACCGAGGTCAAGCGGCGCATCCTGATGGGCACGCACACGCTGTCCGAAGGCTTCTTCGACGCCTACTACAAGAAGGCACAACAGGTCCGCCGCCTGATTCGCCAGGACTTTCTCGATGCCTTCGAAGAGGTCGACGTGCTGATGGGCCCGGCGGCACCGACTCCCGCCTTCGACCTGGGCGCCAAGAAGGACCCGCTCTCGATGTACCTGCAGGACGTCTACACCATCGCCATCAACCTGGCGGGCATACCGGGCATCAGTGTTCCGGCCGGGTTCGTCGGCCGGCGGCCCACCGGATTGCAGATCCTCGGCCCGCACTTCTCCGAGCAGCACCTGCTCAATGTGGCTCACCAGTTTCAGCAGGCCACCGACTGGCATCGCCGTCGCCCGGCCTTCGGCGAGGAGAACAGCTGATGCAATGGGAAACCGTGATCGGGCTGGAAGTCCACGTGCAGCTTTCCACCCAATCGAAGATCTTTTCCGGCGCCTCCACCGCCTTCGGCGCCGAACCCAACACCCAGGCCTGTGCCGTCGACCTGGGCCTGCCCGGGGTACTGCCGGTGCTCAACGAGAACGCGGTGTCCATGGCGGTGCAGTTCGGCCTGGGCATCAATGCCGAGATTCCCGAGGTCTCGGTGTTCGATCGCAAGAACTACTTCTACCCCGACCTGCCCAAGGGCTATCAGACCAGCCAGATGTATCACCCCATCGTCGGGCCGGGCGAGGTGGAGATCAGCCTCGAGGATGGCAGCACCAAGCGTGTCCGCGTGCATCACGCCCACCTCGAGGAGGATGCCGGCAAGTCGCTGCACGAGGACTATCACGGCATGACCGGTGTCGACCTCAACCGCGCCGGCACCCCGCTGCTGGAGATCGTCTCCGAACCGGACATGCGATCGGCCAAGGAAGCGGTCGCCTACCTTCGCGCCATTCATGCCATCGTGACCTACCTGGGGATCTCGGATGGCAACATGGCCGAGGGCTCGATGCGCTGCGATGTCAACGTCTCCGTGCGCCCCGCGGGGCAGGCGGCCTTCGGAACCCGTGCCGAGATCAAGAACGTCAATTCGTTCCGATTCGTCGAGCGCGCCATCGCCTTCGAGGTCGAGCGACAGATCGAACTGATCGAGGATGGCGGCCAGGTGACCCAGGAAACCCGCCTCTACGATCCGGAGGCGGACGAGACCCGCAGCATGCGCACCAAGGAAGAGGCCAACGACTACCGCTACTTCCCCTGCCCGGACCTGCTGCCGGTGGTGCTCGACAAGGCCTATGTCGACCATCTGCGCGACAACCTGCCCGAGCTGCCCGCCGAGAAGCGTGCGCGCTTCGAGAGCGAACTCGGCCTGTCCGCCTACGATGCCGGCGTGCTGTCGTCGAGCCGCGCCATGGCCGACTACTTCGAGGCGGTCAAGGACGTCTGCGGCGACGCCAAGCTGGCCGCCAACTGGGTTCAGGGCGAACTCTCGGGCCAGCTCAACCGGGAAGGTCGGGACATCGCCGACAGCCCGGTCACGGCCGCGCAGCTCGGCGGCCTGGTACTGCGGGTGCGGGACGAGACCATCAACGGCAAGGCAGCCAAGCAGGTATTCGCCGCCCTGTGGAATGGCGAAGGCGCCAGTGCCGACGAGATCATCGAGGCCAAGGGGCTCAGGCAGGTCACCGACACCGGCGCCATCGAGGCGATGATCGATCAGGTGATTGCCGACAGCCCGGTGCAGGTCGCCCAGTATCGAGAGGCCAGCGAGGACAAGCGTGGCAAGATGATCGGCTACTTCGTCGGTCAGGTCATGAAGGCGTCTCGGGGCACCGCCAACCCGCAGCAGGTCAATGCCCTGCTCAAGCAGAAACTCGATCGGGCCTAGGAGTCAGTCAACGATGTCGGACAATGTCGGGCCACGACTGCGTGCCCTGCGCACCCTGCGCGGCATCTCCCAGCGCGAGCTGGCCAAGCGCTGCGGCGTCACCCACTCCAGCCTGTCGCTGATCGAGCAGAACAAGGTCAGCCCCTCGGTCAGCTCGCTGAAGAAGATCCTCGACGCCATCCCCATCAGCGTCGGGGACTTCTTCACCATGGAGCTGGAAAACACCGACCAGGTGTTCTATCACGCCGATGAGCTGCCGGATATCGGCAGCGGCGAGGTGGCCTTCAAGCTGGTCGGCGCCAATCGGGAAAATCGCGCGCTTTCCTTCATGATCGAGACCTACGCGGCGGGTGCAGATACCGGCCGCGAGATGATCGCCCACCGCGGGGAAGAGGCCGGGGTGATTCTCGAGGGCGAGATCGAGATCACCATCGGCGCCGACACCCGCGTCCTGGGGCCGGGGGAAGCCTATTACTTCAATACCAACACGCCGCACCGCTTTCGCAACATCGGCAAGACGGTCTGCAGGCTGGTGAGCTGCTGTACGCCCGCCAAGAACTTCTAGGCCTGGCGTCAAAACACCACGGTCCGCAATCCGTTCTGAAACACCCGGTGATGGGCATGGTACTTCACCGCCCTCGCCAGGGTCTGGGCCTCGATGTCCCGCCCGACCTGGGTGAGGTGCTCGGGATCGTGGGCATGACTGACCCGCTCCACCATCTGCTCGATGATCGGCCCCTCGTCGAGGTCGGCGGTCACGTAGTGTGCCGTGGCACCGATCAGCTTCACCCCGCGCTCGTAGGCCTGCTGGTAGGGCTTGGCACCCTTGAAGCCCGGCAGGAAGGAGTGGTGGATGTTGATGCAGCGGCCTGCCAGCCGCCGGCAGAGCGAGTCGGACAGAACCTGCATGTAACGGGCCAGCACCACCAGGTCGGTGTCGGTCGCCTCGATGATCTCCAGCAACCGGGCCTCCTGCCGGGGCTTGTTCTCCGGCGTCACCGGCAGGTGGACATACTCGACGCCGGCATGTTCGGCCATGGGCCGCAGGTCCTCGTGGTTGGAGACGATGGCGGTGAACTCGACGTTCAGCTCGCCGGTGGCACGCCGATAGAGCAGATCGCGCAGGCAGTGATCGTATCTCGACACCATGACCAGCACCCTGGCCGGCCGGCTGGCGTCGTGGATCTCCCACTGCATGTCGAAGCGCAGCGCGGTCACCTCGAAGGCCGCCTTGAGCTGCTCGACGCTGGGGGTGTGCTCCCCTTCGAAGACGAATTCGATGGTCGAGAAGAAACGACCGGAGTTCAGATCGTCGTACTGATGCAGCTCCTTGATGAAGCAGCCGCGATCGGCCAGGAAATTGCCGATGGCGGCGACGATGCCGACGCGCCCCGGGCAGGTGACCTTGAGGATATAGGCAGGTTTGTTCTTCATGGTGCTCGACTTGTACCGGAGGTGCTGATGGTTGGAAGCGTGACGTGTCACCAGGACCACTTTACCCGGGCGAGACGGTGGATTTCACTCCCTCAAGGCCTTTCGAAGGCTGAAATAGGCGGGCTTGGGTCGGTAGTCGGCGTCGAAGATCAGGCCATTGCCGAAACCGTCGGCATCCCACCACTCCTGAAGCGATGAATAGCGATCGGTGAAGCCCCACATCGAGAATGCCGTGAACGCGGGTTCGTCCCGGGCCAGTTCGAGCATCGCACGGAAATACTCGGCCTGATCCTGCAAGCGCTCCTCGGAGTCGTCCTCGTGCAGATTGACGTCCATCTCCGAGATGCGCACCTCGAGCCCCAGGTCGATGAAGCGCTGCACATTGTCGCGAAACACGGATGCCGCCACCGGCTGGTAGTCCTCGGTCATGTCCTCGTGCATCTGGAAGCCGATGCCGTGCAGCGGCACGCCTCGCGCGAGCAGCGATTTCGCCAGGGCATACATGGCATCGGACTTGGGCCCGGGATGCTCCAGGGCATAGTCATTGATGTAGAGCCTGGCTTCGGGGTCGGCGCGATGCGCCTGGCGCAGGGCGAAGGCGATGTACCCCTCACCCATCGCCCGATACCAGGGCGAGCCGCTACGCAGTGCCGCGCCGAAGGGCTCGAAGGGCTCGTTCACCACGTCCCAGGAGCGGACGCGCCCCTTGTAGCGCCCCACCACCGCGGCGATATGCTCGGCGAGAATTTGTCGCAGCCGTTCGTCGCTGTGGCTCGGCTGGGTCACCCAACGCGGCAGCGCCTCCTTCCAGGCCAGGGTGTGGCCATGCACCGCCATGCGGTTGACCTCGGCGAACTCGACGATGGCGTCCGCCTCGGCGAAGGCGTAGCGATCCGGCTGCGGATGGATGAACTGGAATTTCATGACGTTTTCCGGCGTCACCATGCTGAACTCCCGGGCCAGCAGGCGCGCGTAGGCATCGTCGGCGAACAGCGGGATCGGCGAGACGGCGGTACCGATATCGAGGTGCGGATGATGCTTCTTCGCCAGGCGGCGTAGCGACTGGGGCTCGCCCTCCACCACCGGGAGGCCCTCTTCGATCGCCTCGACCCGGCCGTTTTCCAGGGCCCGGGCCGTCAAGGCCTGCAACACGAAGGACGACCCCACCGTGGCCGAGGCACCGAACCGGAGTCGTCCTGCGTCGAACAGCCCGGGATCCGCCAGGGTGGCAACGGTCTTGTCGTCGATGCGCACCTCGAACTCGTCGCCGAGGCGCGCCAGGCCCAGCGTGACGGCTGCCTCGCGGCCGCCGAGGGAATAGACGTGGCGCTGCGGATCGGCGATGCCATCCTGCAGCTCGACGATCAACCTGTCGTCCTCGACCCCCAGGGTCACGGCACGCCCCGGCTGGCGCCATTCGTCCTGATTGTAGGGGAGTTCGCCATAGAGGGTCAGGTAGGCGCCTCCCGGATCGGAAGGCAGCGCGAGGCGCGCGGAGAGCGCAAAGTCCCCTGTCACCCGCAGGACCGGCCCACGCAGGTTGATCGGCGGATTGGCCACCGGGGTCTGATCATCGGCATCCTCGGTGGGCACGATGGCGCGGCCCAGCCCCTCGACACGCACGCCCGCATCGGTCAGCACGGCACCGGCGAAATGCGCCCAGTCGCCCTCGAGCAGGTTCACCCCCTGCCTGCCCGCGGCGGCATCGGCGCTCGTCAGGAGCGCCAGCCCCAGGCACACCGGGAGCAACCAGCCGCGCCCGGCCCGACTCATCGGGAGGCCGGCGACAGCGCCATCCATACCGTCTTGAGCTCCGAATACTCCTCCAGGGAGTGATGCGACTTGTCGCGGCCGTTGCCGGACTGCTTGACGCCCCCGAAGGGCACGGTCATGTCGCCGCCGGCCCAGTTGTTGACGAACACCTGGCCCGACTGCAACCGGCGCGAGACGCGCATGATGCGATCGATGTCCTGGCTCCACAGCCCGGCGGCCAGACCGTAGTCGCTGTCGTTGGCCAGTCGCAGGGCCTCTTCTTCCGTATCGAAACCGAACACCGCCAGCACCGGGCCGAAGATCTCCTCCCGGCCGATGGTCATCTGGTCGGTCACGCCATCGAACACCGTGGGAGCGACGAACAGCCCGCCCTCGATCGGGCTCACCGCCTCGCCCCCGGTGCGCAGGTGCGCGCCCTCTTCCACCCCCTGGCGAATGTAGTCGAGGATGCGCTTGTACTGGGTCTCGTCGACGATCGCGCCCATGAAGCTGTCCGGATTCAGGGGATCGCCGGGCTGCATGGTCTCGGCATGGGCCAGCACCCGCTCGACGAACTCCTCGCGGATGGAGTTCTCCACCAGCAGCCGGGAGCCGGCGATGCACACCTCGCCCTGATTGTGGAAGATCGCCGCGGCGGCGTTGCTTGCAACGGCATCGAGATCCTTGCAATCGGCGAAGACGATATTGGGGCTCTTGCCGCCGCATTCCAGATAGACGCGCTTCAGATTCGATTGACCGGCGTACTGCATCAGTTGCTTGCCGACGCCGGTGGAGCCGGTGAAGGAGAGGCAGTCGACGTCCATGGACAGGGCCAGCGCCTTGCCGGCGGTATGCCCGAAACCGGGCAGGACCTGGAACACCCCTTCGGGGAAGCCGGCCTCCTGGACGAGCTGGGCCAGGCGCAGCGCGGAGAGCGGCGATTTCTCCGAGGGCTTGAGGATCACGCTGTTGCCCGCCGCCAGTGCCGGCCCGATCTTCCAGGCGGTCATCATCAGCGGGAAGTTCCAGGGCACGATGGAGGCCACCACGCCCAGGGGTTCCCGCAGTACCAGACCCAGGGCCTCCTCGCCGGTGGGCGCGACCTCGCCATAGACCTTGTCGATGCTCTCGGCGTTGTAGCGAATACAACCGATGGCACCGGCCATGTCCCCCAGGGAACTGGTGACCGGCTTGCCCATGTCCAGGGTATCGAGCAAGGCCAGTTCGTTCTTGTGCTGCTCCATCAGCTCCGCCAGGCGCAGCATCAACTGCTTGCGCCTGCCCGGGGCGAGCCGTGACCAGTCGCCACGCTCGTAGGCGTCGCGGGCATGGCGCACCGCCACCTCGGCATCCGCGGCATCGCAGCTGGCGATCCTGGCCAGGGTCTCGCCGGTGGCGGGGTTGATCGTCGCGAAGGTCTCGCCTGCGGCGGCATCGACGAACCGATTGCCGATGAAGGCCCGGGTCTCGAAGCGCACCTCCCCGGCGAGCGCCTTCCAGTCGGCGTGGTTCAGTTTCGCATTCATGCACTTGCCTCCTTGGTCGTGGTTATGCCCAGCCGGCGTGCAGTCTCATCGAGGGCACGACGCGCCAGAATGACCAGCTCGTCGATCTGCGCACGGGTGATCACCAGCGGTGGAGAAATGATCATGGTATCGCCTACGGAGCGCATCACCAGTCCGCTATCGAAACAGATGTCACGACACAGGTTACCCGCACCCAGGGTCTTGTCGAAACGTTGCCCGCCGGCCTTGTCGGCCACCAGCTCCAGGGCGCCGATCAACCCCAGGCTGCGGGTTTCGCCGACGACGGGATGATCGCCAAGCTCCGCCCAGCGCCGGGCCAGATAGGGGCCAAGATCGTCGCGCACTTTCTCGACGATGCCCTCGGCTTCCATCAGCTCGAGGTTCTTCAGCGCCACTGCGGCGCACACGGGGTGCCCGGAGTAGGTGAAGCCGTGGAAGAACTCGCCGCCCTCCTCGATCAGCGTTTCGGCGACCCGGTCGCCGACCAGCACGCCGCCGATGGGCAGGTAGCCCGAGGAGAGCCCCTTGGCGATGGGCATCAGGTCCGGCTTCAGGCCGTAGTGCTGGCTGCCGAACCACTCGCCCAGACGCCCGAAGCCGCAGATGACCTCGTCGGCCACCAGCAGGATGTCGTACCTGGCGAGCACCTCCTTGACCGCCGGCCAGTAGCTCTCGGGCGGAATGATCGCCCCTCCGGCGCCCTGCACCGGCTCGGCAATGAAGGCCGCCACGTTCTCCTCGCCCAGGGCCAGTATCTTGTCCTCGATGGCCTGGGCGCAAAGCCGGCCGAACGCTTCGGGCGTGTGCTCGCGTCCTTCACCGAACCAGTAGGGCTGGCGCACGTGCTCGATGCCCGGCACCAGCGGGCCACCCTGAGCATGCATCGGTGCCATGCCCCCCAGGCTCAGGCCGGCGACGGTGGAGCCGTGATAGCCGTTCTCGCGGGAGATGACGATCTGTTTTTCGGGCTTGCCCTCGAGCGCCCAGTAGCGACGGATCATGCGCAGCGCCGTATCGTTGGCCTCGGAGCCCGAGCCGGTGAAGAACACCCGGTTGACATGCGCCGGCGCCAGCTGGCTCAGCTTCTCGGCCAGCTTGACCGCGGGCGGGTGGGTGGACTTGAAGAAGTTGTTGTAGAACGGCAGCTCGCGCATCTGGCGGGTCGCGGCTTCCACCAGCTCCTCGCGACCATAGCCCAGGTTGACGCACCACAGACCGGCCATGCCATCGAGGATGCGATGCCCTTCGCTGTCATGGACATAGACGCCCTCGGCATGGGTGATGATACGGCTCCCCTCCTCACCCAGGGCCTTGAAATCGGTGAAGGGGTGCAGGTGGTGAGCGCGATCCAGACGCTGTAGATCGGCGGTAGTCTGCTGGGTCATGACGAACTCCTGGAAGATAGACGTCGCGTTATGAATGTTATTTTTTACTCAACATATATGTCCAACATTTCATTGCCAACCCTTTTCGCAGAATACTTTCCATGACTTGAATAAATAACTGACAAGAAAAGCAAAAAAAACATGTACGGCGAAATTCAACAACAGAAATGGTAAAAAATATTTGACGATTGCGCAGCGAGTGATCATTTTTTATCAACGAAGAGAATTTTCGCTGTCCCTGCGACACATGCCGAGAAACCCTTGCTTGGCCAACCAACAACAAGATCAGGAGCGAGCATGATCATGACATGGCTGAAACGATCGACCCGGTGGCTATGGCTGCCAGCCCTGTGGGCAATCGCCACCCTGGCCTGCGCCGCCCCCGGCTTCGACACGCCGGACGTCATCCTGCAAGGCGTCGCCTTCGACCTCCCCATCACCGACATTCCCGAAGACACCGACCCTCGGTTACGACTGGATGGCGAGCCCGTCGAACTGGTCCGCAACGACGAGGGCCAATGGCTCGCCCCGGAGCTGACCATCGATCAGGGCATCAGCCACGTGGAGTTGACCGATGGCGGTGGGCAGGTGCTGGCCGCGATGGAGCTGTCGGCCATCCCGGCCTGGCTGTCGCTGCTGCCCGCTCTGCTCGCCATTACCCTGGCGCTGGTCTTTCGCCAGGTCATCCTGGCGCTGTTCGTGGGCATCCTGATGGGCGGCTGGATCCTGCACGGCATGGATACGGGGGCGCTGTTCGGTGCCTTCGCCGATTCGGTCAACGTGCACGTGCTCGAAGCGGCCAGCGACAGCGGGCACATGTCCATCGTGCTGTTCTGTCTGCTCATCGGCGGCATGGTCGGGATCATCTCGCGCAACGGCGGCACCCAGGGCATCGCCAGGCGTATCTCGGCCGTCATCCGCGGACGTCGCCAGGCGCAGAGCTCCACCGCGCTACTGGGGCTGGCGATCTTCTTCGACGACTATGCCAACGCCCTGATCGTCGGCAACACCATGCGCGCGATTACCGACAAGATGGCGATCTCCCGGGCCAAGCTGGCCTATCTCATCGACAGCACGGCGGCGCCGGTCTCCACCATCGCCCTGATCAGCACCTGGATCGGCTTCCAGGTCGGCCTGATCAGCGAGGCCATGGACGGCATCGCGGAGTGGAACGAGTCCGCCTACTCGGTGTTCGTCAACGCCCTGCCCTACAACGCCTACCCCCTCCTGGCGCTGGCGTTCGTGTTCCTGGTCGTGTGGAGCGGACGCGACTTCGGCCCCATGCTCAAGGCCGAGCGCCGGGCGATCGGCGGCGATCTTCAGCATTCGCCCCTGGGCAAGCGCGAAACCACCGTCGAGGAAGCGGACATCCCCACCAAGCCCGGCGTTCCCAGCCGTGCCTGGAACGCCATCGTGCCGATGCTGGTGCTGGCCGGCATCACCCTGGGTGGCATCTACATCACCGGACTCGAGGCACTGGGACCGGGCGACCATGCGCTGCGCGACATCTTCGGCGAGGGCGACTCCTTCAGTGCCATGATGTGGGGCTCCCTGGCGGGCTGTCTCGTGGCGGTGATCCTGACCCTGGCCCAGCGCCTGATGGGCATGACCGAGACCGGCCACTACTGGTTCGAGGGCGTCAAGTCGATGCTGCTGCCGATCACCATCCTGGTGATGGCCTGGGCCCTGGCCAACGTGAACGACGCCCTGCAGACCAGCGAGTTCCTGGTCGCGGTCCTGGGCGACTCGCTGAGCCCGCAGTGGCTCCCCACGGTGATCTTCGTGCTGGCCGCCTTCACCGCCTTCGCCACCGGGTCGTCCTGGGGCGTCATGGGCATCATGATGCCCCTGGTGGTGCCGCTGGCCTGGGCCGTGCTCTCCCACCACGACCTGGCTGGCAGCGCCGAGGGCATGCCGATTCTCTACGCCTCGGTGGCCTCGGTGCTGGCCGGCGCGGTGTGGGGCGATCACTGCTCGCCGCTGGCGGACACCACCCTGCTCTCCGCCATGGCCAGTGGCTGCAACCTGGTGGATCACGTGCGCACCCAGCTGCCCTATGCGCTGCTGGTCGGCGTGGTGGCGCTGCTCTTCGGCACCTTGGCCGTGGGCTACGGCATCCGCTGGTGGCTCGGTCTGCTGGCCGGCCTCCTGGTACTGACGGGGGTGTTGTTCGTCTTCGGCAGGCGGGCATCCCAGCCAGTCTCGAACACGACGGCGAAAAGTCCCGAAACGGCCTGACCTCGACGCTCGCTCCAGGCTCGAAACGTCTATCGCGCGCTGAAGCGAGCTCCCACAAGGGATCAGAGCCACCTGGATGGTGGGAGCCCGATTTATCGGGCGATGGGGTAGACTAAATCCGCATGAAACGTCGACGAGCCGTTTTTTGCCCGCCATGCCAAGGAATCAACGGGACCGAGCACAGGCCTCGGCAAACCCCCGGAACAGCGCGTCGTTGATCGGGCTCTCCTGGGGGTGCCACTCCGGATGCCACTGAACCGCCAGGGCGAAGGCCTTGGCATCCTTCACGGAAAACGCCTCGATCAGGCCGTCCGGGGCGCGCCCTTCCACCCGAAGCCCCTCCCCAAGGCGTTCGATGCCCTGCTGGTGCAGGGAGTTGACCTGCGCTCCGGGCTGATCGTAGAGGCGCGCCAGCAGGCCGCCGGGCTCGACGGCCAGTTCGTGGGCCGGCGCGTAACGGGTAGCCTTGTCGCCCTCCGGCTCGCGATGGTCGAGCATCCCCGGCACCTTCTGTACTGCCTGGTAAAGCGTGCCGCCCATGGCGACATTGATCTCCTGGAACCCGCGGCAGATGCCCAGCAGCGGCAAGCCGCGCTCGATGGCGGCAGGGATCAGCGCCAGCGCCACACTGTCGCGGTCCCTGTCATCCCGGGTATTCTCGGGGATTCGCTCGGCACCATAGCGGTGTGGCTCGACATTGGTGTGGCTGCCGGTCAGCATCAGACCGTCGAGACGTTCCAGCAGGGACGTGTCCACCCCCTTCTCCCAGACCGGCAGGATGACCGGCGCAAGCCCGTAGTCGTGGAGCGCGCGCAGATACTTGTCGGTAACCGTATGGGCCGGATGACCCTCGACCTGTCGACGACAGGCGATCACTCCTACCAGCGGGCGACCCTTCATGATGGACTCCTTGGATGGCTGACAATGACTGGTATGCTTTAATCAACATACTCGCGTAAATCTTTCTTGCCAATACCGGTCGCCGACCTTTCAACACTGAAGAAAAAATATCTTTTAGTACAGTATATTAAAATAAATCAACGCCAGATTCCCGCGAACCGATACCAATCTTTCCGTAAAAAATTTGACAACATCTTTAACCAGAGGAAAATGAGGGCATGAACCATCATCGGCACAAAGGTATCCGTCCATGACGCCCGCCCCCGCCTTGAATGAGGCCAACCGCTTTCTCGAGCACCATCCGGACATCGAAAGCTTCGACCTGCTGATCAGCGACCTGAACGGCGTGCTGCGCGGCAAGCGTATCCCGCGCGACAACCTGCCCAAGGCCTACCAGGACGGCATCAACTTGCCGGCATCGCTGTTCGCCCTCGACATCAACGGCAATACCATCGAGGCGACTGGCCTGGGGCTGGCCACCGGCGATGGCGACCGGGTCTGCCGGCCGATTCCGGGCACGCTGATGGTCACCCCCTGGCTGCGCGACGGGCGTCAGGCCCAGTTGCTGATGACCATGGAAGAGGTCGATGGCCGGCCTTTCTTCGCCGATCCCCGCCAGGTGCTGCGGCACGTCCTGGCCGGCTTTCAGGCTCGCGATCTGACCCCCGTCGTCGCTCTCGAGCTGGAATTCTATCTGGTCGATCGGCGCCGCGACGAACGGGGCCATGCCCAGCCCCCCTGCTCTCCGGGCACCGGCGAACGCGCCACCCAGAGTCAGCTCTACTCGATCAGCGAACTCGACGAATACGCCGACTTCCTCGAAGAGATCCAGCAGGCCGCCATCGAACAATCCTTGCCGCTGGACACCGCACTCAAGGAGTGCGCACCGGGTCAGTTCGAGATCAACCTGATCCATTGCGACGACGCCCTGCGCGCCGCCGACAGTGCGGTGCTGCTCAAGCGACTGATCAAGGGCGTGGCGCTCAACCACGATTTCGAGGCCACCTTCATGGCCAAGCCCTACGGCAATGAAGCCGGCAGCGGCGCCCACGTGCACATCAGCCTGATCGATGGCGATGGCCGCAATGTCTTCGCCAGCGAGGACGAGGACCCGCTCGGCACGCCGGCGCTCCGACAGGCCATCGCCGGCGTGCTGGATCTGATGCCGGCCTCGATGGCCATCTTCGCCCCCAACCTCAACTCCTACCGGCGCTTCCAGCCGAGCCTCTATGTGCCGATGGCTCCCTCCTGGGGCTACGACAACCGCTCGGTCGCGGTACGCATCCCCTCTGGCGCCAACGCCGCAAGGCGCATCGAGCACCGGGTCGCCGGGGCCGATGCCAACCCTTACCTGCTGCTGGCGACACTACTGGCCTCGATGCTTCACGGGCTGAACCACGAGCTGACGCCACCGCCACCCATCGAGGGCAATGCCTACGAACAGCTCGAGCCGACCCTGACCAACAGTTGGCTACAGGCCCTGGATCTATTCGCCGCCAGCGACGTGCTGGCCGAATCCCTGGGGCGCGACTTCCATCACGTGTTTCACATCAACCGCCGGGAGGAGCGTGCCCAGGCCATGCAGGCGGTCAGTCACCTGGAGTATGACTGGTATATGCGCCACGTCTAAAAACGGCCCATGAGCGGGTACTAAAACTGCTGGTGGCAGGCATCACCGTTCTCCTCGGCACGCTGACGATGAATTTGCGCTGACCTGAAACGACATTTGATGACTCGACAAAGCGGCCCCTGCCGATTGAGCAATCACCTTTCGGCAATGGGCCCATGATCATTGCGTCCAGTCTTCGATGCTCAGACCGTCTACACGATGGAAAGCCTGGTCATTGGTCACCAACACAGCATCGATTTCCAGCGCCTGCACGGCGATGAGAAGATCAAGGTCGGCAAGCCGTCTGCCTTGCCCTTCCAAGGCTGCCCGCACACTACCGTATCGCTGTGTCAATGAGTGCTGCCACGCCAGCACTTCCACGTGGCACAGGAATTCATGGTGTAGCCGCTACGCACAAGGCCCGCTTGACGGCGGGCCTTGTCATTTCACGCGCTAACTCAGGAGCCGGCTTTTGCCCCCTGGCCAGCCGCCTGCCATTGCGGCTCGCCGTCGATCAGCGGCACTCGCTCGCCCTTGGGCGCTTCGTCGAGACGCACATCGAAGACCTCGCCATCGATGCGGTATTCGACGTCGTAGCCCAGGAAACGCTCCTCGACGTCGGTCACGGTCTGGCAGCGGCGCTCGGTAGTGGTGTAGGTGTCGCCCTGCTGCATGCGTCCCTGAACTTCACGCCCGGCGAAACCGCCAGCCACGGCCCCCGCGGCGGTGGCGATCTTCTTGCCGCTGCCGCCGCCGACCTGATTGCCCAGCACGCCGCCGACGATGGCTCCCACGGCGGTACCGGCGATACGATTGGGGTCCTGGCTCGGGCGCTGGCGGGTCACCACCACGTCCGAACAGGCCTCACGCGGCGTCTGGATGGTATCGGTGATGCGCTCGACATCGACGACTTCGGCGTATTCCGGCCCCGAGTTCGTGGCCTGGATCTGATAGGCCCCGAAGGCCAAGCCGCCGAGCCCCAGGACCGCGAGGGTACTGCCGATAACGATGGACTTGCTCATGGGTCACCTCCTCGATTTCTTCAGCGCTTCCCTTGATGGTGCGAGTGATGCCTAGACGGCAGCTTACTCCCGGAAGGCGATGAAATCAGTTTTAGAACACCGTTTCCTTATTGTTTGTCATATCCATCACGCCATGCTTTTGGGGTTCCTCACGGATTACCGTGAATGGCTGTTGGGCATAGGAGCCGGTTCGTCGGGCGATTGAATCAACCCCTCGCTCGGTAAACCGAGCTCCCACGAAAATCAGAGCCACCGGGGTGGTAGGAGGCCGATTCATCGGGCGAACGCTGCGTAGCGGCGCCGGCTCGATTCGGGCGCCCGACGGCGCCTTTCGCGCAGAGGATCTGCGCTCCTACGCTGCCCTTGATCCGGACGATTAGCGGCGTCACGCGAATCTGCGATGAATCTTTTTTGCCTCCGGCGCTCATCGCGGACGTTGGTTTTGAAAAACTTTCACACCCCCAGCGCATCGCGGGTCCGGTAGTACCACGCCCCTATTGCCGTCAGCGGCACGCTGAGCACGCGCCCGCCCGGAAACGGCAGGTGCGGCAGGCCGGCGAAGGCATCGAAGCGTTCGCCCTGCCCTTGCATGACCTCGGCGATCAGCTTGCCCGCCAGGTGCGTGCTGGTGACCCCGTGCCCCGAGTAGCCCTGGGCATAGTAGACGTTGCCGTTGAGACAGCCGAATTGCGGAAGGCGATTCAGGGTCAGCAGGAAGGTGCCGCTCCAGGCGTAGTCGATCCTTACCCCCTTGAGCTGGGGAAAGGTGGTTTCCAGCTTGGGCCGGATGACGCCCTCGATGCTGCTCGGGTCCTGGCCGCCATAGCTGACGCCGCCGCCGTAGATCAGCCGACGATCGCCGGACAGGCGGTAATAGTCGAGCAGGTAGTTGCAGTCCTCCACCGCTCGATCGTTGGGCAGTATCTCCCGGGCCTGGGCTTCGCTGAGCGGCGCGGTGGTGACGACCTGGGTGCTGGCCGGCATCGACTTGCCCTCGAGGGAGGGCAGCAGCCCCTTCATGTAGGCGTTGCCCGCCATCACCACCCGCTCGGCCACCACCGCGCCGTGGGGCGTGGCAAGCCTGACGGGCGTTCCCTGCTCGATGGCCGTCACCGGGCTCTGCTCGTGGATCACGCCGCCCAGGGATTCGAAGGCCGCCGCCTGGCCCAACACCAGATTGAGCGGGTGCAGGTGCCCGCCGGAATGATCCAGCAGCGCGCCCACGTAGCGATCACTGCCGATCTCGCGGCGGTAGGCGTTGCCTTCGAGCAGCTCCAGTCTATCGTTGCCGTAGCGCTCCCACAGGGCCTTGTGCTCGATCAGCCCTTTCATCTGCCTGGCGTTGCAGGCGGCGAAGAGGTTGCCTTCCTTGAGATCGCAGTCGATGGCGTAGCGAGCGATTCGCTCGCGGATGATGCGATTGCCCTCGAAGGCCATGTCGCCCAGGGCGCGAGCCGTGTCGACACCGTACCTGGATTCGATGACATCCATGTCGCGGCTGTAGCTGTTGACGATCTGGCCGCCGTTGCGGCCCGAGGCCCCGAAGCCGACCCGGGCCGACTCCAGCAGCACCACCCGGTGGCCCTGCTCGGCCAGATGCAAGGCGGCGGAGATTCCCGTGAAGCCGGCTCCCACCACACAGACATCGCAGCGCTTTTCACCGGTCAGCGGCGGGCGCTCGGGGCTCTCCTGGGCAGTGGCAGCATAATAGGACGCAACATGCGAGGTGGCGTTCGACGGCATCGTGATCTCCGTGAGCGGTTATTTTATTTAACATTCAAGAGCAATTGTACGGGAGATTCTAGCCACACCTCAATCAAACGGTATGCTATTTGCAACACGCGGGCGAAAAAAACCATTCGCCGCTGGGCCTATCGCTCGCTGAAGCGAGCTCCTACAACTGATCAGAGCCACTGGGGGGTGGGAGCCCGATTCATCGGGCGATAGAGGCAATCAAACCGCCTATCGCTCGCTGAAGCGAGCTCCTACAACTGATCAGAGCCATTGGGTGGTGGGAGCCCGATTCATCGGGCGATGGAGCAGACCAATCGAGCCTACCGGCTGCGCACCTCATTCCACAACTGCTGCAACAGCTGCAGCTGGTCTCCCTCGATCAGCGGCGTGGTCACCAGGGTATCGCGTGCCTCGGGGCTCAGGCGCGACGACTCGCGCAACTCCGGCACGACCTGCTCCAGGGCAGCCTCGTTGGGGGTGCGATAGAAGGCATAGTTCGCCGACTTGGCGGCATTCTCCGGGCGCAGCATGAACTCGATGAACTTGTTGGCAAGCTCCGGATGCGGCGCCCGGGCCGGGATCGCGAAGGTATCGACGCCCAGCTGCGAGCCTTCCTGGGGAATGAAGAATGCGAGATCGCCGTAGGTCTCGGGGGAATCCGCCTTGCGATACTCGAGATCGCCACTGTAGGTCACCGCCACCTCGGTGACGCCCCGGGCGATCTGATCGATGGCCGCAGTGCTGTCGACGAAGCCGGTGAAGTTGTCGCGATCGAGCACCTTGCTCATCAGCCTGGCGGCCTCGACCCAGGGCTCCTGGCCGACACAGTCGAAACCGTTGCCCTGGTAGGCACAGGCCATGCCCAGGCTGACCTGCGGATCGCCGCCGAGCAGCGCGAAGGGGTAGTCGGGGTTGATGTCGGCGTCGAACAGCAGCCCCCAGGAGGGCTCGGGGTCCTCGAAGGTGGTGGTGTCGTAGACGATGCCGGTGGCACCCCACAGGTAGGGCACGCTGTAGCGCTCCTCGGGATCGTAGTCGGGGCGCCGAAAGGCCCCCATCAGGTTGTCGCGGTTGTCGACGATGGCAGGATCCAGCGCCTGGATCAGCCCGGCATTGATCAGCCGCGGCACGAAATAGTCGGTCGGCACTATCACGTCGAACTGCGCATCGCCCCCAGCCGCCAGCTTGGAGAACATCTCGGCGTTCGAGGTGAAGTAGCTCTGCACCACCTCGACATCGTATTCCTGCTCGAAGGCGGTCACGACCTCGGGGTCCATGTACTCGGTCCAGTTGAACAGGTAGAGCTTCTCGGCGGCGCTCGCCGGCAGAGCCAGGGTCAGCAGGCAGGCACCCATCAGGGGTGGCAGCGAGGAAATGAGGCGCATGTGAGGAATCCTTGTGGGCCGGGCCAGTTCAAGAAGCCCTTATCATAGCCCGAACGACTCCCCCGGTTAACCACGCGCCATGATCAGGCCCAGGTGCTCCTTCAGGCCGTCCATCTCGTCGCTCAGGTAGTCGTCGTCGAATCCCGCCTCCTCGACCAGCCGTACCTCATCCAGAATCTCGATGTGCTGGCGGTGCTTGACCAGGATGCCCTCTCTTTCCAGGCTCATCAGAGTGCGGTTGACGTGCACCACGGTCAGGCCGAGCACCTCCCCCAGCATGCCCTGGGTAAGCGGCAGGAAGAACTGCTGGAGGCTCGTGGGATGCAGCTTGTTGAGCCGGGTATGGGTCTCGAGGATGAAATGCATGATGCGCGAGCGCGCACTGCGGTGAATGGTCATCAGCATGCGCTCGTTGAGCATCGCTTCCTGGCGCGCGATGGAAGCCAGCAACGCCATGGTCAACGCCGTGGAGGCATCGGCGATGTCGACAATGCACCGGTGGTGAAACATGCTCACCATGCCGCGGGTCAGCATGCGCGCCGAGGTGCGGTGCTTGGCGAAGGTCACGTCGCGCAGGCCGACGATGTCACCGGGAATGAAGACGTCGATGATCTGGCGCTCGCCGTCGAGATTGTCCCGGTAGGTGCAGACCCAGCCACTCTGGATGACGTAGAGCTGGTCGACCTTGTCCTGGGCCTGCCACAGGACCGTCTTGTCCGCCATGCTGTATCGGCTCTTCTCCAGATCCAGCAGGAGCGACCTTTCCTGATCGTTCAAGGAAAAGAAACGGCCAAGATTCGACAGGATGGCGCTGGCTTGTTGGGTCATCAATCGCCTCTTGAGGCTTCTGCGAAGCCGTCGAGAAAAGAGACATCAGGCTGGGCGATTTGGCGATTTGGCGATTTGGCGATTTGGCGATTTGGCGATTTGGCGATTTGGCGATTTGGCAGACCAACCTCGACGCTTCTGAAAAAATCGACAAGCCTGACAGCGTGGCTTGAACGGATCGAAAACGACGAACTCGGTTGGTGCGGGGTCAACGTCGATTCACGGCATTGTCAAATGACAGTATAGAACATGGAACGATGGTAGAAGGTTACCTTTGCTCAAAAATTAACCTGGGTTAATAATACTTCGGATTTCAGAGTTTCCTTGATTCAAAGCAACCTGCAAAGGATGGGGTCAGACCCAGCGATACCACTTCCTTGCTCGACCGCTCCCTGGTCATGCTGCACTCCTTGGCGTATCTCTGGCTTAATACCTTTCCTTGGCATGTCTGACCCCACGGACAGGATAATGGAAGCGAGTGAGACTTTTATTAAATTGAGTTAATGAGTATGCCGATTCCCTTTCTTCCTCATTCTGGCGGCCCAGCAGGCTAATGAATGATAATGAAAAGCGAGAGAAGCACCCAACGTGTTTGGTACTAAAAAAGATATTTTTTTGCATTAATTCCTGACCAGCCCTGCCTCCGAAGGGCCGGACACCTGCCCTTTCGGGGTGTAGCGGGGCATCAAGCCGCCAGCTGCAGACGTTGCCGGCACTCCTGCAGGATCTGGCAGTGAATCAGGCGCTGTTCGGCAAATTCATCCAGCAGGGCACCCACCTCGTCCGGCCGGCTCGCTCGGCACAGTTGAGAATAGAAGTTCAGCGCCTCTCCTTCCTCCTGCAATGCCTGGCTCAGCGCGACACAGGCCATCAGCCTGTCGATGACGAAGAAGTGATTGTGCGGATCGATTCGGGTCGGCTCCTTATTCACCGTTGCGAGGAGGTCGGGACATTGCAGACGCTGCGCCAGTCGATGAAGCCTTTCGAGACGCTGCATGCCCTCGTCGACCAGGATCTGCATGAGCCGAAAGATGCCTCTATCGAAGGGCTGGAAGCGTAACGCCAGTATCCGACCGCGGTGAATGTGCCGATTTTCATGCGCCATCGTCATGACCAGCACCTCTGCCGGTTGCAGGGTATCTCCACCGTCTGGCCTTGCCTGTTCTTGCATACTCGATCCTCCGTATTCCGCATCTCCAATGACTGGAACCAGCCGACGACCCTGTCAGCCCTGCATTGGAGGAAGCGTAATAGGAGTAGATAGATTTTCTATTTAATCACGTTAATAAAAATGCCTTTCATAGAAACAACGGACACCGGAAGATCGAACGAATGCAAAACGCTCATGGTCGAACAGCCGCCGCGAGACAGTGCATCGCGCCGAGCGCGAACCGCTCACCTGTCGGCGACTCCCAGGTGGTCGTACAGGCCAGCGAGGCTGTCGTCCAGATACTCGGTGTCGATCTCGGCCTCGTCCAGCAATCTTGGCCAGTCGATGATCTCGATGTGGTAACGGTGCTTGCGCAGCACCCTGTCCTTCTCCAGGGCCGTCAGCGTGCGATTGATATGCACGGTGGTCAGTCCCAGTATCTCGCCGAGCAGGGCCTGGGTCAGGGGAAGATAGAACTGGCGTGACTCCGTCAGGCGTACCTTGCTCAAGCGCGTATGCATCTCGACGATGAAATGTGCGATACGCGAGCGTGCAGTGCGGTGGATGGCCATCAGCATCCGCTCGGTGAGCATCGCTTCCTGGCGCGCGACGGAGGCCAGCAGAGCGATCGCCAACGGCGTGGAGGCCTCGACGAGGTCGACGATGCGCTTCTGGGAGAAGACGCCCAGCGAACCCCGGGTCAGCATCTGGGCGCCGGTCCTGTGGCGAGCGAAGGTGAATTCGCGCAAACCGACGATGTCTCCGGGGATCAATACATCGACGATCTGGCGGTCACCATCGAGGTTGTTGCGATAGGTATAGGCCCAGCCACTCTGCAGGATGAAGAAATTGCCGATTCCCTCATTGGTCATCCAGAGGCTGTCCCCCGCCGAGACAGTCAGGCGCTTCTCCTCGAGATGCAACAGCAGCGTTCTCTCTCGTTCCGTCAGCTCGAAATAACGCCCCAGATTGGTCAGGATGGCATTTTTCTTCGGGTTCATTCCTGGCCCCAGATCGACGTGCAGGATGGCTCGGGCAAAGGGGTCTGGACACTGCGCCGAGGCGTGTCGCGATGACGGCCCTGCCTGCCATGTGAAACGGAGTAGCGAGCGGCTTGCGGCTCAATGAAGCACCCTGGCACTTTTTGCACCGCAAAAAAATGCGGCGTATCCCTCACCGGATACGCCGCAAGATGCTAATCAAGAACGGCCGAAAGCCTTGTTTAAACGGGTTAATAAAAGGGCAATTTACACGCGCAGCAGGAGATGTTCACGCTCCCAGGAACTGATGACACCGAAATAGGCGGTATGCTCGGCCCGTTTGACCGCCAGGTAGCTGTTGACGAAACGCTCGCCGAGTATGTCGGCGAGCGCCGGACACTCCTGCAGGCCATTCAGGGCGGGGCTGATGTCATCCGGCAGCTTGTTGCCCGCGTCCCAGGCAGAGCCCACCATGGGTGGACGCGGGTCGATCTGACCGAGCATGCCCAGGTAGCCGCAGGCCAGGGTGGCGGCGATGACAAGATAGGGATTGACGTCGGCGCCGGCCAGCCGATTCTCGACCCGGGTCGCCTCGGGAGGTCCTACCGGAACGCGCAGCCCCACGGTGCGGTTGTCGTACCCCCATTCGGTGTTGACCGGCGCGGAGCCGCTGTGCTCGCCACGCATCAGACGACGATAGGAGTTGACGTTGGGGGCGAAGAACGGCATCGCCGCCGGTAGGTACTGCTGCAGACCACCGATGTAATTGTGAAACAGGCGGCTGGGCTGGTCGTCGTCGCCGGCGAACAGATTGCGCCCGCTCTTGATGTCCACCAGGCTCTGGTGCACATGCATGGAACTGCCCGGTTCGTTGGCCATGGGCTTGGCCATGAAGGTGCCGTACATGCCATGACGCAGCGCCGTCTCGCGCAGGGTGCGCTTGAACATCACCACCTGGTCGGCCAGCGTCAAGGGATCGCCGTGCTGGAAGTTGACCTCCATCTGACCCGCCCCCTCTTCGTGGACCAGGGTGTCGATGTCCAGCCCCATCGCCTCGCAATAGTCGTACATCTCCTCGAACAGGGGATCGAACTCGTTGACCGCATCGATGGAGAAGGACTGGCGACTGCTCTCCTGGCGCCCGGTGCGGCCGATCGGCGGCTCCAGGGGGTAGTCGGAGTCCTTGTTGGTCTTGACCAGGTAGAACTCCACCTCCGGGGCGACCACCGGCTTCCAGCCACGCGCGTCATAGAGCGCGAGCACACGCTTGAGCACGCCGCGGGGCGACAGCTCCACCGGTTCCCCGGTCAGGTAGTAGCAATCGTGGATGATCTGGGCGGTGGGATCGTCGGCCCAGGGCACCAGGTAGACGGCGCCAGGATCGGCGACCAGCTGCATGTCGAGTTCGGCGGCGTTCCAGAAGCGGATGTCCTCGTCCTCGGGGTACCCTCCGGTGACCGTCTGGATGAAGATCGAGTCCGGCAGGCGCGGCCTTCCCCCGTTGAGATACTTCCTGGCGGGCATGATCTTGCCCTTGAGGATGCCGGTCAGATCGGTGACCAGGCATTCCACCTCGGTGATGCCATGGGTATTGAACCACTCGCTCAGCTCGTGGTTCTGACTGCTACTCATACAACGTTCCTTTCATGGCGGGTTGCGCGATAGGCCGGTGCCCTGAGCCGGCCTGGCAAACGCAGAGGGGCAACCACGACGACCCCTGCTCTGCTGTCGCTCTTGCGGGGACCAGCCGGCCCCCGCCCTCTCCTCTCTCAACGAGATTGCACTTCGTTCCACAGTTGGGTGAAGGTCTGCAGCTTGTCGCCCTTCAGGCTGGGCGTGAAGTGCAGCCGCTGCATGACTTCATCACTGAATTGCACCGGCGGCTTGGTCAGCACCTCGTCCAGATGGGGCTTGGCGGCCTCGTTGGGGCTGGCGTAATAGTTGTAGTTGGACAGCTGGGCACCCACTTCGGCATCGAGGATGAAATTGATGAAGTTGTGCGCCATGTCCGGATTGGGTGCCTTGGCAGGGATCATCATCACGTCCACCCACTTCTCGGTGCCCTCCTCGGGAATCACGAACTCGATGTCCGCGAAGGATTCCGGGTTCTCGTCCTTGTAGAACAGATAGTCGCCGTTGTAGGTCACCGCCGCATGGGTGACGCCCCGGGCAAGTTGCTGCAAGGCCGGCGTGCCATCGACGAAACCGCTGAAGCGCTCGCGGTTCTTGGTGTCCAGCAGGAGCTTGGCACTCTCCTTCCAGGCGTCCACGTCGCTGCAGTCGTAGCCATGACCGAGGTAGGCGCAGCCGATGCCCATGGTCACCTGGCCGTCACCCATCAAGGCAAAGGGGTGGCTCGGGTTGACCTCCGGGTCGAACATCAGCGACCAGCTGCTGGGCGCGTCCGGGAAGGTCGCGGCGTTGTAGACCAGGCCGGAGACCCCCCATTGATAAGGTGCGGTATAGGCGGCGCCGGGATCGTAGCTGGGGTCGTCGAACTGCTCCATCACGTTGTCCAGGTTGGGAATCCGGGACTTGTCGAGCTCCTGCACCAGCCCGGTCTCGATCAGCCTCGGCACGTAGTAGTTGGAGGGCACGATGATGTCGTACTGGGAGACACCGCCGGTGTTGAGCTTGGCGAACATCTCGGGCAGTGAATTGTAGTAGTTCTGGACCACGTCGACGTCGTATTTTTCCTCGAAGGCCGCGATGATCTCCGGATCCATGTACTGGGTCCAGTTGAACAGATAGAGCTTCTTTTCCTGCGCCTGAGCGCCGCCGACCAGGAGCAGGCTTCCCAGTACCGCGGCCATCGTCGTCGTTGTTTTCATTGTCACTCTCCTTGGCTTTGCAGCGGTTGAAACGGGGCCTCTAGCGCTGCCCCTGTCGGTTGAACAGCAGACTCAACATCGCGGCCAGGGCGACGGCACCGATCATCAAGGCGGCGATGGCATTGATCTCCGGGGTCACTCCCTTCTTGATGGCGCCCCAGATGTAGATGGGCAGGGTGGCGCTTTCCGGACCCGAGGTGAAGAAGCTGATCACGAAGTCGTCGATCGACAGGGTGAACGACAGGAAGAACGCCGAGATCAGTGCCGGCTTGATGGTCGGCAGCAGGAAGTGCCACGCCCGCTTGACCGGGGTCGCGTAGAGGTCCTTGGCCGCCTCGAACAGGGTCGGGTCGAGCCCCACCAGCCGCGAATAGACGATCAGCGCCACGAAGGGGATCTGGAAGGTCACGTGGGAGATGATCATGGTCAGAAGCCCGGGCTGCAACAGCCCGGTATGGCGATGCACCGAGACGAAGAAGGCCATCTCCGAGATACCGAAGACGATGTCCGGCAGCACGATGGGCAGGTAGATCAGCACGATCAGCCAGCCCAGCTTGCGATGCCGATGGCGGTACATGCCGTAACCGATCAGGCAGCCGATCGCCAGCGCGATCACCGAGGAAACGATGGCCAGCACCAGACTGTTCCAGAACGCCGAGATGATCTGCTCGTTGCCCAGCAGACGCTCGTACCAGCGCAGCGAGAAGCCGGTGAAGCGAGCGGCGCTGTTGGCGGCGTTGAAGGAGAAGAACACCACCACGGCCAGCGGCAGATAGAGGAATACCAGGGTCAGCCACCAGAAACCGCTCAGGCCGCGCTGCAGGGTGCGTTTTTTCATATCACCACCTCCTCGCCGCCGCCGAGGCGCTTGCCGATACGACGCATGGCGAACAGGCCGATGAAGGTGGCGATCAGCATCAGGATGGCCCCGGCGGCCCCCAGCGGCCAGTTGGAGCCTCCAGCGAACTGATTGGCCACCAGGTTGCCGAGCATCATGCCCTTGCCACCCCCGAGCAGTTCGGGGATCACGTACATGCCGAAGGCCGGGATCGCCACCAGTACCGTACCTGCGAGAAGGCCGGGCAGGGTCTGCGGGAACACCGCGTGCCAGAAGGCGCGCACCGGCGAGGCATAGAGGTCCTGGGCGGCCTGGACCTGGGCCGTGTCGAGCTTCTCGAAGGCGGCGTAGAGCGGCAGCACCATGAAGGGCAGGAAATTGTAGACCAGCCCCAGGGTCACGGCGAAGTTGGAGGGATAGAGCCCCATGTTGGGGGGAATCAATCCCAGCATCTGCGCGGCATCGGACAGCGGCGTACCCGGCGCCAGCAGGTTCATCCAGCCGAAGGTGCGGATGACCTGGTTGGTCCAGGAGGGCACTACCACCAGCAAGAGCATGATGGCACGCCATTTCTCGCGGCAGGTGGTGATGTAGTAGGCGATGGGGTAGGCCACGATCACCACCAGCACCGTCGCCAGGAAGGTCTGCCATAGCGAACGCAGCAAGGTGTAGAGGTTGCCCGGGCTCCAGCCCAGGAAACCGAAGCCGGCCAGCTGCTCGAAGGCATCCAGGGTCAGGGGCATCTGCGGCAGGCCGTAAGGGCCGTTGGTCATGAACGCCACGGCCATCAGGTAGAGGCTGGGCAGCACCAGGAACACGACGATCCAGATGGCACCCGGCGAGACGCTCAGCAGCAGATGCCGCGACTCGCTGACCACGGCCTTGCCACGGAACGCTATCTGTAGAGTTTCCGCCATCGTTGCCTCCTCAGGATGCGACCCTGACCAGATCTTCGGGATGCACACCGACCGCCACCTTGTCACCGACATTGTGCAGTCGTTGTCCCACGTTGCTCGCCGTGGCCATCACGGTCACGCCGTTCACCTCCAGGCGATACTCGACGCGACTCCCGCGGTAGAGCCGCTCCCTGACCTGGCCTTCCAGCCGGTTGTAATCCTCGGAAAGGTCGGCGTTCAGCTCCAGGGTCTCGGGGCGCACCAGCAGCCAGCCTTCCTGCTCCTGGCGCTGTTCCGCCGGGTCGAGGCGCAGGCGTCCCAGTTCGGTATCCACCCAGTCTTCCTGACTGGCATGGATGGCGAACAGGTTGTCGTGACCCATGAACCGTGCCACGAAGGCGTTGCGGGGATGCTCGTACACCTCGTTGGGCGTCCCCACCTGCTGGATGATGCCGGCATCGAGCACGGCGATGCGATCCGACATCACCATGGCCTCGTCCTGGTCGTGGGTCACGAACACGAAGGTCATGCCCAGGCGCTTCTGGATACGCTGCAGTTCGACCTGGAGCTGGCCGCGCAGGCCGGCATCCAGGGCGGACAGCGGCTCGTCGAGGAGCAGTACGTTGGGCTCGCAGATCAGCGCCCGGGCCAGGGCGATACGCTGGCGCTGCCCACCGGAAAGCTGGTCGACCCGGCGCTCGACCAGGGAGCCCAGCTGGATGAATTCGGCAACCTCGTCGACCTTGCGCCGACGCTCCGCCGCCGACTCGCCACGCATGCGCAGGCCGAAGGCCAGGTTGTCGCGCACCGACAGGTGGGGGAACAGCGCGTAGGACTGGAAGACGGTATTGACGCTGCGCCTGTGGGGCGGAATGTCGGTGATATCCTCGCCGCCGATCAGCAGTCGTCCGTCATCGGGCTCTTCGAGTCCGGCGAGAATGCGCAGCAGGGTGGTCTTGCCACACCCCGACGGCCCCAGTAGGGTGAAGAACTCGCCGGCCTCGATGGTGAGGTCGACGTCGTCCAGGGCCACCGTGTCCCGACCGAAGCGCTTGTGCAGCCCCTTGAGCTCGATCGACGAGGGTTCGCGACGCGTGCGCTCCGATGTCTCGCCGACATCGTCGGCACGGCGGCTCGCCGGGCTCGGCGTTTCGACCTTGGCGGCCGAGGCGGAATCGCTCATGCATGACTCTCCCATTCTTGTCGTCGTACTGTCGGAGAACATGACGCCTCCGAGACTACAACCGGTCTCGCAACTTGTAGAAATTGGTCGCCAGCACCAGCAAGGGCTTGCGTAGCCAACGACCGCCGGGAAACTCGCGATGGGGCATGGCGGCAAACACGTCGAATCGCTCCGCCTGGCCGGCAATGGTATCGCCGAGCAGCTTCCCGGCCAGCCCGGCCAGGGACATGCCATGCCCCGAATATCCCTGAGCGTAGAAGAGGTTGCCATCCAGGCGACCGAAGTCAGGAGCACGGTTGAGGGTGATGGCCACGTCGCCGCCCCAGCGATAGTCGATCCGGATGCCCTCCAGCACGGGAAACAGCCGGGCGATCTTGGCATCCATGCGCGCCTCGAGGGCCCGCGGTTCCCGGCCATCGTAGCTTACCTCGCCGCCGTAGAGCAGGCGTCGATCGCCGGACAGGCGGTAATAGTCGAGCACGAAGTTGGCATCCGAGAGCGCGTCGTTGCGCGGCAATACCCGGGCGACCTGATCCTCGCTCAACGGCTCGGTGGCAACGATGTAGTTGGCGGCGCGCATGATGCGCCCGCCCAGCTCGGGCAGCAGACCGCCCAGATAGGCATTGGTGGCGACCACCACGAAGTCGGCGGTCACCTCGCCCCGGGCCGTGGCCACCCGCGCCGGCTGCCCTCGCGCGATATTCACCACCGCGCTTTGTTCATGAAGAATGGCCCCCGCCCGCTGGGCGGCCCGCGCCAGCCCCAGGGTGTAATTGAGCGGATGCAGATGACCGCCCTCGGCATCGTGGAGGGCGGCCGGGTAGGCATCGGTCACTACCCGCTCGTGCAGGGCGTCGCCCTCGAGCAAGGTCATCGAAGGGTAATCGTAGCGACTTGCCATGCGCTCCTGGAAATGACGCAGTTCCCGAACCTGGCGCGGCTTGACCGCGGCATTCAAGTAGCCCCAGGCCAGGTCGCAAGGAATCTCGTGGCGCCGAATCAGCCGTTCGGTCAGGCGCACCGACTCGCGACTCATCTCCCAGACGTCTCGTGCCCGCTCCAGCCCGAGGGACTTCTCGATCACGTCGATGTCACAGCCCAGACCCGGCAGAATCTGTCCACCGCTACGACCGGAAGCGCCATAACCGATTTCACTGGCTTCGAGCAGCACCACCCGGTAGCCCCGTTCGGCCAGGTGCAAGGCCGCCGAGCACCCTGTCACGCCACCACCGACGATGCAGACATCGGCACGACTCGCCCCCTCCAGTGGCGGGGTCGGCGCCAGGTCGACCGCCACGCTGGCATTGTAGAAGGAGTCGGGGCGGCGCAGATCGGTGGTGGCCATCGCGTGACTTCCGGGTCGGGGCTGCCGCTTTGGGCACGGGCAGCTGTTGAATTAACTTACCGTCTTGACAAGTTCCTTTCCATTTCTTGGGTCAAGTCTGACACCAAACCAGTATCAGTTGTCAAGTATTCAATAACAGCCATTGGAGCCATTCTCCTCTACTCCTCCCCGTCGGCAGGCTCGCCCTGCGCCGCCAGGGCCGCGAGAAACGCCTCGAGCACCCGGTGCGGTCGTCGGCCGCGCCGGGTCACCGTGACGAATTCGGTGGTGAAGCTTTCCTGCTCGGGGCACAGCGCCCTCAGTCTGCCCGACTCGACCCAGGGGCGTGCCAGATGATCGGGGAGGTAACCGATATAACGCCCGGTCAGGATCAGGAAGGCGATGCCTTCCCGATCGCTGGCCGTGGCGCTGGTCGCAAGCCGCTCATGGCGCTCCCTTGCCGCGGGAGGTAGCGGGTAGCTTGGCATCACCGCTTCCTGATGCCCCAGACAGACACCGGCCAGGGCGGCGTCATCGACATGAAACAGGGGATGGTTGTCGGCGCAATAGAGCAGCGATCGCTCGCTGTAGAGCGGTATCGACTCGAGACTGGCCAGGCTATTGATCGCCGGCACGACGCCCAGATGCAGGCTGCCGTCGAGTACCGCCAGGGCGATGGCGTCGGGGGGCGTCATGTGGATGTTGATGCGAACCTCGGGTCCACGGCGCTTGAGCTCTGCCAGGGCGTGGGTGATGCGCATCTGGGGCAGGCTGACAAGGTTGTCGGTGATGCCGATGTTGAGCTCTCCGCGCAAGGCGCGATGCAGACCATTGACCTCGGTGCGAAACGTCTCCAGGGAGGCCAGCAACGCCAGGGTGGCCTGGTAGACCTCTCGCCCCTCTTCCGTGAGCGCGAAGCCGCCGCGTCCGCGCTGACAGAGACGCAGCCCGAGGCGTTTCTCGAGATCGCCCATGTGCACGCTGATCGCCGAGCGACCGATACCGAGAGCCACTTCCGCGGCGGTGAAACCGCCACACTCCACTACCGCCTTGAAGACCCGCAGCAAGCGGATATCGAAGTCGCTGACCTGATTCAGGGGAAGGGGCGCACGCTCCATGAGGCTCTGGCGCGGCTCAGCGGCGTGTGCCGCATACGACGCAACCGGGGTCGCGCAGTACGTTGAAACGGCGCCACTCACCGTTCAGGCCATCGAAGGTCGAGAGCCCGCGATGCGACGTGCCGGCACCGCTCAGAAGCTTGAGCGCCTCGAGGGCCTGGAAGGTACCGATCACGCCGACCAGCGGGGCGACCACGCCGTTCTCGGCGCAGCGCAGCTCCTCGTCGTGACGCTCGCCTTGCCCACCGGGCGGGTACAGGCAGGCATAGCAGGGGCTGTCGGCATCCCTTGGATCGAACACCGCCAACTGGCCCGAGAAGCGAATCGCCGCGCCGGAGACCAGAGGCTTGCGCTTTTTCAGGCAGGCTCGGTTGATGGCATAGCGGCTGGAGAAACGATCGGTGCAATCGAGCACCACATCGGCGCTCGCCACCGCGGCCTCAAGGGCATGCCCTTCCAGATGCCGGGGAATGACATCGACACGACAGCCGGAATTGAGCGCCCGGGCCGCCTCGGCGGCAGACGTCACCTTGGGCCGGCCAAGATCGGCTTCACCGTGGGCGATCTGGCGCTGCAGGTTGGAGAGTTCCACCACGTCGTCATCCACCAGGGTGAGGCGACCGACCCCCGACGCAGCAAGATAGAGCGCCACCGGAGAACCAAGACCACCGGCACCGATGATCAAGGCGTGCCCCGAGAGCAGGCGCTCCTGGCCGGTCACGTCGACCTGCTCCAGCATGATGTGCCGGCTGTAACGCAGCAGCGACTGATCATCCATGGCTCACCTCACGAGTCGTCATCCACCGGTACCCTGCCTGGGAACTCACTTGTCCAGTTGCTCGATTTCCGGAACGTGCAAGGAGAACTCCTCCTTGACTTCCTCCATGACCACATAGCTCTTCGACTCCTTGACCCCGGGCAGGGTTAGCACGACGTCGCCCAGCAGCTGGCGATAGGCGGACATCTCGGGGATACGGCACTTGAGGATGTAGTCGAACTGCCCCGACACCAGATGGCACTCCTGGATCTGCGGCAACCTAGTGACGGCCCGACGAAACTCGTCGAACACCGCGGGGGATTGCGTCTCGAGGCTGATCTCGACGAATACCAGCAGGTTGGCCTTGAGTGCCGCCGGGTCGAGCACGGCCTTGTAACCGCGAATGATGCCAGCGCGCTCGAGGCGCTTGACGCGCTCGAGGCATGGCGTCGTAGACAACCCCACCTGGGAGGCGAGTTCGACGTAGGAGATGCGCGCATTGTCCTGCAGAATGCTCAGAATCTTGAGATCGATGCGGTCCAGCGACCGAGTCTTGGTTTTCATTGTAATGGTGTTCCCAGTCGAGTGTCAGCAGCATGATCGTCTACATATCGAGCCGCAGGCAGTCGCGATTCGCGGAGAAGCCATGATTTTTCCGGCCAAACAGCAGATCGTCCTCTGCCTCATTACAACTATCACAGTCGCTCGCCCAGGCTCCAGCCTGGCGCATTCCACGCTGTGCTCATGCCGGCAGGCGACCGATCGCGACCCGAGGCTGGCCGGCCAGGTCGGTGAGGGTCGCCACCTCCTCATAGCCGGCCCGCAGCAGCGCCTCGCTTACCGCCGGCCCCTGGGTCCAGCCATGTTCGAGCAGTAGCCATCCGCCCGGCACGAGATGGTCCCGGGCCGCGACGACCAGATGGCGAAGGTCCGCCAGCCCGTCTGCCCCGGCCACCAGCGCCGAGCGCGGCTCGAAACGCACGTCGCCCTGGTCGAGATGGGGGTCGTCGTCGGCGATGTAGGGGGGGTTGGCCAGGATCAGATCGAAGCGACGCCCCGACAGCGCGCTAAACCAGTCGCTGACGAGAAACTCGACATTGGCGATACCCAGGCGGGCGGCATTGCCGCGAGCCAGCGCCAGCGCATCGGCGATTCGGTCGACCCCCGATACGTGCCAGCCGGGACGTTCGCTGGCGAAGGCCAGTGCGATGGCTCCGCTTCCGGTCCCCAGGTCCAGGGCCCGACCCCGCGTCGCCGCGGCCCGGGCCAAGGCCGCTTCGACCAGGCATTCGGTCTCGGGCCGCGGAATCAGGGTGGAGGCGTGGGTGCGAAGCCGCAGCCCCCAGAACTCCCGTTCCCCGGTCAGGTAGGCGATCGGCTCGCCGGCGACACGGGCTGCCAGGAGCGCATCGAAACGCCGCCGATCGGCGGGCGCCACTTCCCGGTCGCTCCAGGTGTACAACCAGGTACGCTCCCGCCCCAGCACATGACCCAGCAGCAGCTCGGCATCCAGGCGCGGCGTCGCCGAACCGGCATCTTTCAGGCACGTGCTGGCCTGAAGCAACAACTGCTCGATGCGCATCAGGTGTCCTGCAGTGCCGCGAGTCGCTCGGCCTGATACTCGTTGACCAGCGGTTCGATGACCTCGTCCAGCTCGCCGGTCATCACCTCGCCCAGCTTGTAGAGCGTCAGGTTGATACGGTGATCGGTCAGCCGCCCCTGAGGGAAGTTGTAGGTGCGGATACGCTCGCTGCGATCCCCGGAACCCACCAGGGAGCGGCGTGTGTCGGCCTGCTGCTGGCGTTGATCGGCGACGGCGGCCTGCTTGAGCCGCGCGGCCAGAAGGGACATCGCCTTGGCCCGGTTCTTGTGCTGGCTGCGCTCCTCCTGGCACTCCACCACCACGCCACTGGGAAGGTGGGTGATGCGAATCGCCGAATCGGTGGTGTTCACGTGCTGCCCCCCCGCACCGCTGGAGCGGAAGGTATCCACTCTCAGGTCGTTGGGATCGATGTCGATATCGGCGACCTCGTCGGCCTCGGGCATGACGGCCACGGTACAGGCCGAGGTGTGGATGCGCCCCTGGGACTCGGTGGCCGGCACGCGCTGCACGCGGTGCGCGCCGGACTCGAACTTGAGCCGCGCATAGACGCCCTCGCCACGCACCCGGGCGATGATTTCCTTGTAACCGCCCTGCTCGCCATGGCTGGCACTCACCACCTCGACCTTCCAGCCCATCTTCTCGGCATGGCGCGAGTACATGCGAAACAGGTCGCCGGCGAACAACGAGGCCTCGTCGCCTCCGGTCCCGGCGCGTATCTCGAGAAAGACGTTGCGATGATCGTCCGGGTCCCTGGGCACGAGCAGCTTCTTGAGCCGTTCCTCGAGCACCTCGAGCCGGGCCCTTCCCTCCCGGAGTTCCTCTTCCGCCAGCTCGCGCAGGTCGGCATCGCCGTCCGTACACAACGCGGCGGCCTCCTCGACGTCCTGCTCCACCCCCCGATACTCGCGCCAGGCCCCGGTCAGCTCATCGAGCTCGGCATACTCCCGGGAGTAGTCTCGGAAACGGGTCTGTTCGGCGATCACGTCGGGATCGGCGAGCAGTGCGGCCAGCTCTTCGAAGCGTTCCTGGAGACGTTCCAGGCGATCGCGCAATGACGCTTTCATCAAGGGTCCTATTCCGAATCCTGGGAAGGTGCCGAGGGGTCGAGCAGCAGATTCTCCGCCGCCTGGATGAGGTCGTGACGTTCGGCACCGGAAGCCTCGCGCAGACGCAAGGTCGGGCCATGCAGCAGCTTGTTGGTGAGTTGCTGTGTCAGGCGGCGTATGACCTTTTCGGGATCCTGCCCCTTGGCCAGCTGGGCCAGGGCCTGGGACTCGGCACTCACCCGCAGTGCTTCGCCCTGTTCACGGTAGCGCCGAATGAGATTCCCTGCGCCACGCACCCGGCGTTCGTGCTGCCAGTGACTCACCCCCAGGGCGATCAGTTCTTCGGCCTGATCCGCCGCTACCTGCCGATGCCGACGATTCTCATCGATCACCTCGTGCAGATCGTCGACGGTATAGAGAAAGACATCGGAGAGTTCGCCGACCTGAGGCTCTATGTCCCGAGGCACCGCGATGTCGACCATGAAGATGGGGCGATGCCGGCGCATCTTCAGGGCACGCTCGACCATCCCCTTGCCGAGAATCGGCAAGGGCGCGGCCGTCGACGTGATCACGATGTCGGAGCGCACCAGCGCCTGGGGGATATCGCCCAGCACGATCGCCTCGCCGCCCAGCTCCTGGGCAAGACGCTCGGCACGCTCCTTGGTGCGATTGGCGACGACGATATCACGGATGCCCGCCTCGCTGAGATGACGCCCCACCAGCTCGATGGTCTCCCCCGCCCCCACCAGCAGGGCTCGGGAGCGCGAGAAGTCGTCGAATATGCGGCTCGCCAGACTGACCGCGGCATAGGCCACCGAGACCGGATTCTCGCCGATGCCAGTTTCGGTACGCACCTGCTTGGCCACCGCGAAGGCATGCTGGAAGAGGCGTTCCAGCTCGCCTCCCAGACCGCGATACTCGCGAGCCTGCTGATAGGCCACCTTGAGCTGGCCGAGAATCTGCGGCTCGCCGAGCACCATGGAGTCGAGCCCCGAGGCTACCCTCATGAGGTGCCGGGCTGCTGCCTCATCGAGATAGTGGTAGGCGCATCGGGAAAGCTGCGTCACTGCCAGGCCGTGAAAGCGGCCCAGCCAGTCGAGGATCGCCCGTTCGCCCGCCTCACCGGTGATGCAATAGAGTTCGGTTCGATTGCAGGTCGACAACACTGCCGCCTCGTGCACCTGGGGCAGGCACTTGAGTTCCGTCAGTGCCACCTCCAGCTGGTGCGGTGCGAACGCGACCTGCTCGCGCACCTCGACGGTCGCGGTGTTGTGGTTGATTCCCAGAGCAAGAAGCGTCATTGCGGCGTCACTAGCGTCGAGACCATGGTTCGTACGAAGGCTTGGATGGACGAAATGTTTTTGGCGCCGTAGTTTATCACAGCACCTTCGGTGCAGGGGATGAGAGATGCGCATCCCATTGCTTTGCCCCGGATGATCAAGCCGGTATGCTGAGCGTCAAACCCAGGCCGGCTGAGGCGGCCGGCAGATGCTCCCGGAAATCGCCGAACGAGCGGCGATTTCTTTCGCGAATGAGGAAGGCATGCGCCCACGCTTGGTTACGATCGCTCTGATCGCCATCCTGTCGACGGCTTGTCAGAGCACGGCATCCGGTCCTTCTGCGACGGCTCTCGACGACCCCCTGGCCTCGGCTCCACCGGTTACCCGAGGGCTCGACGCCCAAAGCCTGGCGACGCTACTCACCGCCGAGCTCGCCGGGCAGCGCGACGACTTCGATCGTGCGGCGCGCGGCTATCTGGAAGCCGCCGAGCGCTACGCCTCCCCGGCTCTGGCCGAGCGTGCCGTGCTCGCCGCCCGCTACGGCGACGATCGTGCACTGCTGCTGCGCGCGGTACGACGCTGGCGCGAGTTCGACCCGAACAGCGAGGCACCGGCTCGCCTGCTGGCCGGGCTCGCCATGGAGCAGGGCGACTGGCAGGGCAGCCTGGAACAGCGCCTGGCCCTGGCGGAGCGTGGCGACCAGGGCGACCTGATCACTTTCGTCGAGGCCGCCATCGAAGAGCAGGCGGACCTGGCCACGCTTCGCGACACGCTGCATCGCTTCCTCGACGAGCACCCCCGGCACGGCGAGGCCATCGTCGCCACGGCCTTGCTCGAGGCGGCCTTGGGCGACACCCGACGAGCGGAGCGCCGGCTGGCCGATCTTGCCAGGGTGCAACCTGAGATGCCATCGGTGTGGCTGGTGCGAGGTCGGATCGCCCTGCAGGAAGGGCGATCTGCCGACGCCCGCGATGCCGCCCGGCGTGGCCTGGAAATCTCGCCCAACGACAGCCGCTTCGTGCTGATGCTCGCCCAGGCCCAACTGCGCCTGGGAAATGTCGGCGCCGCCGAGGCGGGACTCGACACCCTTCTGGAACGCCATCCGGATGCGCCGCAACTGCGCCTCGCCCTCGCCCAGCTCTATATGGAAGAAGGCTACAATGCACCGGCACGACGCCTGTTGCTGCCGTTGATCGACAACGATCCGGCACCGCCGGCCGCCTATATCCTGCTGGGCGCCATTGCCGACGAACAGGACGAGGTCGACAATGCCCTGCTCTACTACCGTCAGGTGCCGCCCGGCGAGGGGTTTCTCGAGGCACGGCTGCGTGCGGCTCGGATGCTGATCGAGGCGGATCGCCTGCCGGACGCCCGGGACTTCCTGAACATCGAGCGCCTGCGCCATCCAGAGAGGCGCAGCGAGCTGGTGGGACTCGAGATCGACCTGCTCGACGAACAGAACCTGTCGGAGGATGCCATGGCGCTGCTCGATCGGCAGATTCGGCGCCACCCCGACGACACCCAGCTACGCTTCCTGCGCTCCATGCGTCACTACGAGCGCAATGACCTGGCGGGCATGGAACGCGACCTGCGCGCCATCCTCGAACGCGACCCCGACAACGCCATGGCCTTGAACGCCCTGGGCTACACCCTGGTCGACGTCACCCAGCGCCACCGGGAAGGCCTCGAGCTGATTCGACGGGCCCACGAACTGGAGCCCGAGAGCCCGGCGATTCTCGACAGCATGGGCTGGGCCTATCACAAGCTGGGGGACAACCAGCGCGCCCTGCCCTACCTGCGTGACGCCTATGCCGCCCAGCCGGATCAGGAGATCGCCGCGCATCTGGCCGAGGTGCTCTGGTTGCTCGGACGCCAGGAAGAAGCGCGTGCCGTGATCGCCGACGCCCTGGAGCGCTTCGACGAGCGCCCCAAGATAGACGAACTGCTCGAACGCCTCCCCGAGCTGACGCCCGGCGATACCGCAGACATGGATGATGCCCCGTGACGCGACTGCTGCCTCTTCTGACAGGCCTGATTCTCCTGGCAGGCTGTGCCACCCAGGCCCCGACGCCCGAGAGCCCGCGGGAACGCGGCGACTGGTCCGCGCAGCTCGACGCGCTGGAGTCCCTCGATCGATGGCGCCTGGCCGGCAAGGTCGGGCTGCGTACCGCGCAGGACGCCACCAGCGCCAATCTCGACTGGCACCAGGCCCCGCGTCATTACCGCATGCTGATCAGCGGCCCCTTCGGAACCGGCCGCAGCGTGCTCGAGGGCTCTCCCGACGGCGTGACGCTGACCACCGGCGACGGCCGCTTCTCGGCACGGACCCCCGAGCAGTTGATGCAGGAGCAGCTCGGCTGGTCGCTGCCGATCTCGGCCCTGGACAACTGGGTGCGTGGCCTGCCCGCGCCGATCGTGGCCCATGACATGCAGACCGACGAACGCGGCTTTCCCGAGCGGTTGCGCCAGGCAGGCTGGACCATCGAGTACCGCGACTGGACCTGGGCACCGGGGCTGAACGGCGGCCTGTGGCTACCGCGCCGCCTGGTGATGACCTTCGACGACCTGCGCGCCACCCTGGTGGTCAATCAGTGGCGCCCCGCCGACGCCACCGCCTCGCCATGAGCGAGCTGGTCCTGCCGGCGCCGGCCAAGCTCAACCGCCTGCTGCACATCACCGGTCGACGCAGCGACGGCTATCATGAGCTGCAGACCCTGTTCCAGTTTCTCGACCATGGCGACACCCTGCGCTTGCGCCGCCGCGACGACGCTGCCGTCACCCTCGATACCCCCCTCGGCGAGGTGGCCCGGGACGACAACCTGGTGGTGCGCGCTGCCCGGCTGCTCCAGGCCGAGACCGGCTGCGGCCTGGGAGCCGACATCCATCTCGACAAGCGCCTGCCCCTGGGCGGGGGCTTGGGAGGCGGCAGCTCCGATGCCGCCACCACCCTGCTCGCCCTGAACCGTCTCTGGAGTCTCGAGCTGAGCCTCGAGCATCTGGCGGCCCTGGGGCTACGCCTGGGGGCCGACGTGCCGGTCTTCGTGCGCGGGCATGCCGCCTGGGCCGAAGGCATCGGTGAACGCCTGACCCCGGTCGAACTGGATACCCCCTGGTTCGTGGTACTCCACCCCGGCATAGAAGTGTCGACACCCCGGGTGTTCGGCGCCCCGCAATTGACACGAGACACCCCCCCCATTAGTATGGCGCGCGCACTGCAGGAGGGGCCCAGAACCTGGCGCAACGACTGCGAATCGACGGTGCGTCGGCTCTACCCGGCGGTGGACGAGGCCTTCGACTGGCTGTCCGGCTTTGCCCCGACCCGGTTGACCGGTACCGGCGCCTGTCTGTTCTGCAGCCTGCGGCACGAGGCCGAGGCCCGGAGGATACTGGAACACGTGCGTGACGGCTGGCACGCCTTCGTCGCACGGGGTTGCAACGTTTCGCCCCTCCATCAGGCACTGGGTCTATTCTGAGTGAGTAGAGCAACCCGGGTGGTCGCCGCGACAGATCGGTATCGCGGCACAGGGCGTATTGCTGGGGTATAGCCAAGTGGTAAGGCACCGGTTTTTGGTATCGGCATTCCCAGGTTCGAATCCTGGTACCCCAGCCATTCCCCGACAGGACTGCCGACATTCCTATCGAGATCCTCCAGGAGTCTGTCATGTGCAGCAGGCTCCCAGACTCCAAAGGTGGCTGCGCGTGTCTAAATTGATGGTTTTCGCCGGGAACGCCAATCCCGAACTCGCCCGCAAGGTGGCCGAATGCCTCGACAATCGGCTGGGTCATGCCACGGTCGGCCAGTTCAGCGATGGCGAGATCGCGGTCGAGATCAACGAGAACGTTCGTGGCAAGGACGTGTTCATCCTGCAGTCCACCTGCGCCCCGACCAACGACAACCTGCTCGAGCTGATCCTGATGGTGGATGCCCTGCGCAGAGCCTCCGCCACCCGCATCACCGCCGTGGTGCCCTATTTCGGTTATGCACGCCAGGATCGCCGGGTGCGTTCGGCCCGGGTGCCCATCTCGGCCAAGGTGGTCGCCGACATGATGGTCAAGGCCGGGGTCGATCGGGTCATGACCATGGACCTGCATGCGGATCAGATCCAGGGGTTCTTCGACGTGCCGGTGGACAACGTCTACGGCTCGCCGATCCTGCTCGACGACATCGAGCGCCAGAACTACGACGACCTGGTGGTGGTCTCCCCGGACGTGGGCGGCGTGGTGCGTGCCCGGGCCATCGCCAAGCAGCTCAACGCCGACCTGGCGATCATCGACAAGCGTCGCCCGCAATCCAACCAGGCCCAGGTGATGCACATCATCGGCGAGATCCAGGATCGCACCTGCGTGGTGGTCGATGACATGGTCGATACCGCCGGCACCCTGTGCAAGGCCGCCGAAGCCCTCAAGGATCATGGCGCCCAGCGCGTGGTGGCCTACGCCACCCACCCGATCCTCTCGGGGCCGGCGGTCGACAACATCCTCGGCTCGGTGCTTGACGAACTCGTCGTCGGCGATACCATCCCGCTTTCCGAGGTGGCGCGGCGCAGTGGCAAGATACGTCAGCTCAGCGTGGCGGGGCTGATCGCCGAAGCGATCCGCCGTGTCAGCAACGAAGAATCCGTGAGTGCGATGTTCCACTGATGTTCCACTAGGGCACCGCACTCGGATACGAAGCCCCAAGGGGCTCCCGGAAACGTCATCGCCTGGTCGCGGGGGTGGCGCTTTCCTCATTTCAAACCCACGAGGTTAACCAATGTCCGACTACAAACTGAACGCCAACGTTCGTCACGACCTGGGGAAAGGTGCGAGCCGCCGCCTGCGTCGTGAGAACCAGCAGGTCGCTGCCATCATCTACGGTGGCAAGAAGGCCCCGCAGCCGATCACCCTCGACAAGGCCGCCTTCTACAAGGCGATCGAGGAAGAGGCCTTCTTCTCCTCGCTGATCGACATCGACGTCGAGGGCAAGAAGGAACAGGTGGTCATCCGCGATCTGCAGCGCCACCCCTACAAGGCGCTGGTCACCCACGCCGACTTCCTGCGGGTGGACGCCAAGCAGGAGATGACCATGCACGTGCCGCTGCACATCATCGGCGAAGAAGAGTGCCAGGGCATCAAGGAGCAGGACGGCGTGCTGCACGCGCTGACTACCGATGTCGAGATCAGCTGCCTGCCCAAGAATCTGCCGGAATACCTCGAAGCCGATGTCAGCGGTCTCGCGCTGGGCGATACCCTGCACCTTTCCGACCTCAAGCTGCCGGAAGGCGTGACCATCGTCGCCCTGACCCATGGCGAGGAGCATGATGCCGGCATCGTCAGCATCACCCGCCCGACTCGCGGCACCACCGAGGAAGGCGACGCGGAAGAGACCGAGACCCCGACCGAGGTCGAGCAGCGTGCCGAGGAAGAAGCCGGCAACGAAGGCGACCAGGGCGAGGGCGAAGAGAAGTCCGAGTAACCCGGAAACTCTCCGGCTCACGAGCGTCAAGGCACCCGCATGCGCCAAGTGAAAGCGATCATCGGCCTGGGCAACCCAGGCGCCGACTATGCCGACACCCGGCACAATGCGGGGGCCTGGCTGGTAGAGGCCATCGCGCGCGACAGCCTCACACCGCTACGCATGGAGAAGAAGTTTCTCGGCCATTACGCCAAGGTCAACTTTGCCGGTCAGGACCTGCACCTGCTCAACCCGACCACCTTCATGAATCGCAGCGGTGCGGCTGTCGCCGCGCTTTGCCAGTTCTTCAAGCTCTCCCCCGAGGCGCTGCTCGTCGCCCACGACGAGCTGGATATCGCCCCGGGCACGGCCCGCTACAAGCAGGGCGGTGGCCATGGGGGGCACAACGGCCTGCGTGACACCATCAGCGCTCTGGGCAACAGCAATGCCTTCCATCGCCTGCGCATCGGCATCGGCCATCCAGGCAACGCCGGCCAGGTGGTCAACTACGTGTTGAGCCGACCGGGCAAGAGCGAACGCGCTGCCATCGAGGCCGCCATCGACGAATGCATCGCCACCCTGCCCGACGCCATCCAGGGCGAATGGGCCAAGGCGATGAATCGTCTTCACTCTTTCAAGGGCTAAGGAAGGGCTGAAGAAATCGGCGAGCGGTTCAAGCACAAGGCGCCCGGAGCACAGGAACCGGAGCATATGGGTATATGTGAGGATTCCGTCCGGGCTGGCGCACCAGCACCACGTAACGCAGTGCTTGAGACGCGTAGGCATTTATTCAGTGCTTCCCTAATTCCAGCCCGCGGCTATACCCAGCCTCATGAAGCGCGAAGACGCTATAAATCCGTCCATGGACGCTCGGCTTTTTCATCTGACCGCCAGGGATGGCGGAAATGCCGAAATTGCATGGAGCGCTTTTCGGCCCTGAAAAAGACGCTTCGCTTATTCATGAGCCTGGCGCCGCTACCTCCGTATCAGTATCGCGTCATGGCCGCTTTTCGTCATTTCCCGTAGAATGCCCGCCACTCTATTTTTCACCCGATCTTCAGGAACACCACCATGGGTTTCAACTGCGGCATCGTCGGCCTGCCCAACGTCGGCAAATCCACCCTCTTCAATGCGCTGACGAAATCCGGCATCGACGCCGAGAACTTCCCCTTCTGCACCATCGAGCCCAACACCGGCATCGTGCCGATGCCCGACCCGCGCCTCGACGCTCTAGCCGAGATCGTCAAGCCGCAGAAGGTGATTCCCACCACCATGGAGTTCGTGGACATCGCCGGGCTGGTCGCCGGCGCCTCCAAGGGCGAGGGGCTGGGCAACCAGTTCCTGGCCAACATCCGCGAGACCGATGCCATCGCCCACGTGGTGCGCTGCTTCGACAACGACAACGTCATCCACGTCGCCAATCAGGTCGACCCCAGGGCGGACATCGAGATCATCAACATGGAACTCGCCCTGGCGGATCTCGATACCGTCGAACGTGCCCTCCAGCGCCTGGCCCGGGTGGTCAAGGGCGGCGACAAGGACGCCATCGCCACCAAGGCGGTGCTCGATCGCATCCAGCCCCACCTCGCCGAGGGCCTGCCGCTGCGCAGCCTCGATCTCTCGGATGACGACAAGCGCCAGGTCAAGAGCTTCGGTTTCCTGACCCTGAAGCCGACCATGTACATCGCCAACGTCAACGAGGATGGCTTCGAGAACAACCCCTACCTCGAGGTGGTGCACGAGATCGCCCGGGAGGAGAACGCCGTGGTCGTGCCGGTGTGCAACCAGCTCGAGGCCGAGATCGCCGAACTCGACGACGAGGAACGCAGCATGTTTCTCGACGAGATGGGCATGGACGAGCCGGGTCTGGACCGGGTGATTCGTGCCGGTTACGCCCTGCTCGGCCTGCAGACCTACTTCACCGCCGGTGTGAAGGAAGTGCGCGCCTGGACGGTCAAGATCGGCGCCACCGCGCCTCAAGCGGCCGGCGTCATTCACACGGATTTCGAGAAGGGCTTCATCCGTGCCGAGGTGGTCGGCTACGACGACTTCGTCACCCTGGGGGGCGAACAGGGCGCCAAGGATGCCGGCAAGTGGCGGCTGGAAGGCAAGGAGTACATCGTCCGAGATGGCGATGTGATCCATTTCCGCTTCAACGTTTAAGGAAACACTGAATAAATGACTGCGCGACTCAATCACTGCGTTACGCAGTGCTGGTGCGCCAGCCCGGACGGAATCCTCACATATACCCCATATGCTCCGGGCGCCTTGTGCTTGAACCGCTCGCCGATCTATTCAGCGCTGCCCCGCTAATGACGAAACCGTTCCATTTGATGCTTTCTACATGGAGTGAATAATTGACGGATCATGCGCTTATGCGTAAGATTCGCCTCCGTTGGACGGCTACGTAGCTCAGCTGGTTAGAGCACATCACTCATAATGATGGGGTCCCCTGTTCGAATCAGGGCGTAGCCACCACGACGAATGCGAAAAGCCCGACAGGCGAGAATGCCTGTCGGGCTTTTTTCGTTCGCCATCGCGGATTCTTGCCTAGCGCGTCATCCGCCCCATCAAGCGCGGCTCCTGCTCCAGAACGACGCCGAACCGCGCCTGCACCGTGTCGACCACGCGCCGCGCCAGGGCCAGCAGCTCGGCGGCGCTGCCGCCGCCATGATGGACCAGCACCAGCGCCTGACGATCGTGAACCCCCACCTGACCCTCGCGCAGTCCCTTGAGGCCGCACTGGTCGATCAGCCAGCCGGCGGCCAGCTTGACACCGCCGTCGTCAAGCGGGAAATGCGGCATCTGGGGATGCCGTTCGAGCAACGCCCGGGCCCGCTCGGCGGACACCACCGGATTCTTGAAGAAGCTGCCGGCATTGCCGAGCACCGCCGGGTCGGGCAGCTTCTCGCGACGCACCGCGCTGACCGCGGCGACCACCTCGCGGGCGGTGGGCGTCGCCCCCAGGCGCCTGGCCAGGTCGCCATAGTCGAGTCGTGGCCGGGCGCGTCTTGAAACGCGCAGCACCAGCCGGGTGATGACCACGCGATTCTCCAGGGCGTGCTTGAAGACGCTGTCACGATAGCCGAAGGCGCACTCCTGCCGACCCAGGATGGCCTCGCGGCCGTCCTCGAGATGCAGCAGGTGCACCCGTTCGAACACATCCGCCAGCTCGACACCGTAGGCACCGATATTCTGGATCGGTGCCGCGCCCACATGCCCGGGGATCAGCGCCAGGTTCTCGATACCCCACAGGTTGCGCTCGGCCAGGGCCTCGACGAGAGCATGCCAGTTCAGGCCGGCACCGGCGTGCACCAGCACGTCACCCTGGCCTGCTTCCTCGAGGCGCAGATCGGCAAAGGTCGGCTGCAGCGTCAGCCCCGGCAACCAGGGCTGCACTACGAGATTGCTGCCACCCCCCAGCACCGTCAGCGGCCAGTCGCGCACCACCGCCTGACGCAAGGCGTCCCGTATCGTCGCGACATCGTCGGTGGCCAGGAAACGCTCGGCACGACAGGGCAGGCCCAGCGTGTTGGCCGAGGCGAGCTCGACGTCGCGACGGATCATGTGCGGCCCAGACGCCTGCGCAGCTCGTCGATCAGGCCATCACTGGCAGCCTCGATCAGGTCCAGCACCTGCTCGAAACCTCGCTCGTCCCCGGTGTAGGGGTCCGGGATCGCCTCGCCGGCACGTCCCGCAAAATCGAGAAAGAGGCCGACGTGAGCGTCGCTGCCCGCGGGACGCCGCGCTTCGAGCTCCGCCAGGTTCATGTGATCCATGGCCAGCAGGTAATCGAAGCGGTGAAAGTCCTCTTCACTCAACTGGCGCCCGCGCAACCCACCGAGATCGACACCGCGCCCCCTGGCGGCAGTGACGGCGCGCGGGTCCGCCGACTCGCCGATGTGCCAGTCGCTGGTGCCGCAGGAGTCGACCTCGACGTGTTCCGCCAGGCCCGCCTTTTCGAGACGCGAACGAAAGACGCCTTCGGCGGTGGGAGAACGGCAGATGTTGCCCAGGCAAACGAACAGAACTCGCATACGAGACCTCACAGCGTATTCGAACCTCATGGAATGGGATGATAGGCGCACGCGCTCCAGATCGGCGGGGGTGTCCACCCCTGGCGGGGGGGGGTCAGCGCTCAGCGCCACCTGAATGACATGGCCATGATGCAGCGCCCGCAGCTGCTCGAGCTGCTCCACCTGCTCCAGGGGACTCGGCAACCAGTCGACGTAGTCGGCCAGGAAGCCGGCACGATAGGCATACAGCCCGATGTGGCGCAGCCAGACGTCAGATTCGAGCCAATCCGGGCGCGTCGCGAAGTGCTCCCTGTCCCAGGGAATGGGAGCACGCGAAAAGTAGAGTGCGCGCCCCTGCAGGTCGCGCACCACCTTGACCACATTCGGGTTGAACAGGGTATCGATATCGGCGATCGGCTCTGCCAGAGTGGCGATCGATGCCTCGGGGTCCTCCTCCAGGCGCGCCGCGACCTGATCGATGAGCGTGGCGGGGAGCAGGGGCTCGTCGCCCTGCACGTTGACCAGGATGGCCTCCTCGGCCAGGTCGAGGCACCTGGCCACCTCGGCCAGGCGGTCGGTGCCCGACGGGTGGTCGGCGCGGGTCAACACCGCCTCACCCCCGGCGTTCTCGACCGCTACGCGGATGCGCTCGTCGTCGGTCGCGACCACCACCCTCGTCGCCTGGCTCTGGCATGCGCGCTGCCAGACCCGCACCACCATCGGCAGTCCAGCGATATCCAGCAGCGGCTTGCCCGGCAGGCGCGTGGAGTGATAGCGCGCCGGAATCACCACCACGAAATCGCTCATGCCGTGGGCTTCCCGGGGCCGCCCCCCTGCTCGCCCCTCGGAAATCCAGGCTCCTGAGCGGCGGGCTTGTTGAGCTTTTCCTCGACCCCCATGACCCTAGCCTCCTCCTCGAGCATCACCGGGATGTCGTCCCGAATGGGAAAGGCCAGGCCGTCGAAATGGCATTTCAGTTCCGCCTGCTCGCGGTCGTACTTGAGCTTGCCCTGGCAGAGCGGGCAGACCAGTATGGCCAGTAGTTCCTTATCCATCACATACCTCACCCTTAGCAGATTGAAGCGTCTCGAGCCGCCTTTGCAGCCAGTCACCGAAAGCCGGTTCAGGGCGCGCCTCGACATCCAACACCCAGCAGCGCGCATGGGCAAAGGAACGGCATTTCACCGCATCCTTGGCCGTCATGACCACCGGCCGGTCGTCGCCGAAAACCAGATCCGCGGCACCAAAACGATGGTGATCCGCCAGCGGATGCGCCTCGATCTCCAGGCCCAGCGCCTCGAGGGTGGCAAAGAAGCGCGCCGGGTGGCCGATGCCAGCCAGGGCGTGCACAGGGCTCGAGAACGGTCGTTGCTCGACAGGATAACAGACCCCGTCGAGGAGATGGCGCCAGCGCGATGGCCGCAGTTGCATCCCGTAGCCGGAGCGCGGAAGCGCTTCTGACGGCTCACCGTTGACGACGAGGGCATCGACCTCCGCGAGACGCGACAGCGGCTCGCGCAAGGGGCCCGCGGGCAGGCAACGAGCGTTGCCGACCCCCCGCTGGCCATCGACCACCACCAGCTCGATGTCCCGCCCCAGCGCCAGGTGCTGCAGGCCGTCATCGGCGATCACGATATCGCAGCCGATATCGATCAGCGCTCGTGCCCCTCGCGGGCGGTCCGGGTCGACCACCACCGGCAGGCCGCTCTGCTGGGCCAGCATCAGCGGCTCGTCGCCTGCATGGGCCACCGGGGAGTCGATGGCGACATGAAAGGGATAGTGCGGGGCCCTGCCGCCATAGCCCCGGGAGACGATGCCCGGGTGCCAGCCCCGTTCGTGCAGCCAACGCCCCAGCCAGGCGACCAGGGGGGATTTTCCGGTGCCGCCCAGGGTGATGTTCCCGACCACGATCACCGGCACGGGCAAGCGCTGCACCGTCTTGCGCCCGGTCGCGTAGGCCTGGCGACGCCGGGCCACGGCACGCCGATAGAGCCATTCGACGGGGCGTAGCGCCTTGAGCCAGCCAGCGTCGCGGTAGCCGGCATCGACCCAGCGACTCACGCACTGGCCTCCTGGAACTGCAACCGATAGAGCGCGGCGTAGGCCCCGTCATGCGCCAGCAACCGGTCGTGAGTGCCGCTTTCGACAATCTCGCCCTGCTCCATCACCAGGATGCGATCGGCACGCTCGATGGTCGACAGACGATGGGCGATGACGAAGGTGGTGCGGTCGCGGCAGACCTCTTCCAGGGCCTGCTGGATGTAACGTTCGGATTCGGTATCCAGCGCCGAGGTGGCCTCATCGAAGATCAGGATGGGTGAATCCTTGAAGATCGCCCGGGCGATGGCCAGGCGCTGGCGCTGGCCACCGGAGAGCATCACGCCGTTGTCGCCGACCACGGTATCGAACCCCTTGGGCAGGCGTTCGATGAATTCGCTGGCATAGGCGGAATCCGCCGCGGCCTTGATGCGTTCCTGACTGGCCTCGGGAACACCATAGGCGATGTTGGCGGCAATCGAGGCATTGAACAGCGTGACCTGCTGCGAGACCAGTGCGATCTGCTGACGCAGAGGCGACAGGCGATACGCCTCAAGGGCCACGCCATCGATCGTGATTCGCCCGGCGGTCGGTTGATAGAAACGCAGCAGCAGGTTGACCAGGGTCGACTTGCCGCTCCCGGAGCGCCCCACGATGGCGATCATCTCGCCGGGCGCGATGTCGAGGTCGATACCCTTGAGCACCTCGGGCTGGTCGTCAGCGTAGGCAAAGCGCACCCCTTCGAAACGCACCCGCCCCTTCAATCGCGTCGGCATCACCTCGCCGTCGTCGGTTTCGGGGGGCACTTCGAGCAGTCCGAACAGTTCCTGGGACGCCGCCAGCCCCTTCTGGATGACGCTGTTGATCTCGGTGAGCTGCTTGACCGGTTTCGCCATCAGCGCCGCAGCGGTGATGAAGGCGACGAATTCCCCCGCGGTCATGTTCGCCATCAGTTCCGGCGACATCGCCAGCCATACCAGGCCGGCCAGGGCCACCGCCACCAGCAACTGGATCACCGGGGTGCTCACGCCCTTGGTCAGTGCCTCTTTCAGGCTCTGCTCGCGATTGTAGTTGCTGGCCCTGGCGAAACGCCGCTTCTCGTACTCCTCGGCGCCATGGGTACGCACCACGCGATAACCGGAGAGGGCCTCGGAGGCCACGTGGGTGACATCTCCCATGGAAGTCTGGATGCGCCGCGAGATGCGTCGAAAGCGCTTGCTGGCAATACGCACCACCAGGCCGATCAGGGGTGTCACGGTCAAGAAGACCAGGGTCAGCAGCCAGTTGGTCCACAGCAGGTAGCCGATCAGGCCGATGACGAACAGGCCCTCGCGCAGCAGGATGGTGATGGCCTTGGTGGCCGCGCCGGTGACCTGCTCGACATGATAGGTCACCCGGGAAATGAGGTGGCCGCTGGAGTGGGCGTCGAAGAAGCGCCCGGAGAGATGCAGCATGTGATTGAAGACGTCGCAGCGCAGTGCATGGACCACGTTGCGCGCCACGTTGCTCATGAAATAGGTACCCAGGAAGGTGCCGACCCCCCGGGCGGCGAACATCCCGATGACGAACAGCGGCAGGAACACGCGAAAGGCGGCATCGGGGTTCTGTATGCCGTCGATCAGACGCTTCATCATCTCTGCCAGGGCTGTGCTCGAGGCCGCGTAGATCGCATACCCGAGCACGGCCAGGGCAAAGTGCTTCCAGTAGGGCTTGACGTAGCCGAGCAGGCGTCGATAGAGGGTCCAGCTGGTCGCTTGGGTCACGGCATCTCCAGAGTGTCGGGGGCGATGGCTGCCGGTTGCCGGGTGGCAATGCGCACGCGCCGGATGCCCAGGGCCGCGGCCTGATCCAGGGCGGTGACCACCGCCTCGTGGGTGGCGCGGGCATCCGCCTCGATCACCAGACCATGCTCCCGGGCGCTCGCGGCCTGGGTCGCCAGGGCGTCGCGCAAGACCTGGGCAGAGGAAAGGGTCTGCTCGCCCAGGCGGTACTCACCGGCCCGGGTGATCGATAGCGTGACCGGCGACGTGTCGCTCGCGGTGGCGCTGTCGCTTTGCGGCAGGGTCAGCTCCAGAGCCTGCCGGGTGTCGAAGGTGGTCGAGACCATGAAGAAGATCAACAGCAGGAATACCACATCGATCAGCGGCGTCAGATTGACGTCCACCGACTCCTGGCGATGGCGTGCGAACTTCATGCGCGTTGCTCCCTGCCCCCGCGCCGGTCGAGAGAGTCCCGGCGCTCGGCCAGGGTCAGCTCGCCGCCATGGTGCGCCAGCTGCTCGACCACCTGTCCCGCCTGCTGTTCCATGCGCACGGTGATATCCTCGACCCGGCGCTGGAAATAGCGATGGAACATCAGCGCCGGAATCGCCACGACGAGTCCCGCGGCCGTGGTCACCAGCGCCTGGGAGATGCCACCGGCCAGATCGGCGGTGCGTTCGACACCCTGGGCGCTGACGATGACGGCGAACACCCTGATCATGCCGACGACCGTCCCCAGCAGGCCGATCAGCGGCGTGATCGAGGCGATGGTACCCAGTGGACTCAGGTAGCGCTCCATGTCGTGAATGACCGCCGTCGCCGCCTCCTGCAATCGCGAGCGCACCTGCTCCTGGCCGAAGCGCGCGTTGCGCAGGCCCGCGGCGAGCACCGCGCCCAGCGGCGAATGCGCTTCCAGCCAGTACAGGTCGACCTGCCCCTGGCGGATGCGTTCGCAGACCTCCTGGCCCAGCCCGGTGGGCGCGATACGCGTGGCACGCAGGCTCCATAGCCGTTCGATGACGATCACCGTGGCCAGCAGCGAACAGCCGAGTATCGGCAGCATCAACCACCCGCCCACCATCAGTGCGTCGAACACTTCCATCGGTCATGTCTCCTGCCCGTGCGATCCGGCGTCACCGGTCCTCTGCCTAGGGCGGCGATTCTACCGCATGACAGCCACCTTCGACACCAGCACCCGCTCCCGGCAGACGGCGCTGGGGAGTCGCCTCGATCACTTGCGCCCTGCCCAGCCACAGGGTCAGCGCGCCATCGAGCGCGGTATTCCACAGACAGCTGCCGGCGTTCCGGAAGCGACGCACCACCTCGGCATGCGGATGGCCATGGGGATTGCCGCGCCCGGCGCTGAAGATCACGTGGCGAGGCCGCGCCGCCGCCACCCAGAGGGCGGAAGAGCTGGTACGACTGCCATGATGCCCCGCGATCAGCACGTCGATGCGCTCCTCGAGAACCCGCGCAACCCGGGCCTCGACCGCCGTTCCCGCATCACCGCTGATCAGCAGGCGTTGTCCCCCGGCTTCGACCAGCAGCACGCAGGAACGGTCATTGCTGGCGAGTGCTTCAGGCTCTTTCTCCGGCCACAGGAAACGGAACTCGACGCCATCCCAATGCCACCCTTCGCCTGCCCGGCACGGGAGGGCCGGCGCATCGAGAGACGCGAGTACCGGCCCCCACCACCGGAGGACGACGTGGTCTTCTTCCAGCGCCGCCACCCCGCCGGCGTGATCATTGTCGCCATGACTGACGATCACCCCGTCGAAGCGCTGGCCCGGGGGCCACAGGGTCGCCAGCGGCATGAACCCGGAACCGAAGCGCGGGCCCGTGTCGTAGAGCAGCCGGTGCCGGGCGGTGCGCAGTTCGATCAGTTGCCCCTGCCCCACATCCTGCACACGCAGCCGCAGCTGCCCCTCGGAGAGCGCCGGGGGCGCCAAGCACAAGCCAAGAATCAGCAGGGATGCACTTCCCACCCAGCGCAACGATCCGCTCAACCCCGGCAAGGTCCATAGCGCCGTCAGCAGGACCAGCCCCCCTGCGACCGGCAACCTCTGCCAGGGCTCGGGATACCATAACGGCGCCCAGCCCACCACCGCCTGCAGAGTGGCATGAACGCCCGAGGCCAGGACAGAGAAGAGCGCCCAGCATGACTCGGCAAGAGGCGGCACGCCGGCCAGCAGCCATCCCAGCAAGCCCAGCGGCACCATCAGGCTGCCGACCACGGGCACCGCCAGCAGATTGATCAAGGGCGCGGCGGGTGCCAGGCGGTCGAAGGCAAACAGGACCGCGGCTGCCATCAGGGGTGCCAGCAGACACTGACTGCGCAGCAAGGCCACGAACCAGCCGCGCCAGCCTCGGGGTCGGGCCCGCCCTTGCCAGGCCAGGATCAACAGGCCCACGGCGATGAACGACAGCCAGAGCCCGGGGCGCCATGCGGCCAGCGGATCGACCAGCAGGATGATCGCCAAGGCCAGCCACCAGCCTTGCCACGGTCCGGGCGCATGACGGCCACTCGACACCCAGAGCCCCACCAGGGTCATGATCATGGCGCGCAGAGCAGGTGGCTCGAGACCGGCGAGCCAGGCGTATCCCACCGTTGCCATGGCCGCACTCCACCAGGGCCAGGCCGTCATGCGCCAGCTTCGCGGCGTCACCAGGCGCGCGATCCCGCGGGAGAGAAGCAGCATGAAAGTGGCTGCCAGGCCGACATGCAGACCCGAAATCACCATCAGATGGGTGGTACCGCTGGCGTTGAGCAACTCCCAGTCACCCCGGGTCAGGCGCTCGCTCGCCCCCAGGGAGAGCGCAGCCAGCCAGCGTCGAGGCAGTCCTTCGGCGACGTGTCGATCGAGATAGGTCAGCGCCTGTGCTTGCATGCTACCCGGAGCGGCCCGCAGGCGTCGTGGCGGCGGCACGTCACGCACGTAGCCGGTGGCATCGATGCCTTCGCGCCACAGCCAGGCGGCATAGTCGAAGGTATGGGGATTGGCGAAGCCGCCGGGAGGACGCAACCGCAGGGTCAGCGTCCAGGTCTCGCCGGTCTCGAGTGGCGGGGCGTCGTACCAGGTGACCCGTGCCTGGCTCAATCGGTCGCAGCCGGGGCGCCCGCGCTCCAGGGGACGACAGGCCTTCAGGGCCAGGCGCAGGCGCTGGACACCGCCCTCGTCACTCGCTTCGACGATTCGCGCGGTGACGGCGACGTCCGTGCCCGCCAGCCCCGCGGGGAGCAAGGCGCCTCGGGCCGTGAGCACTTGCCCGGCGCTCACGGCCAGCGTCAGCACCAGCACCGCCAGCACGTACCGCGAAGCCGCGATCGTCACCAGCAGTGCCACGCAGATAACGGCAAACAGGCCCGCCGGCGCGAGGGCCCCCAGGAGGGTCCCCGACAGCGCGGCCAGGGCCAGCGGCATGGCCAATCCCATGAGCCTTCTCGTGAATCGTTTGCCGTCGAGCCGTGGCAGGACGACAGCCAACTATGGATAATGGTTCGGGATCACAGCCAGCGAGCGAAACCATGCTGCGCCGACTGCTTCAGCGCCACATGCCTCATCAGGAAACCCTGAAGCGCAACCGCTCGCTGCGCTTCATGGGTCCTGTCATCGCCAACACATCGCTATGGGTGCTGACACGTCGTTCCGTGGGCAATGCCTTCATGGTGGGGCTGTTCTGCGCCCTGCTGCCGATCCCTTTCCAGATGGCCCTGGCCGCCTGTGGCGCCTGGTTGCTGCGCTGCAACCTGCCGCTGTCGGTGGGCCTGGTATGGCTGACCAACCCGCTGACCATGCCGCTCATCTTCTATGGAAACTATCGGCTGGGAACCTGGCTTCTTGATACGCCCGTCCAGCCGGCCCCGGATCATCTGAGCACTCACTGGTTCGCCGCCCAGATGGTCGACATCCTGCCGATACTCTTTGTCGGCTCGCTGGTGTCGGCGATGGTGATCGGGGTCCTCAGCAATGTCCTGTTGCGCCTGGTCTGGCGCTGGCAGGTCGCACGCAGCTGGAAGCGCCGCGCCCGGCGGCGCTGCTCGCAGCGGGAAGCCCTCCACCAGAACACCCTCGCCAAGCCGGAGCTCGTCGCGCCTTCGCGGCACCCCGCCAAGCGCAGTGGCCCTTCCAGACCTTGAGCGCCGAATGTCGCCTCCCTGACCTCAGGAGGCCAGCAGGCGCCCTCCGTCCAACTTGAGCACGCGATCCTGATGCGCCGCCAGGCTCGGGTCATGGGTCACGATCACGAAGGCACAGGCGGTGGAGCGCGCAAGCTCGTCCATCAACCCCAGGATGTTCGCCGCAGTGGTCTGATCGAGATTGCCGGTGGGCTCGTCCATCAGCATCAGGCTGGGGTCGGTGATCAGCGCACGGGCGATGGCCACGCGCTGACGCTCGCCGCCGGAGAGTTCGCCGGGCTTGTGATCGCCGCGCGGCGCCATGCCTACCCGCTCGAGGATGGCCATTGCTCGCTGCTCGGCATCACGGCGCTTGACCCCGCGCACGATCAAGGGCAGAGCGGCATTCTCGCAGGCGGTGAACTCGGCAAGCAGATGGTGAAACTGGTAGACGAAGCCGATATGGCGGTTGCGAAAACGTCCCATGGCAGCATCGTTCAACGCCGCCAGGGGTTGGCCGGCGACGTGCACTGCGCCTCGGCTTGGATGGTCGAGCCCACCCAGCAGGTTGAGCAGAGTGGTCTTGCCCGACCCGGAACTGCCGACCACGGCGACACGCTCCCCGGCTCTCACCTCGAGATCGAGCCCATCCAGCACGGTCACGTTCTGAGGGCCTTCGTGATAGGTGCGAGTGAGGTCCCGACATTCGAGCATTACTGGCTGGGTATCACTGGTCATCACGGGACTCTCACTCATAGCGCAATACTTCGGCAGGCTGGATGCGGGCCGCACGCCAGGCTGGATACAGGGTGGAAAGGAAGCTCAGCCCGAAGGCAGCCGCCACGATCGTTCCCACATCGCTCCAGTTGAGCCGCGATGGCAGGTAACTGATGAAGTAGACGTTGGGGTCGAGGAACTGGATGCCCGACACCGTCTCGAACCAGGCGATGATGTCGGCGACCGACAGTGCCAGGGCGATCCCCAGGGCCACGCCGATGGCGATGCCGATCACCCCGATGGACAAGCCCTGGACGATGAAGATGCCCATGATCGACCGGGGCGTGGCGCCGATGGTGCGCAGGATGGCGATATCCGCGTGCTTGTCGGTCACTACCATGACCAGGGTGGAGACGATGTTGAACGCCGCCACGGCGACGATCACCATCAACAGCAGCCCGATCATGCGTTTCTCCATCTGGATCGCCTGGAACAGGTTGCCATGTGTGAAGGTCCAGTCCATGCCACGATAGCCATAGCCCAGTTCGTTGAGGATGGCCTGGGTCTCCTCCTTGGCCCGGAACAGATCGTCGAGCTCCAGGCGCAGCCCTCCCACGGCATCACCCATGCGCGCCAGGGTCTGCATGTCCTCGAGGTTGGCATAGGCCAGGTTGGCATCGAGATCGGCGCCGACCTTGAAGGTACCGGTGACATTGAAGCGCTTGAGACGCGGAAACACCCCGCCCGGGGTAATCGAGGCCTCGGGCACCAGCAGCGTGACGCGATCGCCCACGCCGACCCCGAGATTTCGCGCCAGGAGGTCGCCGAGCACGATGTTCCACTCTCCCGGAGCCAGGGCGGCGAGGCTGCCCTGCTGCATGTGATCGCCGATGATCGACACGCGACGCTCGTAATCGGGCTTGATGCCGTAGACCATGGCGCCCTCGTTGCGCCCGCCTACCGAGAACATGCCCTGCTGGTCCACGTAGGGCGCGGCACCGACGACATGCTCGCGCTGGCTCAGGCGTTCGGCCAGGGCCTTCCAGTCGGTCATGCCGTTCTGCGCCTCGATCCGCGTGTGCGGCACCATGCCCAGCACCCGGGAGCGCAGCTCATGATCGAAGCCGTTCATCACCGACAGGACCAGGATCAGCACCGCCACGCCGAGCATCAGCCCCAGCATGGAAGTCAGTGAAATGAAGGAAATGAAGTGATTGCGTCGCTTGGCGCGTACGTAGCGCAGCCCGATCAGAAAGGGTATACGGTCCAGCATCGATGTCGATTCCTCGTCAGCAGGCGCCCATGGTACGGTTTTTCCTGATTGACTGCACCGGCTGCACAAACACTGCAACATTGCTTGCAAGCCGTGCCCCGTTGTCTAGAATGCCGCGACCACGCTCGATATCCTCGTTCGCAGCTTCCTAAAGGTTTGCGGAGACGCTCCATGGCCCAGCGCCTACTCCCCGAATGGCACCCCCAGGATGCCGTGCAGCTCACCTGGCCGAGCGCCGACAGCGACTGGGCCCCCCTGCTCGCACGCATCGAGGCGACCCTCGACGCGATGGTGGTCGCCATCACCCGCTATCAGCGCGTGCTGATCGGCACGCCCGACCAGGCGACGCATGAGCGCCTGGCCAGAACCTTCCACCGGCTCGGTGTTCCCGCCGATCGATTGATGTTGATCGAGGCGCCCGCCGACGACACCTGGGCCCGGGATCATGGCCCCATCGCCGTGGAGCGTGATGGCCAGCCGGTGCTGCTCGATTACCGGTTCACCGGCTGGGGCGGCAAGTTTCCCGCCGAGCGTGACGATGCCCTGACCGGCCGGCTGCGCGATGCCGGGATGTTCTCGGCCGCCGTCGAATCCCGCGACCTGGTGCTGGAAGGCGGTGCCATCGAGACCGACGGCGAGGGCACGCTATTGACCACCGAGGCCTGCCTGCTCAATCCCAACCGCAACCCTCGCCTCGACCGGCAGGCCGTCGAGGCACGCCTGAACGAGGACCTGGGCATCGAACGCTTCCTGTGGCTGAAGCACGGCCATCTGGAAGGGGACGACACCGACAGCCATGTCGACACCCTGGCACGCTTCTGCGATGTCCGGACCATCGCCTACGTCCGCTGCGACGATCGAGCCGATGCCCATTATCCCGCACTGGCCGCCATGGAAGAAGAACTCATGGCGTTGCGCCAGCGCGATGGCTCGCCCTATCGATTGATCCCGCTGCCCTGGCCGCGGCCCTGTTTCGACCCGGAAGACGGCCATCGCCTGCCGGCGACCTATGCCAACTTCCTGGTCATCAACGGCGCGGTGCTGGTGCCGGTCTATGGCGACGCCGCCGACGCCCGTGCCCTTTCCAGACTGGCCACCGCGTTTCCGGGGCGGGATATCGTGCCCATCGACTGTCGCAGCGTGATCCGCCAGCACGGCAGCCTGCACTGTTTGACCATGCAGTTGCCCCGGGGCACATTGAACCGTCCCGACCCGACAGACGAGGAGCATTGAGATGAGCAAGACCCTCAAGGCAGGACTGGTCCAGCAAGCCGCCTGGCCAGACAAGGCGCGCAGCCTGAACGAGAGCGAGGCCGGGATACGCGAACTGGCCGAGCGCGGTGCGGAGCTGGTGCTGCTGCAGGAACTGCATGCCACCCACTACTTCTGCCAGGGCGAGGATGCCGCCCTCTTCGATCTCGCCGAACCCCTCGACGGTCCCACCGCCACGCGGCTGGCGGAACTCGCCCGGGAACTGGACATCGTGCTGGTCGGTTCGATCTTCGAGCGCCGTGCCGCGGGCCTCTATCACAATACCGCCGTGGTAATGGACCGCGCTCGCGGTCGGGTCGGTCACTATCGCAAGATGCACATCCCCGACGATCCCGGTTTCTACGAGAAGTTCTACTTCACCCCGGGGGATGCGGATGCCGAGCAGGGGTTCGAACCCATCGACACCTCGGTGGGGCGCCTCGGCCTGCTGGTGTGCTGGGACCAGTGGTACCCGGAGGCGGCGCGACTGATGGCCCTGGCCGGCGCCGAGCTGCTCCTCTACCCCACCGCCATCGGCTGGCATCCGCCGGACGACCTGCCCGAGAAGGGTCGCCAGAAGGACGCCTGGACGATCGTCCAGCGTGCCCATGGCGTGGCCAACGGCCTGCCGGTGCTGGTGGCCAATCGGGTCGGTTTCGAGGCTGATCACAGCGGCGTCAACGAAGGCATCCATTTCTGGGGCGGCAGCTTCATCTGCGGCCCCCAGGGTGAAATGCTGGCCCATGCCGGCGACGAGGCCGAGAACCTGCTGGTCGAACTCGACATGAGCCGCAGCGAGGACGTGCGACGCATGTGGCCCTATCTTCGCGACCGCCGGATCGATGCCTATGGGGAGCTGACCCGGCGCTATCGGGATCGCTGATCCGGAGGCCCGTGGAAGCCCGGTTTACCGGGCGATGGCGACACCTCTTATCGCTCGCTGAAGCGAGCTCCCACGGG
>NZ_FQUJ01000016.1:0-17165 GCF_900128925.1 Modicisalibacter ilicicola DSM 19980
CTTGTCCAGGTCGCGGACCCACAGGCAGTCGAGTTTCTGCTTGCTGACGTCAATGCCGATATGTGCCATCTCGTTGTCTTGCCTTGTTTCGTACAGCCTCTCTCGTCGATGCGAGGGGCGTTGGATACCGTTCAAACTATTGAGATCAAGGTGCCTGGAGGGGCCTATCTACGGATCAGGGTCTGTGCCCATCAGGAGCTCGACGGGTTACCCTCCAGACCAGTGAGGCGGTGGTAGCTAATCACCCCCTCTCGAGAGACACAAGGAGCTCGCTTCAGCGAGCGATAGGCGCGTCGAGTTCCATGCCAAGCGCCGAATAGCCAATAAATGACAGCAATCGATTCGCCAATTTTTTACCGGTCCCTTAAATTAGCCAGACTACAATCAACAACGATTCCTATCACTCAAGGAGAACAATATGAACAAGCTGCTGACATCCATGACCTTCGCGGCCATTACCCTGGCCATGGCATCGTCGCCGGCCCTGGCCGAACGCACCCTGCGCCTGTCGTCCCAGATCCCCGAAAATCACCCCATCGGCGAGAACCTGAGCTTCTTCAAGGAGAAGGTCGAGGAAATCTCCGACGGCGAGATCCAGGTGCAAATATACCCCTCAGCCCAGCTCTACAAGGGCAGCGAGATTCCTCAGGCCGTGGCCTCGGGGTCCATCGACATGGGCCTGGTGCTGATCGACGAATACAGCGGCACCCTGCCGGCCACCGGGCTGTTCAGCGTGGCCTTCCTGTTCCCGGATTACGAGGTGCTGGCCAAGGCGGCCGGGCCGGACAGCCCGGTACGCCAGCAGCTCGACGAGATGATTCGCGGCACCGGCACCAAGGTGCTGTGGTGGCAGGATTACGGTCCCATCCAGTTGCTCGCCAACGATGAGCCCCTGGTGGAGCCTGAAGACATGCAGGACAAGAAGGTGCGGGTGCTGGGCAAGCCCTCGGGGGATTTCATCGAGGCGCTCGGCGGCAGCCCGGTGAAGATCAGCGGGTCGGAGCAGTTCATGGCCTATCAGCGCGGCACCGTGGATGTGGGCATGACCGGCACCACGGCCACCAAGTCGCGCAAGCTCCATGAAGTCATGGATTACATCACCATCACCAACCATGCCCAGGTGGAGTTCCTCATCGTCATCAACGACGAGCTATGGGGCGAGCTCTCCGACCAGGAACAGGCCTGGATGAGTGAGGCCGCCCTGGCCGCCGAGAAGAAGATGCGCGAGGAGACCAAGGCCGAGAACCTCGAGGCCCAGCAGTTCCTCGCGGACGAGACCGACATGGAGGTGGTGGAACTCACCGAGGAACAGCTCGAGGCGTGGCAGCAGGCCTCGGAACCCGCCGTGCAGGCCTACATCGAGGCCGCGGGCGAGACGGGCCGGAAACTGGTCGACCAGGTGCGCCAGATGCAATGAGCGGTTCCATGAAAGAGACATCGGGCGCGAGTGCGCTGATCTGGGTGGATCGCCTGGCCGAGTGGCTGGCGCGGCTCGGCGATCTGCTGGTGATCGCCATTGCCCTGATGCTGTTCGGCGAGGTGGTGGCGCGCTATGCGTTCAGTGCGCCGACCATCTGGACCCAGGACGTCGCCATCACCCTGCAGGTCTGGTTCACCTATCTGGGCATGGCCTACGTGCTGCGCCGGCGCGAACTGATCCGCATCACCGCGGTCATCGCCCTGCTCGGCCCGCGTCTGCGCCAACTGGCGGAGGGCTTCGCGCTGGTGGTGATCCTGCTGTTCAGCCTGGTGGCGACTATCTACGGCTGGGACGTGGTCAGCGAGTCGATCCGTTCCGGGCGTCGTCAGCCGACCATCCTGGAACTGCCCAACTGGGTCGCCGAACTGCCGGTGATCGTCGGCTTCGCCCTCCTGGCCCTGCAGAGCCTGGCGGAACTCATCCGCCTGCCCTTTCGGCCGGCACCGATGTTCACCCCGGGCGGTGAGCACGCGACCAAGAGCAACGAACCATGACCTTGCTGCTGATCTTCGGGGCGCTGCTGCTGTTGCTGTTCAGCGGCCTGCCGGTGGCCTTCGCCCTGGCGGCGCTGGGCACGCTGATGTTGCTGATCGAGGGGCTGCCGCTGGTCATGGTGGCGCAGAACCTGCACGGCGCCCTGGACAACTTCGTGCTGCTGTCGGTACCGCTGTTCCTGCTGATGTCGAACATCCTGCTCAAGGGCGGCGTGGGACGCGACCTGTTTGCCGCCGTGCAGAGCTGGGTCGGCCACTGGCCGGGCGGGCTGGGAATCGCGGCGCTGCTGTCCTGCGGCCTGTTCTCGGCGATCTCGGGCAGTTCCGTGGCCACGGCAGCGACCGTGGGCACGGTGGCCATCCCCGAGATGACCCAGCGCGGCTACGCCAAGTCGTTCACCCTGGGGCTGCTCGCCGCCGGCGGCACCCTGGGCATCCTGATTCCGCCGTCGATCCCCTTGATCGTCTACGGCGTGATCGTCGAGGAGAGCATCGGCAAGCTGTTCCTCGCGGGCATCGGGCCAGGGTTGCTGCTGCTGGCGTTGTTCTGTCTCTATGCCGCGCTCTACGCCAAGTTCACCTCAGCACACCAGCCCACCCCCAAGGCGACACGCGACGAACGGCGGCGCGCCACCTGGCGGGCGCTGCCACCCACCCTGCTGGCGATCATCATGATCGGCGGCATCTACACCGGGGTGTTCACCCCCACGGAAGCCTCGGCGGTGGGCGCGGTGCTGGCCTTCCTGCTGACGGCGTTCGTCCTGCGCACCCTGACCCGGGAGACCTTCACGGCGGCCGTGCGCCAGACCCTGTCGACCACCATCGTGCTGTTCCTGGTGATCATCGGCGCCAAGATCTTCGGCAAGGCGGTCACGCTCTACCAGGTGCCGCTGCAGATCTCCCAGCTGGTCGACACCCACCTGGAATCCGTGGCGATGTTCCTGCTGGTGGTCGCCCTGATCCTGCTGTTCATCGGGCTCTTCCTCGAAAGCCTGTCGATGCTGCTGATCATGGTGCCGATGCTGATTCCTTCCGTGCTGGCGCTGGGCATCGACCCGATCTGGTTCGGCATCTTCTTCGTGGTGCTGATCGAGGTCGCGCTGATCACTCCGCCCGTGGGCCTGAACCTGTTCGTGATTCAGGCCGTGGCGGGGACCAACCTGGGCACCGTGATCCGCGGGGTGAGCCCGTTCATCGGGCTGATGCTGCTCTCGGTGATCATCCTGTGGCTGATGCCGGGTATCGTGCTTTACGTGCCGTTCGAGCTGAATTAAGGGAGCGTTACAGCCACATGACCGCCAGCCAGCCAAAAGCGATCAACGGAATATTGTAGTGAATGAACGTCGGCACCACCGAGTCCCATATGTGGTCGTGCTGGCGGTCGACGTTGAGTCCGGAAGTCGGCCCCAGGGTCGAGTCCGAGGCGGGGGAGCCGGCATCGCCCAGTGCCGCGGCGGTGCCCACCAGGGCGACCGTCGCCAGTGGCGAGAAGCCAAACTGCACCGCCAGCGGCACGTAGATGGCGGCGATGATGGGAATGGTCGAGAACGACGAGCCGATGCCCATGGTGATGAACAACCCGACCAGCAGCATGATCAGCGCCGCCAGGCCCTGATTGTCGCCGATGATGTCGAAGGCGTTGTCGACCAGCAGTTCGATCTCGCCGGTGGCGTTCATCACCGAGGCAAACCCGGAGGCGGAGATCATGATGAAGCCGATCAGCGCCATCATGCGCATGCCGCTGGTGAAGAGATCATCGGCTTCACGCCACTTGAAGATGCCGCCCACCGAGAGCAAGGCGAAGCCCACCAGGCCGCCGAGGATCATCGAGCCGCTGTAGAGCTGGATGCCCAGGGCGGCGACGATGGCCACCAGCGACATCGTGAGTCCCAGCGTGTGAATCTCCACCCGCTCCTGATGATGCGGCAGGTTGCTGGTGCTCATGTCCAGCGCCTTGTAATCCCGCGGCTTGCGATAACTCAGCAGCAGCGCCACCAGCAGCCCCAGCGCCATGCCGGCGACGGGAACGCCCATGGCCAGCGGCACCATGCCACGCGTGATATCGAGACCCAGCGACTGCCCTGCCTCGTTGATGTTGGCCAGCAGGATGTCGTTGAGGAAGATCGCCCCGAAGCCCACCGGCAACAGCATGTAAGGGGCGGTCAGGCCGAAGGTCAGCGCACAGGCCACCGCCCGGCGATCCAGGCGCAACTGGTTCATCACCTTGAGCAGCGGCGGAACCAGGATGGGAATGAAGGCGATGTGCACCGGAATCAGGTTCTGGGACGAGATCGCCACCAGCAGCACGGAACCGATCAGGGTGTACTTGACCACCGCCTGGCGACGCAGCGAGGCCTCCTGCCCCAGCAGGCGAATCAGGCGCTGGGCCAGCAGGTCCGGCAACCCGGCCCGGGAGATGGCGACCGCGAAGGCGCCGAGGGTGGCATAGGCCAGGGCGACCTTGGCGCCGCCGCCGACCCCGTCATTGAAGGCTGCCAGGGTATCGCCAAGCGAGAGACCGCCAACCAGGCCGCCGACGAGGGCCCCGACCACCAGGGCGAAGACCACCGATACGCGAGCCAGGGACAGCCCGACCATGACCAGAACGGCCAGAATCACCGCATTCATGCCTATTTTCCTGTTCAAGTGTCTGAAGGAGAGCGTGAAAGCCGGCGATTCTACCAGAGTCGTTTATCGAGCGCGGTCTCTCTTTCTTCAATGAAATGTCACGCCGTTGTCATTTGGCATCCCCAGTATGGGCGTTGCCGGATGGCATCGACAGGCTGTCGCTGATCCACCCCCTCGAGACAAAGGACAATGTCGTTCAGCGTGTAGGGACAACAGGAAGGCAAGAAAGAGGGGAAATGCCGGGCGCAGGAGGCGCCCCAGGGAGTGGCTTCGGCCACGGCAGCAAGCATGCTGCCCAAGGATGACGAAGGAGAATTCACGCCACGGGCAACCCCGTGGCGTTTTCTTTTGGCTCGGCTCAGGCCACGGGTAGCAGCCACTCCCGATAGGCCTTCAAGTCATCCTCGAGTTCGGCACGCACCAGGCGATGGTAGAGTCGCTGCAGCTCTCGAGTGACCGGGCGTTCGCCCCGCCCTATCCGGCGCCCGTCCAGCTCACGGATCGGCAATATCTCGGCCGCGGTGCCCGTGAAGAAAGCCTCGTCGGCGGTATAGAGCTCGTCCCGGGTGATGCGACGTTCGTGAACGGTCAGGCCCAGTCGCTCGCGCGCCAGCACGATGATGGTATCCCGGGTGATGCCTTGCAGGCAGGAGGTGACCTCCGGGGTGTGCAGCACGCCATCGCGCACCAGGAAGACGTTCTCGGCCGAGCCCTCGGCGACATAGCCTTCGGGGTCGAGCATCAGCGTCTCGTCGAACCCCGCCTTGACCGCCGTGTTCAGCGCCAGCATCGAATTGACGTAATGCCCGTTGGTCTTGGCCCGGCACAAGCTGATGTTGACATGGTGACGACTCCAGGAGGAGGTCAACACGCGCAGCCCCTCGTCGGCAGCCTCGGCGGAGATGTAGTGGGCCAGGTGCCAGGCGGGAACCATCACGTTGACGCTCAACCCCTGGGCGCGCAACCCCATGCCCTCGGCCCCGAAGAACACCGTGGGCTTGATGTAGGCATCGCCCAGGGCGTTGCGGCGCAGGGCCTCGCGCTGGGCCTCGATCAGCGCGTCGGCGGTGTACTCCATCGGCATGTCTAGGGAGTGGGCGCTGTCGAGCAGGCGCCGGGTGTGCGCCTCGGCCCGAAACAGGTGGGTACCCTGGGGGCCATCGTAGGCGCGCACTCCCTCGAAGCAGCCCATGCCGTAGTGCAGCGTGTGGGTCAGCAGGTGCCCCCTGGCCTCGCGCCAGGGAATGAACTCGCCATTGAGCCAGAACCAGCCATCGCGGTCGCTGATCGATTGCATATGCTGTTCTCTCCTCTTGATCATTCCTCATGCCGGGGCCGAGGGCGACCGGCTCTCGTCACCGCGCGAAACGCCCCGGGCGAAACGCTTCCAGGTTCACCGCCGGCTCGTCATTGTCCACCAGCTGGCCGATCAGTTCGGCACTGGCGGCGGACAGGGTCCAGCCGAAGGTGCCGTGCCCCGTGTTGAGATAGAGGTTGTCGCGCTTGGCCTGGCCGATGATCGGCGGGCCATCCGGCGTCATGGGACGAAACCCGGTCCAGGAATCGGCATGCTCGAAATCTGCCGCACCGGGAAACCGGGATTCCACCGCCTCGCGAATGGTGGCCAGGCGAGATAACGGTATATTTCGGTCGAACTCAGCCAACTCGACGAAGCCGGTGGCGCGCAGGCGATCCCCCAGGCGGGTCGCCACCACCTTGTAGCGATCGTCGATCACCGTGGAACGCGGCGCCCGGGCCGGATCGAGCAAGGGGGCGGTGAGCGAGTAGCCCTTGACGGGATAGATCGGCAGGTCGAGGCCGAGCGCCTCGCCCAGTTGCCGGGACCGGCAGCCGGCACACAGCACGAAGGCATCGGCCTCGAGCGACTCGCTCGCCCCTTCCCGGGCCGGCCCACCGCCATTGGAAGGCACGAGGGACAGGGCGCGAATGCGCCCCTTGTCCCGGGTGACACGCACGACCTCGGTCTCGTAGCGAAAGGTCACCCCCAGGGTCTCGCACTGGGCCGCCAACGCCTGGGTGAAGCGCTGGCAATCGCCGGTACCATCCCCGGGAATGCGCAATCCGCCGACCAGAGGGGCATCGCCCTGCAACCCGGGTTCGGCCTCGCGAAGTTCACCGGGAGTGAGCCACTGGCAGGTGATCCCCAGGTCATCGAGCAACCCGCTCGTGGCCTTGAGCCCTTCCGCAGTGGCCGCGTCGCTGGCCAGATCGATGAGCCCGGCATGCTGTCCATCGAAACTCGGCGCCAGGCTCTCCTCCAGTTCCAGGAAGCATTGCCGGCTGTAGGCTCCCAATTGCAGCATGGCACGCTTGTTGGTCTCGAACAGCCCCGGGGCGTTGGCGAACCGCCAGGTGGCGATCAAGAAGCGCAGCGTCCGGGGCGACGGCGGCAGGTGCATCTTCAGCGGCCCCGAGGGTTTGACCAGCCAGGGCAGCGCCTTCTTGATCATGGCCGGCGAGGCCCAGGGGTAGACATAGCCGTAGGAACGCTGCCCGGCGTTGCCGCGGCTGGTCTCCAGACCGGCGGCGCCGAGGCGCTCGATGACCGTCACCCGGTGGCCGCGCCGAGTCAGGGCATGGGCGGTGGTCACACCCACCACCCCGGCGCCGATGATCGCAATCTGCATGGGTGTCCTCCCCGGAACCCTTCGAAACGGTCAGGACGCCGCCACCAGGGCGTCGGCCTCGTCCAGCGCGCCATGAAGCGACCAGCCCTGCCGCCACCGCTCGATCAGTTCGTGCTGGTGAGGCTGCAACGACTGATAGCCCCAGGCGGCGATCTCGTCGTTCTGCGGGTCGTGCACCCGGGTAGCGCTGCCTGCCAGGGCGGCGATCGCCGCGTGGCCACACAGCGGCACATAGCCCTCGGAATAGCCGCCTTCGTGGATCATCGCCAGCCGCCCGTCGCACAGGCGTTCGGCCAGGGCCTTCAACTGGGCGGTCATCTCGGCGAACATGGCACTGTTGAGCAGCATCTTGCCCAGCGGGTCCTTGCCACAGGCATCGTAACCGCAGGCGACGACGATCAGTTCCGGGCGAAAGGCGGCCAGGGCCGGCAGCACCAGTCGAGTGAACGCATGCCGATAGGCACCGATGCCGCACCCGGGCGGTAGCGGCAGGTTGAGGTTGGCGCCCTGCCCGGCCCCCTCCCCCTGTTCATCGAAACCGCCGCTCTCCAGCGGGAAGTTGGCGGCCTGGTGGATCGAGACGCTGAATACCTCGGGGTCGTCGTAGAAGGCGTCCTGGGTGCCGTTGCCGTGGTGCACGTCCCAGTCGAGGATGGCGACACGCCGCACCTGGCCCAGCGCCCGGGCACGCATCACCGCCACGGGAATGTTGCCCAGCAGGCAGAAGCCGCGCCCCCGGTCGGCCTCGGCATGATGGCCCGGCGGGCGACACAGGGCGTAGGCGTTACGATGGCGACCCCGGGCGACATCCTCGACGGCGGCGATGGCCAGCCCCGCGGACTGCTTAGCCGCGGCCAGGCTGCCCGCCGTGTAGGGTGCACAATCTCCGGCATCGCCACCGCCACGCAGAGTGCCTGCCTCCAACGCCTCCAGGTAGCGCCAGGTATGGAAACGCGCCAGGTCCTCGTTAGTCGCCGGGGGCGGCTTGACGACCGTCAGCTCATCGATCAGCCCCGAGACTTCCAGCAGGTTCTTCAGCCGGCGCTTGCTTTCCGGGCTTTCCGAGGCCGGCTGCGGCTGGAGGAATTCCCCGGGGGCCGAGAACACGCCGATCGCCCCGGGATCGTGCCAGAAACAGCGCTCGTGCCAGTAGAAGGCTGTGGCCTTGGTCGCTTCGGCCTGCATGTCATGCTCCCTTGAGCGCCGCCACGACCATGATCTCGACCTTCCACTCGGGCCTGGCCAGACGCGCCTCGACGCAGGCGCGCACGGGGGGCTGGCCGGGCGTCACCCAGGCGTCCCAGGCGGCATTCATGGCATCGAATTCTGCCATGTCGGTGATCCAGATGGTCGCCGACAGCAGGCGGTCCTTGCTGGAGCCGGCCTTGGCAAGCCGCTCGTCGATGGCCTCGAGCACCTGTCGGGTCTGGTCCTGCATGTCGGCACCGCCATCCCGGGGCACCTGGCCGGAGAGATAGACGATGTCGTTGTGCACGACGACCTGACTCATGCGCTGGCCGGGGTCGATGTAGTTGATGCTCATGTCGTCTCCTTGATCATGGATTGAGAAAGCCGCGCAGGAAGGCGGCAAGGTTGTCGCCCAGGCTGGCGGTAGGATACCCGCCCTCCTGGACCACGACGCTGGGCAATGCCAGCGACGCCAGTCGTGCACCGATACGGGTGAAGTCGTCGGTCTCCAGGGCCAGGCCGGCCAGCGGGTCGTCCTTGTGGGCATCGAGCCCGAGGGCGATGACCACCGCCTGGGGTTCGAACTCGGCCATCCCGGCCAGCAATCGCTCGAGGTTGTTCATGAAGATGACGCCTTCGCTTCCCAAGGGTAACGGTATATTGAGATTGAACCCCTCGCCCTCGCCTTCCCCGCGCTCGTCCTCGCCACCCCAGAAGAACGGGTAGAACTCGCTGGGGTCGGCGTGCAGCGAGCCGGTCCAGACGTCGCGGCGATGATAGAAGATGTCCTGGGTGCCGTTGCCATGATGCAGGTCGATATCGACGATGGCGACCCGCTCGAACCCTTCGCGCAGGATGGTGGCAGCCAGCGCCGAGTTGTTGAGAAAGCAGAACCCCCCGGCCCGCTCGGGGCCGGCATGGTGGCCCGGTGGCCGGCACAGGGCATAGGCCGAGCGCTCGCCGGCGACCACCGCCTCGGCGGCGGCCTCGGCGCTTGCCGCGCTGGCCAGGATGCCGGCGAAGCTGTCGGCGCCGATCGGGCAGGCCATGTCGTGCAGGTGCCAGCCGGCCTGGCCCACCGGATGGTTCGGGTAATGATGCCCGCCCCCGGCGGGATGCACGTTGGGGGCCACCAGCTCGGAGGCGCCGGGCATGGCCTGCCAGCGGGCGTGAATGGTTTCGAGGAAATGAAGATAGCGCGGTGAATGGATGCGTGCCAGGCGTTCGCGCAACCGGGGCGAGTCGGTGGCGTCCGGGGCCTGGAGCGCCAGCCCGAGGCTGGCCAGGGCATCGGCCAGGCGCTCGGCGCGCTCGGTGCGTTCGGGTGACGGCGCCGGGGCGCCGCGCAGCAGGAAGGTCGCAGGTGCATGGCGATCCTGTTCCGGGGAGTAGAAGAATTTCATAGGCCTCTCGATTCAGGTTCCTCAACCCAAGCGCCTCAGTCCAGCAGGCTGGGTATCCAGGTCGACAACGCCGGGAACAGCGCCAGCAGGACGATGACGGCCAGGAAGGCGAAATAGAACGGCAGCGAGGCGATGATCGCGCGTTCGTAGGGCACTTCGGCAATGCGTGCCGCCGTCATCAGGGTCATGCCCACGGGGGGCGTGACATTGGCGATGTTCAGCGTGACGATCATGACGATGGCGAAATGCAGCGGATCGAAGCCCAGGCTGACCATGGCGGGCACGATTACCGGCCCGATCACCACCAGGGCCGGCAGCACGTCCATGACCGTGCCGATCACGATCAGCAGCAGGCATACCAGCATGATCTGCACGAAGGGGATGTCGCTCAGGGTGGTGATCAGTTCCGCGGCGTCCCGGGCGATGCCGGAACGGGTCACGAACCAGCCGAGCACCGCGGAGGTGGCCAGCAGGAAGAACACCACCCCGGAGAAGCGCGCGGTGGTCACCAGGGCATGCCAGACCTTGCGCAGGGTCAGGTTGCGGTAGAACACGAAGCCGATGGCGATGGCGTAGACCGCGGCGAAGCCCGAGGCCTCGGTGATCGTGGTCATGCCCGAGAGGATGCCGCCGAGGATGATCAGCGGCACCAGCAAGGCGGGCAATGCCGACAGGAACGCCAGGACCGCCACCTTGAGCGGCGTGGCGCCCTGCTTGGGATAGTTGCGCTTCCAGGAGAGCACGAAACTGGTGACGAGCAAGGTCAGCGCCATCAGGATGCCGGGCAGGATGCCGCCGGCGAACAGGTCGATCACCGAGATGTCGCGCAGCAGGGTGGCATAGACCACCATCACCACGCTTGGCGGGATGATCGGGCCGATGATCGACGAGCAGGCGGTGATCGCCGCGGCGTATTCGGCGTCGTAGCCCTGCTTCTTCATCTCCGGAATCATGATCTTGCCGATCGCCACGGTGTCGGTGATCGCCGCGCCGGTCAGCCCGGCGAAGAACAGCGACACCGTCACGTTGACGTGACTCAGGGCACCGCGCACCTTGCCCAGCAGGGCGTTGTTGAAGGTGATCAGCTTCTGGGTCAGGCCGCCCTGGTTCATCAGTTCGGCGGTGAAGATGAAGTAGGGCACGGCGATCAGCATGTAGCCCGAGACCCCGGAGAACATGCGGTCGGCGATGATGCCCACCATCCGCTCGCCCCCCAGGGAATAGACCCCGGCGACGCCGGAGATCGCCATGACCACGGCGACCGGCGCGCCGATCAGCAGGACGACCAGAAAGGCGATGATGGCAGCACTCATGGGCGCGTCTCCCGGTCGCTATCGGCAAGCGCCTCGTCGATCAGCGCGTTCTCGTCGGCGAAGTGCTCCAGCAGGCTGAAGCCCTGCACCAGGTGCAGCAGGAAGATCATCCCGGTCAGCGGCACGGTGATGGCGGTCCAGCGGTAGGAGATCTGGATGTTGTCCGAGACCATGTAGACCTGGCTGGCGTTGGCGAAGTAGCCCCAGCCGTACCAGATCATCAGCAGCGCGAAGAATGCCATCACCAGCAGCGTCGCCACGGCGGCGGCACGCACCAGCGGCATGGGCAACAAGCGCACCAGCAGCGTCATGGCCACATGCTCGCCGGAATGCAGCGCGATGGTGATCGAGATCAGCCCGATCCAGGGCAGGAACAGCCGGGCCAGGGAATAGGTCCAGCTCAGGGCATCGCCGGTGAACAAGGTATAGAGGAAGCCGGTGAAGGAGATCGCCAGCATGGCCAGCACGCAGGCCACGCAGAGCACGATGGCGGCCTGGTTCACGCCATCGCTCAGCCGCCGGGCAGCGCTCAGTATCGACATGGGGCACCTATTGGCCGTAACGCTGATACGCCTCTTCCGGCAGCGACTCGCCCAGTGCCTGCACCTCGGCGAGCAAGTCGTCGATCAGCTGGGCGTCCAGGCCGTAGTCGTCGACGATCCACTCCTTCCAGGCGGGGCGCGCGATCTCGGCCATGCGCGCACGTTCCTCGGCAGGCATCAGATAACACTCCTCGAACAGCTCGCAGGACTTCTGCCAGCTGGCCGTGGCCAGCGCCGCCGAGGCACCGTGGCTCAAGGTGATCGCCTCCCGGGCGGCTTCGGTGATCACGCGCCGATACTCCTCGGGCAGCGACTGGTACCAGGCCTCGCTCACTACCCAACTGGCACTGTTGTAGACGTGCCCGGTCAGGGTGGTGTAATCGGTGACCTCGTCAAGGCCATAGGTGGTATTGATCACCGGCGCGTTGAACTGGCCGTCGGCGAGGCCGGTTTCCAGGGCGGTGATCAGCTCGCCCCAGGGCAACGGGGTGGCGGAGGCCCCCAGGGCGCGCATGGTGGCGACGTGGGCCGGGTTCTCCTCGGTGCGGATGTTGAGGCCCTCGAGATCCTCCACGGTCTTGATCAGCCGTTCGTTGTTGGTGAAGGCCACGAAGCCGCCGCCGTCGTCGAAGGTGCCCAGGTAGCGCATGTCGGCCGCCTCGATGGTGCCCTTCATGAAGTCGGCGAACCACTCGCCGTCGAAGAAGGCCCAGGCCTGGCGCCAATCGTCGAACAGGAAGGGCGCGGTGACGGCCTGGTAGTCCTGGTAGAACGAGGACATCGCCCCGGAGGTGAGAATGGTCGATTGCAGCGCCCTGCCCCCGGCCTGCACCTGGGAGCCGGTCTCGACCTCGGAGCCGAGCTGCCCGCCGCCGAAGATGGAAACCGCCACCTCGCCGTCGGTGCGCAGTTCCACCAGGTTCTTGAAGTGGACCAGGGCGGGATAGATGCTGTTGTTGGTGAGGTTCTCGGGAATCAGCGTGGCAATGGCCATCTCGTATTCCTGGGCCTCGGCGCTGGCGGTCGCGAAGACCAGGGGCATGGACGCCGCGATCGCCGTGACGGTAGCGAGCTTCTTCGAACGCATGATGCCTTCCTTGTTGTTATGACTTTGTCTCGTCGTCTCTTGCACGATCCCTGCCGGTAGAACAGCCGGGATGCGTCTGGAAGTCTAGCTCTGGTTTGCGCCGTCTGCTCACTTCTTGGCCCCACCAGCCTGTCCGTGCTTGCAGCGGGAATCGAGCCAGCCCCACCGCTATCGACATAAGTTGTAGCAGGCTTGGGCGCTCGACGCTTGACAGAGCACACGGCATCAATGATTTTGGTATACAACAACGGTACACAAAACCACCCGCTCTCCGAGCATGATACCCATGACCGACACGAGAACACTCTGGATTCGCAACCCGCTCGCCTGCGCCGACTCCGACGCCGCGGGGGGTGTAGTGATCCAGGGCACACGCCTCCTCGAGAAGGTGGCCGCCGGGGCGCAACCCCGCCAGGCGGTGGACGACACCTTCGACGCTTCTCGCCATGTGCTGTTGCCCGGCCTGGTCAACACGCATCACCACTTCTACCAGACCCTGACCCGTGCCTACTCGCCGGCACTCAACAAGGAACTCTTCCCCTGGCTGACCACGCTGTATGACGTCTGGGCGAATCTCGACGAGGCGCAACTGGCCCTGGCCAGTGAACTGGCCATGGTCGAGCTGCTGATGTCGGGCTGTACCACCGTGGCCGACCACCACTATGTCTTTTCCGGCGCCCTGCGCGACGCCATCGACTGTCAGGTGGAGACCGCCCGGCGCCTGGGCGTGCGCGCGTCCCTGACCCGGGGGTCGATGAGCCTGGGCCAGGACGATGGGGGCCTGCCGCCCCAGTCGGTGGTGCAGGACGAACGCACCATCCTCGACGACAGCCAGCGTCTCGTCGAGCGCTACCACCAGCGCGGCGACGGCGCCATGACCACCATCGCCCTGGCGCCCTGCTCGCCCTTCTCGGTCAGCCGTGAACTGATGCAGGAAAGCGCGCGCCTCGCCGAGTCCCACGATGTGCGCCTGCATACCCACCTGGCCGAGACCGAGGACGAGACCGACTACTGCCAGCGCCTGTTCGGCATGCGCCCGCTGGATTATCTCGCGGAGTGCGGCTGGCTCTCGAACCGCACCTGGCTGGCCCACGGCATCCATTTCAACGACGACGAGATCCTGCGTCTGGGTCGCGCCGGAACCGGCATCGCCCACTGCCCCTCGTCGAACATGGTGCTGGGCTCCGGCATGTGCCGCACCCTGGAGCTCGAGGCGGCGGGCGCCCCGGTGGGGCTCGCCGTGGACGGCTCGGCGTCGAACGATCACTCCAACCTCGCCAATGAGATGCGCCAGGCACTGCTGCTGGGACGCCTGCGCTACTCCCCCGGCGAGGTGACCCACCAGGCGGTGATTCGCTGGGCGACCCGGGGCTCAGCGCGCTGCCTGGGCCGGGACGACATCGGCGGCCTGGAACCGGGCCAGCAGGCCGACCTGGCCCTGTTCCGGCTCGACGAGCCACGCTTCTCCGGGGCCGAGAACCCCCTGGCGGCCCTGCTGCTGTGCGGCGCACACCGGGCCGACCGGGTCATGGTTGCCGGACGCTGGCGGGTCACCGACGGCAAGCCTTGCGACGTCGATCTCGACAGCCTGATGGCTCGGCACGACCAGGCCGCAAGGCGCCTGCGCAGCACGCTCTGATCATTCCCCGACGACACTCTATCGACAACAACAAGCAGGAGAAGCCCGGATGGCCACCTCGACAGAACAGGCTCAAGAGAGCCCACGAACGCTACGCAGCACCCGCGACGTCAACGCCATGCCGCCCCTGGGCCGGGCCGTGCCCCTGGGTATCCAGCATGTGCTGGCGATGTTCGTGGGCAATGTCACCGTGCCGATCATCATCGCCGGGGCAGCGGATCTTTCCGAGGCCCAGACCGCCTTCATGATTCAGGCCGCCATGTTCGTCGCCGGCGTGGCCACGCTGCTGCAATCCCTGGGCCTGGGCCCGATCGGCGCGCGCCTGCCCATCGTCATGGGGACCAGCTTCGGTTTCGTGCCGGTGCTTATCCCCATCGCCACCAGCATGGGGTTGCCGGCCGTGCTGGGGGCGGCGCTATGCGGCGGCATCGCCATGGCCCTGGTGGGGCTATTCCTGCCCTGGTTCCGCTTCCTGTTTCCGCCGGTGGTCACCGGCACCTTCGTCATCATGCTCGGGGTGCTGCTGATGCCCGTGGGTTTCGCCTATGCCGGCGGCGGCTTCGGCGCACCGGATTTCGGCGCGCCGCACCATCTTGCCCTGGCCGCGCTGGTCCTCGCCGTCACCCTGGGCCTGCATCAGTACGGCCGGGGGATCTGGTCGGAAGCCGCGCCCCTGGCCGGCCTGCTGGTGGGCTACGGGGTCGCCATCGCCTTCGGCTTCGTCGAGTTCGGCAAGATCGGCAGTGCCGACTGGGTCTCGCTGCCCTCGCCCTTCGCCATCGGCCTGGAGTTCCACCTGGCGGCGATCGTTCCGGTAGTGCTGCTGGCCCTGGTCACCTGCGCCGAGTCGATCGGTGACATCGTCGGCACGACCGCCGGCGGCCTGAATCGCGAACCGACCCACAAGGAACTCTCCGGCGGCGTGATGGCCGACGGCATCGCCAGTGTCTTCGCGGCCCTCTTCAATGCCTTTCCGCAGATCAGCTTCAGCCAGAACGTGGGCATGGTGGCACTGACCGGGGTGGTCAGCCGCTACGTGGTGGCGATCGGCGGCGTCTTCCTGGTGCTGGCCGGCCTGCTGCCCAAGCTGGGCGCGATCATCTCGAGCATCCCCAATGCGGTGCTCGGCGGCGCGGTACTGATCATGTTCGGCATGATCGCCAGCGCCGGCATCAAGATGCTCAGCCAGGTGGACTTCAACAAGCGCAACATGGTGCTGATCGGCGTCTCCCTGTCGGTGGCCATCGGCCTGCCGGCCCAGGAAGGCCTGTATGCCGACCTCTCCGAGAACATGCAGGCGATCATCGAATCCGGCCTGATCCCGGGTGCCATCACCGCCATCGTGCTGAACCTGATTCTCCCCAGGCACGAGCACCCCATGCGCGACAGCATATGAACCTCTTGTAAAAACATACCTTGCAGCCCTCGAACGCTCCGCGGTCGGGGGCTTCTTGTCATCTTGCGACCAAAGCTCTACTTTACGTTAACGTCAACTGTGATTATTCTGCCATTATTCCCTTGAGCGTTGTGCCGACAGGCCAGAATCGATAACCAGGAGCCACACCACCATGTACTCCCCCTATACCCCTCTCGACTTCGGTCTCGATGAAACCCTCGGGATGCTGCGCGACCAGGTCAACGCCTTCTCCCGGGACGAGATCGCCCCGCGGGCGGCGGACATCGACGCCGACAATGTCTTCCCGAACGACCTGTGGCAGAAGTTCGGCGACATGGGCCTGCTCGGCATCACCGTGCCCGAGGAGGACGGCGGCAGCGGCATGGGCTATCTCGCCCACTGCATCGCCATGGAGGAGATTTCCCGGGCGAGTGCGTCGGTGGGGCTCTCCTACGGTGCCCACTCGAACCTCTGCGTCAACCAGCTGAAGATCAACGGCAATGCGGAACAGAAGGCCAGGTACCTGCCCGGGCTGATCAGCGGCGAGCACGTGGGGGCGCTGGCGATGTCCGAGCCGGGGGCCGGCTCCGACGTGGTGTCGATGAAGCTGCGCGCCGAGAAGAAAGGCGACAGGTACGTGCTCAACGGCAACAAGATGTGGATCACCAACGGGCCGGACGCCCACGTGCTGGTGGTCTACGCCAAGACCGATCCCGAGGCGGGCTCCAAGGGGATCACCGCCTTCATCATCGAACGCGACTTCCCGGGCTTCTCCACGGCACAGAAACTCGACAAGCTCGGCATGCGCGGCTCCAACACCTGCGAGCTGGTATTCGAGGATTGCGAGGTGCCCGCCGAGAACGTGCTGGGCGAGGTGAACCGCGGCGCTCGGGTGCTGATGAGCGGTCTGGACTACGAGCGTACCGTGCTCGCCGCCGGGCCCATCGGCATCATGCAGGCGGCAATGGACGTGGTGCTGCCCTACATCCACGAACGCAAGCAGTTCGAGCACGCCATCGGCGAATTCCAGCTGGTCCAGGGCAAGGTGGCGGACATGTACACCACTCTCAACGCCTGTCGCGCCTATCTGTATGCGGTGGCGGCAGCCTGTGACCGTGGCCAGACCACCCGCAAGGACGCCGCGGGGGTCATCCTCTACTGCGCCGAGAAGGCCACCCAGGTGGCACTCGATGCCATCCAGCTGCTCGGGGGCAACGGTTACATCAACGAATACCCCACCGGCCGACTGCTGCGCGATGCCAAGCTCTACGAGATCGGTGCCGGGACCAGCGAGATTCGGCGGATGTTGATTGGTCGCGAATTGTTCAACGAGTCAGCCTGATCGGG
>NZ_FQUJ01000016.1:17920-87085 GCF_900128925.1 Modicisalibacter ilicicola DSM 19980
GACCCGGGTGTTGGTAGGAGCCCGATTCATCGGGCGATGGTGGCCAACTAAACCATCTATCGCTCGGTAAACCGAGCCCCAACAGCCGCCGACACAATGCCGAAAGCCGAATTCAAGGAAGTGCCATGAGTATCCTGCACACCCAAGTCAACCCGCGCACCGAGGCGTTCCAGGCCAACGATGCCGCCCTGCGCGGCGAGGTCGACAAGCTGCAGTCGCTGATCGCTTCGATTTGCCGAGGTGGTGGCGAGAAGGCCCGCGAGCGCCATGAATCCCGAGGCAAGCTGTTCGTCCGCGATCGCATCGACCACCTGCTCGACGAGGGCGCGCCCTTCCTAGAGATTGGTGCCCTCGCCGCGCATGAGGTCTACGAGTCGTCGGTACCCGCCGCCGGGGTGGTGACCGGCATCGGGCGCGTCTCGGGGGTGGAGTGCGTGATCGTCGCCAACGATGCTACGGTCAAGGGCGGCACCTATTATCCGCTGACGGTGAAGAAGCACCTGCGAGCCCAGGAGATCGCCCGCAAGCATCGCCTGCCATGCATCTACCTGGTGGATTCCGGCGGCGCCTTCCTCCCCCGTCAGGACGAGGTCTTTCCCGACCGCGATCATTTCGGACGCATCTTCTACAACCAGGCCACGCTTTCTGCCGAGGGCATCCCCCAGATCGCCGTGGTGATGGGTTCGTGCACCGCCGGCGGCGCCTACGTGCCGGCCATGGCCGACGAGTCGATCATCGTGCGGGAACAGGGCACCATCTTCCTCGGCGGCCCCCCGCTGGTGAAGGCCGCCACCGGTGAGACGATCAGTGCCGAGGACCTGGGCGGTGCCGATGTGCACTGCAAGATCAGCGGCGTCGCCGACCACTACGCCGATAACGACGCCCATGCCCTGCAACTGGCACGCCGTGCCGTGTCGCGCCTGAACTGGCAGAAACGCGGCCGGCTTGCGATGAAGGAGTCCAGACCGCCGCGCCTCGACCCGGAGGAACTCTACGGCATCGTAGGCACCGACCTGCGCAAGCCCTACGACGTGCGCGAAGTCATCGCCCGGCTGGTCGACGATTCCGACTTCGACGAATTCAAGCGCTACTACGGCGATACCCTGGTTACCGGCTTTGCTCATCTGCATGGCCACCCGGTGGGCATCGTCGCCAACAACGGCGTGCTGTTCTCGGAGTCGGCCCAGAAAGGCGCGCACTTCATCGAACTCTGTGCCCAGCGCAAGATCCCGCTGGTCTTCCTGCAGAACATCACCGGCTTCATGGTCGGGTCGAAGTACGAGCAGGAAGGCATCGCCAAGCATGGCGCCAAGCTGGTCACCGCCGTGGCCTGCGCCAAGGTGCCCAAGTTCACGGTGCTGATCGGCGGCAGCTTCGGGGCCGGCAACTACGGCATGTGCGGTCGCGCCTACGAGCCCAACCTGCTGTTCATGTGGCCCAATGCGCGCATCTCGGTGATGGGGGGCGAACAGGCCGCCAACGTGCTGGCCCAGGTCAAGCGCGAGCAGCTCGAGCGCCATGGAGAAGAATGGAGCGACGACGACGAAGCCGCGTTCAAGGCCCCGATCCATGAGCAGTACGAACATCAGGGCCATCCGTACTACGCCAGCGCGCGACTGTGGGACGACGGCGTGATCGATCCCGTCCAGACCCGGGACGTGCTGGGGCTGGCGTTGTCTGCGGCGATGAATGCGGAGATCGAAGAGACGCGCTTCGGTGTGTTTCGGATGTAAGGCACTGTTTGTGGGTATCAACGAACTCCCACAAAAGCCCGGCCCCCGGGTGCCGGCAGGAGCCCGGTTCACCGGGCGATGGCTAACCATGTCATCCCCTCGCTCGCTGAAGCGAGCTCCCACAAAAGCCCAGACCCGAGGGGTGGTGGGAGCCCGATTCATCGGGCGATGATGGGACAACGCTTCGCACTGGAAGCTCGAAGCCAGCAGGATATCGAAATGACCAAAGAGACTTATTCGACACTGCACATCGACGATCGCGGCGTCGCCTGGCTGACCCTGGATCGTCCCGAGGTGCACAACGCCTTCGACGATGCCCTGATCCACGAACTCAACGGGTATCTCGACCGGCTGTTCGAGGCCGTCGAGCGCGACGAGGTGCGGGTGCTGGTGCTTGGCTCCGAGGGCAAGCACTTCTCCGCCGGGGCGGATCTGAACTGGATGAAGCGCATGGTGGACTACAGCGTCGAGGACAATCTCGCCGACTCCCGGGAGCTGTCGCGCCTGATGCACCGCCTCGATACCCTGCCCTGCCCCACGCTGTGTCGCGTGCAAGGTGCCGCCTATGGCGGCGCGGTGGGGCTCGCGGCCTGCTGCGATATCGTCGTCGCCAGCGAAGCCGCGCGCTTCTGCCTCTCCGAGGTGCGAATCGGTCTCTCGCCGGCGGTGATCAGCCCCTACGTGCAGCGCGCCATCGGTGAACGGCAGGCGCGCCGCTATGCGCTCACGGCCGAGGTCATGGACGTCAGCACCGCCCAGATGCTGGGACTCGTGCACGAGGTGACGGCCAAGGACGCTCTCGACCCGCGAATCGATACCTTCATCGATACCCTGCTGGCCACCTCGCCCCAGGCCAGCCGTGCCACCAAGGCATTGCTCGCCGAGGTCGCCCGCCAACGCGACGCCGATGCCACCCGGGAACACTGCTGCCAGGTCATCAGCAAATTGCGCGTCAGCCGCGAGGGGCAGGAAGGCCTGGCGGCGTTCTTCGACAAGCGCTCGCCCCGCTGGAAACCGACCGACCATCGGAGCGACAAGCCAAGCAACGATCACAACAGGGAGCCGCGTTCATGAGCCTCGCCAATGCGCCGATACCGCTGACCACGGTGCTGATCGCCAATCGTGGCGAGATCGCCTGCCGGGTGATTCGCACCGCCCGTCGACTGGGCCTGAAGAGCGTGGCGGTCTATTCCGATGCCGACGCCCTGGCCTATCACGTCCGGGAAGCGGATGAAGCCATCCGCATCGGCCCGGCCGCCGCCCGGGAGAGCTACCTGAACGTCGAGGCGGTCATCGCGGCGGCCAGGCGCACCGGAGCCTCGGCGATCCATCCCGGCTACGGTTTTCTCTCCGAGAACGCGGCCTTCGTGGCGGCCTGCGACGAGGCCGGCATCGCCTTCGTCGGCCCCCCGGCCAGCGCCATCGCCGCCATGGGCGACAAGTCCGCTGCCAAGGCACGCATGGAGGCGGCCGGGGTGCCCCTGGTGCCCGGTTACCACGGCGACGATCAGGACGATGCCGTGCTCAAGGCCGAGGCCGACCGCATCGGCTATCCGGTACTTCTCAAGGCCAGTGCCGGCGGCGGCGGCAAGGGCATGCGGGTGGTCGAGCATGGCGAAGCGTTCCAGGCCGCCCTCGAGGGTTGCCGGCGCGAGTCCCAGGCCGCCTTCAACGACCAGCGCATGCTGATCGAGAAGTACCTGACCCAGCCGCGCCATGTCGAGGTCCAGGTGTTCTGCGACAGCCATGGTCGCGGTGTCTATCTGTTCGAACGCGACTGCTCGGTGCAGCGCCGCCACCAGAAGGTGCTCGAGGAGGCGCCGGCACCGGGCATGAACGAGGAGCTGCGCCGCGAGATGGGCGAGGCCGCGGTGCGCGCCGCCCGGGAGATCGGCTATGTCGGCGCCGGCACCGTCGAATTCTTGCTGAACGTGGACGGTAGTTTCTACTTCATGGAGATGAACACCCGTCTGCAGGTGGAGCACCCGGTCACCGAGATGATCACCGGCGAGGACCTGGTCGAATGGCAGCTGCGCGTGGCCGCCGGCCTGCCGCTGCCCAGGAACCAGGATGAACTGGCCATCGGTGGTCATGCCTTCGAAGCACGACTCTACGCCGAGGACCCGGAGCAGGACTTCCTGCCCGCCACCGGCCACCTGGAGCGTTTCGGCCTGGATCTCGCCGGTGCCGGCCTGTCCGCGGCAAGCGTGCGCCTGGACAGCGGGGTCGAGGCCGGCGACGAGGTCTCGATGCACTACGACCCGATGCTGGCCAAGCTGATCGTGCATGGCCACGATCGCGACCAGGCACTGGCCACGCTCAATCGCGCCCTGGCGGCGCTGGACGTCTCCGGCGTCACGACCAACCGTGCCTTCCTGCAGCGCCTGGCCAGTCATCCCGCCTTCAAGAAGGCCGAGTTGACGACGCGCTTCATCGAGCACCACGGCGAGGAACTGTTCGCCACCGCGGTACTCGACGACGAGGCCTATGCTAGTGCCGCCCTGGTCGCCCTCGATCTGTTGCGACGCGAATCTCGCGCCGGCACGCCCTGGGAGCGCCGTGACGGCTGGCGACTAAACGCCCCGGATCGGGTGCGCATCGCCCTGACGGACTCCACCCATGCCGACGACGAGTCCGACAGCCCGGCCATCGTCACCGTGCTGGCCGAGCGCCAGGGTGCCAGTCCCTGGCGGTTGCACCTGAACGGCCGCACCCTGGAAGGCCATCTACAGCCGGTGGAAGGCGATGGCGTGGCCATCACCCTGGATGGCCATCGCCGCCGCTGGCTGGCCCGCCGCGACCGGGCCGAGCATGGCGAGGTGCTGGTACTGGGCGATGCCGAGCGGGAAATACGCCTGTTCTGGCGCCGCCTGGATGCCGTCGATCACGGCCATCACGAGGTCGATGCCACCCTCACCGCGCCGATGCACGGCACCGTGGTGGCACTGCTGATCGAACCGGGGCAGCCAGTGGAGAAAGGCACGCCACTGATGGTCATGGAAGCGATGAAGATGGAACATACCCTGAACGCCCCGGCGGATGGGGCCGTCGAGGCGTTTCATTTTGCCGCCGGCGATACCGTCGGTCAGGGGGATGTGTTGCTGACGTTCACCGCGGCGGAGTGACTCGAACACCCGGCCATCGCCCGGTAAACCGGGCTCCTATCAAACCGCAGGCACTGCTCTTGTAGGAGCTCGCATCAGCGAGCGATAGCAACCCAGTCATCGCCCGGTAAACCGGGCTCCTACCAAACCGCAGGCACTGCTCTTGTGGGAGCTCGCATCAAGGAGAGATAGCAACCTGGCCATCGCCCGGTAAACCGGGCTCCTGCCAAACCGCAGGCACTGCTCTTGTAGGAGCTCGCATCAGCGAGCGATAGCAACCCAGCCATCGCCCGGTAAACCGGGCTCCTACCAAACCGCAGGCACTGCTCTTGTAGGAGCTCGCTTCAGCGAGCGATGATATTTGCAGAGCACACCGACAGGAGAAACTGATGTCCTTTCCTTCATCCGTGCGCCTGGTCGAGGTCGGCCCCCGGGACGGCCTGCAGAACGAGCCCGACCCGATCGCCACCAGCACCAAGCTCGAACTGATCGACCGGCTCGGCGGCGCCGGCATTCGCCATATCGAGGCGGCCAGTTTCGTCTCGCCGAAGTGGGTACCGCAGATGGCCGACCATCGCGAGGTCATGACCGGCCTGTCACGCCGTAGTGGCGTCACCTACTCTGCGCTGACCCCCAACCTCAGGGGGCTGGAGGCGGCGCTGGAGTGCGGTATCGAGGAAGTCGCCGTATTCGGCGCGGCCAGCGAAACCTTCTCCCGGAAGAACATCAACTGCTCCGTGGCCGAGTCGCTGGAACGTTTCGCCCCGGTGCTGGAACGCGCCGGCAAGGCCGGGGTACGCGTGCGCGGCTACGTTTCCTGCGTGCTCGGCTGCCCCTACGAAGGCGAGATCGCGCCGGCCAAGGTCGCCGAGGTGTCCAGGGCGCTGTTCGAGATGGGCTGCTACGAGGTCTCCCTGGGCGACACCATCGGCACCGGCACCCCGCTCAAGGCCAAGCGCATGCTCGAGGCGGTGGCCAGGGAAATCCCCATGGACAAGCTGGCAGCCCATTTCCACGACACCTACGGCCAGGCCATCGCCAACCTCTACGCCGTGCTGGAGGAAGGCATCGCGGTCATCGACAGCTCCGTCGCCGGCCTCGGCGGCTGCCCCTACGCCAAGGGTGCTGCCGGCAACGTGGCCAGCGAAGACGTGATCTACCTGCTCGACGGCCTGGGCATCGAGACCGGCATCGACTTGAATGCGCTTGCAGCGACCGGAAACTGGATCACCCAGGCAATCGGTCGGCCCAATCGTTCCAAGGTCGGCGTGGCGTTGAACGCTGCTTGATGCTCCTGCGACTACCGCTCTCTCCCTCCCCACTTCATCTTCATCCCCTTTCAACCAACCTCTCGCTAGACCCGCCAGGCGGGTCTACGCTTGACGTAGTTTGACAACCGAACCGAACATCGCGCTTGATGCTCGGCTCAGCGCTTCTCAATAATCAACAACAAGAGAAAAGCTGTCATGTACTGGCACCATCTCGACCCCTTAGAGCAATGCAAAGACACGACTATTCTAAACGCCGCCAACGAGGTAAGACATTTTCTTGGGGGTCAGTTGACCAATGTTTGCGACGATCATGGAAGAGGAATACGCTACCAGTTAGGCAATACGTTTTATAGGGAGATGTCTAGAGTCAGCGAAAAAAGTAAAACAACATTATTATTCAGAATACCAATAACGTTTGACGCACAGGGCATCAAGCTCTCGCGAAGTCTTGCCAGCACACTGAAGGATTGCACCGATTATCAAGACATCTTCGTAATTTATACAATAAGAAATGACGGTACACCTTGCAAAACCATCATGCGGTGGCCGCCATCGGAGCATCTTAATGAATTTATTGAAGATGAAAACATTGACGATGACAAGGCTGACGATATTTTTTGCCTTCGCAGCCTGCTTAAAGCCACCAAGCCGGGTAATTCTGCGCCCATGGTTCCTCACCTTGTTGTGAAGAACATTGACACCGACACAGGTGACGCCGAAGGTAACGACTCCGAACTCTATCTTTTTTCATGGCAGATAATTGATGAAAAACCCGAAAACTTCTGTCTGGAAAATTGCGATGAATTTTCAGATCAACAATATACATTACTTGAAAAGTTACTCAACCACGATGATTCCAAAACTTCTGATGAACCCAAGACTATCAGCAATATACTGGACATCGAAAAACAGAAAATAAATGAAAGACTTGAAGAAAACAGGGATTGTACTACCGCCAATAAAACAAAACACATAATAGTAAATGCCACAAGCGTCTATTGCCAAGAGATTGACAAAAAAAGTTCAGATAATGGCAAAGGCACTCAGAATACAAATTCCATCGACCGCATAAACGCACTAAGCTACCGGCCAAGACTGCTGTTCCCAAGACACGAAATACGTCAGCTTTCGAACGGCATTCAATTGCTTTGCCAGAAGAAAAAACGTGAGCGAATCAGCGCCGAACATCTTTTCCGACTCATCGGGAAAAGCGCAAAAGAAGGAGAAGGAAAGGTCTTCGATGATCAAAATAACTGTCATGTCGAGTTATCCAACTTGTATATCACGAGCAAGGAGGCCATTCGCTTCGTTCATCGCCTCGATCTCTCCTTGACTCTGATTGATGTCAAGTTCGCTGGTGATGTCGTGCTGGACAACTGCATCATTACCGGCTCGATAATGTTCCGTTCCTGCCACTTTTACCAAGGCTTTTCCGCAAAGGATGCTACCATCAAGGGCTCCCTGACACTCAATGACTGCTTCATCGATGGCGGTACTAACGTCGACACACCGAAAAGATTGAAACCCGCCTTGGCACTGCACGGACTAAAAATCCATAACAGCTTTTTCGCCGATCGGTTACGGGTACATGGACGCATTCGTGCCCAGTGGATGCAAATAGGCAATATCTTCAGCGCACGCGGGCTTCGCGTATTTCCTCGACCCGAGCCCTACGATCAGGACGCCGGGCACAGCAAGGCAGTGGTGGATTTCCGGCATACCCGAGTGTCGGGCCCAATGGATCTCTCGAGTCAGGTTGCCGATGGTGGAGGCGGGTCACCTCAGGAAAACCAACGTACGCGTTTGCAGGGCGATTGTCTGCTATCCGGCGTCAAGGCTGAAGTTTTGCAGATGAATGGCGTTTTCGTGAAAGGCGATCTCCATCTTATGTCGGCACAAATCGAGAGTGCCGTCGAATTCGATTGTATTTCCAGTACCGATCTACCGCATTTGGGGTGGCGTACTCAAATCGAAGGTGATTTGGAGATGGCCTACTTACATTGCGAATACATCAATGGGCGTGGCATTCGAGTCTCCGGCGACCTGAATCTTTGCGAATCAGAGATAGAGCATTCCTGCCATCTCGATATCGGTTTCAGAAATAGTGCCAGGACGTTGATTCAGGGAAATCTGATACTCGACGGGACCCGAACGAAAGGCGATATCGACCTGTGCGGCGCGCGCATCAAAGGAGAGCTGCGTCTGGTCAGCGGTAGCTGCCAGCGACTAATTGCCAACGTCACCTGGCGAAAAACACAGTATTTTCATGATAACTCTGTATCGCAAGAGCCAGAAGAGCGGATCCAGGATCGACTGGAACTCGTGCCAACCTGGGTACAAAAAGATGTCGTACTCCTCGATTGTTGTTTAGGCACGTTATCCATGGTGGGAATATCTATCGATGATAGCATAACAACTAATAACCTCGTCGTGAACGGCAGGGTAAGATTCTGGGGTAGTCGGCGAAAGATTTTTTTGCGAGAGCAAATACAAGAAAACCTAAACAACGAGGGTTGGAGTTACAATGCATTAAATGAGAGTATAGAAAGTAAAATGCGAGACATAATCTCTCATGTTGACTCCATCGACTTCAGGACTCTATACGCCGAGGGAGGTCTAAACCTGTCCAAGATATGCAACTCAAATGTTCGGGAAATTGACAATGCAATAATGCTCGACAACGCGACAATAAAGAACAACCTAGTGATTTTGACGGAGAATGCCGACGATATAAAAACAAGACTTATAGGGAATATTACCATCCACGAGGCCAATATCGAAGGCGAACTGGATGCTCGGGGTCTACAAGTCATTTCGGGAAGTTTTATGGCAAGTAACATGAGGGTATCCGGTGCCGTGTGGCTGGCCTCCGGTAACGAACAGTCTCAGGGCGACGAACAGGAACTTGAGGAACCTAAGCTTGAAGTCAAAAAATCGATAGTCTTGCAGGGCTTGGTGGCCCCGAAATTGGTCATCGATGGCCATAGCATTTTAGACCACGATCATCCCGACGCGTGTATCGATCTCTCTGGCGCACGAATCAACAATCTGGTCATCAAAAACCTTGCCCCTCCTTTTCCAGTACCGCTCAACCTGCAAGCCATTCAGGTCAATAATTGGGGAATCAAACCGGAGGAATGTCTGACACTGCTCCACGGAACCCATTTGCCTGGAAGAAAAAGTTATTTCGATGCCAGAAACTACGTGGATATAGAAAGCCGTTTGTCGGTCATTGGGGAGATTCAGCTGGCCAACAAGGTCTATCGAAAAATGGCCAAGCAACTAAGTACGGATGGTTCAAGAAACCTCACCTGGAGAAAACTTATATTTTGTCTCGACAAGGCTTTTTCCTTGAATCGGACACAGCCACTATTGATGTTCTTTTGGCTGGCTCTTATGACCTTTTTTTCTTTCTTATTTCTTTCCGATCACCGCAACATTGAAGAAATTGGTGCTGATCGTCAAGAATTAGTCAATACTTATTTACAAGAGGAGCGATGGAACAATTGGAAAGCCCTGGGACTCGCAGTGTCTTATGCGATCCCATTCTATGGAGGGGCGAAATATGAAACTACGCGCGCCAGAATTCTAGGCAGTACCTGCAATCCCTTCGATGAGACCGACAATCCGAATAACAATAATCAGCCTTTACTTTGTCGTCCTCTTTGTCAAAGTGGTTTGTCGCTTTCACCCCACGACCTGGCACAAACTATTTCAATATTTCAATTCATACTATGGATATTTCTCGCCGCCAATCTGCCTGCCATCATAAGACGACGCAATACATAGCCACCCCGCTGCTTCATGGCCCTTACCCCATCACCGTACGACCGATCAGCCAGACATGCAGCCAGAAGACGAAAGCGACGTAGAGCGCCAATCCCGCGACGATCACGATGACGTCGCCGCCGCGCTTTACCGGCACGCTGGGCACGGCCCGCGCATGGCGTCGGCGAAACGACAGCAGATCGAGCACTGCCCGCTCGGCAGAGTGGCGGAGACAAATGCAAGTGCAGCGGCTCAAGTGCCAGCGGGCGAGTTCAGCCTCCCCCTGACATCCAATCCCCCCAGGCCTCTCGAACGGCAGCCATCGCCGCCGTGACAGCAGGCTCCAATGCACGATCCCGACGGCATACGAATCCCAGTTCGGCGTCGACCGCCACGCTGTCGGCGATGGTCACCCCGTCGGCATGGGCGGCGCGCAACGCCAGGCTGTCCCGCGCCAGCGCGAGGGCAACCCCGGACTTGACCAGATCGAGCATCGACGGCTCAAGATCGACACGCGCCACGACGTTCTGTTCGACCCCTTCGGCGCTGAAAATGCGCGCGAGCAGGCGCGAATGAATCGATTCCGGTGGAGTGGCAATCCAGGGCAGTGCCGCCAGCTCGTGCCATCCCTTACCACTGACCTGACTCGCCCAGCCAGGGGGCGCGATGACCCGATAGCGGAAACGTGCCAGCGCCACTACCTGGAAGCGATCATGAAAATCGGGAAATCCCGGGAACCCCAAGGTATAGGCCACGTCCAGATTGCCCAGTTCTACTTCGCGCAGCACGGCCCCCGACATGCCATGGCACAACTCGAAGGCAAGCCCCGGATAACGCTTGGCAAGCAGCCCTAGGAAGGCCCCCAGACGCAGGAATTCCGGATCGAGGATCGTGCCGATCCTCAGACTGCCCAGCAGCGGGCCCTTCATGCCGGTCGCCGCCGCATCGAATTCGGCTGCCGCCGCCAGCGCACGCTCGGCCGCCGGCAGCAGCTTGCGCCCCGCATCGGTCAGCCGCATGCCGCGTGGAGTACGCTCGAACAGCACCAGGTCCAACGTCGATTGCAGTTTCTTGATCTGCAGGCTCAAGGCTGGCTGGGTCAGGCACAAGCGCTCCGCCGCCCGGGTCAGGTTACCCTCCCGGGCGACGGTCACGAAGGCTCGTAGACCGGCATAGTCCATGGTTGCGTCTCTCAGCTCGGCAGATACTCCCGGCTCCAGCGTTCACTGACGGCGCCAGACTCGATCATGGCATCGATCGCGGCCTCGTCGTAGCCCAGTTCGCACAGCACTTCCCGGGTCGAGGCGCCATACTGCTGCGCCGGTTCGAGGGCGTAGATCTTCCCGCGCACGGGGCGAATCGCATAGGGGTCGAGCTGGGTGACCACGTGGCCACTCGGATGATCCTCATAGACCGAGAAGGAGTAGCTGCCGCGATCGGTTCCCGGCGTGCCGTCGGCGGGTCGACTGTGGTAGGCACGAATGGTGTCCAGGTTCTCGCACACCGCCGCCGCGACACCGCACTTCTGGAGCCGGTTGACCCAATCCCCGGCCTCCGCGCCGATGAAGGCATTGGCCAGAAAGGCCGCCCTGCCTTCCTTGACGACTTCCGCGAACCCTTCCAATCCCGCGACCTTGTCGATGCGCTCGACATCCGACTCATAGGCACTCAGCAGGACATAGCTGCCAGAGGAGGTGTAGTAGAAACGGGCCAGATCATCGAAGCCGTTGCACTCCCGTCCCGCCGGTTCGTCGAACAGCCCACGCCGTTCGTAGTCATAGCAGAATGGCATTTGCGCGAGGCCGCTGAGTGCGGCCAGGGAGGTGCGCGGCCGCCCAACCCGTCCGGTCTTGAGCTTCTGGTAAAGCGCCGCGGCGATGCCCAGTGAACCGCCAAAGCCGCACATCACATCGATCGTGCCCACATGGGCATGTTCCTCCGGCGTGTCCATCTCCCCCCCGAAGCGCAGCATGATGCCGGTGGTGGCCTGCACCAGATCATCGTAGCCCAGATAGTTGGTGCGCGGCCCGGGGCGAACGCCACCGAAGCAATCCAGCTGGCAGAATATCGCCTCGGGGTTGAGCGCCCGCAATCCCTGGGCATCCAAGCCCATCGCCCTAACCTGCCTGTCGGTGGCGTTCCAGACGATCACATCGGCGGACTTGACCAGTTTCACAAAGATCTCGCGGCCTTCGGGGGCACTGATATCGGTCAGCACCGAGCGCTTGCCACGCATATGCGACATGCCGAAGATCACCGTGTTCCAGCAGTCATAGAACGGCTTGGACGGATCGAGCTTGATGACCTCCGCACCGAAACGGGCGAGATAAGCCACCGAATGCGGGCCGGCGATCACATTGCACAGATCGAGAATGCGCACGCCCTGAAGCCAACCATCCCGGGCATTCTTGGCACGCACCCGCGGCAGCTTGGTCTCGATGGCCGTGAGACGCCTCAACGCCGTTTCGAAGCTCACCCAGCGGCGTGGCTGCGGTTCCAGCATCTCCTCGCCACTCTCCTCGAGCCAAACCATCGGCCCCGGTTGCGTCATGGTGCCGAACTCGGGATCCTCGACCTCGATCATCAGCCCCGCCGTCTCGGCATGATCGTCATGGATCCATTCCTGCAGCCAGCGCTGGGGGGCGCCGGGGAACTTGCCGCGACCGAAGATGCGCTCCCACTCCTTGGCAGTGCGGGTGATGAACACCTCCTTCATGCGCGCGGCGATCTTGTCGGCCCAGAACTTCGGCAGCGGATAGACGCCGAGCGATACGTCGGATGCCCATTCGCTGACCGGTCGATAGGTGTCCTCCTCCTCGCGGAGCCCCTCCTCGACCAGTTCGTCGTAGATGCCCAGGGTCTTGAGACAGCGTTTGGCGTGGGACTTGTGACTCGGACAGACGACATAGAACTGGCGCCCATCCTTGCACTTGTAGCTGCGGTAGAACGGATCGAGCAACTCCTGCAGCTCGTCATAGCTCAAGTTCATCGGCAAGCCTTCGATCCGCCGACGTTCGATCTCCTGCTCCCGCTGGGTCTTGTAACGTTCCGGGTAGTCCTCGATCTTGATCGAGTTGTAGCTAAGCCCCTCCATGACAGCCGCGACCAGCGGCACCTCGACCTGATCGCCGAGGCCGGTGCGCTCCCGCGCCTGCAAGGCAAGCACCACAGCAGAGGCCGCCAGCATGGTGCCGTAGGCGGATGCCAGGGGCAGCGGCGAGAAGGAGGGGTTGACGCCCATCAGCACCCGGTTGAGACCCATGTCGGTAAAGACGCCCGAATTGGCCGCGATCACGCTCTCGAACGCTCGCCAATCCCGGCGCAGCTCGTCATTGGAGGCAAACCCCGGGATCGACAGGGTAATCAGCTCCGGTCGTGCCTCTCGCAATTGCTGGAAGTCGAGGCCGAGTCGCGCCATCACCCCGGGGCGAAAGCTCTCGATCACGATATCGGCTTCCTCGATCAAGTCTCTGGCCTGCTCGAGGCCTTCGGCGGTCTTGAGATCGATCTGCACGATCAACTTGTTGCGGTTCAGCGTGGCATTGGCCGGGGTCGTCCACAATGGCCCCCCGGGAGGATCGACATGCACCACCGTGGCGCCCAGATCGGCGAGAATCATCGCCACGGCGGGCCCTGCCATGTACTGGCCGAAGTCGATGACCTTGACGCCGATCAGCGGCAGCGCGGAGTGAGGATTGCCGGGCATGGTTCTCTCCATTGCAGGCGTATGAAGAATGGCCAGGGGGACGACCGTTTAGGGTGCTTGCGTCTCTTGAGCCCGTCTGGAATCAGCGGCTGAGTTGGCACGGTTGTTTTCATTAGCCGAATCATCGCTATGGCGTAGTCCGTCTGCGATGATCCAGCGCGCCGCCTTTTCCGCGATCATCAGCGTAGGCGCATTGGTGTTGCCACTGGTGATCGTCGGCATGATGCTGGCATCGACCACCCGCAGGCCTGCGATACCCCGAACCCTGAGTCGTGTGTCGAGCACCGCGAACGGATCATCGTCACGCCCCATCTTCACCGTGCCTACAGGGTGGAAGATGGTGCTGGCGATATCACCGGCCAGCTTGGTTAGCTCCTCGTCGGTCTGGTACTGGACACCCGGCCGCCATTCCTCGGGCTGGTATTTGGCAAGCGCGGGCTGCGCCACGATCTCGCGTACCTGACGCAGGCTGGCGGCCGCCTCCCGGCGATCCTCGTCGGTGCTCAGATAATTCGGCGCGATGAGCGGCGGATCGTCACAGCGATTCGAGCGAATATGGACCGAACCGCGGCTGGTGGGATTGAGGTTGCATACGCTTGCGGTGAAGGCGGGGAACTTGTGTAGCCCTTCACCGAAGGCATCCAGGCTGAGGGGCTGTACGTGGTATTCCAGATTGGCATGCGGGTGACTCAGATCCGAGCGGGTAAAGGCGCCGAGCTGGCTCGGTGACATGCTCATCGGCCCGGATCGGCGCAGCATGTATTCAAGGCCGATCTTGGCCTTGCCGAACAGACTGCTGGTGAGCACATTGAGTGTCTTTACGCCCTGTACCTTGAACACGGCGCGGATCTGCAGATGATCCTGCAGGTTCTCGCCCACCCCTGGCGCATCACGCACGACCTCGATGCCCTGGGCCTTGAGCAGCGCCGCCGGACCGACACCGGAAAGCTGCAGGATCTGCGGTGAGCCGATGGCCCCTGCGCAGAGAACGACTTCATTGTTGGCACGGACGGTGGCCGCATCGCCGCCCCGGCGCACGACGGCGCCCACGCAGCGAGTACCGCCCTCTCCCGTCGACTCGAACACCAGGCGCTCGACCTGGGCGCCGGTCCAGACGGTCAAATTCGACCTATCTCTAATAGGGCGCAAGAACGCCTTCGAGGTATTCCAACGCCATCCCGAGCGCTGGTTGACCTCGAAATACCCCACACCGGCATTGTCGCCCGTGTTGAAGTCCTCGGTACGCTCGAATCCCGCCTCACCGGCGGCTTCGGCAAAGGCCTCGAGGATTTCCCAGCTCAGCCGCTGCTTTTCGACGCGCCACTCGCCGCCGTTGCCATGCAACTGTGCGAAGCGATCGCCGTTCCTGGCCTCGGGAGTGGCGCCGTTATCCAGGCGGTAATGATCCTCGTGAGCCTTGAAGTCGGGTAGCGAATTCTCCCAGTTCCAGGCGTCGTCACCGGTCAATTCGGCCCAGTGGTCATAGTCCCGCGCCTGGCCGCGCATGTAGATCATGCCGTTGATCGAGGAGCAGCCGCCCAGGGTCTTGCCGCGCGGATAGCGCAGTGAGCGTCCATTGAGCCCCGCCTCCGGCTCGGTCTGGTAGAGCCAGTCGGTGCGCGGGTTGCCGATGCAATAGAGATACCCCACCGGAATATGGATCCAGGGGTAATTGTCTTTCTGGCCAGCTTCAAGCAGCAGGACTCGTTTCGAGGAATCCTTGCTTAGCCGGTTGGCCAGCAGGCAACCGGCGGAACCGGCCCCTACAATGATGTAATCGAAGGCATCGCGTGGCATGACATTGATCTCCATCAGCGGGACACAGGCATGGCGAACTCAGCACCCTTGGTGATGCTTTCCGGCCAACGCTGCATGATCGATTTCTGCTTGGTGTAAAAGCGCACGCCCTCCTCGCCATAGGCATGCATGTCGCCGAACAGGCTCTTCTTCCAGCCACCGAAACCGTGCCATGCCATCGGCACGGGAATCGGCACATTGATACCCACCATGCCGACCTGAACCTGGCGGCCGAACTCGCGTGCCGCGTTGCCATCCCGGGTGAAGAGGCTGACGCCATTGCCATATTCATGATCATTGATGAGTTTCACGCCCTCGGCAAAATCCTTGGCCCGGACGCAGGAAAGCACGGGGCCGAAGATTTCCTCGCGATAGATCGCCATATCGGCGGTGACATGATCGAAGAGCGTGCCCCCCAGCCAGAACCCGTCTTCATGCCCCGGCACCTGCTGATCCCGACCATCGACCACCAGCTCGGCGCCCTGCTCGATGCCCTTGGCGATGTAGCCGGTGATCTTGTCCCGCGCCGCCGCGGACACGATCGGCCCCATTTCGGCATCGGCTTCGAGACCATTGGTAATCTTCAGCTGGCGCACCCGGTCAGTGAGCATGGGGATGAGACGATCGCCGACATCGCCGACCAGCACCGCCACCGAGATCGCCATGCAACGCTCGCCTGCGGATCCGTAAGCGGCACCGATCAGCGCATCGACCGCCTTGTCGAGATCCGCGTCCGGCATCACCAGCATGTGGTTCTTGGCGCCGCCAAGCGCCTGCACTCGCTTGCCGTTTCGGGCGCCGGTTTCATAGATGTAGTTGGCGATCGGGGTCGAGCCGACAAACGAAATCGCCTTGACGTCCTCGTGCTCCAGCAATGCATCCACCGCGACCTTGTCGCCCTGCACCACATTGAAGACGCCATCCGGAAAACCCGCCTCCTTCATCAACTCGGCATACAAAAGCGATGGCGTCGGATCGGTCGGCGAGGGTTTCAGGATGAAGGTATTGCCCGCGGCAATCGCTACCGGGAACATCCACATCGGTACCATGACCGGGAAATTGAAGGGCGTGATGCCCGCCACCACGCCGAGTGGCTGGCGCATGGTCCAGTTGTCGATGCCGGTGGACACCTGGTCGGTGTAGTCGCCCTTGAGCAGCTGGGGCATGCCGCAGGCGAACTCGACGATATCGATGCCCCGCTCCACCTCGCCACAGGCATCGCTGAACACCTTGCCATGCTCGAGGGTGATCGCCCGGGCCAGCTCTTCCTTGTGCTGGTTGAGCAACTGCAGGAACCTGTTCATCAGGCGGGCCCGACGGATGGCGGGCATGGCAGCCCAGGCCGGAAATGCCGCGGCGGCTGCCGCTACAGCGGCGTCCACATCCTTGGCATCCGCCAGGGCGACACGACCGGTGATGGTCCCGGTGGCGGGATTGAAGACGTCCTGAGTCCGCCCGGAACCTCCGGCGGCAGAGCGTCCAGCGATGAAGTGATCGATATTTGCAATGCTCATGATCAAGCCCCCGTTAATGCTATTGTTTTCCTTCCAGGCGGTTTGCAGACTCGCCTGGCTGGGCATAGGGGTAAACTGCGCGGTATGCGTCAGGAAATCCAATGACTTCTTCAAAACGCGATCATAAGCAGCGCTAATATCGCAAGCGCATCATACGCATCGATCGGGAAAGACAGGGATAGTGGTCGTTGAGACTTCAGCGCCGATACCTGATCAACGACTCGGGGCCGAGTCGCTTGGCGTTACACCGCAACTACCCCATCACCGTACGACCGATCAGCCAGACATGCAGCCAGAAGACGAAGGCGACGTAGAGCGCCAATCCCGCGACGATCACGACGACGTCGCCGCCGCGCTTTACCGGCACGCTGGGCACGGCCCGCGCATGGCGTCGGCGAAACGACAGCAGATCGAGCACTGCCCACACCAGGAAGGCGCCGAACAGCAAAAGATCGGCCAGGGTGCCGTTGATCAGCAGGTGCGCCAGCGCCCAGAGCACTACCGCGATGAGCATCGGATGACGCGTCCAGCGCTTGATGCGACTCGGCACGTAGGCGGCCACCAGTAGCGGAAATACCGGCAGCATGAGCAGAGCAGTGAGATGCCGCATTCCCGTCGGCGAGGTCCATAGAAGGGTCGGTGTCTGGCGCGCCATGCCGTATCCCCAGACGATCAACACCAGTCCCAGCAACGAGATCAATCCATAGCCGGCTTTCCAGGGCAGTTCGCCGAAACGGCGCACCTGGGCGTCGCGCCAGTCGGCACTGACGATGGCGACGCCATGAGGAACGAAGAACAGCAGCAAACCCAGTATCAGGATCGTCATGGCGTTTCTCCTTCGGCCTTTCGCATGACCGCCTTGAAAGCCTCGGCATCCTTCTCGCCGAAGAAGCACAGGATCACGTCCAGCTCGTGGCGCGGCAACGCTTCGGCCAGCACGTCGAGCACCACCCGCGCCGCCTCGTCGAAGGGATAGCCATAGACGCCGGTGGAGATCGCCGGGAAGGCGATGCTGCGACAGTCATGTTCGGCGGCAAGCGCCAGGGCGTTGCGGTAGCAGTTGGCGAGCAGGTGCGACTTGTCCTTGGTCTTGGCGTAGACCGGGCCTACGGTGTGGATCACGTAGCGCGCCGGCAGCTTGAAGCCGTCGGTCAGTGCGACCTCGCCGTCCGGCAGGCCGTCGGGCCAGTCGCTGTCGCGCAGACGCTGGCAGGCCTGCTTGAGCTCGGGGCCGGCGGCGCGGTGAATGGCGCCGTCCACGCCCCCGCCGCCCATCAGCGAATGGTTGGCGGCGTTGACGATGGCGTCCACCTCGAGCCGGGTGATGTCGCCGGTGATTACGCTGACCCGGCGTGCGAACAGGTCCTTGTCCATCGTTCCTCCTGGCTTTGCCTGAATGAAGTTGATATTGCCTCATTCCTGAGAATAATTGCTGCGCCTGGCGACTGCGTCGCAATCGGCAGCGTTCAACTCGATCTCCTGATGATAGGTTCTTGCGGCATATCATTGGAATGACCACCGACACAAGCGCTGGTAAGGTCGATAGAAGGACTCCCCTATCGCCGCCTGTCGGAAAACGTCAATGACTTCTCGCCCCAACCCGCGCATCCTGTTGCGCTTGCTGTCACTGCTACGCCCCTATCGCTGGCGCCTGGCAGGCGCCGGCATCGCCCTGCTGGTAGCCTCGGGGAGCGTGCTGCTGATGGGCCAGGGGCTGCGCCTGGTCATCGACCGTGGCTTCATGGACGGCGATGTCACCAGCCTCAACCAGGCCCTGGCCGGCCTGATCGCCGTGGTGGCCTTGCTGGCCGTGGCCTCGGCGACACGCTACTACCTGGTGACCTGGATCGGCGAGCGATTGGCCGCCGACCTGCGCGGTCGCGTGTTCGATCATCTGCTGACCCTGGAACCCGATTTCTTCGAGCGCAATGGCGCCGGCGAGATCCAGTCGCGCCTGACCGCGGATACCAGCGTGCTGCAGAGCCTGTTCGGCTCGTCACTGTCGGTGGCCCTGCGCAACCTGCTGATGCTGATCGGGGCGGTCATCCTGATGCTGATCACCCAGCCCTGGCTGAGTGCCCTGGTGCTGCTGGGCATTCCCGCCACGGTGCTGCCGATCCTGTGGTTCGGCCGGCGAGTCCGCCGATTGTCGCGCCATAGCCAGGACCGGGTTGCCGAACTGGGCCGCTATGCCGGGGAAGCCCTGGCAGGCATTCGCACCCTGCAGGCGTTCGGGCACGAGGAAACCGATCGCCGCGACTATGCACGGCATGTGGAATCCGCCTTCGCCGTCGCCATCAGCCGCACGCGCCAGCGTGCCTGGCTGACCGGCCTCGCCATGCTGGCGGTGTTCGCCGCGGTGGCCGTCATGCTGTGGCAGGGTGGCCACGCGGTGCTCGCCGGTGACATGAGCGCCGGGGAACTCTCGGCCTTCGTCTTCTATGCGGTGCTTGCCGCCGGCGCCGTGGCGGCGCTGGCCGAAGTCGCGGGAGATGTTCAGCGCGCCGCCGGGGCCGCCGAACGCCTGCTCGAACTGCTCGATGCAAAGGCCCAGATCCGGGCACCGGCGACCCCCGTCTCGCTGGACTCCCCGCTTCGCGGCGAGATCGTCATCGAGAACCTGAGTTTCAGCTATCCAAGCCGGCCGGAGTCGCCAGTGCTCGCAGCCATCGATCTGCATATCCATGCCGGTGAACGGATCGCCCTGGTCGGCCCCTCGGGGGCGGGCAAGAGTACGCTGCTGCAGTTGCTGCTGCGCTTCTACGACCCTCAGGAAGGCCGACTGATGCTGGATGGCGTGGATCTTCGCGAGCTCGATCCTGCCGAGTTGCGCCGGGCGATCGGCATGGTCGCCCAGGAGCCGGTGCTGTTCACCGGCACCGCCGCAGACAACATTCGCTACGGGGCACCCGAGGCCAGCGATGAGGCCGTTCGGGAGGCGGCACGCGACGCGAACGCCCTGGACTTCATCCTGGCCCTGCCCAACGGCTTCGACACCTACCTGGGGCCGGGGGGCGTGCAATTGTCGGGAGGCCAGCGCCAGCGTCTGGCGATCGCCCGAGCGCTGTTGCGCGACCCGGCCGTACTGCTGCTCGACGAGGCGACCAGCGCCCTGGATGCCGAAAGCGAGCGACTGGTACAGGAAGCGCTGGACCGGCTGATGGTCGGCCGCACCAGCCTGGTCGTGGCACACCGCCTGGCCACGGTAGTGGCCGCCGATCGCCTGCTGGTCTTCGATCACGGCCGGCTGGTAGGCGCGGGTGCCCACACCGAGCTACTCGAGAGCAACGCCCTCTACCGCCACCTGGCCAGCCTGCAGTTCGATCTGAACGGAGGCACCGGAGCCTTATCCACCAAGGAGCCTACGGGGTATCATCGCTAGACTATGCCCGAAAAGTGCCTGCGCTCGCCCATACGCCGTTCAAGACCGCCCCGGTTCTGCCGATAGAGTAGAGTGAGTCGATAGTGCGTGCGTGTCCCGGTCGAGATGGACGCCCCATGTTCGGCATGATATCGGCCACAGGACAGGGACGGGCCATGGGGTTCTTACCGACCAGACTGCTGTTTCATCGCTACATCCTACCGGCCCTGATCTGTCAGCTGGTGGTTTCGGGCCTGTTGCTGTGGTGGCACGCCCGCGCCTATCTGGTCCCGGATGGCGCCTTCCTCAGCGCCAGCATGCTGGCCCTGCTGAGCAGCCTCGGCGCCCTCTTCCTGACCCTTCTGGTGGTACTGGTCATCCTGTTGCAGCGCTATTTCCTGCATCGGGTACACCTGCTGGTCGACTACGTGAAACACCAGCAGCAGGGCCCCGTCAGAACGCCCCCCACCGAACTGTTCGAGAACGCGGACGACATCACCGTGCTGACCGAGGAGATCCATCGCCTGCTGGAAACCCTCTGCAGTCAGAACGTGCTCCTGCGCGTGCAATCTCTCATCGATCCGCTGACCGGCCTGGGCAATCGCCGTCTGCTCGATCAGCGACTGGAAATGACGCTGCCCATCTCGCGCCGGCGCCTGACGCCGTTGTCGATGCTCATGATCGACGTCGATTATTTCAAGCAGTACAACGACCATTACGGCCATGCCGCCGGCGACAGCTGCCTGGTCGAGATCGCCAACGTGCTGCGCGATACCTTCCGCCGGGAAACGGACATCGTCATTCGCCACGGCGGGGAGGAATTTCTCGTGGTGCTGCTCGATGCGGACAAGGCGGTCGCCATGGACCTGGCCGAAGCCATGCGCAGCATGCTTCAGGCGGTGGGCATTCGACACCCCGCGTCACCGATAAGCCCCGTGGTGACGGTCAGCATCGGCGTGGCCACCGCCGAGGCCGGCACCCAGATCGACACGGAGACCCTGATCGCCTGTGCCGACGCGGCGCTTTACCGGTGCAAGGATCAGGGGCGCAATCGCGTCCTGTGTTGCGAGATGAACCCCGAGATGCGCGATAACCTGGACTCGATGCTGCACTGATCCCTCGATTGAGATGGCGCAAGCCCTCTCGTACACTCGGTCGACATCTTTCAACAGGGAAGAAGCCCATGGCCTTCGCAGGAACGTCGACCTATATCGCCACGGACGCGCTACGCCTGGCCGTCGATGCCGCAGTAACGCTGGAGCGACCACTGCTGATCAAGGGAGAGCCGGGCACCGGCAAGACCCTGCTTGCCGAGGAACTGGCGCATTCGCTGGACACCCGCCTCATCACCTGGCACATCAAGTCCACCACCAAGGCCCATCAGGGGCTCTACGAATACGATGCGGTCAGCCGTCTGCGCGATTCCCAGCTGGGCATCGAGGGCGTTCACGAGGTGCGCAACTACATCAAGCCCGGCAAGCTCTGGGAAGCCTTCGAAGCCGATCGGCGCGTGGTGCTGCTGATCGACGAGATCGACAAGGCGGACATCGAGTTCCCCAACGACCTGCTCCAGGAACTCGACCGCATGGAGTTCTACGTCTACGAGACCGACCAGACCGTGCGGGCGCGCCACCGGCCGATCATCGTCATCACCTCCAACAACGAGAAGGAACTGCCGGATGCCTTCCTGCGCCGCTGCTTCTTTCACTACATCGAGTTTCCGGACCACCAGACGATGCAGAACATCGTCGATGTACACTTCCCGGAGATCGAATCGCGGCTGGTGGCGCAGGCCCTGGAGGTGTTCTTCGACCTGCGCGAGGTACCGGGACTGAAGAAGAAACCCTCCACCTCGGAACTCATCGACTGGCTCAAGCTGCTGATGGCCGACGAACTGTCCCGGGAGACGCTCTACCAGCGCGACCCGAGCCAGGCGATACCGCCCCTGGCCGGAGCCCTGGTCAAGAACGAGCAGGACACCGCCCTGCTTCATCGACTGGCCTTCATGATGCGCCGCCAACGCGGCGGCCAGGGTCGCTGAGTCATGTTCATCGGCCTTTTCGACACCCTGAAGCGTGCCGGTGTGCCGGTCTCCCTGCGCGAGCTGCTCGACCTGCATGCCGCGGTCGAGCGTGGCATCGTGTTTGCCGACGCGGACGATTTCTATCGCCTGGCGCGCCTGATACTGGTCAAGGACGAGCGCTACTACGACCGGTTCGACCGCGCCTTCGGCGCCTGGTTTCAAGGCATCGAGAGCCTGGAGTCGGCCATCGAGTCCCTGATCCCCGACGACTGGCTGCGCCGCGAGTTCGAGCGTTCGCTCACCGACGCGGAAAAGGCCAGGATCCAGTCCCTGGGTGGGCTGGAACAGTTGATCGAGACCTTCAAGCAGCGCCTGGAGGAGCAGCAGAAGCGCCATGCCGGCGGCAACAAGTGGATCGGTACCGGCGGCACCAGCCCCTTCGGCGCCTATGGCTACAACCCGGAGGGGATCCGCGTCGGCCAGGACGGTTCCCGCCATCGCCGCGCGGCCAAGGTATGGGACGAGCGCCACTTCCGTGACTACGACGACACCCTGGAACTCGGTACCCGCAACATGCAGATGGCATTGCGCCGGCTTCGGCGCTTCGCCCGCAGCGGTGCCGGCGAAGAGTTCGACATCGAGGGCACCATCGAGGCCACGGCCCGGGACAGCGGCCTGCTCGACATCCGCATGCGCCCGGAACGCCATAATGCGGTCAAGGTGCTGCTGCTGCTCGATGTGGGCGGCTCGATGGACGATCATGTCCGCGTCTGCGAGGAGCTGTTCTCGGCCTGTCGCAGCGAGTTCAAGCACCTCGAGCACTTCTACTTCCACAACTGCCTCTACGAAGGGGTGTGGCGGGACAATCGTCGGCGGGACAGGCGTCTCGGCACGTTCGAGTTGCTGCGCACCTTCGGGACGGATTACAAGGTGATCGTCGTCGGCGATGCCGCCATGTCTCCTTACGAGATCACCCACCCCGGCGGCAGCGTGGAACATTTCAATGACGAGTCCGGCGCGGTCTGGCTCCAGCGACTCACCGGCAGGTTCAACAGGCTTGCCTGGCTCAACCCGCTGCCACGCCGCGCCTGGGAGTACACCCCCTCCACTCGCCTGATTCGCGAATTGATCGATGACCGCATGTATCCCACCACGCTCCAGGGGCTCGAGGAAGCCACCCGGGAACTCGTGCGCTGAGCCGCGACACCGACTGTTACAGGCCGATACAACAAAGGCTCGCGCGGTAATTGCCTGGCTTTTGATACTGTATATAATTACAGAATTTGCTTCACATCGCTTTCTCTGGATGGGCAATTATAGCTATTTAAAGCTATAATATTGACTAATAGTATTTTTTAGCTATCACTATATATAGCTTTTTACGGCTATAATCTGCCAATATAGCGTTTTAAGGCGATCGCGACTCGAGGCAAATGGAGAGAATGGCGACTATCGGGGTACTGACCGGCGACGTGGTCGGTTCGCAACGCATCAAGGACAAATCCCGGCTTGGCAGCACCCTGGATCGGGTCCTGGAACTGCTCGAGAACCGCTTCGATGCGCTCAGCGACCGCTACCGAGGCGATGGTTTCCAGGTCGTGCTTCCCGATCCAGCCAACAGCATGACCGCAGCGGTGTTGCTTCGCGCGGCCCTGATAGAGCAGTCGCCCTCCCGCCAGGCCATGTGGGATGCGCGCATCGCCGTCGGCGTGGGAACCGGTGAAGTTCCTGACCCCCAGCATTTCGCGCAGGCCGACGGCCAGGCCTTCATACTCTCGGGCCGACGTCTGGATGAGCTGAGCGACACGACGGACCGCCTGGCGATCGTCACCTCTTCGCCCGAACTCGACGTGACACTGACGCTGGTAACGCGCTTCGCGGACGACATACTCAGCCACTGGTCGCGCTTCTCCGCGGAGGTGGTGTCGCTGAGCCTGCTGCACGACGAGTCCCAGCAGGCGTTGGCACGTCGCCTCGGCCGTGCCCAGCCAACCATCAATCGTCGCCTCGCAGCGGCGCGCTGGCCTCTGATTCGCGACTACCTGGCCTACACCGCCTCGAAGCTGAAGCAAGCGAAGCGCTGAATAAAGGGAACTGCCATGACGTCTTCGGCTCTCTCATTACTGCTGTTGCTGCTGCTCGCCCATCTGGCCGGCGACTTCCTGCTGCAGGGCAAGAAGTGGGTGCGCAGCAAGCAGCAGCTAGGCTACCGCTCTCCGGCGGTCTACCAGCATGCCGGGGTGCATGCGCTACTGGCGCTGGTCGCCATGCTGGTCAGCGGACAGGCGCTGGGGGCCGCGCTGCTGGCGGCACTGGCCATCGGCGTCAGCCATCTGCTCATCGACATCCTCAAGAGCTACACCCCCGACCAGGTCCGCTATTTTCTGATCGACCAGACGCTGCATCTGCTGGTGATCCTGCTGGCCTGGCGCTGGCTGGCGCGGCCCGAGCCTATGCCCGCGCTGGAGGCCTGGCTGCTGCGCCCCGAACCGCTGGCGATCCTGCTGGCCTACGTGCTGATCACGCGCCCGCTGTCGATCCTCGTCGCGCTGGTGATGCAGCGCTGGAGTGCCCAGGTCGACAACCGGGGCACCCTGGCCGATGCCGGGGCAAGAATCGGCATGCTGGAACGCTTCCTGGTACTGACCTTCGTGCTGAGCGGAGAATTCACCCCCATCGGCTTTCTGCTGGCCGCCAAGTCGGTACTGCGTTTCGGCGACCTGCGCGAGGACCGCGATCGCAAGCTCACGGAGTATGTGCTGCTGGGCACCATGCTCAGCTTTTCCCTGACCCTGCTGCTGGGGCTCGCCCTGCGCTACTTACTCCAGATGCCATGACCTTGTCCGCCTATTTTTCTCGAAGTCGGCTCCCACGCTGCAGGGTGTGCCCACCACTGCTGCTGATCATGGTGGTCACCCTCGTCATGGCGAGCTGCAGCGGCCTGGAACAGCGCCCCGGCTATATCGTCGACCAGCGGCAGGTAGCACCTTCCCATTCAAGCCGCATACGCCATCTGGTGATTCACTACACCGATGGCAACGAGTCGCGCTCGCTGACGACGCTGACCGGCTCCCGGGTCAGCGCCCACTACCTGCTTCCCCTGCCAGCCCGGCACGCCCGCGGGCAGCCCCTGGTCTATCAACTGGTGGACGAATCCCGTCGCGCCTGGCATGCCGGCGACAGCGCCTGGAAGAAGCGCAGCAACATCAACGACACCTCGATCGGCATCGAGATCGTCAACCTGGGGCCCGACCGCCCGTTCGTGCAGGTCGAGCAACTGCTCGAGGGCCGGCCCGAGGGCCAGGACGCCATTCACTGGGCGCCCTACCCAAAGGCCCAGATCGATACCCTGATTCGCCTTGCCCGGGACATCATCGCCCAATACGACATCGACCCCACCAACGTGGTCGGTCACGCAGATATCGCCCCTTCCCGCAAGATCGACCCGGGCCCGCTTTTTCCCTGGCACCGGCTCTATCAGGCTGGCATCGGCGCCTGGCCGGAGGCCGACAGGGTGGCGCACTATCGCGACCGTTTCAGCCGGCAGGCGCCATCCCTGGCCGAGTTGCAGTCGACACTTGCCGATTACGGCTATCCCGTGGCGGTGACGGGCGAGCTCGACCCCCAGACGCGCCATGTCCTGAGAGCATTCCAGATGCATTTTCGGCCACGCGATTATCGCGGCCTTCCCGATGCGGAAACCGCCGCGATCGCCTGGGCGCTGCGCGAGCGCTACCGCGCCGAGGAAGGCGACGACGACGAGACCGACGAATACCAATAGCGGGGTGGCCACGCTCTCCCGCACGCGCTTTCCTCGACTTTTGCTGCCATCAGGGCTTGCCCGTACAATGCATCCGATACGTCACCACCGTGGCGAGCCGCCACGCCGACAAGCCATCAAGGAACCTTCTACCCCATGCGCGCCAGTCAGCTATTGATCGCCACCCTCAAGGAAACCCCGGCCGACGCCGAAATCGTCAGCCACCAGCTGATGCTGCGCGCCGGCATGATTCGTCGCCTGACATCGGGGCTCTATACCTGGCTGCCCGTCGGTCTGCGTACCTTGCGCAAGGTCGAGCGCATCGTGCGTGAGGAGATGAATCGGGCCGGCGCCCAGGAAGTGTTGATGCCGGCGGTGCAACCCGCCGAGCTGTGGCAGGAGTCCGGGCGCTGGGAACAGTATGGTCCCGAACTGCTGCGGGTGATCGACCGCCATCAGCGCGATTACTGCATCGGTCCCACCCACGAGGAGGTGATCACCGATCTGACGCGTCGCGAGATCGGCAGCTATAAGCAGTTGCCGATGAACTTCTACCAGGTTCAGACCAAGTTTCGGGATGAGATCCGGCCGCGCTTCGGGGTGATGCGCTCCCGGGAATTCATCATGAAAGACGCCTACTCCTTCCATGCGAACGAAGCCTCGCTCAAGGAGGGCTACCAGGTGATGTATGACGCCTACGTGCGTATCTTCACGCGCCTGGGCCTCGACTTCCGTCCGGTACTGGCGGACAACGGCGCGATCGGCGGCACCGGCTCTCACGAGTTCCACGTGCTCGCGGAATCCGGCGAGGACGATATCGCCTTCTCCAGCGACTCCGACTACGCCGCCAACATCGAGATGGCCGAAGCATTGCCCGTCCCCATGGGCATCCAGGCCACTCGCCCAGCGCCGACCGAGGAGCTGCGCCTGGTGGATACGCCCAACGCCCGGACCATCGCTACCCTGGTCGAGCAGCACGGCCTGCCCATCGAGAAGACCATCAAGACGCTGATGGTGCATGCTGCCGAGGGCGGCCTGATCGCCCTTCTGGTTCGCGGCGACCATGAACTCAACGAGATAAAGGCCGAGAACCTGGCCGAGGTCGCCGCACCCCTGACCATGGCGACGGAAGACGAGATCCGTGCAGTCGTGGGGGCCGGGCCCGGCTCCCTGGGGCCGGTCAACCTCGACATGCCGATCGTCATCGATCGCAGCGTGGCCCTGATGAGCGACTTCGGTGCCGGCGCCAATAGCGACGGCAAGCACTATTTCGGCATCAACTGGGAACGCGACGTGCCGCTGCCCAAGGTGGCCGACCTGCGCAATGTGGTGGCCGGCGATCCCTCTCCGGATGGCAAGGGCACGCTCTCGATCAAGCGCGGCATCGAGGTCGGTCACGTCTTCCAGCTGGGTACCAAGTATTCCGAGGCAATGAACGCCACGGTGCTCGACGAAACCGGCAAGGCCACGCCGTTGTGGATGGGTTGCTACGGTATCGGGGTGACCCGGGTGGTGGCCGCCGCCATCGAGCAGAACCATGACGCCAACGGCATCATCTGGCCCAACGCCATCGCCCCCTTCGAGGTGGTGCTGGTGCCGATGAATGCCCACAAGTCGGTACGCGTGCGCGAGACCGCCGAACGCCTGTACGGCGAACTCGCCGCCCAGGGCATCGACGTGCTGCTCGACGACCGTGACCTACGCCCCGGGGTCAGGTTCGCCGATCAGGAACTGATCGGCATTCCGCACCGCGTGGTGATCGGCGATCGCGGTCTGGACAACGGCGAACTGGAGTACAAGGGCCGTCGTGACGATAACACTACCATGGTCCCAGCGGACGAATTGATCGATTTCCTGCGTGAGCGCCTTCAAGCATAGCCTTCTGGTTGGACTCGTTGCGGCCCTGTTGTCCTCATCGGCGACAGGTGCCGCGCGTGCCCCCGAGAGCATTCCCTCTACCCTCCTCGATACCCTGGCGTCCACGGTCAGGGCGTCGCAAGAAAAGGAGCGGGATACCCAGTCCCGACGCTGGCTGAGTGCCATGCAGCCGCGTCTCGACCGAATCGCCCCGGGCAACGGCCAATACCCCGACCTGCTCGACCGTGTTCGACTCGAGGCGGCTCTGGCCGGCCTGTCACCGGAACTCGTGCTGGCGCTCATCCAGGTGGAGAGTGCCTTCGACCCAACGGCCGTCTCCTCCGCCGGCGCCCAGGGACTCATGCAGATCATGCCTTTCTGGAAGGAGGTCATCGGCCGGCCCGAGGATGATCTTTTCGATGCCGCTCTCAATCTGCGCTACGGCTGCACCATCCTGGCACACTATCTGCGCGTGGAAGAGGGCGACCTGACCCGCGCCCTGGCACGCTACAACGGCAGCCTTGGACAGACCTGGTACCCCGAACGCGTCATGCGGGCCTGGTCGACCCGCTGGCGAGCGCCCCGCGAGTGGCAGGGCGATACACTCGGCGCATCGCCGTGAACGCAGCCTTTGTTACCTCAACGTGAACTGGTCGTTTGCGAATCGAATTGGCACCGATGCCAGCCGTTGTTGTCTCATGTGTGCTTTCTGCAAAAACCGCTCTTGTCACTATCGAGAACTTCTTGAACGCGTTCAATTACGCCTGGGTCTGGCGCGCAAGACGCTATATCGTCGTTACCCTCGCCTCGCTGAGCCGGGGCCTCGGGCTCCTACTTCTGTTTCTTGCCGTGGGCGCCAGCCGGGGTGCTGAACCGCTTTTGAGGGCATCACGGCGTCGGCCCCGCCAGGAAAGGCGCGCGAGCCGGCTTCAGAGTCGATTGCTTGCCCTGCTTGCTCGCCTGCAGCTTCGCCACACCGACCCGCTCACCGGCATTGCCAGCCAATCGTCCGCCCAGCGCGAGATGCAAAAGCTTCTCGACGCCGACCAGGCGTTCATGCTGATCCGCCTGAGCATCGACAACGTCAAGCGAATCAACAAGACCCTGGGCTACGATATCGGCGATCAACTGCTCGTCGCCCTGACCCAGCGCCTCATCCGGCTGGAATACCATCATGGACGCCTCTATCGCCTGGGCGGCAACGAGTTCCTGATGCTGGTGTCTCCGCCCATCGTGGGGACCGCCTTTCTCGAGCAGCTGCGCGAGCACCTCGGCCAGCCGCTGCAGCTTTCCGGGACCTCGCTGATTCCCACGATCGCCCTGGCGATACTGCAAGGCCCGGAGGATGGCCGAAACGTTCATCAGCTGCTGTATCGCTCTTCCATCGCCCTTGTACAGGCACGGCAATCCCGGGATGGCTTTCACGTCTATCAGTGCGGGCTCGACCATCGCCACGAGCGAGAAAAGCGACTTCTCCAGGACCTGGTGCATGCCGTTCAGCACCAGCAACTGAAGGTGGTCTATCAACCCAAGATTCGTATCGCCAATGGCCAGGTGGCCGGCTTCGAGGCCCTGCTGCAGTGGCAGCACCCTTCCCTGGGACTATTGCAACCCGACGAATTCCTTCCCCTGGCCGTGCACTCGGGACACATGGCCCTGATCGGCAGCTGGATGATGGAGTGTGTGATGGATCACATGGCCGAGTGGCAGGTCCATGGTTACGCCGAGGATGTGGCCGTCAATCTTTCCGCCGTGGATCTCGACGATACCCAGCTTGCCGGGCGCCTACTGGCCGGGCTCAACCGCCGACGCCTCCCTGCACGTCACCTGATGCTGGAGATCACCGAGCAGACGATGATGCTCGATCCGGCGCTGGCGGCACGCCTGCTGGAAGAGCTGCGTGATCAGGGCATCCGAGTGGCCATCGACGATTTCGGCACCGGTTATTCCTCCCTGGCTCAGCTGCGCCACTTGCCGCTGGATGTACTCAAGATCGACAAGTCCTTTGTCATGGGTCTGCCGTCGCAGCGAGAAGACACCATGATCGTGAATTCGAGCATCGCCCTGGCGCATGACTTCGGCCTGGAAGTCATCGCCGAGGGTGTGGAGACGCCGCAGCAGCTGGCCTTGCTGGCCAAGGCCGGGTGCGATCAGGCCCAGGGATATCTGATCTCGCGCGCCATGGATGCGGATCGAGTCATTCCCTGGCTCAAGGAGTACCGAGCCTCGGCCCCGCCCTCCTTCCTGCGTGTCGTGCAGACCTAAAAAAGCCGACCCGAAGGCCGGCTACAAGGGGGCGGAGCCCCCTCCCCTGACGACAATCCTGCGATCACGCTGACAAGTCTTTCCCGAAGAACCTCAGGGCAGACGCTTGCCCTTGCGTTTCTGATCGCGAATGATGAAGGCGGCGAATCCCCCCATGAAGGCGATCATCATGCCGACGGTCACCAGCCCGAAAATGACAGCTTCATCCCAGTACATGGTGATACCTCCTTCCTCATGTTCGTTGAAGCCACTCTAGAAGACGGAGCACGCAGGGATGTTGATTGGAATCAAGTATTCGGGCGTGCTCGACAGGGAGACGAACAAAACTTGACTTGAATCATGTTCAGGGCAGCCAAGGGCCCTGGCGATCCTCGACTCGGGCAAGGTGTAATGCACGGTCACCGCCCGGGGTGCGGCGATGGTCATGGCATATCCTTGCGCGGGAATCATTCCTGACGGCGCAAATGGTGAACGGGCATTTCCAGGCGTTGCTGGTTGTGCAGCATGTTGAGCAGCACGATGGCCCGTTCCTCGCCTTTCTGGCTTTCGAAAACTGCCTGAAGCGCACGAAAGGGGCCTTCGGTGATCTCGACGATCTCGCCGGCGCGGAAATAGACGTTGCCATCCCGGGAAGAAGCGGTTTCCAGGGAACTCTTGCGCAAGGCATCGATCAACTCGTCGGCCACCGGCAGGGGCTCGTTGCCGAAGCCGACCAGCCTGAGTACCCCTCGGGTCGAACGAATGGGACGCCAGTTGCTGGCCAGCCGGTCCAGGCGGATGAACAGATAGTACGGAAACAGCGGCTCATCGAGCCATTCGAGCTTGCCGCGGCGCTTTTTCTGCACCTGAAGCACCGGATGAAACACCTCATAATCCTGATTGTTCAGATGCTCCGAAGCACGAAAGGACTCGCCTCCCTTGCACTGGATCAAGTACCAGCGAGGCGTTGCGTCGCCCTCGAAAAACTCGTCATCGGCAGATTGATCGCTCATAACACTCCATAGCTAGAGGCCTGCTCCGTGGCAAGGCATTGATCTACCAGGCACGGAGCACGTAAGTTGTCCAGCAGTCTAACACCGTTGCCAAGCTCGGCGATTCACGCCCGCTCACCAAGGACCTTTCTGATGGCAGGAGCCTACCAATGACCCGCTCTCTCGCGCGCCGTTCGTGGCGGGATGCGCTGACCGTCTATCTGCAAGCGCCGGTCATTACCATGCTGTTCCTGGGCTTCTCTGCCGGCCTGCCCTTTCTGCTGGTCTTCTCGACCCTGACCGCCTGGCTGCGCGATGTCGACATCGAGGTCGCCGCGATCGGCTTCTTTTCCTGGATCGGCATCCTCTATTCGATCAAGTTCTTCTGGGCGCCGGTGGTCGATCGCTTGCCGTTGCCCGGCCTGACCCGGCTGTTCGGTCAGCGCCGCGGCTGGATGCTGCTGGCCCAGGCCATGATCGCCGCCGGCCTGGTGGGCCTCGCCTATACCGACCCGCGGGCCGGTCTGGCTGCCATCGCCGGCTTCGCGCTATTGGTGGCCTTCGGTTCGGCGACCCAGGACATCGTCATCGATGCCTTTCGCATCGAATCCGCCGAGGAAGAGGTGCAGGCGGCGATGGCCTCGACCTATATCATCGGTTACCGCGGCGGGTTGCTGGCCGCCGGGGCCGGAGCGCTCTACGTCGCCGACCTGGCGTCCTGGCACTGGGCCTATCTGACCATGGCCTGTCTGGTCGGGGTGGGCATGCTCACGGTACTGCTGCGCCCCGAACCGCCTCGCTCGCCCCTGGGCATACAGCTGATTCATGAGCCTCGAGTACGCGCCTTCCTGCGTGCCAGCCGGGGCCGAGCGCGTCTGTGGCGTCGGCTGGGCGCCTGGTCGATCGGTGCGGTGGTCTGCCCGTTCACCGACTTCTTCTCGCGCTATGGGCGACGCGCCCTGTGGCTGCTGGTCTTCATCGGCATCTATCGCATCAGCGACCTGTCGATGGCGGCCATGGCCAATCCGCTGTACATCGATCTCGGTTTCACGCTCTCGCAGATCGCCAACGTGACCAAGGTGTTCGGCATCTTGATGAGCATCGCCGGCGGCATCGTCGGGGGACTGCTGGTGGTGCGCTACGGCATCGGGCCGATGCTGATCGGTGGCGCTCTCATCGTGGCGCTGACCAATCTGCTGTTCGCCGTCCTGGCGCTGATCGGTGCGGAGCTGCCGATGCTGGTGATCACGATCATGGGCGACAACCTGGCCAACGGACTGGCCAGCACGGTCTTCATCGCCTTCCTCTCGAGCCTGACCTCCCGCGCCTACACCGCGACCCAGTACGCCCTGTTCTCGTCGCTCATGACGCTGCCCGGCAAGTTCATCGGTGGCTTTTCCGGCATGGTGGTCGCCGAGCAGGGCTACATGGTGTTTTTCCTGCTGGCGGCGCTGATGGGCCTGCCAGCGGTCTGGCTGGCCTGGCGCATCAGTCGCGACCCGCAGTTGATGCCGGATCGCGGGCAGGTCATGGAGGCTGGCTGAGCCCGGGACTCCTTTTCAGTCGAGCTCCTTCTGCTGTCGAGCCAGCCATTCCAGCGCGCCCCGTGTCGCAGCCCACTGATCGCGCATCAGCGCCCGATACTGCCAGGCTTCGGCCTTGGTTCCCGGTTCCGGCACCTCCAGGGCCAGGGGCACCGGACGCGGGTTGGGGGCGCACATCATGGCGATGGCGTGGCCATTGAGCTCGCGCACGGTGCGCAGCGAATTCCTGGCTTCCTCATGGCGCTGTAGCCGGTAGAGGGCCAGCACGCGCCCCATCAGAACGCCCAATAGCGGCTCTTCCCCTTCGGGATCGCGCTGGTCACTCAGGACCACGGCTTCCTCGTCGCGACCTTCGCGCAGCAGCTGATCGAGAACCAGCTCGCGCAGTCCCAGGCTATCCTGGTCGTCGAGCACCAGCAGACGCTCGGCCAGCTGGCGCGACCGCCGACGCGAGCCGCGCTCCATCCCCACGACCAGCGCCAGCCCTGTCCGTAGCAGCAGCGCGTTGTCCGCATCGTCCCAGGCGAAACGCCCCCCCGCCTCCTCGACCTGGGTGAGCCAGCGTTCGAAGCGAGCGGCGAGGGGTACGAAGAAGGTTTCCGCCATCCAGGGCAGGCTGCCGAAGCGGCTCGCCAGGGCGATGACCAGGGCCTGGACGACCTGGGGCGAATCGAGCCATTCGGGGTGAGCGCACAGCTCGTCGAGCCAATCCGCAGCGTGAGGCCAGGGATCGTCCTTGAAACCCAGGGCGGCATCCTCGTCGACCTCGATGACGAAGTGAGCCTGCCAAGCCGCATACAGCGTGTCTTCCCGAGCGCTGGTATGGTATTCGAGGTGGCCATCGACACCATGTTCGAGGCTCAGGCGAGGTGCACCGTCGAGTGTCTCGAGCAGGGCCTGAAGGTTGGTCAACGGGGTGGCCAGCGCTTCCTCGGAGTTGACCATCTGCTCGGCCAGGGTGGCCCCCGGGTTCTCTGCCAGGTCGGCAAGAAACTGCAGCTGTTCGGGATCGAGATCGCTGTGGCGGGCCAGGCGACGGAACCAGAAACGCGCTCGCTCGCTGGCTTCCTGGGGGTGACCTTCGTGAAGCAGGAGCATTGCTTCGATGTAGGCGAGCGTCGGGGAGTCCGGCAGCGTTTGCTGGGCACGCACGAAGGCTTCCCGGGCGCTGGCCAGGTCATCGCTGTCGAGATGCATCAGGCAGAGCCTTTCCAGGGCCACGCCACGCAGGAAAAGCGGCCCGCGCTCGAGCACGCCGTCGAGCAGTGCCGCCTTCTTGCGGTGGAAGCCGCGCTCCTGGTAGAGATCGATCAGCAGTTCGAGGGCCGGTTCGGTCTGCTCGGGCAGCAGGCTCCAGTCGGAGACCCCGAAGAGTGCCTCGAGAATCTGCTGGGCGCGACCTTGCTGGCCACCCTCCGCAGCGATCAGACCGGCCTCGAGCAGCGCCTGGGCAGGCGCACGCCCGCTTGCCAGCGCCGCTTTCAACGTCGCGCCCTTCCATTCGCGCAGGGATAGCATCCACATCAGATGCTCGGGCACCGGGCCTGGGAGGGTGACGGCCCCGCAGCAGTCGCGGCTCTTGCGTCCCGAATCGCACCAGCAAGGCTCGTTGGGCTCGGGGCGCGCCAGGGGTTCGGTGTCGAAGTTCAGCCGTTCGAGTGGCGTCTGATTCCACAGCTCCGGCGCCAGGGCCTGGGCCAGCGCCAGATCGCCGGCCAGGCGCCGAACGCCCTCGTCCCTGGCCCAGACCATCAGCGATGGGTAGTGCTCATCATCGCGAATGGCGATCAGCGCGCCGCCGGCATAGCTCAAGAGCTGTTCCACCCACATCGCCAGCATCGCACCTCCGTTGTCGAAATGGCCATTCTAGCACGCGCGCTTTCCTGCTCACACGACGCGGCTCTGGCGAGGCACGATCGCGGGTGCTAGGGTAGCCCACCAGAGCGGGGCTTCTCGCCGTTACATCCCTATCGCCAAGGACCCAAGACGTGCGACTGCCCTTTCGCCGCTCGGCCAGAACCACTACCGAGACGCCCCAGATCCGTCTGGAACGAGAAGGCCGGGACGAGATTCGACGCATCACCTCGGCGGTGGAGAAGGTACCCTGGACGATCAGCCTCCTGCAGATCCTCTGGACCGCCGGGCCGGTCACCCTGCTCGGTGCCTGGGGCGGCTTCCTGCTGGGCTATGGCAAGGCGCCCACCGCCGAGAACTACATCTTCTTCATCTCCTACACGGTGATCACCGGGGCGGCGGGCATCATCGCCAATGTCGTGCACAACCTCGCCGGCGGACGCAAGGCGGAAAGGACCGCCGGCAAGATCGAACGGGTCATCAAGAGCCTCCCGGATCTTCTGCTGGCGACCCGCAATCTGATCGTCGAAAGCCTGGAGGGAGATGCCCGGCGACGCGAAGCAGCGGCCATGCTGCTGCGCAAGCAGGACCTGTCGCCGGAAGGGGTGGAACTGGCAGCCATCGAGTTGCTCGACGATCGCGACAGCGCGCGTATCATCGCCCAGATCGATATCTATCGACGGGTGGGACAGCATGCACGCATTCGCGACCTGATCGCGCTCTACCGGGAAACCATCGATCCTCAACTCAACGAACTCGCCGCTCTGATTCCCGAGGCGACGGCCTTGCTGCGTCAGCGCTTCGAGGGCCAGGCGCCGGACCTGCGCCGGGGAGTGGCCCGGGACGACAATTTCATCGAACGGGTACTGGCGGCCATCGAGCAGAACAATGAACTGCTGATGACCCTGCAGGACGTCGAGGAGATGCTGATTCTGGCCTTCGAGCTGATCAGCGGCCGCAAGATCCCCATGCTGACCTTCGAGTATCGTGGCCGCTGGCGTCTGGCCCAGGCCTTCGACAACCTCGAGAAGGCCCGTGCTCAGCATCGTATCGCCCAGGCCACCGGATTGTCGCGCCTCAAGGCCCTGACCGCCTATCTAGCCGAGCAGTCCGGCACCCTGGTCGAGGACGCCGCCGGGGGCCTGCGCGCCGAGATACTGCTGGAGCGTTCGCAGCAGGCGATGGACGCCCTGGCTGAGCAGATCCAGCATCTCGCCCAGGCAGTCAACGCTGGCCAGACGGAACGGCGCGCCTCCCTGCGCGCCAAGGCCGATCTGCTCACCAATGCCCTGCGCCTCTATCGGACGGCGCTCAACGCCTACGAACAGGCGGGACGCAGCCACGCTCAGTTGCTCAAGGCTTCGCAGCACTGGGACGCCATCAGTGCCGATTTGGCCGACGGCGACACGCGCCTGCGACTGGGCCCGGGACGCCGGGGATTGCGCATCCGCGAACATGTCATCGCCCTGGACGATGCTGCCAAGGCGCAGGTCTGCAAGCACCTCGACCGGCACATCAAGACCATACAGATCGATCACCAGCAGCTTCGCAACCCCCACTTCGTCGATCGCGAGCGTCTGCTGGCCACGGGGATAGACGCCTCCAGACGTCTGGCCATCGAGATCGCCCTGGCCCTGGAGCCTCATATCCAACTCTCACGACCCCAGGTGCAACGCGCCATCAACGGCTCGAATGCCGCTGATTTCGGTCAGCTCGAACCCAATCTCTCGGCGGCGGCCAAGGCGGCGCTGGGTGCGGCGATGGTCCGGGAGATCGATGTCGATCTCTCGCGCACCGCAGAATCCCTGGCGGTGGCACTGGTGCGTCATTACCGGGTCGAGCTCGACCCGGGAGCTCAGACGTTTCTCATCAACCAGTACGGTGCCCGGGAAGCGACCCTCAACATGCTATCCAACTACCTCTCCAACACGTCCCGGGGCGATACCCGCAACGTGAGCTACCTGAGCCAGCGACCGGCGGTGGTCAACGCACCCCATCGCGACTGGTATCGCGCACTGGTGCAGGCGCGCCGAGCCCTTCGATGAGAAGCGTCAGGAACCGGCGCCACTCGCCCAGGCGATCAACGGCTGGCTACGGGAATGCATGTCGAGCCGCGCCTGGAGACGGACCAGATTCCAGTAGTGGCCATTCAGCGTGCGCGACAGCAGCAAGGTATCCGCCGGGGGCTGTAGGCGATCCATCGCCGCCCAGACCCGGGGGCTGAGCTCGCGCAGGCGTCGATGCACGCGAATGTCGCCGAAGTCCTGCACCCCCGGGGCGAACAGCGGGGCAATGGCTTGTGCCGATTCACGGTACAGCGCCAACGGCGCTCCCTCCCCCTGACGCCCCCCCATCTTGCGCAGCGCCCGATCCATGGCCATGGGGTCCTGGACCAGGGTCGCCTCCAGCAACTCGACCATCTGCACCAGACGTGCCTGGGGTACCGGGATCACCGCGCCCAGGTCGTAGAGAACCAGCCGGCCTCGATCGTCCAGGGCGAAATTGCCGGCATGCGGATCGGCATGCAGCTCACCGTGAGTGAAAAGCTCGTCGGTCAGCCAGTCCGCCAGATGTCCCGCCACCCGCTGGCGCAAGGCATCGTCCGCGCTCTCGAGATCGCGCAGGGGTGTCCCTGCCACGTACTGCATGGCGAGCACTCGTTCGCCGCTGAGCGAAAGCAGGGGTTGGGGAACAACCAGCCAATCGAGGTGGGCGTAACGCGAGCGATAGCGCGCCAGTGCCTCGGCTTCGGCACGGTAGTCGAGTTCGCCGCGCAGGCTCGCGGCAAGCTCCTCGAACAGTGCGTCGAGCCGGGCCTGGGGTACCTTGAACCAGCGCCCGAGCCTGAGGATTCTTCGCACCTGGGCGAGATCGCTTTCCAGCACTTCGGCGAGCCCCGGGTACTGCACCTTGAGCACCACGGTCTCGCCATCGAGGGTGCGGGCTCGGTGCACCTGACCCATGGAGGCACTGGCAAACGGGGCCGTTTCGACATCGGTGAAAACCCGCTCCAGCTCGCCGTACTGGGCTTCCAAGCTCTCGCGAATGCGCGCCCAAGGCATGGGTTCCGCCTGGCGTTGCAGGCGAGCCAGCTCGTCGGCAAGATCCGCCGGCAGCAGATCGTCCCACTGGGAAACGATTTGAGCCAGTTTCATCGCCGGCCCCTTGAGTTCCGACAACCCCTCGAAAAGGGCTTCCCCCAGCGCACGCCAATCCGTCTTGCCGCCCAACCGGCTTCGCAGCATTGCACCACCGGTTCTTGCTCCAAGCCCCAATAGTCGCCGGGAACGTCCGCGTTCGCGCATAATGATACAAGCCTTGTACGGTATTCATGCAATCGTACACCTGGAAAGCGCGTTTCGATACTGGAAGAATATCCATGTCTACTGCTTCGGGAATATGGCATGCGCCTGATCATCGCCGAAAAGCCCAGTCTCGCGCGAGCCATCGCCGACGCCCTTCCCGGGGCGTCGAAACGTGGCGATGGGGCCATCCATGTCGGCGACACCATCGTCACCTGGTGCCTGGGTCACCTGCTCGAGCAGGCTGCCCCGGATACCTATGATCCCGCCTACAAGCAATGGCGCCTGGATCATCTGCCGATCGTGCCCGCGCGTTGGAAACTCGTGCCACGCAGCAATGCCCGGGGTCAGCTCAAGGTATTGCGGGGGCTGCTCAAGCAGGCCGACGAGGTCGTGCATGCCGGCGATCCGGATCGCGAGGGGCAGCTGCTGGTACAGGAGGTCATCGAATACCTCGGCTGGAAAGGTCCGGTATCGCGCCTTTTGATCAACGACCTCAACCGGCCGGCCGTGCGGCACGCCCTGACGCGGCTGGAGGACAATGCCACCTATCACAGCCTCTACCAGGCGGCCGAGACACGCTCCCGGGCGGATTGGCTGTACGGGATCAACCTGTCTCGGGCCTGGACGCTGACCGGACGCCAGGCGGGCCATGACGGCGTGTTCTCGGTGGGTCGCGTGCAGACCCCGGTGCTCGGGCTGGTGGTACGCCGCGATCAGGCAATCGCCCGATTCACGCCTCGCCCCTTTCATGTGCTGTGGGCGGATTTCAAGGTAGCCCAGGGGGTGGTACGCGGCTGGTGGCAGCCGGGCGACGTGCACCCTCTCGACGACCAGGGGCGGCTGCTCGATCCTCGACCCGCCCGGGAACTGGCCGCGCGCTTGCCCGGGGCGGAAGGAACGCTGTCGCAGCTGGAATCCCGCGACAAGCGCCAGGTCGCACCGCTGCCCTATTCATTGTCGGCACTCCAGGTCGATGCCGCCAGACGCTATAAGCTCTCGGCCAAGACGGTGCTCGACACCTGCCAGTCACTCTACGAACGTCACCGCCTGATCACCTACCCACGCTCGGACTGCCGCTATCTGCCCGATGCCCACTGGCAAGCGGCACGCGAGACATTGGGGCGCGCCTGCGCCCAGGACCCGACACTGGCAGGGTGGCTTGCCGGCGCAGACTTCTCGCTGCGCTCCAAGGCCTGGAGCGACAAGCGCGTGGGCGCCCACCACGCGCTGGCCCCGACCGGGGCGACTGCCGACCTCTCCCGGCTCTCCACAACCGAGGCCAACGTCTTTCGCCTGATTGCCCGAAACGTGCTGGCGCAGTTCTATCCCGCCTTGCAGACCCGCGAAATCAAGGCAGAATTTAGCGTGCTGGACGAGCATTTTCGCGCCCAGGGCCAGGAAGTGCTCGTGCCCGGCTGGAAGCCGCTCTTCACGACGCGGGACGAGGCGCCTTTGCTGCCGCCACTGCAGGAAGGCGAGTCCGCGAAGGTAATCGACCAGGCGGTGGAAGACCGGGAAACCCGCCCGCCGGAGCCCTTCACCGATGCCAGCCTGATCAAGGCGATGATGAATATCGCGCGCTACGTGGACGACCCCGCGGTCAAGCGCACCCTGCGCGATACCGATGGCCTGGGGACCGAAGCCACCCGGGCCGGCATTCTCGAAACGCTGCTCGATCGCCGCTATCTGGTGCGCCAAGGTAGCGCGCTGCGCGCCACGCGCATCGGGCAAGCATTGATCGACGCACTGCCGGACGCCGCGACCCGCCCCGAGCGTACGGCGATATGGGAGCAACGCTTGCGCGCCATCGCCGAGGGCGATGATCAGGCAGCGCCGTTCATGACGAACCTGGTCGCCGACCTGCACACATTACTGGCCGGCGCCGACGCGCAGCGCATGCGTCAGGCGCTGGGCGATGCCGACGGCTTCGAGCCTGCCCCCGCCGGGCGTGGACGCGGCAAGGCGTCACGTCGGCGCAGCAGTTCGCCAGCAGGCGGGCGCGGCACGGAAAAGAGCGGTTCGGGAAAGAGGACCGCCCGCAGCAGACGGCCGCGCAGGACACAGGACGCATGACGGAAGCAGCACCTTGGCTGATCCTCGGCCCCGGCGCCCTGGGGCGCCTGCTGGCCTGTCGACTCGACAGCCGGATGAGGACGGTCCTGGTGGGGCGTCGCGCGAGCACGCGACCACTGCATCTGTGCACCCCCGAGGGCAAGATGATGCGCTGCGCCATACCGCGTGTCACCGCGAGCCAGGCGCCCCGCCAACCGGCGGTGGTGCACCTCACCACCAAGGCCCATGCTGCCGAGCAGGCGCTTGCCTCGCTTGCCGCGCATATCGATCCCGCCACGCCCCTGGTGCTGTGGCAGAACGGCTTTCGGGTACAGGAACCGCTGACCCGGTGCTGGCAGGGTCAGGTGCTCTGCGCCACCACCACCGAGGGCGCCTATACCCAAGGCGAGGATGGCGTCGTGCATGCCGGCCATGGCCACACCTTCATCGGCCATCTCGACGGTCGCCACCGCGATCTCGCGACCCAGATCGCCACCGTGCTGAGCCGGGCCGGCCTGGCCGCCACCCCCTGTGACGATATCCGCCAACGTCTCTGGCACAAGCTCGCCGTCAACGCCGCCATCAACCCGCTGGTCGCGCGTTATCGTATCCGCAACGGCCAGCTGCGCGACCGTCCTTTTCGAGGCATGGTCGCGGCCATTGTCGACGAGCTGACTTTGATCATGCAGGCAGAAGGCATTGCGCCACCCGAAGGTGGCTGGGAGGCAATGATCTGGAAAGTGATCGAAGCCACCGCCACCAACCGCGCCTCGATGCTCCAGGACGTGCTGGCCGACCGCCCCACCGAACGCGACGCGATTCTCGGGCCGCTGCTCGAGGCGGCCGGGCGGCATGGCATTGCAGCGCCGCGACTGGATGCCTTGTGGGAAAATACTCCGGGCTGAAAACCTGCCGGCAATAGTCAGGCTAGGCGGAAACCGATGAGAACGCGGAGTTTACGTTAGTAAATGAGCGTTTCTCGTCGATTTTCAACAAAGTATTGCCGAGCGCAGCAAGCCTCAGCCGGTATTGCGCAGACCGGCGGAAATCCCCGCCATCGTCACCATCAGCGCCCGCGAAAGCTCCGGGCTGATCGCCCCGTCCGCATCGCGGTTACGCTGCAGAAGCTCCGCCTGCAGGCCGTGCAGCGGGTCGATGTAGGGGTTGCGCACATCGATGGCCTGACGGATCAGCGGCGTATCCTCGAGCAGGGCTTCCTGGTCGAGGATCTCGAGCAGTACGCCATGCAGACGCCGCAGGCGATCGCGGAGCTGCCCTCCCAGGGCCTTGAGGGAAGGCTCGACGACCAGGCGGTGCTCGTAGTAGGCGGCGATATCGATATCGGCCTTGGCCAGCAGCATTTCGAGCATGTCGAGGTAGGTACCGAAGAACGGCCATTGGCGGCGCATCTCGCGCAGGCGTTCCAGCCCTTCTTCCTCTTCGACCCGGGTGACGAAGGCTTCGCCGCTGCCCAGCCAGGCGGGCAGCATGAGACGGGTCTGGGTCCAGGCGAATATCCAGGGAATCGCCCGCAGGGACTCGACACCCCCCTCCTGGCGGCGCTTGGCGGGTCGAGACCCCAGCGGCAGGCGGCTCAGGGCCCCCTCCGGGGTGACTGCACGGAAATAGGGCACGAAGTTGGGGTCCTCGCGCACCACGCCGACGTAGGCCCGGTGGGCGATGTCCGCCAGACGGTCCATCTCCTCGCGCCAGGCCGGCTCGGGAAATGGCGGCGGCAACAGGGTGGCTTCGAGCACGGCGCAGGTGTAGATCTCCATCGAGCGCAGGGCGATGTCCGCCTGACCGAACTTGAAACGAATCATCTCGCCTTGCTCGGTGACCCTGAGGCTGCCGTTCACCGAGCCCGGGGGCTGGGACAGGATGGCGGCATGAGCGGGCCCGCCACCCCGGCCGACGGTGCCGCCCCGTCCATGGAACAGGGTGAGATCGACGCCGTGCCGCTTGCACACGTCGACCAGGGCTTCCTGAGCGCGATACTGGGCCCAGGCGGCCGCCAGCTGACCGGCATCCTTGGCGGAGTCGGAATAGCCGATCATCACCTCCTGGCGATCGTCGACCAGTCGCCGATAGCCGGGCAAGGCGAGAAGGCGGTCGATGGCGTCGCCGGCACGATCGAGATCCGCGAGAGTCTCGAAGAGCGGCGCGATGGGCAGGCGCACGTCGCCACCGACTTCCTTCATCAGCAGGGCCACCGCCAGCACGTCGGAGGGCTGTGCGGCCATGGAGATCACGTAGGTTCCCAGCGCCTCGCGATGCTCCTGGGCGATGGTACGGAAGGTATCGATCACCTCCCGGGTCTCGGTGGAACACTCCCAGCGTCGGGGAATGAGCGGGCGGCGCGATTCCAGCTCCGCCAGCAGGAACGCCTGACGTCGCTCTTCATCCCACTCCCGGTAGTGCCCCAGTCCCAGGTAGTCGCTGAGTTCTTCGAACACCTGAGTATGCCGGCTGGCCTCCTGGCGGATGTCGAGCTTGGTAAGGGTGACGCCGAACACCGCGATCCGGCGCAAGGTATCGAGCAGCACGCCATTGGCGATGCCGTTCAGTCCTACATCGCAAAGCGAGCGATAGCAGGCCAGCAGCGGCGTATAGAGCTGGTCCCGGGTTTCGATGATCGGTCCGCCATCGTAGTTGACACCATCGAGGCAGGCCTGGGCCCAGTCCCGGGTCGCCTCGACCCGGGTGATCAGGCGCTTGATCAAGGCCCGGTAGGGTTCCGCCTCGTCGCCGACTTCCGCGCGCAGCGCATTGTTGGCTTTCCACATCGACAATTCGACCTTGAGCTGGTCGAGATCTCGCAGGTAGAGGTCGGCAGCCATCCAGCGACCCAGCAGCAACACCTCCCGGGTGACCTTGGCGGTCACGTTGGGGTTGCCGTCGCGATCGCCACCCATCCAGGAAGCGAAGCGCAGGGGTGCCGCATCCAGCGGCAGACGCTCGCCGGTGGCATCGAGCAACAGGCTGTCGAGATCACGATGGAAATCCGGCACGGCCTGCCACAGCGAGTTTTCGATCACCGCGAAGCCCCACTTGGCCTCGTCGACCGGGGTCGGCCGTTCGTGGCGTATCTCGTCGGTGTGCCAGGCCTGGCTGATCAGTTCCTTCAGGCGTCCATGGGCCCGGGAGGCTCTTTCCGGATAATCGACGCTGCCCTCCATCACCGTCAGGCAGTCGTCGATGGCGTCATATTTCTGGATCAGGGTTCGGCGAATGACCTCGGTGGGGTGCGCGGTGAGCACCAGCTCGACCCGCATCCCGGCCAGGGTCTCGATCAGCTGGCGAGGGCTGTGCCCGGCCTGGCGAATGCGCTCGATCAGCTCCCCGAGCACCGGTTGCGAGCCGGGCTTGTAGTCCTCGACGCGCCGAAAGCGTGCCCGGTAGTGCTGTTCGGCGATGTTGGCGAAGTTGAGGAACTGATTGAAGGCTCGGGTCACCGGCAGCAGGTCCTGGTCAGGCAAGGCCCGCAGGTACTCGATCAACTCCCGCTGGGATTCCCCCCCTTCCTGACGCCCGCGCTTGGCCAACGCCCGGATGGTCTCGATCTTGTCGACGAAGCCGTCACCCAGGTCCTCGGCGATGGTGTGGCCCAGGCTATCGCCCAGCACCCGCACGTTATCGCGCAGGGACGCATGCAGATCATGACTCATTGCTGCTCTCCTCGCTGCGGTTCCGCCCGCATTCTAGACGTTTGGCGTCGTTCCAGTGACGATCCATCTCTGCCAGGTCGACCTCCTCGAACGTTCGTCCCGAACTGGCCAAGCCCTGCTCGACATGGGCGAAGCGTCGCTCGAACTTGCCATTGGTGGCCCGCAGCGCCTGCTCCGGGTCGATCTTCAGGCGTCGCGCGAGATTGACCACCGCGAACAGCAGGTCGCCCACCTCGTCATGCAGATGCTCCTCGTCGCCAGCGACCAGGGCCTCCTCGACCTCGCCGAGTTCCTCCCGAATCTTGGCCATCACGCCGTCGGTATCGGGCCAGTCGAAACCGACCCGCGAGGCGCGCCTGGTCAACTTGGCCGCTCGTGTCAGTGCCGGCAGCCCCGGTGGGATGTCGGCAAGAACCGAAACCGTTTCAGGGTCGTTCCCTCCTTCACGCTCCTCGGCCTTGAGTCGTTCCCAGTTCGAGTTCACCCGGGCCGTCTCGACATCGGCGGCACTCACCCCCTGGCGACGCGAGTCCAGGGTGCCATCCGGGAACACATGGGGGTGACGCCTGAGCATCTTGGTCACCAGCGTGTCGATCACGTCATGGAAATCGAAACGCGCCTCCTCGCGAGCGAACTGACTGTAGTAGACGACCTGGAACAGCAGGTCGCCGAGCTCGCCGGGCAGTTCGTCGAAGGCGCGGCGTTCGATGGCATCGGCCACCTCGTAGGCTTCCTCGAGAGTATGCGGCACGATGGAGTTCCAGTCCTGCTTGACGTCCCACGGGCAGCCCTGCTCAGGATCGCGCAGCACCGCCATCAAGGTGAGCAGATCCTCGAGGCCGTGGTGGGGAAGCTCTTTCATGAACGCACTCTCTTCTTTTTTCCGGCACCGTCGCGCAGGCGCTTGATATCGACGACGTTGGGCAACTGCTGGATGCGCGAGAAGATGCGTCCCAACGACTCCAGGCTCTCGACTTCCAGCGTGATCTTCAGCCGAGCGAGATTGTCGCTCTTGTTGGTGAGCGTGTTGATCGCCAGAACGTTGGTCCGGTCGTGGCTCAGCACCTGAATCACGTCACGCAGAAGTCCCGAGCGATCCCAGGCCTCGATCTCGATGTCCACCGGGTACCTGCTGTGGGCCTGGCTTCCCCACTCGACATCGACGATGCGTCCTGGCTCTTCACTGCGCAGCTGCAGGATGTTCGGACAGTCCTGACGATGGACGGTGACCCCCCGCCCCTGGGTGATGTAGCCGATGATCTGGTCGCCGGGCACCGGGTGACAACAGTTGGCCATGGCCGTCTTGAGATTGCCGACGCCCAGCACGGTGATGCCGTCGTCCTTGTTGCTGGGCGGCTTGGGTTTGGTCAGCAGGCGGTCGAGCTGCTCCGTGTCGTCACTGTCGCCGAACAGTTGCTGGGCCTGGTGCAGCACCTGGCCGATACGCAGATCGCCCGCGCCGATGGCGGCATACATGTCGTCCGGGGTCTTGTAGTTGACGGCCTTGGCCAGGGCGGGGAGATCGACCCCCTCGACCCCCAGGCGCTTGAACTCCTTCTCGAACAGCGCCCGCCCCTCCTCCAGGTTCTGGTCGCGCGCCTGATGCTTGAACCAGGCCTGGATCTTGGAGCGCGCCCGGGAGGTCTTGACGTAGCCGAGACTGGGGTTGAGCCAATCGCGACTCGGCCCTCCCCGGGTGGCGGTGAGGATCTCGACCTGATGCCCGGTCTTGAGCCGGTAGGTCAAAGGCACGATACGACCGTTGATCTTGGCGCCACGGCAGCGGTGGCCGACCTCGGTATGCACGCGATAGGCGAAGTCGATGGGTGTGGCCACTCGCGGCAGGTCGATGACATGCCCCTCGGGCGTGAAGACATAGATACGGTCCGGCGCCACATCGCTGGACAACCCTTCCCGAAGGTCGCCCAGATCGCCGACCTCGTCCTGCCATTCGAGTACCTGCCGCAACCAGGCGATCTTCTCTTCGTAGCCCCGGCTCTTGCCCCCCACCTCATGGCCCTTGTAACGCCAGTGGGCACAGACGCCGAGCTCGGCATCCTCGTGCATCGCGAAGGTGCGTATCTGAATCTCCAGCACCTTGTTCTCCGGCCCGATCAGGGCCGTGTGCAGCGACTGGTAGCCGTTCTTCTTGGGGTTGGCGATATAGTCGTCGAACTCGTTGGGGACGTGATGCCAGCGCGAATGCACGATGCCCAGGGCGGCATAGCAGTCGGCCACTTCCGGCACCAGGATGCGCACGGCGCGCACATCGTAGACCTGGGAAAAGTCGATGTGCTTGCGCTTCATCTTGCGCCAGATCGAATAGATGTGCTTGGCCCGACCATCCACTTGATAGCGGGTGATGCCCTGTTGCTCGAGCAACCCTTCGAGGGTCGTCACCACCTCCTTGATGTAGCGGTCTCGGTCGAGGCGCTTCTCCGCCAGCATCGTGGCGATGGCCTTGTAGTCCTCTTCATGGAGATAGCGAAATGACAGATCCTCGAGCTCCCACTTGAGGTGACCGATGCCCAGGCGGTGGGCCAGCGGCGCATAGATGTCGAAGACTTCCCGTGCCACCTGGAGGCGTTTTTCCCGCGGGGCTTCCCGGACCTGGCGCAGGGCACAGGTCCGCTCCGCGATCTTGATCAGGGCGACACGCACGTCGTCGATCATGGTGACCAGCATCTTGCGCAGGTTGTCCTGCTGGTTGTGCTGGGAGAGGCCGTGGCTTGGCGCTTGCTGCTGACTGATCGCCGCCATGGAGAGCACGCCATCGATCAGCTTGGCCACTTCGCCGCCGAAGCGCTTTTCGACGCCTTCGACGCTGATCCTGCCCTCGCGCACCGCCCGATAGAGGACGGCGGCCTCCAGGGTTTCCTGGTCGAGCTTGAGTTCCCCCAGGATATCGGCCATTTCCAGGCCGGTGCGAAAGCTCGAGCCGTTCTCCATCCATGCCTTGTGCGGTTTTTCCGCCGTGCGGGCCAGATGATCGGCCAGCTCGCACACGGCGCGCATCTCGTCGACATCCCTGAGCGCCACATCGTCTTCCAGACGCTCCAGCCAGAGTGAGATATCGACATTCCCGGTATTGGTCAGTGGCTGATCTTCGCGAACCTTGACCATGGTGCTCTTCTCCCTGGCGTCGTTCGTGGTATTTAAGGAGCGTGCTGGAACGATTCGCGCTCGAACAGCAGTGCCGCTTCGAGGTGTGCGGTCTGCACGAACATGTCGACCACGGCGGCTCGGGTGATGCGATAGCCGGCCTGCACCAGATGGGCCGCATCCCGTGCCAGGGTGGCCGGATCGCAGGAGACGTACAGAATCCGCGCCACCCGGCTCGTCGCCAGGGCGCGGCATGTGGCCTCCGCCCCGCCTCGCGGGGGGTCGAGCACGACGATATCGGGTAGCGGTTCGAGGGACGGGGGCTGATTCAGATCCCCCGTGTGCGACTCGATGTTCTTCAGACCATTGCGGCGGGCATTGTCCTGCAGTCGTTTCACCATCGTCGTGCTCCCCTCCACGCTGATGACCCGAGCCACGTGGGGTGCCAGTGCCAGCGTGAAATTCCCGGTACCGGCAAACAGATCCAGCACACGATCGCCGCTCGCCGGAGCGAGCCAATCGAGGGCCGTGGCAACCAGCGACTGGTTGGCTTCGGCGTTGACCTGGAGAAAGTCGCCCGGCGCAAACTCCAGCTCGAGATGCCTTTGGCCACTCTTCAGGGTATAGCTCAGGCGCGGCACTTTGCCGACCCACTGGAGCTCGGGTTGCTCACGCCCCCGCAGGAAGGCCAGCGACAACCGATGAGTGTCGGCCCATTGCCGCCAGCGGCGGGCATCGACGGGATCCGCACGCAACTGGCGCACCACGACGGCAACGGCCTCGTCACCGGCTAGCAGTTCGATATGCCCTACCTGTCGCGGCGCCTGGAGGGCATCCAGGCACTCACGCAGCGGGGTCAGCAGCCCCGCCAGTTCCGGCACCAGGATCGGGCAGTCGCGAATGTCGACCAGATGGCGACTGCCTCGGGCCCGGAAGCCGAGATGCACCTCCCCCTTGGCATCGACCTTGACCCCGAGTCGAGCGCGACGCCGATAGTCGAATGCTTCCCCGCCGAGTAGCCTCGGCGATACCTCGAGGGACACGCCCTGGCGGGCCAGCTGGTCGATCAGCACCTCGCGCTTGTGCTCGCGCTGGGCCTGCAAGGCCAGATGCTGCAGGTCGCAACCACCGCATTGGGCGTAATGGGGGCAAGGAGGCGATATACGCTCGGCGGAAGGCACCAGCAGCTCACGCAGGTGGGCTTCATCGAAGCGCTTGCGGCTGCGATGGATGGCCACCCTGACCCGTTCCCCGGGCAATGCCTGGGCCACGAACACGGTCTTGCCCGATGCATCGCGGGCAATGCCGCGACCATCATGGGCCAGGCGCAGGATGGTCAGCTCGTCCGGGCTCGAGTCTGCCGCCTCGGCTTCCGGACCGGATGATGCGCGGGAAACACGCAGCCCAGGCGCCCTGGCGGCGCGCCGTCTACCCAGCATGCCCATCGTCAGACTCCCGGCGCGAAGAGGCCCGTCGACAGGTAGCGGTCACCGCGGTCGCAGACGATGAAGACGATTACCGCATTCTCGACCTGCTCGGCGACGCGCAGCGCCCCGGCCAGGGAGCCGCCCGAGGAGACACCTGCCAGAATGCCTTCCTCGCGGGCCAGGCGACGCATGTGCTCCTCGGCTTCCTGCTGGCCGATGTCCAGCACGCTGTCCACCCGGGAAGCGTCGAAGATCCTCGGCAGGTAGGCCTCGGGCCAGCGGCGGATGCCGGCGATGCTGGCCCCATCCTCGGGCTGCAGGCCCACGATGCGGATGTCGGGATTGCGCTCCTTGAGAAAGCGGGAGACACCCATGATCGTGCCGGTGGTCCCCATGGAACTGATGAAGTGGGTGATCGTGCCTTCGGTCTGCCGCCACAGTTCAGGGCCGGTCGTGCGGTAGTGCGACAAGGGGTTGTCCGGGTTGGCAAACTGATCCAGGGGCTTGCCCTCGCCCCGCTCGATCATGTTCTGGGCGAGGTCCCGGGCGCCCTCCATGCCCGCCTCCTTGGAGACGGTCACCAGCTCGGCGCCATAGGCGGCCATGGCCTGCTTGCGTTCGCTCGAAGCGTTGTCGGGCATGATCAGTACCATGCGATACCCCTTGATGGCTGCCGCCATGGCCAGGGCAATGCCGGTATTGCCCGAGGTCGCCTCGATCAGCGTGTCTCCCGCGGCGATATCGCCTCTGGCCTCGGCCTCGCTGATCATCGACAGGGCCGGACGATCCTTCACGGAGCCGGCCGGGTTGTTCCCTTCCAGCTTGGCCAGGAGTGTATTGTTGTGACCGGCGTTGATACGCTGCAGACGCACGAGCGGCGTATTGCCGACCACACCTTCGAGGGTATGAAATTGCATGGGACCATCCTTCTGACGGCGGGAGACATGCCGCCACCGTCGGGTAAAAGACTGACTATCGACCACTGTCGCCTGCATTATATCCGTGCCGACCGTCACTGGACAGGCGGCCCCCGCGGATGTGCGATACTGCCTTGCCAGGTTCACCGCCGGACACTGCCATGCCGTTGAAGTATCGACTCCTGACCCTCGTGCTGGGCATCCCGTTGCTACTATTGATGCTCTACATCGGCTATCTGTTCCTGCAGGATCGACAGCAGCGTCGCGACATGCTGCAGGATCATCTGAATGACAGTGTCGAACTCCTGGCCCCCTCCCTGGCGCGCGCGTTGAACGGTGATCGCGAACGCCTGGAGCCGCTGCTGCAGCGGCTGCTGGATCTGCGTGAGGTCAGCTCCATCGTGCTGCGCGGAGGCGATGGGCAGGTGCTGGTCAGGCTCGGCGAGACTCAGCCTCTCCAGGGACTGCCGAGAAACAATCGGACACGCTTCATCGAAGAAGGCGATCAGTGGCGTCTCTTCAAGCCGCTGCCGATGATCCCCCTGTCCTGGGCGCGCCGGGACGAGTCGAGCCAGCCTCATTGGCTGGAGATGACCATCCGCGATACCGACCTGACCCTCGCGACCTATCGACAGTTGGCACACCATGCCCTCGCCTGGTTGGTCATGGCCGTGTTGTTGCTCGCCGTGGCCTATGGCATCCAGCGGCGGATCCTGCCCAATCTCAGGGCCCAGCGCTCGGCCTTGCAGCGGCTCATCGATGGCGAGTACGGCTACCGGGTTCGCGAAACGGGCCCGCGAGAACTTGCCTCCCTCGCCCGGGCCGTCAATCGCCTGGGAGAGCATCTGCTGCAGTCCCGAGAGGCCCAGCGCCTGCAGCTCGAGCAGAGCACCGCGGAGTTGCAGGAATCGATGGAAACCATCGAGATCCAGAACATCGAGCTCGACATGGCGCGGCGCCGCGCCTTGCAGGCTAACCGCATCAAGTCGGAATTCCTCGCCAACATGAGCCATGAGATCCGCACCCCGCTGAACGGCATCATCGGCTTCTGTCGCTTGCTCGGCCGCGGCCGCCTCGACAACCGGGAGCGGGAATGGCTCGAGCACATCGAGACGGCATCGAACAACCTGCTGACGCTCATCAATGGCATCCTGGATTTCTCCAAGATCGAAGCAGGCAAGCTCGAACTGGAAGCCGTGGCCTTCGACATGGTCGCCCTGGTCGACGAGGTCCTGACGCTGCAAGCGCCGGCTTCCCAGGAAAAGGATCTGCAGCTTCTGGGGCTGGTGTTCGACGACGTTCCCGCCGAGCTCGTCGGCGATCCCTACCGTATCAAGCAGGTACTGATCAACCTGGTCAGCAATGCCATCAAGTTCACCGACCGCGGGGAGGTCATCGTCCGGGTGCTCGTCGAGGAGGTCGAGGGCAATGCCACCACCCTGCGCATCAGGGTCAGCGATACCGGGATCGGCCTTCCGGCAGACATCCAGGAGCATCTGTTCAAACCCTTCAGCCAGGGCTCGCTCAGTCGTGCCCGACGCTACGGGGGGTCGGGGCTGGGTCTGATGATCTGCAAGCAACTGGTCGAACAGATGGGCGGCGAGATCACCGTTGCCAGCCAGCCCGAGGGAGGCAGCGAATTCAGCTTCACGCTGGCGCTGCATAGCCTGACCCCCGACACCGAACGCGCTCCGGAAGTCAGGCTTGCAGCGCCTCTGATCGCGCTGTGGGAGCCCCATGGGACGACACGTCAGGCCCTGGGCCATCAATTCAGGCGCTGGGGCGCGCGAGTCCGGATCATCGAACGTCAAGAAGAGAAGACGACGGCCGAGACGCCGGACCTGCTCGTGGTGAGCCTGGCCCGGAACGATCTGCACCGTGATGCCCTGCACAGCTGGGGCCAGTGCCTGGCGGCACTGGATTGCCCGGTGCTGGTGCTGGCCAATACCGATCCCTATGAACTGGCCGACCTGACGCTCCCCCCCGGTAGCGAAATTCTGTGCAAGCCGGTCCCCCGGGCGCGACTGTGTGAAGCCGTCAAGCGCACCCTGGCGGGCAAGCTCGACACGACCACCGCGCCAAGCCCTGATCTTCCTGACACCGGGGCTCGGAACGCCCGTGTCCTGATAGTGGACGACATCGCGTCCAACCGGCGTCTCGTCGAGGAGTTGCTACGTCAGGCGGGGGTCGAGCCACTGCTTGCCGAGAGTGGTGAAGAGGCCGTGGCCCTGGCCCACGACAGCAACGTCGATCTCGTCCTGATGGACATTCGCATGCCCGGCATGAACGGTGTCGACACCATGCGCGCATTACGCCGCCTCGGTGGACGCTGGGCGAATTGTCCGTTCGTCGCCCTGACCGCGCATGCCGTGGAGGGTGAAACGCGCTGGCTACTCGAGGCCGGCATGCAGGAGGTGCTGACCAAGCCCCTCGATGAGCAGGCCCTGGCCCGCGTATTGACCACCCACCTGGGCATGCCAGCCCCCTTCTTCGACAAGCCTGCCCCGCCGATCGCGAGCGACGATGAACCAGGCGACCTTCCGGTGGTGGACATGCAACTGGGACGGACCATGGCCGGCGGGCGGGCAGATATTGCCGAGGACACCCTGGAAATGCTGCTCGGCAGCCTGGACGACAGCGAGGCGGCGTTGCGGGAAAGCTTCGCCGCCGATGACGGGGAGGCGTTTCTCGATGCCGTGCACCGGCTCAATGGCGCCTGTCGCTATTGCGGCGTTCCGGAACTGGCACTGCTCAGCGAGACGCTCGAGACCCGGGTGAGGGCCCAGGGGCACCAAGCTGCGCAAGAGATGCTCGAGGATGTCTTCCGCGCCATGCAGCGCCTGCGTGAGTGGCAGGCATCACGCAGCCAGGCGTGACATCACTCGCAGCAACCCGCTTCATGCCCGTGGTCGTGCTCCTCCAGGGAAGCCACGAAACCCGCCTCGTGACCGGCGATCACCAGGCGCTTCATTTCGGCGACCGCCTCCTTCAACCCCACGAACAGCGCCCGGGCGATGATGGCGTGACCGATGTTGAGTTCGTTGAGTCCCGGGATCGCGGCGATCGCCTCGACGTTGTGATAGTGCAAGCCATGGCCGGCATTGACGACCAGCCCCAGTTCGCCGGCCAGTTCCACGGCAGCGGCGAGGCGCGCATGTTCGATGCGCGCCGTCTCGCCGCTGGCCTCGGCATAGGCGCCGGTATGCAGCTCGACCACCGGTGCCCCGGCCTCGAAGGCCGCCCGGATCTGTTCGGGGTCGGGGTCGATGAACAACGACACCTCGCAACCGGCGGCTGCCAGGCGCTGGCATGCCTGGGCGATGCGCGAGGCTCCGCTCACCACGTCGAGGCCACCCTCGGTGGTCAACTCCTCGCGTCTCTCGGGCACCAGGCAGACGTGCGCCGGCCGCACCCGTTCCGCCAACGCGATCATCTCCTCGGTGACTGCCATCTCGAGATTCATCCGGGTTGCGAGCACCTCGGCCAGCAGCTGTACATCGCGGTCCTGGATATGCCGACGGTCCTCGCGCAGGTGTACGGTGATACCGTCCGCACCGGCTTCCTCGGCCAGCAGCGCTGCCTGGACCGGGTCCGGGTAGCGGGTGCCACGGGCCTGCCTCAGGGTCGCGACATGATCGATATTGACGCCAAGCAACAGGCGCGGTGGTTGCATGGGGATTCTCCAGGTTTCAATTCGGCCGTCGCCGCGCGGCCAGTTGTGACATCAACTCTCGCGAACGCAAGGGCTTCGATCCCAGTAGCGGTGCGAGTGCGGCACGCGTCAACGATTTGGCCACACCGGCCAGGCCGGGCTGCGTCCAGCCATCCTGGGCCAGCAGGCGCAGGGTTCTCCCGTCGGCGCCCTGCTGCCCTTCACCGGCAGGGACGAAGCGACGACTCTCGGCACGATAGACGTAGCGACGCTGAGGGTCCAGTTCGCGCTCTTCTTCATCTCGGAACACCGGCTCGGCATCCAATGCTTCGAGGGTCGCGACCTCCAGCCGCCGCAGCGCCGGAGCACGTCGCTCGGGGGCCGGCAGTTCGCCGAGCAGGGCACCATAGAAAGCGAAGACCTCGCGCACCGGCAACAGCGGCGGTAACGCACGAGTCAGCAACTCGTTGGCATAGAGGCCACAAAGCAACCCTTCTCCGGCCAGCAGGGCCGTCGCCCCGGCGGACTCCATCAGCCGCAGGCGCTTGAGCTCGCCCTCCCCGATCCAGGTGACATGCAGCGGCGTGAAGGGCTGCAGCCGCGAGCGCGCCTTGCTGCCGGCCCGCTGGACACCCTGGGCCACGCCGCGCACCCGCCCATGCTCGAGGGTGATCAACTCGACCAGCGCACTGGTCTCCCGATAAGGACGCTTGTGAAGAAGGAAAGCCGGCTGAGGCTGCATCTCAAGTTCCTGACATTCGCCTGACCCTCGTCGAGCGATGGCCAGGCCAGGGTTGGCAAGGTCAGTCCAGGTCGTAGCCCAGGCTCTTCAGCGCCCTGTCATCGTCCGACCAACCACGCTTGACCTTGACCCATAGGTTGAGCATGACCTTGGCGCCGAGCGCCTTCTCCATCTCCAGGCGTGCCTCGCGACCGATCTTCTTGATGCGCTCGCCGTTCTCGCCGATCAGGATCTTCTTCTGCCCCGCGCGCTCGACCAGCATCAGGGCACTGATGTGCACGACACGGCCCTCGTCGCGGAATTCCTCGATCTCTACCGTCATCTGGTAGGGCAACTCGTCTCCCAGCTGACGCATGACCTTCTCTCGGACCAGCTCGGCCGCCAGAAAGCGCTGGCTGCGATCGGTGATCTGCTCCTCGGGGAAGTGGTGGACGCCTTCGGGCAGGTACTTGGCGACCTCCGCCTCGAGCTCGGGCACATTGGTGCCATGCTTGGCTGAAATGGGCAGGATGGCGGCAAATTCCCGCTTGGCTTGCAGCTGCTCGAGCCAGGGCAGCAGCTCGGCCTTGTTCTCGAGCCAGTCGACCTTGTTGAGCACCAGGATCACCGGCGCCTTGACGTGGGTAAGCTTGTCGAGCACCACGTCGTCCTCCCGGGTCCAGCGGGTGCGGTCGGCGATAAAGACCACGCAATCCACGTCGCGCAGCGCCTGGGTGGCCGCCTGATTCATGAAGCGATTGATCGCCTTGTTGCGGTCCCGGGTCTGGATGTGCATGCCGGGTGTGTCGACGTAGATGAACTGTGCCTCGCCCTCGGTCTTGATGCCCATCACCTGATGGCGCGTGGTCTGCGGGCGTCGCGAGGTGATCGATATCTTCTGCCCCAGGATCCGGTTCATCAGGGTCGACTTGCCGACGTTGGGGCGGCCGACGATGGCCACGAAACCACAGCGTTGCGTCATGGGCGGCCTCCTCTGGGCTCGATCAGGGACAGTGCCTTTTCGGCGGCTTCCTGTTCGGCGTGGCGACGACTCGTGCCGATGCCGACAGTATGCTCGTCGAGCAGCTGCACGTGACACTCGACGGTAAACGTCTGAGCATGTGCCTCGCCTTCCACCGAGACCACCTCGTACCGCGGCAATGCCGACTGGCGAGACTGCAGAAACTCCTGCAGCCGCGTCTTGGGGTCCTTCTGGGTATCCTGGAGGTTGATCGATTCGAGCCGGCTGGCGTACCAGGAAAGCACCCGGGCCCTGGCCTCCTGCATGCCGCCATCCAGGTAGATGGCGCCGATCACCGCCTCGACCGCGTCGGCCAGGATCGAGTCACGCCGATACCCACCGCTCTTCATCTCTCCCGACCCCAGGCGCAACTGCTCGCCAAGGCAGAACTCCCGAGCCAGCTCGGCCAGGGTCTTGCCCTTGACCAGTCGCGCCCGCAGCCGTGACAACTGGCCCTCCCGGGCTTGCGGGAACCGCTGGAACAAGGCCTCGCCGATCACGAAATTGACGATGGAATCGCCGAGAAATTCCAGGCGTTCGTTGTTGTCTCCACCGTAGCTGCGATGGGTCAGCGCCAGCGCCAGCAGGGCGGGATCGCGAAACGAATAGCCGATGTGGCGGCTGAAGGCCGTGTGGGAGGTACTCACGATGCTCCTACTTCTGTCGTTGCCGGGTAAAAGGGGTGGGTCGCGATGGGCTCATTCGATGCCACGCACCGAGGTGAAGCTGGGCAGTCCGCCATCCCAGTGCATCCACACGGCGAAGGCCTTGCCCACGATATTCTCCTCGGGGACGAAACCCCAGTAGCGACTGTCGTTGGAGTGATCGCGATTGTCACCCATCACGAAATAATGCCCCGCGGGTACCACTACCTCGCGCACCTGAGGCCCCGGGTCCCGAGGGTTGTTGTAAACCGCGTGAACCCGCTGGGCGAGTCGCTCCTGGAAGCGCTGTTCGCCCGGCGCCTCCGCCGGGCTGGCGTCGGTCAGTTGCTTCGGCACGGGCTCGCCGTTGACGTAGAGCTGCTTGCCTTCATAGCGAATCCGGTCGCCAGGCAGCCCGATGACACGCTTGATGAAATTGATGGTTGGCTCCTCCGGAAAACGGAAGACCATCACGTCGCCACGCTCCGGCTCTCCGAAATCGACGATCTCCGTGTGGGTCACCGGCAGGCGCAAGCCGTAGGTGTACTTGTTGACCAGGATGAAGTCGCCGATCTCCAGGGTGGGCCGCATCGACCCCGACGGAATCTGGAAGGGTTCCACCAGGAAGCTGCGCAACAGCAAAACGACCAGCAGCACCGGGAAGAACGAGCGGGAATAGTCGACCGGCCAGGGCTCCTTGCCGAGCTTGCGGCGGGTCTTGTCATCCAGCGTCGTGCCAGCTTCAGACTCCGCCCTGGCCAGCTTGTCGCGGCGCACACGTCGCCACCAGAGAATGTCCAGTAGCCATATCAATCCCGTGACGGCTACGGCCACCACTAACAGCAACGAAAAATCCATGGGTCGTCTTGGTCCTGAGGGTTCTTTGAATCAATCGTTAGTTTTCAGCACGGCCAGGAAAGCATCCTGTGGAATCTCCACCCGCCCGACCTGCTTCATGCGCTTCTTGCCCGCCTTCTGTTTCTCGAGCAGTTTCTTCTTGCGCGTCACGTCACCCCCGTAGCACTTGGCGGTGACGTTCTTGCGCAAGGCCTTGACCGTGGAGCGCGCCACGACCTGCCCACCGATCGCCGCCTGGATGGCCACATCGAACATCTGACGAGGAATCAGCTCCTTCATCTTCTCCACCAGCGCGCGACCGCGCCCGTGGGCGTGATCGCGGTGGATGATGGCTGCCAGGGCGTCGACCTTGTCGCCATTGATCAATACGTCCAGGCGTACCAGCTTGGCGGCCTCGAAACGCTCGAAACCGTAATCCAGGGAGGCATAGCCTCGGGAGATCGACTTGAGGCGGTCGAAGAAATCCATGACCACTTCACTCATCGGCAGTTCGTAGGTCAGCTGTATCTGGCTACCCAGAAACTGCATGTCGAGTTGAGTGCCACGTCGCTGTTCGCACTCGGCGATGACGTTGCCGACGAACTCCTGAGGAACCAGGATGCTGGCACGCACGATGGGCTCGCGCATCTCGTCGACGTTGGCCATGTCCGGCAGCTTCGATGGATTGGCGACGTAGCGTATCTCGCCATCGTCCATCGCCAGTTCGTAGACCACCGTGGGCGCCGTGGTCAGAAGATCCAGGTCGTACTCGCGCTCGAGACGCTCCTGGATGATCTCCATGTGCAGCGTGCCGAGGAAACCGACGCGAAAGCCGAAGCCCAGGGCATCGGAATTCTCCGGTTCATATTCCAGGGAAGCGTCATTCAGCGCAAGCTTCTCGAGGGCATCGCGAAACGCCTCGTAGTCGTCGGCACTCACCGGGAACATGCCGGCATAGACTTGCGGCTTGACCTTCTGGAAGCCCGGCAAGCGTTCGACATCCGGTGTCTTGGCATGCGTGATGGTGTCGCCCACCGGAGCACCATGGATATCCTTGATACCGGCGACCACGAAGCCGACCTCACCGGCTCGCAGGATGCCGGTCGGGCGACGCTTGGGGGTGAAGATACCCACTTCGGTGGCTTCCCAGTCCCGCTGGGTGGATTTCATGCGAATCTTGTCGCCCTTCTTCAGGGTGCCATCGAAGATCCGCACCAGCGACACGACACCGAGGTAGTTGTCGAACCACGAATCGACGATCAATGCCTGCAACGGCGCTTCGGCGCTCCCCCTGGGGCCCGGGATGTCACGCACCAGACGCTCGAGCAAGGCTTCCATGCCCAGGCCGGTCTTGGCCGACACCTGGCAGGCATCGACGGCATCGAGCCCGATGATTTCCTCGATCTCCTGGGCAACGCGATCCGGATCGGCCTGGGGCAGGTCGATCTTGTTGAGCACCGGCAGCACTTCGAGATTCTGGGCAATCGCGGTATAGCAGTTGGCGACGGACTGCGCCTCGACACCCTGGGCGGCATCGACGACCAGCAAGGCACCTTCACAGGCGTACAGCGAACGCGACACCTCGTAGGAGAAGTCGACATGCCCCGGGGTGTCGATGAAATTGAGCTGGTAGATTTCCCCACTCTCGGCACGGTAGTCCAGGGTCACCGATTGCGCCTTGATGGTGATGCCCCGCTCACGCTCGATATCCATCGAATCGAGCACCTGCTCCTTGAGCTCCCGCTCGGTCAGGCCACCACAGAGCTGGATGATACGATCTGCCAGGGTCGACTTGCCGTGATCGATGTGCGCGATGATCGAGAAGTTACGGATGTGCTTGATTCGATCGGAACTCGCCGTGTCTGCCATTGACTCTTTGTCCGCCATGATGAAATGCGCCCTACCATGCCGGAGAGCGCCAAAAATGTGTGGACATTGTACCGACTAGGCCCCGCCAAGGACAGAAGCGTCCGGGTCCACGTGGGGACAATACGATAACGGGGCCACCGCGGCCCCGTTACGCATGACATCGGTCGCCTGAACCGGCCGACGACTAATCCTCCTGATCGCCCAGGCGCAAGGCCACGAACAGCGAACGCCCGTCTCGGTAGAGGCGCAGGGGCACCGCGCGATTGCCCTCGATGCGGCTCACCACCTCGCTGAGACGCTTGCCGGAGTCGATGTCCTGCTGGTCGAGAGAGACGATGATGTCGCCGGGACGCACTCCAGCACTGGCCGCGACGCTACCCGGCGCCACCTGCTCGACCCGAACCCCGGAAGAGAGATTGAGCTCTTCGAGCTGCTCTTTCGCCAGGGGAGCGACCATCACCCCGAGACGGGTACGGGAATCATCCTTGTCCTGAGCCGACGCCATGGGCATCTCGTCGCTCGGCCAGTCGCCCACCGTGACGGTCTTGGTGATGCGCTTGCCTTCGCGCATCAACTCCAGCGTGACCTCGCTGCCCGGGTCGACCCGGCCGATCAGGCGCGGCAGGGTGCTGGAGCGATCGACCTCGTCCCCATTGACGGAAAGCACGATATCGCCGGCCTTCAGGCCTGCCTTGGCGGCCGGAGCGTCCGGCGCCACCTCGGCGATGAGCGCCCCTTGCGGCCCCTCGAGACCGAAGGATTCCGCGAGATCCTTGGACACGGGCTGGATCACCACGCCCAGCCAGCCACGGCTCACCCGGCCATCGGCCCGCAACTGATCGGCAATGTCCATGGCCACGTTGATCGGAATGGCGAAGGACAATCCCATGAAGCCGCCGCTGCGGGTGAATATCTGGGAATTGATGCCGACCACCTCGCCATCCAGGTTGAACAGCGGCCCGCCGGAGTTGCCCGGGTTGATCGCGACATCGGTCTGGATGAATGGAACGTAGGCATCGCTGGGCAGCGTCCGGTTGATGGCGCTGACGATTCCCGCGGTCACCGAGTGGTCGAAACCGAAGGGGGAGCCGATGGCGGCCACCCATTCGCCCACCTCGAGCTGTTCGGAATCCCCCAGTTCGAGAGTCGGCAGATTCTCGCCCTCGATCTTGAGCAGAGCGACGTCGGTCTTGGCATCGGCGCCGATGAGTTCCGCGTCGAGCTCTCGACGATCGTTCAGGCGTACCACGATCTCATCGGCACTCTCGACCACGTGAGCATTGGTCAGTACGTAACCGTCCTTGCTGATGATGAACCCGGAGCCCAGGGATTGCCGCTCCTGGCGCCGCCCCGGGCCGCCCTGACCATGCCCCGGCGGCATTTGATCCTCGAAGAAACGCCGGAAGAACTCGGGAATTTCTTCTCCGCCGAACTCACCGAAGGGCATGGCGCGCTGCTCCACTTCCCGGGTGCTGGAGATGTTGACGACGCCGGGTGCTGCCTGCTTGACCAACTCCGTGAAATCAGGCAGTTCCCGCGCCTGGGCAGCCTGCGCGGCGAACGCCATCATCATGAGCATCAGCCACAGGGAAAGGTATCGTGTGATACGTTGCATTGAGTACTCCTGGTTACCTGCTTCATGCAATACGGTGCTGTGATGTCCCGATGAAGTCGCGGGCAGCCTCACCGGGCCTGCCCGCGCCCGGAAACATTGGATATCGGTGTAGATCGAGAGTTCAGTGGCCACGAGAAAACCCATCGGCGTCGTTGCGGGAAACCGTCCGAGAGTCCACTGCCAGCAGTATAGGATGGTGACGGCGACGATGCCGCTGAAGCCAGTGGTGGCTCAACAGGCAACCGCCGAGCAGTCCGGCCACGAACGTCAGCGGAACGCCGGCATGGGCCAGTGCCAGCGCCTCGGCGAGCCCACCAGCCAGAATGGCGGTCAGCAACGGCAGGCCATAGACGATCAGGGCACCTTGCAAGAAGCCCCTTGCCGGCACGCCCAGGCGAAGGTGATCGCCAATTCGCAGTGGCGTACTCGTATGGATCGGCAATCGCGGCGCCCGCTTTCGCGCCAGCAGACCGGCACCGCAGCTTGGAGTGGTGCATCCGCCGCAGCCGGCCTGGGGCTTTGCCTCGACCCATGCCCCCCCGTCAAAGAGCGCGACGACCACGGCACGCTCCTCCAGCCATTGCGTCGAAGCCGGCGGCGACAGCCCCTGCTCGTTCATGGCCCGGGCTCTCGCTGGGCACGTTCGACGCTGCGGTACTGCAGCTGAGAGGCGACCCGATGCAGCACTTCGGGGGGCAGCTCACCCATCACCACGACCTGCATGACGCGATCGTTCATGCTCAGGTGTCGTACGGCGGCATGGGAGATGCCAAGGCGATGGAGGCCGGGCAACAATGCCTTGGAGCCTTCCTCCAGCGGCTCGACGAACAGGCTGAAACTCGACAGACCGTCGCTGTACAGCCTGTGGCTCACGGTCTTTCCGGAGAAACCGGGGGACGGTGGGAGCGGTGCAAGCGTGTACCCCGCCGGCAACCATCCTGGCTGCCAAGGGCCCAGCGGCATGTCGTGCACTGGCTCGAGCGCGACCGGCTTGTCATAGAGTGTCGGCTTGTCCAGTTCCGTCATCTGGAAGGTTTCCAGGATCTGCCCTTCGCCATCGATCAGGTTCTGCTTGAGGGGCAATCCGGTTTCCCTGTCGAGCCATAGGCGATGTCCATAACGAAACTCATCCAGCGGCTGGACATCCAGGCGCATGCTGGAACGCCCGGCAATACGCTCTTCACCACCGAGAGTCAGGCGGTAGTAGCGTTCGACATGGTCAAGATCAGCCGCCTGCGAACCACCCGCGGCCCGATTGATCAGAACCGCGTTGCGGCCGACACGGCCGTAACGCTCGTAGACGACCGCGGGGCCGTCCAGATAACTGGCCACCTCGCGCACGACGCCATCATGAATTTCATGGACCAGAGCCAGGGTGCGCACCCCCTCTCGGCTGATACGCACGGCCCGCGCCTGGAATAGATAGCACTGACTGGCCAGCATGCTGCGCTCGAGCCAATCGACGGGTGTTGTCGGCATTTCGGCTTCGGCCAGTCGTTGACAATCGAAGCTGTTATCGGTATCGGTGGAGGCGACGGCAGAAGGCGAAACCACCGTCGTCATGAGAAGCAGCAATGCGGCCCCCCCGAGAGCCGCTGTTCGAAGCGGCACCGCCATCAGCGACTACCCAGCGTTTCCTGGGAAGAGGCACGCAGCAGGGGTATCCAGGCCTCGCCCGAACGATGGGCCGCGCCTTCGGCATGTCGCTCGAGATAGTTTTGCAGCAACCGCGCCTGTTCGCGTTCCGCTCGGGCAGACTGCCGCTGCTGGGGTGCCATGAACAACGGCATGTCGATATCTGCTCCTACCTCCATCAAGCCACTGCCGAGTGAGGACGGCGTGCGAAACGCAGGCAGCTCGGTCACGGAACGCGGGGGCAAGGAAGTGCCATTCGAAAGCGAGGCGGGCTGAGCGCCCTGGCCAGCGCCGGAACTCGCCTGACGGGTCGTGGCACTGTCGGCACTGCTGCTGGCCATGTCGGGCGAGGTTCCGGAGTCACCACCGTTGTAGAACTGCACGCCGGTGATCACCATCAGGGAAACCGCAGCTGCCACGGCGGCACTGCCGGCAAAGGACAAGCCACCCGAGCGGGCAGGCACGTCCTGGCGGGCAGGCCCGTCCTGGGAGGAGCCTTGGGGGGCCGGCTCGGTTTTGAGCGAAGCGAACACGCGTTCCGAGATATCGCTGGACACGTCGATGGAGTGATCACGATGCATCAGACTTCGCGCCAGATGATAGCGTCGCCACGCCTGAATATCGTCCGGTGCAGTGTCGGCGGTTTTCAACACACGACGTAATTCAAGCTCATCGCCTTCATTGTCCATCAACGCGGACAGCGACTCGCGCAAATTGTCCTTCATCTCACACCCTCACATTCGACAAGACGAATAGCCGATAACGCTTCGGCTCATTATTATCGAAACACCGTTCTCTAAAGCCTGGACACGAGTTCTGCCGTCAGACCTGTTTCCCCCCGCACCCGCAGGTGCGAACAACTCCTATGACGTCAGAACGAGCAGACAGTTCAGTGTTTTTCCAAAAATTTCCGGCCACTTACTCATGAATCACATCCTGGCTTCCCACGGTATCGAGCAACGGCTGAATATGCTTGTCCACGGCTTCCCTGGCACGAAAGATGCGTGAGCGCACCGTGCCCACGGGGCACTGCATGATGGCGGCGATATCCTCGTAGGAAAGACCATCGAGTTCCCGAAGCGTGATGGCAGTGCGCAGGTCTTCGGGGAGGCGTTCTATCGCTTCGAAAACGGCGGTTTCCAGTTGGTCCCGGGCAATGGAAGCTTCCGGTGTCTCGATGTCGGACAGACGGCCACTGTGATCCAAGATCTCGGCATCCCCGATGTCCAGATCGCTTCCCGGTGGCCGACGCCCCTTGGACACCAGGTGATTCTTTGCCGTGTTGATCGCGATGCGGTACATCCAGGTGTAAAAGGCGCTTTCCGCCCGAAACTTGCCCAGGGCACGATAGGCCTTGATGAAGGCTTCCTGAGCGACGTCCTGGACTTCGGCATGGTCATGCACGTAGCGCCCGATGAGCCCGATGATCTTGTGCTGGTACTTCTTTACCAGCAGATCGAAGGCGCGGGTATCACCTTGCTGAGCGCGCTCCACGAGTTGCTGATCGGTTTCCCTGTTGCCCATTCAGCCCCTCCCGTACGGGCAAGTTGAAACACGTGAGATAGCAGCGCACTGGTGCTGGATCGACAAGGTCTCTCCCATTGCAGTCATGTAGCAGACTCGTGGCAGGAGGCTGGTGGAATGGCTGTGCATAGTGTTCCTGTTTCTCGGCATCGCATCAAGCCGTCCCAGCCGGATGGTACCGCGAATGACGAGGACGAACCGCCTCGAATCATTGATTTTTCCACGGGCGACAAGCGATAGTAGACAACATTGCCCCTCAGCGCGAATCGTCACAGGTATCTGAATGTCCGATCAACAGGTTAACAATCTCAACGTCCTCGCCCAGGACGTCCTGATCACGCCGGAAGCCTTGAAAAAGGAGATCCCGCTATCCCCGGCGGCGGAAAGGACCGTCATCGACGGTCGTCACACCATACAGCGCATCCTTGACGGCACTGACCCCCGGCTTTTGATGGTCGTGGGCCCCTGCTCGATTCATGATGTCGAGGCCGCCCGGGACTACGCGCGCCACCTGAAGCGCCTGGCGGACGAGGTCAGCGATAGCCTCTATATCGTGATGCGGGTCTATTTCGAGAAGCCCCGCACTACCGTGGGCTGGAAAGGTTTGATCAACGATCCGCATCTCAACGGTTCCTTCGAGATCGAGGAAGGCCTGCATATCGCGCGCCGCCTGCTCGTGGAACTCTCCGAGATGGGGCTGCCCCTGGCCACCGAAGCGCTCGACCCCATTTCTCCCCAGTACCTACAGGACTGCATCAGCTGGTCGGCGGTGGGCGCCCGCACCACCGAGTCCCAGACCCATCGGGAGATGGCCTCCGGGCTCTCTTGCCCGGTCGGCTTCAAGAACGGTACCGACGGCAGCCTGGACGTCGCGATCAACGCCCTGCAGTCCGTGGCCCACTCCCACAACTTTCTCGGCATCGACCAGGCCGGCCAGGTCGCGATCATTCGCACCCGCGGCAATGCCTACGGTCATGTGGTGCTGCGCGGCGGCAACGGCAAGCCCAACTACGACAGCGTCAGCGTGACCCTGGCCGAACAGGAGCTGAAGAAGGCCGGCCTCAAGGCCAACATCATGATCGACTGCTCCCATGCCAATTCCAACAAGGACCCTGCCCTGCAGCCCCTGGTGATGGAAAACGTCACCAACCAGATCCTCGAGGGCAATCATTCGATCATGGGACTGATGGTCGAGTCCCACCTGGGCTGGGGCAGCCAGAAGATGCCCGAGGATCGCAGTCAGTTGCAGTATGGCGTGTCGATCACCGATGCCTGCATCGACTGGGATACCACGGAAAGAACCTTCCACGACATGGCCGAGAAGCTCCGCCCGGTGCTGGGCCAGCGTCGGGACGCGGCCTGAAACTCGTTGCACGGCCCTGCGACAACGGGCCTGCCGCACCATCGGCGGGCCCGCTTGCCTTGCTCAGGGGTCAACGAGGGAGTCAGGTGGGATCAACCTTGTACCACGCCATCGATTTCACGCCGGAACGGGGGCAAGGAGTCGAGTAGCGCCCGTCCGTAGCGACGCGTCAAGACACGCCGGTCGAGCAGCGTGATGCGGCCCTGATCGGCCTCCTTGCGAATCAGTCGACCGCAGGCCTGAACCAGCTTGATCGAGGCGTCGGGCACGCTGATGCGCATGAAGGGATTGCCGCCACGGCTTTCGATCCATTCGGCCAGGGTCGCTCCGACCGGATCATCGGGCACCGCGAAGGGCAAGCGGGTGACCACCACATGCGTCAAGTAGTCGCCGGGGAGATCGATGCCTTCGGCAAAGCTGGCGAGCCCGAAGATCACACTGCTCTCGCCGGCATCGACACGCTTGCGGTGACGGTCGATCAGCTCGCGCTTGGGCAATCGGTCCTGGGCCAGCACACGCTCGCGATGCGCCTTGGGCAACGCCTTTTCCACCGCACGCAACTGGGCCCGGGACGAGAACAGCACCAGCGCTGCCTCCTGCTGCTTCAGGGCAGCCACGAAATCGACAATGGCACGCTCGTGGGCATCGCGATCGCTGGGGTCCACCGCCTCCTTGGGCACGCTGAGCACCGCCTTGGAATAATCGAAGGGGCTCGGCAGGCATTGGTAGCGATAACGATTGGCAAGCCCTGCTCGCTCCTGCAATCGCTCGAAGCGGCCCAGCGCGGTCAGGGTGGCCGAGGTGATCACGGCCCCGTAGCAGCTGCCCCAGAGATGACGCGCGAGGGTTTCCGCCGCCGAGACCGGACTGGCCGACAAGGTCAGCTCCGCATCGCCCCCCTGCTGGTCGAAGGTCAGCCAGCGCGCCTGAGGCGGCTCTCCCGGTGTATCTTCGGCGGCCATGGCCTGCCATAGCGCATGGGCCTCGAGGGCACGCCCTTGCAGCAGGGCTACCAGTGGCAGCCAGGGCTCGGCCTGCTCGCGTGCAAGCCCGGTGGCCTTGTCCGGGTCGAGGCTCTCGCGCAGGATGTCGGCCATGCTCTCGAGGTTGCGTGCCAATTCGGCAAAGGGCACGACCAGCCCCGAAGCCAGATCGCGCAGGGCCGCCGGTGCACGTCCTTGGACGAAACGGTGATGACGCGCCTCGTCTCCCGCCCCGTTGGGCAGTTCGGCCAATTGATGCCCTAGCCCGTAGGCCTCCCCCAGGCGCGGCTCGATACCAGCGATCGACTCGGGAAAACCGGCCAACAGGCGGGCAAGCGTCGGCTGAGAAGCCAAGGCGGCGTTCAGCTCGGTCAGCGATTTCTTGAGGGTACGCAGCCAGCGCAGGGTCGCATTGATGCCAAGGCGATGGTGAAAGTGCTCCAGCGCCTTGTCCGGCAGGTGGTGCCCTTCATCGAAGATGTAGATGCACTCCTTGGGAGAGGGCAGGACCACGCCACCGCCAAGGGAAAGATCGGCGAGCACCAGGTCGTGATTGGCGACGATGATGTCGGCCTGATCGAGATGGCGCCGGGCACGGAAAAACGCACAGGCCCCGAAGTGGCCGCAGCGTCGGTTGGTGCACTGGCGATGGTCCGTGGTCAACTGCCGCCAGCTGCCCTCCTCGATGGCTACCGGCCAGCTGTCGCGATCCCCCTCCCAGCGCCCGTTGCCATAGGCCTCGGCCATCTGCTGGACCAGCGCCTGGAAGTCGTCGCCCTCCCGGGACGCCAGGGCCTGCTCGAACAGCGACAGCGTGGGATTGTCCTCCACGCCATCCAGGGCCTGGTCGAGCTTGGCCACGCAGAGATAGCGGCCGCGACCCTTGGCGAGCGCAAAGTCGAAGCTCAGGCCACTGTGCTTCTTGAGCGCGGGAAGATCCTGGTGCAGCACCTGCTCCTGCAATGCCACGGTGGCGGTCGAGACGATTAGTCGCTTGCCGCGGGCCTGGGCCACGGGCAATGCCGACAGCAGATAGGCCAGCGTCTTGCCGGTACCGGTCCCGGCCTCGAGCACGCAGACATGCTCGTTGGAGAGCCTGCGGCCGCTTTCATCGGACTCGATGCCGGCCAGGGTACGGGCGATCTCGGCGATCATCAGGCGCTGGCCATAGCGCGGCGTCAGGTCGAGCCCCTCGAGCACCCGGCGATACGCAGCCTGGATCTCTTCCTTCAGCGCCTCGTCGAGCATCGCCTACAGCAATCCTTCCGGCGGATGCTCGCAGGGCAACTTGTCGTTGATGAAGTTCTCGATCTCTGGCAACGAGAAGGCGTCTTCCTCGCCGACGAAGCTGATCGACACGCCCTTGGCGCCGGCACGCCCGGTACGACCGATGCGATGCACGTAGTCCTCGGGGTCTTCCGGCAAGGTGTAGTTGATCACATGGCTGACATCGTCGATGTGGATGCCGCGACCGGCCACGTCGGTGGCCACCAGTACCGTAAGCTCCCCTTCACGGAAACGCTCCAGGGTCTTGATGCGCTGGTTCTGGGGCACGTCACCGGAGAGCATGGCGACGTCGACGCCTGCCTTGCGCAGATGGTCATCGAGCTTACGCACCAGGTCACGGCGATTGCCGAAGACCATCACCCGGTCGAAGCTTTCCTGCTTGAGCAGGTTGACCAGCAGACGCTGCTTGTCGTCGTCGCTGACCATGTAGACACGCTGGTCGATGTCGGCGGCGTTGTCGACGGTGACCTCGATCTCGATGTGCGCCGGCTGGTGGGTCCACTGACTGGCCAGGTTGAGAATGTCCTGGGTGAATGTCGCCGAGAACAGGAAGGTCTGACGCTCTTCCTTCTTCGGTGTGTGGCGAATGATGCGCTTGACGTCGGGGATGAATCCCATCGACAGCATGCGATCCGCCTCGTCGAGCACCAGCACCTCGACCTGGGTCAGATCGACGTCGCGCTTCTGATGGAAATCGAGCAGACGCCCCGGGGTGGCCACCAGGATATCCAGCTTCTTGGCGAGATTGTCGCGCTGCTTCTGGTAATCCATGCCTCCCACCACACTGGCAACGTTCAGCGAGGTGAAGCGAGCCAACGCCTTGGCATCCTTCTCGATCTGCAGGGCCAGCTCCCGGGTCGGCGCCACGATCAGTGCGCGCGGGGCACCGGTCTTCTGGCCGTCCGGCGCCTCCTCCTCGAGAAAATAGGCCAGCATGGAAATCAAGAAGGCAGCCGTCTTGCCCGTGCCGGTCTGCGCCTTGCCGACCACATCGCCTCCCAGCAGCGTATGGGCCAGCGCCTCGGCCTGGATCGGCGTGCAGTACTCGAAGCCCAGGGCGTGGATGGCGTGCATCAGCGGCAGGGGCAGATCGAAGTCATGAAAGCGCCATTTACCCGCCACCGGCGTGACCTGGAAGTGACGCAGATCCCAGTTGGTCTGGGACTTGCGCGGCTTGCGACGCCGCCGCTTGGGTCGACGGTTCTGGGCCGGCGTGGGGGTCTTCTCCGACTCACTCATAGGCGTGGGGTCATGTTCCGTTGTTGGATGGGTAATGAAAGACAGCGGCCATTGTAACAGTCCTTGGCGACGAGGGCGCCACCCCGTCTCGATCCGAATGCCTCGGCGGTCGGCACACCCCCTGCGAGACTGGTAGAATCGACGCAACCGATTCAGGAAGACGACCATGACCCGCAAGAAGAAGACCCGCTCACTGGCCGACAAGGTCACCCTGCGCACCGGCCGACGCAAGGACTATCGCAAGTGGCGCCACGAGAACCCCGAAGAACTGGCGCCTTCGAACCGATACGTCCAGAAAAAGCGTCGGCAGCGCAAGGCCCAGGCGGCGAACAAGCTGGCACGACAGCGGAGCGCCCCGACTCTGGAGTTGCATCCACGACGCGATGATAACGATAACGACGGAGCCTCCTGATGCGGCTGGTGTCATTCAACATCAATGGACTGCGGGCGCGTCTTCACCAGCTCCAGGCGTTGGTCGAAGCGCATGCGCCAGACATCATCGGCTTGCAGGAAACCAAGGTTCACGATGACGAATTCCCCCTCGAGGCGGTGCGCCAGCTGGGCTATCACGTCTACCATCACGGCCAGAAAGGCCACTATGGTGTCGCCCTGCTCTGCCGCCAGGAGCCAGATACCCTGTTCTATGGCTTTCCCGATGACGGCGAGGATGCCCAGCGCCGCCTGATCGGCGCCCGCCTGGTCGGCAGCGATGGTGAGTCGTTGATCGTCTGGAACGGGTATTTCCCTCAAGGCGAGAACATCGACCACCCGACCAAGTTTCCCTGCAAGCAGCGCTTCTATTCCCGGCTCGCCAGGCTGCTCGAAGAGGAGCATCGACCGCAGCAGCGCATCGCCATCATGGGCGATTTCAACATCTCGCCCGAGGACATCGACATCGGCATCGGCGACGCCAATCGCAGGCGCTGGCTACGCGAAGGCAAGACGAGCTTTCAACCCATCGAACGCGAATGGCTCGGGCGCCTCAAGACATGGGGCCTGCAGGATTGCTACCGTCTGCGCCATCCCGAGGTGAACGACCGTTTCAGCTGGTTCGATTATCGCTCCAGGGGCTTCGAGCGCGACCCCAAGCGCGGGCTGCGCATCGACTACATCCTGGTCAGCCCTTGCCTGGCCGACAAGGTGACGGATGCCGGGATCGACTATGACCTGCGCGGCATGCCGAAGCCCTCGGATCATGCGCCGGTGTGGGCCGATCTCGATCTTGCTCGATAGTCGAAACTCTGGTTCTGGTGGGCGCCCGATCGAGCGGGTGGTGGCAATGCTTTCATCGCTCGCTGAAGCGAGCTCCTACAGATGGTTGATATTAAAGGGTTTGCAGGAGCCCGATTCATCGGGCGATGATGACACTCCATCGCCCGCCTTCAAACTACAGCTTCCTACAGCTTCTGCTCGAACTCGGGCAGGATTTCGAACAGGTCACCGACGAGACCATAATCCGCAACCTGGAAGATCGGGGCGTCCTCGTCCTTGTTGATGGCGACGATCACCTTGGAGTCCTTCATCCCCGCCAGGTGCTGGATGGCCCCCGAGATGCCCACGGCGATGTACAGCTCCGGGGCGACGATCTTGCCGGTCTGGCCGACCTGGTAGTCGTTGGGCACGAAGCCGGCGTCCACCGCGGCCCGGGAGGCACCGATGGCGGCACCGAGCTTGTCGGCGATGCCTTCGAGCAGCTTGAAGTTGTCGCCGCTGCCCATGCCGCGCCCGCCGGAGACGACCACCCGGGCACCACCCAGCTCGGGACGCTCGCTCTTG
>NZ_FQUJ01000003.1:0-147353 GCF_900128925.1 Modicisalibacter ilicicola DSM 19980
GGTCAGCTCGTTCATGGTGTCCTCCTTGTTATCGGGTGACACCAGTCTGACGGGCGCTATTCAGCCGTAGAAGATGGGTTTTGTGGACCGCTTACGAACATGACGCGCCGGGAGATCTCCTGCATCTGGACATCAAGAAGCTCGGCCGTTTCGCGCGCCCGGGACACCGCGTGACCGGTGATCGCCAGCAGAACACCCGTGGCGCTGGGTGGGAGTATGTCCACATCGCGATCGATGATCACTCTCGTGTGGCCTTCGGCACCCGCTACCCTGATGAAACCGGCTGGAGCGCGTGTTACGCGCTATTGGAGGCCGTGCGGTATTACCGGGGGCTGGGGATCCGCTTCACGCGGGTGCTGACCGACAACGGCGCCTGCTACCGGGCCGGGGCATTTCACCGCCTGTGCCGGCGTCTGGGGCTGAAGCGCAAGCGCACTCGCCCCTATACGCCTCGCACCAATGGCAAAGCCGAGCGGTTCATTCAAAGCGCCCTGCGCGAGTGGGCCTATTCGCGGTCCTATGAGAGCTCAGAGCAGCGAGGCCAGCATCTGCCAGCTTGGTTGCACCAGTACAACTGGCATCGTCCGCATGCCAGTCTGGACTACCAACCTCCCGTCAGCCGGTTGGGGCTTTCCGTGAACAACCTGGTGGGTTTACACACCTAGAGCGACCCAATTCCAGTGTGTAGGTGGAGGTCTACCTCTACCTCTACCTCGAAACAAAAATGCAAATCAACATAACTTAATTTAACAGGCCGTCGGGTCACAAACCTTAACATTTATTTTTTATAAGACGTCAACTCCCTATAACAACTAAATTATTTCCAGTTGTCTCTTTTACGTATAAATCAATAGAGCCAAGAAGTGACAAAACGTCAGCACTAACATTCTTGGTATCCAAGCCGGCCTGAACAACATAAAACTTATATTCTTTCCTAAGGCGCCCACCATGTTGTCTTAGCAACTCAAAGTCACGGAACTCTCCTTTTTCTAACCGACTAGATTTACTAGCATTAACACGTGAACGCTCCCTTTTCTTCAACTGATCTATCAGCTTATCAAATTCGCCAACCCATTTGCAGCACTTAACGATCTGCCCACAGACTTCATAAAAATCAATAATGCGCGACCCTGGGGAAGCACCATGGGAATACTTAAGATGAAAAAACTCTATCACCAACACTTCACCTTCATCCCTAAATGAGACTATGTCTGCTACCTCATTAGCTCCATCGTCATCAAACACAATCCAGCTTTCATGCTGTTGTACAATTTTCGAAATCACGGCATATTGAACAGTATCTTTATTTTTTTCCTCTCCTTGGGACTCTCTCCTCACGTTGACATCCCAGGACCACTGTTTCAATAAACCAACTCTATAATGAGGGATTGTAAAATCATCCGGACGAACAATATGCAAGTTCTCAAATAGCTTAGAACCGTCCTCAAAGAATACCGAAGGAGATTCTTCATTATTAAAAAATTCCTCCAACAGCCTTTTTCCATCTTTATTATTTAAATACAAAAAATCCCCGCCTAGCCTTTTAATTTGATACCCATTCTGAGAAATCGTATAGCTATATTTTTCTGAAAAACCACCAACAGAAACATCAAAATTAACCTTCCCCGGCTGGAAGTCAAAAATTGAGAAACAGGCATCCTCAAGGTTATAGGACCTCCCCACCACCTCTAGACTTACTGATGAAAATCCATACTCGAACAAATAGTCAGGCCAATCCAGGCATATTGGAACCAAGTCAGGGATATGACTGACCTCTCTTGTCCTCATAACCTTATCCAGTATCGCATTTGGGTTTATATGATCATCATTAAGCTTACTTCCTATTTCTCGACACCAATCTATCCAATCAATAACAGGCGCGCTACTCATAGACCATACTCGGCCCTTATAAGAGCAGCCTATGCTAACTTTCGACCCACTCTCAAAGCCTTTTCCAAATAAGTTTGATTTATAAGAGCTACCCTGAGCCAAGTCATTGATTGCAGTTTCGATATCTATACCTGTATACATTACATAGCGCAAAGGGCCACGCCTACCTTTATTAAGCCCCGCGTTCTGTAAAACCAGCCTTTCGATGTTACCAAAACTTTTGAAAACATGATCACCTTTAAGGAGGTCTGGATTCTTTGCCAGACATTTCACCAAACGAAATCTAGCTCCAGTTTTAGAAGAATCATGTATAAATAGCAGGCCTTCCTCTTCATCATAGAAAGCTATAACAAGACGCCACTCGACTTGAGACAACTCAGACAACGGAGCCCATTTTGTAGAAACATCTATTTTTGTCACTAGCACCAGAATATTAGGGCTTGATATCTTTATTGAAGCTACTAGCTTCTCACCTCTTTCCAAAGGCACTTTAGATGTATCAACATCAAAGCTTGCAGAATCAACCTTGTACACAATTGCACTTAGCGCAGGTTTTATATTTTCCAGCGGAATTTCATTTCCTGTTGTTATTGAGTTCTCAATAAACTCCTGAAACTCCACCTCTCTCTTAATGCTTGCCTCACTGATCCTTTGGAGAGATCTATTCCAATCAGGATCTTCTTCATACAGGCTCTTTAAAGTATCTTCGACCCTCTGGTCACAGATATTCGCTACAAAGGTAGGGTTTCCTAAATCAGGACGATCTCGCACAAATCGCCCAGCAAACTGCAGGGTTATAGGCAGGCTTTTATGTATATCATGCAAGGCACAAACTTTTAGCTCTGGCAAATCAAAGCCTTCCCCTAACATGTTAACACAAACAACAACACGGTGTTCTTTATCAACAACTGCTTTCAACTTTCTTCTCTGACCAGCCATACCGCTATAAATAACCACTGGATTTAAGTCACCACATTTCTCCTTGTATATCTCCCCCACGTCGTTTGCTCTTTGCTTTGTCTCACACCTTGCCATAAGGATGTGATCGTAGCCATTCGATAAATCTTCTCGCAATTGAGCTACTGCTGTTTCAGCGACTTTCTCATCGCCAACAATATCGCTAACTTCATATACAGACTTAAATGTAATATTCCTAAAATAACCACTTTTTTGCGCCAGGGAGATCGGGTAGTTGTAAATTATCTTACCCCCCACTTTCTCCCTATCTTCCCTAAATGGAGTAGCTGTAAACTGAACAACATCCTTTCCAGAAAATGCCTCTTTCACAGATCTCCAGATTTTAGCTTTAACGTGATGGGCTTCATCTACAAACAAGTGGCTGCAAGCTTGAAAAAGCTTTTTCTTGATCTGTGGGCCTGCAAGATTCAAAGAATGCGGCGTGGTCACAATCACATTAGCGGACAGAAGAAAACTAAGCTCTTCATCACTTTCAACCCCCCCTGAGATTAACGCAACTACTGGATTAAGAGTTTCATTATGTATCGCATTTAACTCCCTCAACTTTCCCAAGCCAATGAACTTATTAAAAGTTTGTTCGCGCAAGCTATCTGTCGGCACCACTATTAATGCTTTATCAACAGGCAGCCCACATATGGAAGCCAACATTGTCTCAGTTTTTCCAGTTCCTGTCGGCATCACAACAGTAACATCTTTTCTTTCATGCCCAGTCAAGTGAGACAAAATAGAATATAGTGCTGAAACCTGAGGCTGCCGCAAACTTTTAATTTCAGAACATGGGTCAAGTGCGTTGATAGGAGTAACTTTTAGAGAAGTTCTCCAAGATTCTTTGACAGCTTCTGAAACTTCCTCAAAGCTTCTCTCTAATAGATCCCCCCTACTAGATGAAAAACACAGCTTTACGCTTCCACGCTCCCTCTCTATAATCCTGTTTTCTCCACTTGACATATCCCTGCCTCATAGTTGTAGTTTGCAAATTATTTAATAACTTTATTTTTTGTCAGCGAACTAAATCTATCAGCTTGTCATAGGAATCTACGACATCATACTTCACCTTCGCTGTCGCGATGGTGTCGAAAAATTCATTGGCACACTTGATCTTGGCCTGCTCGATCTCACGCAGTTCCAGTGATGACATGCTGCCCTTAGTCTCGGCCACGAAGTAGACGTGCTTGACGTCGTTCTCGTTGAAGGCGATGGCCCAGTCGGGGCTGTAGTTGCCCACCGGCGTCGGGATGAAGAAGCTTTTCGGCAGCTTAGCGTAGACCACCACCTCCTTGCCGGTGTCGAGCTCTTTGACAAAGTCCCGCTCAATCTTGGAATCGGTCACCACGTAGTCGTAGACGTGGCGGTTGGCCTTGTAGGCGTGATCCAGCTGGTTCTCCGGCTTCTCGATGGTGAAGATTTCCCGGCTGTGCTGCCCGTTGATGGGATCGTAGCTGATATGCTCGACCACCATGCTGGCTTTCTGCTCGTTGATCAGCTTCGCGGCCTGGGCCATGAAGTCCTCAGGGTTCATCTGGTACTGCTTGAAGGTCTTCGGCTGGGTCTTGGAGAGAATCGCCGCGACGGTGCGCCGTGTCAGTTGCGTGGCCTCGGCCAGGCGGCCGATCAGGTCGTACTGAACCGCCGAGTGAAGCGAGCCATCATGCTTAACCCGCTCGCTCTCGTTGACGGTGAAGGCCTGCCCGCTGGTCATGTCCTGGTAGCTGGCTTCCGCCTTCTGGGTGCCGCGCTCCACCTGATACTCCAGGCGCTTCACGTTGAGCTTCAGGTCCAGGTAGCCCACGCATTTCTCGATCAGCTCGTTGGAGTCGAAGCTGACGGAGTAGGCCGCCTTGCGGTTGATACGCTCCCAGAGCTCCTGAAATTCCTTCTTGTGGAAGTTGTCGTTGAGTGGGTTCAGCTTGGCCTTGCGGCCGTCCTCGATATGCGGCAGCTGGGCGTTGCTGAAGACGCTGTCAATAAGCTGGAAGACCTGCTGTGCATGGGGCTGCAGCGACTCCGGCAGCTCGGCCAAGGTGCCGTCTTCCTTGGCCTGGTGGTACGCCTCGGTAATATGATCGGCGCTATCCGTGTAGTCGTGCTTGAGCAGATAGCGGTAGATCTCCTTGGCCATGGCGGGCGTGACCTCTACCTCGCCCTCATCCGACACGAGTAGCTTGCCGGTAAAGTAGGCCTCATCGGCGACCCGCGGGCGCTCGGAGAGGTCGTTGCTGATATCGCGCTGCAACGCGTCGACAAAGTTCTTGTAGCTCTCGCTGGCGACCACTGTCAGCTCGTTGATGTCGTGCACCGTCAGCGGGTCGTCCATGCGGTCCCCCAGCTGGTTGACCGCCAGACGCAGGCCGCGCCCCACCTCTTGGCGCCGAGAGATGGTGTTATCGCTATGCTTAAGCGTGCAGATGACGAAGACGTTGGGGTTGTCCCAGCCCTCCCGTAGTGCGGAGTGGGAGAAGATGAACCGGGTGGGCTCCTCGAAGGAGAGCAGACGCTCCTTGTCCTTGAGGATCAGGTCGTAGGCATCGACATCGTCCGTCTCGGTGGAGCGCGCCTTGGTCTTGGGGTCGACGAGGCGCTTGGACTTCTTGTCGATGGAGAAATAGCCGTTGTGGGTGTTTGATGCGCTGATGCCCTTCAGGTATCGGTTGTACGCACTATCCTCCAGGGTCAGTACCTGGTTGAGCTGACGATCATATTCCTCCTCGAACATTTCGGCGTATTCGCCCAGCGCTTCGCCGCTCGCATCGTACTGGCGGTACTTGGCCACCTCATCGATGAAGAACAGCGTGAGCACCTTGACCCCTTGGGAGAAAAGCAGCTGCTCCTTCTTGAAATGCGCCTTGACCGCCTCGCGGATCTGAATCTGGCGTAGCGCCTTTTCGGTGACATCGACGGTCACCTCCCCGGCGGTGAGCTCGACGCCGTTGGTGAAGCTTAGCTGGTCCACCCGGGCGTCAATGTCCGAAACGACGAACCCCTTGTACTGATCCAGCCCGCCTGACATCTCATGAAGGTTGTCGCCCTTGCCCAGCTTGCGGCGCTTGCGCTTCGGGCCACTGGCCGTCTTTTGTTCATATTCGACCCAGGCTATGGGTGGCTTGTTCTTGGCCGTCTCGATGTTTTCCAGGTAAAGATAGGCATCGGTACCGGTGAGACCCTTGGTGGTGACACCACGTACCGAGATCTTCTTCACCAGCTTCTGGTTGTAGGCGTCCAGAGCGTCCAGGCGGTGGATCTTGTTGTAGGTTGTCTTGTGGGTGGCCGAGTAGCGCACGATGAACAGAGGATTGAACTCGCTCAGAGAACTGAGCGTCTTGCCTCCTTCCATCTTCTGCGGCTCATCGAGGAACAGGATCGGCCGGTTGGCCTTGATGACATCGATGGGACGCCGCGACTGGAAGTCGTCCAGTTCGTCGTAGATGCGACGGTTGTCGGCGCCACGGGAGTTGAAGGCCTGCACGTTGATGACCATCACGCTGATGCCGGCATCCGAGGAGAAGCTCTCCAGGTTGTGCAACTGCTTCGAGCCGTAGATGAAGAAGCGCGCCTTCTCCCCGTAGCTCTCCAGGAAGTGGTCGGCGGTGATCTGCAGCGACTTGTAGACCCCCTCGCGGATGGCGATGCTGGGCACCACCACGATGAACTTGCTCCAGCCGTAGCGCTGCTTCAGCTCGAACATGCTCTTCAGATAGACGTAGGTCTTGCCAGTGCCGGTCTCCATCTCCACGTCTAGATTGATGGGGCAGCCGGTCTTGTCATCCTTCTTTAGGCCATCGGAGAGCGGCAGGTTCTGGCGGCGCTGCACCGCCTTGATATTGCTTAGAAGCTCGACCTCGGAAAGTTCCAGCGCAGCGTTCTTGAAGCCGGCGTCGTCGAGGTCTGGCGAGGCATACATATCTCGCTGCATCGGTTGCGCCAGATAAGCGGTCTCACCCGGGTCGATGCGGTAGCGGATGCCGCTACTGAAGGGCTGGCCAGCAAAGCAGTCCACCAGCGCCTCGACGGCCCGCGTCTGGTATTCCTGAGTCTTGAACTTGAGCTTCATGGCGTTTCGCTCTCCCCGCCTTGTTCCGTATCACCGTCCTTGAGAATGCGGTCAAAATCACTCTCGAACAGGCGATCCTGGACAATACGAAACTTCTCGAACTCGCTTTCCGCGAACGCCTTGGCCAACTTGGCGGTTACCTTCCCGCTATCCTGTAGCACCTCGCGATCATCGAATTCCAGGAACATATCCAGCCGCTTGGCCCAATCCTCCATGGTCATGGGGATATTGCGGCGAGCGCGCTCCTCGGCAAGATCCAGGTAGGCGTTGACGATTCGCCCCAGCGACTCCAGTTCCTGCTGGGTCAGGTAGTTCTTGGCAATAGCCACATCCGTCTTGACCACCTTGCCATCCGGAGCGTTATCCCATGAGGTGAGGCCCATGTGCGGCTTGCGACTATCCGCCCTGGCCTTGATCAGCTCGGCAGCGGTATGGCCGTGGATGGCGAAGTGGAGCTTGTTCTGCACCTTGGCGAAGAACTCCTTGGTGGTAGGCGCTGCGGGATTGTAATCCACGCTGGTCGCATAGATATCGGTGATCTTTTGATAGAAACGGCGTTCGCTGAGCCGGATCTCGCGAATCTCGGCCAGCAAGTGCTCGAAGTAGTCTTCCCCCAGAAAACTGCCGTTCTCCATCCGTTTCTTGTCGATGACATAGCCCTTGATGGCGAATTGCTTGAGTACCTGAGTCGCCCACTGCCGGAACTGGGTCGCACGGATCGAGTTGACCCGGTAGCCTACCGAAATAATGGCATCCAGGTTGTAGTGTTCCACCGAGCGGGAGACTTCTCGCTGCCCCTCCTGTTGAACCGTTCGGAATTTCCTAACAGTTGCCTCACGGTCCAGCTCGCCCTCGACGTAAACATTCTTGAGGTGCTCATTGATGGTGGGCTTGGTGACACCGAACAGCTCGGCGATGAGCTTCTGCGAGAGCCAGATGGTGCCATCTTCGTAGCGAGCTTCGATGCTCTGCTCACCATTTTGCCCGGTGAAAATCAGAAACTCCGCCGTGCTGTTGCGAATCAGTTGGCTGCCCTGGCTATTTTTGCCCTTGGTCATATCACCTTCACCTCTGTATTGGGCGACTTCTGGGCGAAGATCTGCTCGACGTTGATCTTGACGCTGTCACTGGCAAAGCCGGCATCGCGGAACACCACGCGCAGCGGCTCGTACTCGGCGAGCTGCTTGACGAAGGCCTCGTCGATATCCAGGTCGAAACAGGCGGCCAGGGCCATATGCTTTTCGTCCCCATCGACGAAGAAGATGGTTTTTCCAGCAACCTCCTGGCGAGAAATGGGAAGAGAAAGATCCACTCCCCAATCAACCAATACTTGAAACAGAAGATCCTCAGGAGTGCGGCCTTCTTTGACGTTCTCCGCAGAGTCGAGCAGCCCCTGCTGCGACAGGCTGTCTGGCCGGTAGTAAGTATCCTTCATATTGGTAGTGCTTACCTTGAGAACGCGAAAGCCAACATCTTTTTTCCACCCAATGTGGCATTCGCCTCCGAGGATTTTCTTCCCGGCAATTCTGATGCGCTCTTTGGCAAGGTCGGCAATCGTCTTGAACCCCTGGCTATATGCAGCAGATGTTTTTTCGATTTCTTCAGGCAGCTGCACCAGAATGAACCTGCGATTTCCACCGTCTTTAGCGTTGCATGTAAAAACCGCATGAGCTGTTGTCGCAGACCCAGCAAAAAAATCCATTACCAGCGCATCTTCCGGCGCTCCCTGTTCGATAATAGCCTGGATCAACTCCACCGGCTTGGGAAACGAAAACAGCTTTTCGCCAAAAAGATTTTTCATCTCTCTAGTGGCAAAGCTATTCATTGGCGAAACTATTGTACTTTGACCCGCAGAGGAGCCAGGCCTCTCTATCCATGATGAAACCGGAATGGTTGGCTTCATGGCTTCCGAGGCAAACCGTTTCAACATTGGCGTTCCCTCTGAAGATTTTGGAAAAATCACTCTCCCTTCTGATATTTTTTTGGCCATAGTCTGGCGACTATAGGGCCAGTATCGCCCCTTCGGCGGCCAGAACTCGTTTCCGGTGTCAGGATCACGAATGGAATAGTACGTGTCTCCCCCCGGCTTTCCCGCGCTGAGATTATCAGATATCCAGGCGCCTCTTGGGTCACTGTCTGGATTGCAGTACTTCTCGAAGGTGCGCTCCACACCTTTTAGGGAAGCGACAGCTTTCGTGTAAACCAGAACGTATTCATGGTCTTCACTAAGATTTGCAACGGCATCCATGGCACCGCTGCGACGCTTCCAGACAAAGCATCCGAGGAAATTCGATCCACCAAAGACCTCTTCACAAAGTTTTTGGAGGTTGGCCTTTTCATTATCGTCTATCGATATAAAAATGATGCCACTTTCTCTCAGTAACTGCCTGGCAACACGCAACCGCGAGTACATCATGGTCAGCCAATCGGAATGAAATCGCCCATTGCTATTCAGGTTCGTTACAAGTCTGTTGCCTTCCGCATCTTTTTGATTTGTAACACTTAACTGCGAAGACGCATCTGATGAAAAATCGTCCTCATAGATCAAGTCCGTCCCCGTATTATAGGGTGGGTCGATGTAGATGACGTCCACTTTCCCCAGGTACCCCTCTCGAACGAGCTTCATCGCTTCGAGATTATCACCTTCAATAAAGAGATTTTGGGTTTCAGAAAATGACACACTCTCCTGAGTACATGGGCGAAGGGTTTTCTGAATAGCTGAATTGGACTCAACTAATGCGGAACGTTTTCCAGGCCAATCGAGATGATAGCGCTCCTGCGCATCGTCGATCATAACCCCATGGAGCGCTTGCCTTAATAGAGAGAGGTCGATACCGCGTTTCAGTGCTCCCGTCTCGTCTCTGATCTCTGTAAGTGCTTCTGGCAAAAATTTAGCAATAGCGTCCACAAGTTCAAGAGAAACATCTTTCGTTGACATATCCAGCTTTTCGATTGCCATCTTCACCCACAGCCTATTTTAGTAGTGAAAAAATAATCGGTTTCAATTTTCACCTAACCGATAACCGGCGCGAATCAATGACCAGAAAAAATCGCGATCATTGATTCTGTAAGACCAACGAGATCGATAAGGACGCTCTCCTTGCTCGACATGCACGTCAGCCGAGGCTAGGTCATCCAAAAGCTCCGCCTCGCCATTAAAGTACACACGCACTTCACGTCCCCACTTGTTACGCTGGTGCTGATAACCACTGCCTAGCACCGGCCTTTGACCTGTAATATCAAGATATTCACTCTCAAAAGTGTCGGCAGTATCCGGATTCACCTCTACCTCAAGAAAGACATCACTTGCTTGATTAAAAAAGCTAACATTCATGTGGTTACTCCTTTCATCATCGCTTGTATTTGGTTTTCAATTTCGCGTAACTTGGCGTTGATCTCAACCTTGCGGTTGAACTGTTTCTCGTTGCGTAGGCGCTTCTCGAGGGTCGCCGCGTCTTTCTTGAGGGATTCCACGGCCTTGAGCCGCTCCAGCTGATCCGGCAGGGCTTCGCCCTGATGCGGCGGGGCGGGGAGCAGGCTGCGCAGCAGTTGCTGGTAGAGCTGCTTCAGGTCGATGGCCGTAGGCAGCGGTTGCCGGGGCATCTCAGCTGGCAGCCAGTCGCTACTGGCGTAGTGGTCATCCAGCACCCATTTGCTGGGGTCGGCCTGGCTGGGCCGCTTGTAGGCGGCGGTGACACGGATGCCGCGGGTGCCGTGTAGCTCGAAAAGAATCGGAAAAGGAATGGCACGGTCGATGGCCCGCAGCACGTCTCGGTGCAAGTCCTCGCCTTTGAGCGTGATCACGAAGACCTGCAGCTCCGGCACCTCAAAGGAGCCAGGCAGGTTGATCGTGTTATAAGCGAGCTTGGCATGCCAAGTGATCTGGGCGACCTCATCCCGCAGGCGTCCCCTGAGCTTGGCGGTGGCCCGCACATGCGCCAGGATGCGCTGCTTGGCGACCACGCGGTCGAGCACGGACTTGGCAGGGTACAGATAGAGCGGTGCCGTCATGATTCTTTCTTGCGTTCCCAGCTGGCCGCATGGCGCTCCGTGCCCATGTTTGAGCCCGCCTCACGAATGACGATGAAGGTAATCAGCTCGAAGTCGTCGAGCCCTCCGATGGTATCGACCAACGCCGTGGTCTCGCCACCGCTGAACAGGCTGTCGATGTCCCTATCCTCCTTCACCTCTATCATCGAGCGGATAGCCTGATCCAGCAGCTTTGAGTAGGCGTGCATCTCCCGGCCATCGTGGGTTTCCTCGTTGAAGGGGCGATAGACGGCTTCGACGGGGGCGCTCAGCCCCTTGCAGGCGGTGCGTGCCAGGTCGAGCAGGCGTTTGACCTCGGTGTAGTCGCTGATCACCTCGCCGGTGTGGCTGATGTAGACCAGGTAGAACGGGTGCAGGCGGTTCTGCTGCTGCAGGCCACTGCCTTGGTGACCTACCCGCTGATTGAGATTGCGCAGGGTGAAGATGACCCCGGGCTCCAAGCCCTTCTCTGGGCGGGTCGGCACCACGGTATGCAAGCCGTTGGGAACACTGCTTAAATCGCCGTTCTCCTTCATGTAGCCCAGCAGGTCCATGCGGAACTCGTTCAGACCCAGATCGGTAATCGACACGCCGGACTTGAGGTCTTCCATCTCCACCACTTCATCCTGCAGCCGACGCAGCTGCTCGCGGCGGTAGGCGACGTCGTTGGACTGGGCATTGAGCACGTTATCGTCGCCGGTGGCGGTGACGTCAGCGATCACCATGCGGTTCTCGACGCGCTCCTTGAGGTTGATGTACTCGTCCAGGCTGATGTCCGGCCAGTAGTTGACTAGCTGGATGCTGGCGTTGGGCGAGCCGATGCGGTCGATGCGCCCGAAGCGCTGGATGATGCGCACCGGGTTCCAGTGGATATCGTAGTTGATCAGGGTGTCGCAGTCCTGCAGGTTCTGGCCTTCCGATATGCAATCGGTCCCGATCAGGATGTCCAACTCGCGGGGCTCGCCGGGGTACACCACGGCCTTGCTCTTGGCCTGTGGGGCGAACAGCGTCAGCAGGCCCTGGAAGTCGTAGTGCTGGCGACTGTTGGGCATGGCCCCGATGGTGGACTTCGGCGCGTTGCTGCCGGTCACCAGGCCGGTGTGCACGCCTTGGCTCTCCAGCAGGCCAGGTGCCAGGTTGTCGTAGAGATACTTGGCGGTGTCCGCGAAGGCGGTGAAGATCATTACCTTGCGGTTGCCGGGGTTGATCGGCGAGGCCAGCTTGCTGGCGATCTGCGTATTCAGGTGCTGCAGCTTGGCATCGTCGGCCGAGGTGACCTTGGCCATTTCCTCCAGCAGCAGTTCGATCCACACCAGGTCAGTGCTCAGGTCATGCTCCCAGGACGGCAGATCCATGTCCTCCAGGCTGATCTGGACCTTCTTGCCCACCGTGGTATCGCCCGGCATGGGAATGCTGTCGTCGTCGGGGTCGGCATCTTCGAAGGACGCGGTGATATCCGCGAAGCTCTCCGAACGGCCGGTCTGCTTGAAGGCCGCAATCTTATCCAGGATGGTCTGGTAGCTATCCTGCAGCCCTTCCAGGGTCAGGCGAAACGCCGCCACCGAGCTCTCCAGGCGCTTGAGCAGGTTGGTGGTCATCAGCGCCTGCAGGCTCTTCTCCCGGTCCACCTGCCTGAAGCGCCCTCCCCCACTGGACACCTCGGTGTCGTACATTGCCTCGTACTTCTTGAGGCGGCTGGGCAGGATATAGCTGATCGGGGCGTAGACGGAGAGCTTGAGCTGGGAGAGCTGCTGGAAGATCTCGTTGAAGCCGATCACGTCGGTTCGATGGGTGAGCGGACAGTGAAACGAGAGCGGCTTGCGGCGCTCCGGGAAGCTGCCGATATCGCTGGTGTCGTAGAAGGTTTCGATATGCCGGCGTGAGCGAGCGATGGTGACGCTATCCAGCAGCTCGAAGAAGTCGAAGTCCAGCGCCTGCAAGATGGCACCCGTGGTGCGCTTCTCCGGCGGGAGCGCCGACCACTCGTTGAAGGTGGACTGGGCGCGCCGGAAGATGCCCTCGATGTCCTTGGCACCGCTGAGATGGCGTGTCAGGTTCTCGGCTTCGCCCTCGTAGGCCAACGCCAGCTGATTCTTCAGATCGGTGAAGCGGTTGTTGACCGGCGTGGCCGAGAGCATCAGCACCTTGGTCTTCACCCCAGCTCGGATCACCTGATTCATCAGCTTCTGGTAGCGAGTCTCGCGATCCTTGTAGACGTCGTTGTTGCGGAAGTTGTGCGACTCGTCGATCACCACCAGGTCATAGTTGCCCCAGTTGACGCGATCGAGCGGCATACCGAAGGATTCGCCACGGGTGCGCTGCAGGTCGGTATGGCAGAGCACGTCGTAGTTCAGGCGATCCTGGGCCAACACGTTGGTGGTCAGGTTGCGGTTGTAGGTTAACCAGTTGTCGGCGAGCTTCTTGGGGCACAGCACCAACACGGAGCGGTTGCGCAGCTCGTAGTACTTGATGACCGCCAGGGCGGTGAAGGTCTTCCCAAGGCCCACGCTGTCGGCCAGGATACAGCCATTGTAGGTCTCCAGCTTGTTGATGACGCCGGTGGCCGCGTCGCGCTGGAAGTTGAACAGCTTCCGCCAGACGGCGCTGTCCTGGTAGCCGGTGCGGTCGTTGGGCAGCACGTCCTCGCTGATGTCTTCCAGGAATTCATGGAAGATGTGGTAGAGCATCAGGAAGTAGATGCGCTCCGGCGGGTTCTCCCGATAGACCGAGGCGATGTGCTCGCGCAGCCGCTCGGTGACGTCCTCGAGCTTCTCCTTGTCCTGCCATAGCTGGTCGAAGAGGGCCATGAACCGGGACGTGTGATCCGGCTCACTGAAGCGGGTGACGAAGTTGGAGATCGCGTTACCCTGCTGGTAGCCCAGATCCACCGCCGTGAAGCCCTGCAGCGGCATATAGACCGTATCGCCGCCTGGGGCCGCAACGCCGGCAAAAGGCTGCATGGCGGCCTGTCCGCGGTTGGAGCGGAACCGGGCCTTGCGGCGCATCCAGTCCGCACACTCACGAGCAATGGCCCGCTGGGTCAGCTTGTTCTTGAGCTGGATCTCGAACTCACTGCCGTGGACGCTGCGCTCACGCTCCGCCTTGGGGATGTGGAACTCGCGATGCTCCTTGCGGAACTTGTCACTCGCCTGGTCAGGGACGAAGGTAGGTGAGGTAAAAATGAACTCGACCGAGTCAAGCGCCTCCAGCTCATCCTTGAGCGCTTCAAAGGCATAGATCGAGAAGCAGGAGGCCGCGATCTTGAGACGAGCACCGGGCCGCAGGGTATCCTTCAGGTCGTCACCGAGCAGCCGGCTGACGTTATCGATGATCTCCAAGCCTCATCCCCGCATTAACAGTCCAATTAGTAATTTTGACGCAGTTATAATAATTTACCGTAGGTTACGGTAACTGCGGGGGAGACGGCAATCTGAGCCGACGCCTACCTGATGGTCTGATCGCTCAACAAGGAGGCGTTCGGCTAGAGCCCTCTGTGCTGCTGCCCGCGTTACGATCGAGGGTGCAAGCGTCATCACTCACGATCGTCCAGGCTCAAAATGAGGCCCAGTTGGGCCTCATCCTTCTCAGGTGCTGACGGCTCCGCCAGGCCAGGCTCATGTTTAGGTTGAGCTTCTACCCAGAGCTCACCTACCTTTCGTCTTGTTGATCCTTCAACCTCCTGTTTTCTCCCCCCTGGCGCGTTTGAGTACTCCCTTGCAGCCGCCCAGCGACCTTCTTCTCGAGCTCGTGGCGTTCAGCCTTCATCGGCGGCATGGAGCCCACAAAAGCCACGATGCGCTTGGCCAGCTCCTGGTCGTCGGGATCGCGGCTCTGTGCCAAGTTCTTGGCCGCCGTCAGCCAAGCCTTGCGGACGTAGGTCTGGCGCTCCTTGATGCGATCCTCCCAGGGCCGCGGCTTTGGGGCTTTTCCGGCCCGCTGGGCGCGGAAGTCCTCAAGGACCTCCCGGACCTTCGCCTGGTCCACCTGTGGCCTCTGGTCTTTCTCGCGGATATGGCGCACCACTTGACTGACGCCTTTCTTGATCACGCCACGGGTGGCACGCGGTGTGGCCTCGGCCTCTACCCCTCGGCGCTCCAGCTCAGTGGCGAAGGCCTCCCGCCACTTCTGGGGGTCGCCCTTCTTCACATTCAGCCGGTAGCCGTCATAGCCCAGGTTCTTCACCGTGAGATGAACATGGGGGCTGTCCGTGTCGGTGTGAAGCGCCATGACATACTGATGGTTCTGGCCAAATTGACGCTTGGCAAACGCCCGAACGGCATTCTTCACATCGCGCGGCTCAGTTCCAGCGGGCATGGACATGATGATATTGGTCGTATCACGGGTGTTCTTCCGGCGCTTGCCTTGGTCCAGCGACCAATCCTTGGCCAGGGCGCGAACCTCGTCCTTCCCCTTGATCACATCACCACGCTCATCCTCGAGTTCCAGTTTGCCATTGCGGCTGATGTAGTCCAGGTGAGATTGGACATGATCGGCTCCCTTGGCATTACCGGTGATCTTCACCATGACCTCGGGCACATAGTTCACCACTCGCCGGGCACGCGCACGGTTGCCGGATCGTCCACCCTTACTCGTGACCGGGCCTTCCAGCAGGTCAGCAATAGTGTCGTCAGCCAGACTACCCATCCTCCCCCCTTCGGTGCACTCTTAGTGTCGCTTTCGCTTTAATTCCCAGACGCCCCAGCTCGGCGGCGAGTGACTCCCGCCACTTCTTGGGGTCGCCCTTTTTCACATGCAGGCGATGGCCGTCATAGCCCAGGCTCTTAACCGTAAGGTGAACTTGTGGGCTGTCCGTATCAGTGTGGAGCGCCATGGCATACTGATGATTCTGACCAAACTGCTGCTTGGCAAATTCCCGGACGGTATTCTTCACGTCGCTCGGATCAATAATGGCCTGTATGGACATGATGATATTGGTGGTGTCACGAGTGTTCTTCCTGCGCTTGCCCCGATCCTGCGACCAGTCCCTAGCCAAGTCACAAACCTCGTCTTCGCCCAGGGTTATAAAGCCGCGTTCGTCTTCAAGCTCTACAGTGCCATTTTTGCTGATATCCATTAAATCTTGCTGAATTTGATGCGCGTTGTAAGCATGGCCATCAACCCGCACTATTACCTGGTTCGTCGAGCTAATCATTATCCCCCCAGCGGTTCATGTTGCGTGACAACAGGCCGGTCACATGTTCCTTGTGCTGCTCGATCCGCTCAATCAGTTTCTCGATAGCATCTTGCTTGAGCTTCTCACTCTCTCGAAACTCGATATTTATTGCCCTAGCCACCTGGTTGAGGTTGCGCCCGATGGCCGTCAACTCTCGGTTGGATTCCCGCAAGGCGGAAATCTCGTCATCGGCCAGCACGGGTTCCCTATGCAATTCAGCTAGCACCATTGCCGTGAGCCAACTGGTCCGGCTGGGATAGCCCTCCTTTCGGGCTCGTTGTACTAGCCATCGTTCCTGAGTAGGCGATAGCCGGATTGTGATCTTGCGTGACCTCGTTTCGACCTCCTGGTCTTCCGCCATCTCAACTCTACCGGCAACACGCTGAATCATCCGCCGCAGCATTTCCGACTCGCGCAGACCGTTGGCCTTACAAAATTGCGCCCAGGCGTTCTTCTCAATTTCTGTCAGGCGTGCTTCAACTCTCGGCATAGTCCAGTTTTCTCCACCGCTGGGAGGTGGGCTAGGCAAGCTTGCCGGCATACGCCAGCATTTGCCGAATCCTGCCCTAGCTCTAAACCCATTCATTCTTTTCGTACGCACGAAAAATGACTGTCGTTATCGGTCACAGAAGTGCGCGCTAGGCTTCACCATTAGTAATACGCACGGACCTGTCTCAAACCTGCTCGTCGCCTGGGGCTGATCGGGAGGCTTCGCCATTAGTAATAGGGGAGGCACTTGTCTCAACCGCATCCGTCTCTCCATGCTCCCGGCGACGCTTGGCCAGCTCAGCTTTCATCCACTGCCCAGAGGCGCGCATCTCGGCTCGTAGGTCCTCGATCTCCTCGGGTGTCAAACGGCGGTAGCTCATGGGGTCTCCTCCTGAGATGTATCACGCCGGAGCTGCGGATATATCGCTGCGCGCCATCGCCACTGGAGCATGCACACGGCAATACCTGCCGCACAGACAAAAAGAGTACGAGCAGCCTCGCCATCGCCAGCAAGAGTGCCCCTGACCAAGCCAGGCAGTTCAGGGAGCAACGCCAAGGACAGCAGGATACCCACCACCAGTAGCAGGCCCGAGAATCCCAGCTCACCGCCTCGCTTTACTCGCATCCAGCGGGCACGCCAGGTGCTAATCCATCTAGTTCCCATCTTTTCAGCCTCCTGTAATCGTGTTGGCGCTGAAGCGCTTCTGATAGGCCCGCTGGGCAGCCCTACCGGCCTTGTAAACGCCTTTTGCTGGAGCCGCCGCTGCCGCACCAGCAAGGCGAGCGTCACGTTGGACGCCGCGATATTGACGCCGGATCGTTGAAGGCCGCATGGCATTCATGGCTGAGCCGAGGGCACCTTGCGTTGCCAGCGCGATACCGCCTCCCAGAGCCGATGCCATGGCTGGCACCTGCTTGAGGAACAAGAAACACAGTCCGAAGAACACCACAAAGACAGCAGCGTCCCACATGGTGGTCAGGTCACCGCCGCCTGCCATCATCCTGACCAGGAATAAATCACAGAATTCGAGAACCAGTCGTCCACCAGCGGCGGCCAGCACCAGGATCATTCCGAAATTCATCACTTGACCCAACCAACTCTCGAACCACCGCTGCGTGGTGTTGAATAGAAGGCCAATGATGAACAGTGGGCCGATGCCCAGCAGCAGCGTAGTCATGATCTTGCTCAGCAAGATAAGGAACGCCACGATAAAGGCCACGGCGCCACCTGCGGCAAGGATGGCTAGGGCAATCAGGTACAACCCAAAATTACCGTTCATCACGCCAGCCTTGTTCCAGGCCCGGTCTGCTATCTCGAATACCCGAGAAAAGAGTTCGTCCATAATGCTGGCCATGCTGCCGGCAGGTGTGCCGGTTACAACAGCTGCGATTTTCTCCGGGCCGTGAGCCAACACATCAACGACAATATCCATATAGGTGCCGACTGTCAGGCCCAGGGTCATGATGAAGCCGATGCGGATGATGCGAAAAGCACCTTCCTGCAAGGGCTCACTGACCTTTCCAAACATCATCATGTAACCCCAGACGGCTATCCAAAGGATCATCATGCTGGTAAAGATCGGTGCGATGTATGCGACCACATCCCCAACAGTGCTGGATATATAGGTGTCCAGGGCATTTTCGACGAGCTCGAAGGCCCCTTGAAAAAGATCCATAAGGCCTCCTTACCAGATATCGCGAGGTTCGCCACTGGACAGCAGTCGTTCAGCTTCCCTGGCATTGATGCAATTCGAGTCGTCTTTCAACTCGCCGGGGTTATTGGCGCACATACCCAGGATCACCTGGCGTTCGTCATCGTGGGCCTGATACCAATCCACAGTCTGCACCGGCCCGGTTTCCGGGGTGTCGTCAAGGCAACCGGTCAGCACGACGCTGGCCAGAGCGACGATCACAAAATTTCGTGCGCACGAAAATTTCCTGACACTCATGGGGCCTCCTTACCAGATATCGCGGGGCTTGCCGGATGACTCGACGGTCATTTGCTGTACGCGCTGGTTGTGCATGGCTTGGCTAGCCTCGGCCTGCGAACGGAGCATGGACAGCTTGGCCATCTCGTTTTGCAGCATGACTTGCTCGGCGCCGATACGGGCCTGAAGGTCCAGAACGTCTTTCTGGTCGGGGCTGTTGTTGACCTCGGCCACCAATCCGGTTAGCTCGCTGAAACGATCCTGAGCTTGCTCCAGGGACTTTTCAGACTGGCCAAGCCAGGTCGCCGTGTTTTGGTTGCCGCTGTCGTACAGGTCCGCCACATCGCCAGACAGACCGTGTTCGCTAGCGCTCCTGATGCCAGCGTTGCTTAGCACCTGGTTAGGATCGACGTTCACGGCGGTGTCATAGGCCGAGTCGATAACATTACCCAGGCCACGAACGCCGCTCATGCTGTCCAGCTCCTTGTTGGCTGTTTCGAGCTGGCTTTTCAGTTGCTCAATTTGGTTAAGCATGTGCTGGACCTGCAAAATCTGCTGGGTCAGGCTCGACACGTCGATAACGGGAATCCCGCCTGCCATAGCTGGCTGAGATAGCCCAATGGTAGCCACGAAGGCGACACCGGCCATTTTTCGTGCGCACGAAATTTTGTTGCTCATGATCACGTCTCCTTTTGAGGGTACTGCCGGGTCGCCTTGGCCTCCAGACGCCGTTTCGTCCTCTGGAGCGTGAGCGACCGTTTTTCAAAATCCAGGCTTTTCAGGTCGATGGATTCCATCACCTCTTTCATCTCTTCGATGCAGGTGAAGAAGTCTTCGGGAAGGGCTTCCAACCCTTCGGTGAGAAAATCGCAAGCGTAACCGGCAATGATCACCAGAGTTCGAATCTCACTCTGGATGGCGTGCTGTTCGACCGCGTGTGATCGGCACAGCCGTGACAGGCCACTGTCGGTGAAGGCGGGTGTGATACCCTGCTTGTTAGCCATGGGTGCCTCCTATGCAGGCAGTCGTGGTTAGGCGCGGTCGGGGCCATCATCCCCGTTCCGCGCCGCTCGAATTCTATGTGCGGAGGGCTCTGCGCATTTCATCTACTGCAGGAGCTCCAACCTTATCGCTGCCGTAATTTCTCGCTATGAGGTCTGCTCTTTGCTGGCCCAGCAACTCTGCCATCTCGGCCCGCGTTAATTTTGATTCGGATCCAGGATGATTTTCGACCTTGCCCGCCTCGCTTTTATTTCTTGATGTACTCTGTGTTGTATTCTCTGTAATAGATTTGCCCTTTGGTCGAATCAAGGTTTGACCATCCTGACCACCAGATCGGCCAGAAGGGATAGTAGAATCGACCAAAGGGAAAAACTGGGAATTACAACCACCTCCAGAAGAACCTTCGTCGAGTTGGTCCGTCAAGAGCTCAAGCAAGCGTTCACAGTTCACTCGGTACCAAATCTTTGCAGGAACATCTCTCCTCTCTTCCTCAAGAACGCCAATGTCCACTAGCGATTTTCTAGCATTGGCCTGCTGTTTCGGTGTTAATCCAGTTTCTGACTCCCAGCTATCTTCGCCTCGCTGATTTTTATAAAACCATCCATTACGTGCTTTCGTCTTAGAATTTTTACTCCAGTAAAAAGCTTGACTAAGGAAAACTGCACCTGGAACCGAAACACCAGGAAGAAGCGTAAATGCAGTATAATAGGCAATCACCCTGCCCAGAATCTCCTGCACTACCGATGGACTAAAACGCGACATATCAAGAACACTCCAAACCCAGGGCGTCTTTTACTTGGAGCGTCCGAAAATAGACTCGACGTCCCACTTTCACCATCGTCGGCTTTAGCTTTCTGGACATCTCAGTATCGCTATATAGGGAGACACGTACGCCATCTGGAGAGCGACCAAGAAGATCTGCCAGGTCAGATATACTCATCAGAAGGCCGAACCGCTCAATAAGGTAATCATCTACAGTCATAGCTAGCACTCATCAATCGAACATCGACGAAATTGATGCTAACCAATTCAAGAAAAAGCTCAAACGAGAAAAATTACAAAAACAATCAAAACGATATATATTGATTTTCAATATATAATATTTTGACCACTAATCTTCACCGAAAATTCTCATGTATCGCTAAAAAAATCATACAGTTAACAAAAATAAATAAAACGACACACTATCCTTTTATCGCCACTAAATTCAGCCCGCATCATCGGGTCATAAGAATAATAATATCCTTATTATTCTTATTATTATGACTCAAGCTATGGACCTGAATCTCGCTCAACTATTTTCTAGATAGACTCGTTACCTGCTTAATCTTATGAGCACACCCAGCCACTTATTTCATATTTAATATTCTGTACAATACAAAATACGATACAGAATATGATACAAAGATTCTTGTCACTCATCGCTGGGATAAGAATGAGTTGGCTCTGGGCAGGATAGGAAGAGTTGATAGGCGATATAGCGGCAATAATATTACTATTACTACCGCAACCAAACATCCGAGAACTTTGGCTAGCGACTTTGAATTCGGTCTAGCTTCGCGACCAAATCCTCCGCTCTCAAATGTGTATACCGCCTCAGCATCTGCATAGACTTATGCCCGCTGATCGCGGCGACTTCCTGGTCAGATAGTCCGGCCTCTACCAGTCGGCTGACGGCCTCATGGCGTAGATCATGAAAGCGAAAGTCGTCGAGTCCGGCCCTCTTCTTCGCCTGGTTCCAGAGCTTGGTGTAGGCATAGGGACCGCGCCTTCCGTCCCTGCCAGGCTCACCGAAGAACACCAGGTTGCAGTCAAGCGGGCGCACCGGGTTATTCAGCGCCTGCTTGAACACTTCGGTGGCGGCCTGGGTCAGCGGTACCAGGCGGGCTTCGTTGTTCTTGGTGTCGGTGAGGCGCACCACACGGCGTTTTACGTCGACCTGGGAGCGAGTGAGGGTCAGGATTTCCGACGAGCGCATGCCCGTCTCCAGGGCGATTCTGGCGATCCAGGCAAGCATCGGGTTGCTGTGCTGCCGCAGCACGGCGAACAGCCGCTTTTCTTCGTCGTCGCTCAGACGCCGGTCGCGTCCCTCTCCGGGGCTGGGCTTACGGATGTTCTGGACGGGGTTGTAGGTCAAGCCGAGCCCCCATTCCTGAATGGCCACGGTGTAGAGATGGCCAAGCAATGCGAGCTCCAGGCGCACGGTATTGGCGCTGATAGGCTGACCACGATGCCCAATGCTGTTTAGGCGGGTGTCACGGAAGTTGGCGATCAGCTCCGGCGTTAGGGCCGCTAGGGAGTACTTGCCCAAGTGCTCGATGAGCGTGTTGGCCTTGTGGCGTTCGCTCTTTTGGGTGCTGGGCTTCTTGGTAGGGGTAACGTCCGCGAGGTAGCGCTTGAGTGCCGCTTCGAGCGTCATGCGCTCCGAGGCGCTGCGCTGGATATAGACGCCGCGCACCATTTCGTCTTCGGTGCGGCGTGCCCAGTCCTGGGCGTCACGCTTGGTGCGGAAGGTCTTGGCGGTGGTGGGCCAGCCAGTCTTGCGGATGACAGCTTTCCAACTACCGGCGGGGGTCTTGACGATGGTGGCCATGAAAGTCTCCAGGGGGCTGAAGGATCGGCACTGTACCGAAACTGTACCCTTGGACTATGGGACTCACCAGGCAAAATTCGTAAGACGCTGACTTCATTGGTGGGCCCAGCAGGACTCGAACCTGCGACCAAGGGATTATGAGTCCCCTGCTCTAACCAACTGAGCTATAGGCCCTTATGATGGTGGCGTATGATAGCGAATGGCAATGGATGAGACCAGAGGCGTTTTCTATTGTCCAAGCACCCGTTACCGACGACCACGGAGGGCCAGCAACGATGCGTTTTCACCCCGTTTCAGAGCGCCGAACCTACAGGGCTTCAGCCTTGATCGCGGGCCTGGCGCTGTTCGCGGCGCTGCCCGCCCAGGCCGAGTGGCAACTCGCGCCGGAGCAGTCACGCGTGCAGGCGACGATCGTCGAAATCACCCCCAACGGCCCGGTGCCGCACCATCATGAGGTGCGCCAGCTGCAGGGTAATGTGAGCCCGGATGGCACCTTGCGCCTGCCGTTGCGCCTGCGCCAGACCGACATCATGGACCGCCTGGGCCAGCTGCCACCCTGGTTGTCGGGGGTAGCGGATACGACGCTTGCCACGGTGGTCACCCAGTTGCCGCCGGAGCGGCTCGATGCGCTGGCCGTGGGGGAATCCATGACCGAGACCCTGATGCTCGGCGTGCAGGCGGACGGCCAGAATCGCCGGGAGCCGCTGGAGGTGCGCTTCACCCGGGAAAGCGACGACACCATCCGTGTGCACAATGCCCAGCGCGTCGCCCTGGATGGGCGCGAGCTGATGAACAACCAGACCGTGCGCTCGATCCTGCTGCTGCTCGGCTACGAGGAGATCGGCGACGAGGTGCCGGTGGAACTCGATGCCACCCTCGTCGATCGCTGAGGCCATGGCGTCGCTCCCCGACGGCTGCAGTGCGCTGGATGATCGCTGGCCCTGGCGCGAGCCGCTGACAAAGGCCCAGTGGCTGGCACTGCGCTTCGATCGACAGCACCTGGCGAAGGAGGATCTTGCCACCCATGGCATCGATGCGCCTGCCAGTGTTCGGCAGGCCGCTGCCAAACGCCGGGCAGAGTTCCTCGCCGGGCGGCTGTGCGTGCGAGAGGCGTCCCGGCGATTGACCGGAGCACCCTGCGTACCTGACATCGCACCGAGCAGGGCGCCGCTCTGGCCGTCGAATATCGTCGGCTCGATCACTCACAGCGGCACCTTGGCCGCCGCGCTGGTGGCCTCGGCCAGCCATTACCAGGGCATCGGGCTGGATGCGGAAGCCCTGATGAGTCTTCAGCGCGGGGAACGCCTGGCCCCGCAGATACTCACCCCCAATGAACGCGACTGGCTGGCCTCGCTTCCCACCGAGCAGCGCGGCGCGTTCGTCACCCAGGTGTTTTCCCTCAAGGAGAGCCTGTTCAAGGCCCTGTTCCCGCTGGTGGGCGTTCGGTTCTATTTCCAGGACGCCGAATTGATCGACTGGAGCGATGAATCGCAACGGGCAAGCCTTGGGTTGCTCAAGACGCTTTCTCCCGCCTGGCCCGCCGGCACCCGGCTGCAGGGCCAATACGCTCGCCAGGACGGGTACCTGCTGAGCATGCTGGCCATTCCCGCCAGAGACACAAACAGGCACTAAAAACTACCAAGTATTACTTCAGCGTCGTCCGATCCCGCCGATAACCCCGGTGTTCTGGCGCCGCCCTCTTTGCCTGTGGTGCCGGCCTTGTCAGCCTTTGCATTCAGGTAGTGCCGATGTCCTCCTTGATCGATTACACCCTCACCAGCCAGTGGAATGGCGGCTTCGTCCTGGAACTCTTTGTCACCAACAGCAGCCTGTACACCTTCTACGATTATCAAATTGCCTTCGCCGTGGATGGCGTCATTGCCGATATCTGGAACGCCAGCGTCGTCTCCCGAACGGCGAGCGGTTACGTGGTCGCCGATGACGACGACAAGAACGACCTTGCCCCCGGCGAGACGGTACGCTTCAAGTTCAAGGTGTTGAGCGAAAGCGGCGAGCTGCCCTTCGCCTTCACGGTCAATGGCGAACACGCCGAACTCACCCCGGAGGCGGAGGCCCTCCGGCAGGCGCAGATGCCCGAGAAGGCCCTGCTGGGCGACGACTACCCCATCGTCGACAACGCCATCACCGTGGGCCCGGAAATCGATGCCGACATACTCAACGCCTTGATCCTCCTGGCACCGGAGAATGCCACCATCCACCTGGCAGCCGGCGACTACCATTTCGACGACGCCATCCGCATCACCCGTTCGGATGTGTCCCTGATTGGTGCCGGCGCCGACAATACCCACGTCACCTTCAGCGAGCAGGCGCTGATCGAGAATCCGGCCCACGGCTTCATCGCCGAAGGCACCGGCGCCACGCCGGCCGGCTATCTGCGCGCCGATGTCGACGAGCATGGCAAGGTGCTGACCCTCGGCGAAGGCCACGGCCTAGCCGTCGGCGATACGATTCGCCTCTGGCAGGACAACACCGCGGAATATCTCGATGCCATCGGCGATACCGCCTGGCGCAACATGGATGTTCCGCTGCGCACCAGCATGGCCAGGGTAGCGGGCGTCGAGGGCGACAGCATCACGCTCGATCGTGGGGTGCATTTCGACTTCGACGCCGGCGCCACCCGGGTCGAACGCCTCGATGTGCTGGAGAACGTGACCCTCGGCGGATTCTCGATCGATTTTCCTCTCGGCATCCCGGACAGCGGCGACTTCAGCAATCACCTCCCCGCGCTGGATAGCTACCACGCGGTCGAATTCAGCGGCACGGTGGCTAGCCACCTGTTCGACATCCAGGTGGTGAACACCCCTTCCCTCGCCTTCGAGATCGCCCGGTCGCTAGACGTGACGGCCGAGCGACTCGTCGCCCAAGGCGCCTTCAACAAGGGTGGCGGCGGCAATGGCTATGCCTATGAACTGCGCGAGAGTTTCGATGGCACCTTTACCGACCTGAGCGATTCCGGCATGCGCCACAGCCTGGTGTTCGCCTCCTGGCACTCTTCGGTCGGCAACACCGTCAACATCGATTACACCGACCGGGACATCAACTTCCATGGTGGCCGGGATCATCGCAACAGCGTGCATGTCGAGCAGTCGATCCGTGATGCGGCGACCGACGTCAAGTCGCCCACCTTGTGGATCAACAGCGGGGGCGAGTTCTTCGGCGCGCCCACCGATGCCGAGGCCAACGAGGTCAGGTTCGATTACGTGGTCGGCTCGCGGCGCGACGACACGGTCCAAGGCACGGACAGCGGTGTCTACCTGGACGGCGCGGAAGGCCACGACAGCCTCTACGGCGGTGCGGGCAACGACCTGCTGCGGGGCGGCGCGGGCTGGGGCAACGACCTCATCGATGGCGGCGACGGTTTCGATACCGTGCTGTTCGACCAGGCCTTCTTCGACAGCCGCATTCGTTACCACGACGATGGCAGCCTGAGTGTCGAGGGCGCGGGTCACGACACCCTGATCGACGTGGAAAGGGCCATCTTCAGCGATGGCATCACCCTGGACATCGCCACGCGTGTCGCGGTGCAGGGCGAACCCCTCGAGTTCCCTGCCGCCGAGGAGGTGGAACTCGACCCCCGAAGCGCCTTTGCCGAGCTGGTGGACATTCCCGTCCCACGCTGCACCGCCTCCCTGGAAGTCGTCAGTCGCTGGAGCAGCGGTTACGTCATGGCCGTCGAGATCACCAACCACCTCGACGACACCCTTGAACACCCCCTTGTCGAATTCACCCTTGCCGCCGATATCACCCGGTTCTATGGCGCCGCCCTGGTGGAACGCCGGGGCGATCTCTACCGCGTGGCGCTCGACGACAGCGCCGAAGTCACGCCGGAGGCGACCCAGCGCTTCTCCTTCAAGGCCTACGCGCCGGAAAGCCTCCTGCCCGAAGGGCTGACCCTCGGCGGCCAGGACGTGGATGTGGATCACTCGTCGCTCCATGCCGGCAGCGCCCCGGAGGCCGGTTCGCTGATCAGCGTCGAGAGCAACGTGGTGAATGCCTGGCAAGGCGGTCATATCGCCGAGGTCCTCGTGAAGAATGTCTCGGAGGAGCGGATCGACGATCTGGTCATTGCCTTCGACCTCCCCAGCCGGATCGATACCCTGTGGAACGCCGAGGGTCAGCACGACGACGGTCGTTACACCCTCAGCGACGACGGCGACACTCCCCCGTCCCTGGCGCCGGGCGAGACCTGGCGCTTCAGCTACAAGACCTATCATGATGAACCGACGTTGCCCGACAACATCGTCGCCGACGGTTCGGTCGTCGAGGCAACGGTGATGCCGGGCAGCGATATCCTCTTGCAGACGAAGCCCGACGATGACCTGCTGCTGGGTGGCGACAACGACGAGAATCTCTACGGCTTGAGTGGAGACGACCGGCTCCATGGCCGAGGCGGCGACGACTACCTGGCGGGCGGCCTGGGTGCCGATGCCCTCGAGGGCGGAGCCGGGGCGGACGTGTTCGCCTTCGCGACGACCTTCGACTCCAACCCGCCGGCGGCCGACACGCTACTCGACTTCAGCTCCAGCCAGGGCGACTTGATCGACCTTGCGGCCATCGATGCCGACCTCGGTGTGGCCGGCAACCAGGCCTTTGCCTGGCGGCACGCCCTTGGGTTCAGTGGAAACGCCGGTGAGCTGCGATTCTCGGACGGAAGGCTCGCCGGGGACGTCAACGGCGATGGCATCGCCGACCTGGCGATTCAACTGGCCGGTGTCGAAACCTTGCAGATCAACGACTTTCTGCTTTGACGGTTGAAATTACGCCGATACCCCTCAATAGTTGATAGAGGAATGACGCGGCATGCCCGTTCGGCATGCCGCTCATGCCGAGACGCCCGGAACTAAAATGGATTTTTAGAAGGAGCGACATCATGACCTTGCGCACACCGCTCAATCATGCGATCTGCACTGCCCTTGTCGCCGGAGGCCTGGCATTCGGAGGAAGTGCCCTCGCCCAACCCCAGGGGCTCTATTCCGCCGACGAACTGACCGATGCAGAGGTTTACACCAACCAGAGCTCCGATGTGGTCGGCGAGGTGGAAGACGTCCTTCTCGACGAGAACATGCAGGTGCATTCCCTGGTCATCGATACCAGCGAATTCCTCGATTTTGGCCAGAAGCAGCATGTCGTCGAGACCGGCAAGTTCACCGTCGAGACCGTGAACGGCAAAGACAAGGACGACGTTGAATACAAGGTCACCGTCGACATGACGGAAGAGCAAATCGCTCAGCAGCCGGAATACACCGACGACTGGTGGGCCGAGACCAAGAAGCAGGCCGCGAATGCCTGGCAAGAAACCAAGCAGACCGCCGAAAGCGCCTGGCAGAGCACCAAGGCGGCCACCGCCAGCGCCCTCAGCAGTGCCGGTGAAGCCCTGGACGAGGCAGGCAACGAAACCGAGCAGGCCGCGGAAAACGCCGCCCAGGAAACCGAGCAGGCCGCCGACGAGGCAGCCAATGAAACTCAGCAGGCCACCGAGGCCGCCGGCAACCAGGCCGAGCAGGCGGGTGAAGAGATCGATCAGGAGACCAACAACTGATCGATCGCCATCGACAACAGTGCTAGAGCGATACGCCCGGTTCCCGACCGGGCGTTTTCGTCACTGTCGAACGGTCGACCTGCCCGGTCTGCACCTGCCACTGCTGGGCATAGTGGCCCTGGACAGCGAGCAACCGGGCATGCGTCCCCCGCTCCACGACCCGTCCGTCGTGGATCACGGCGATCTGGTCGGCATGCACGATGGTGGAAAGCCGGTGAGCGATCATGATCACGGTACGATCATGGGAAATGCGCGAGAGCGAGCGCTGGATGGCCGCCTCGGTCTCGTTGTCCACGGCACTGGTCGCCTCGTCCAGCACCAGGATGGGAGAATCCTTGAGCAGCGCCCGGGCCAGGGACAGCCGCTGTCGCTGGCCACCGGAGAGCCTCACCCCGCGCTCGCCCACCGGCGTGTCGAGCCCCAGCGGCAGCGTCCGAATGAACTCCCACGCCTCGGCGGTGCGCGCCGCCTCGACGACCTCGTCCCGGGTTGCTTCGGGCCGGGCGTAGGCAATGTTGTCGCGTATCGTGCCCTCGAACAGATAGACGTCCTGGCTGACCAGGCCGATAGCGCCGCGCAGGGACTCGAGGCTGATCGCATCGATCGCTTGGCCATCGATGCGCACCGCACCCGCATCGGGATCGTAGAAACGCAGCAGCAGCTTGATCAGGGTCGACTTGCCCGACCCCGTCGCGCCCACCAGGGCCAGGGTATGCCCGGCAGGCACCTGCAGATCGATCGATTCGACACCACCCCCGGTCTCGGCGTAGTGAAAGCTCACGCCTTCGAAGGTGACCTCGCCGCGCACCGGCTCGGCCAGGGGCGTTTCGCTCTCGTCCTTCACCCGAATGGGCACGCCCAGCAGATCGAGGATACGTCGCGTGCTGGCCATGGCGCGCTCGAACAGGTCGATGACCTGGGCCAGGCCGGTCAACGGCCACAACAGCCGTTGGGTCAGGAACACCAGTACCCCATAGGCCCCCACGTTCAGCTCACCCCTCAAGGCCAGCAGGCCGCCCACCGTGAAGGTCGCCAGGAAACCGGCCAGGATGGCCATGCGGATCACCGGGATGAAGGCCGAACTGACGCGGATCGCCTGGCGATTGGCCTCGACATACTCCTCGCTGGCCCGGCGCAGCCGCGCGGCCTCGCGGGACTCCGCGGTGAAGCTCTTGATGGTGGCGATGCCGCTCAGGTTGTTGGAAAGCCGGCTGGAAAGCTCGCCCACGCGCTCGCGTACCGTGTTGTAGAGCGGTCCGGCCTTGCGCTGGAAATAGAAGGCGCCCCAGATGATCAGCGGAATCGGGGTGAAGGCCAGCAAGGCGATCAGCGGCGAGATGACGAAGAACACCGCGCCCACGGCGACCACGGTCACGCCGACCTGGATCATCGAGTTGGCGCCGCCGTCCAGGAAACGCTCGAGCTGGTTGACGTCGTCGTTCATGGTCGCCACCAGCTGCCCGGAACTGCGCGACTCGAAGAAGCTCATGTCCAGGCGCTGCACGTGCTCGTAGGCGTCCTGGCGCAGATCGGCCTGCAGCCGCTGGGCCAGGTTGCGCCACAGGACCTGGTAGAGATACTCGAACAGCGACTCGCCGGCCCAGATGAAGAAGGTCAGCACCCCCAGGGCCAGGATCTGCTCCCGGGCCGAGGCGAACCCCAGCGCCGCCACGAAACTCTCTTCCTGGTTGACCACCACGTCGATGGCCACCCCGATGAGAATTTCCGGGGCGATGTCGAACAGCTTGTTGATGATCGAGCAGATCGTCGCCGCGACGATGCGGCGGCGATAGCCCCGGGCGTAGCGCAGAAGACGCCCCAGGGCCTGGAAACTGGTAGTGGGCATCGGCAAGGCCCCGTGTCGGAAGGCCCTCAAGGATAGCGGAAACCGTCACGTCACCCAACACGACAGCCCGGCGATGGCTCCTGTAAGCTAATCACCCTTTCATCCACCGTCATCGGAGGGCGTCCATGAAGATCACCCGACTCAAGACCTGGCAGGTACCGCCACGCTGGCTGTTCCTGAAGATCGAGACCGACAGCGGCTGCTACGGCTGGGGCGAGCCGGTCGTCGAGGGCCGGGCCGCCACCGTCGAGGCCGCCGTGCACGAGCTGGCCGACTACCTGGTCGGCCAGGACCCGCACCGCATCGAGCACCTGTGGAACACCCTCTACCGGGCCGGCTTCTATCGCGGCGGGCCGATCCTGATGTCGGCCATCGCCGGCATCGACCAGGCCCTGTGGGATCTCAAGGGGCGCGATCTCGGCGTGCCCGTGCATCAGCTGCTGGGCGGTGCGGTACGCGACAGGATGCGCATGTACGCCTGGACCGGCGGCGACCGGCCAACTGACGTGGGCGCCGGGGCCAAGGCCCTGGTCGAGCAGGGCTTCACCGCCTTCAAGATGAATGGCACCCCGGAGCTGCAGATCGTCGATTCCCACAAGAAGGTCGACGAGGCCGTGGCCCGGGTCGCCGAGGCCCGCGAGGCGGTGGGGCCGGATGTCGGCATCGGCATCGACTTCCATGGCCGGGTGCATCGCCCCATGGCCAAGGCGCTGCTGCGCGAACTCGAGCCCTTCCACCCGATGTTCGTCGAGGAACCGGTGGCCCCGGAGCACCTGCCCTGCCTCACGCAGATCGCCGGTGGCCTGGGCTATCCCATCGCCACCGGCGAACGCCTGCACACACGCTTCGAGTTCCGCGACCTGCTCGCCGAGGGCATGGTCGACGTGATCCAGCCCGATCTCTCCCACTGCGGCGGCATCAGCGAGGGGCTGAAGATCGCCACCCTGGCCTCGGCCTACGATGTGGCCCTGGCGCCCCACTGCCCGCTCGGCCCGCTGACCCTGGCCGCGTCGCTGCAGCTGGATGCGGTATGCCACAACGCCTTCATCCAGGAGCAGAGCATGGGCATTCACTACAATCAGGACAACGACGTGCTCGACTACCTGGTCGACAAGTCGGCGCTGGCCATCGAGAACGGCTTCTGCGCCATCCCCCAGGGGCCGGGGCTGGGCGTGGAGATCGACGAGGCCTTCGTCGAGGAGCGCGCCAAGGTCGGGCATCGCTGGCGCAATCCGGTGTGGGCGCATGAAGACGGCTCCATCGCCGAATGGTAAGGGAAACACCGAATAAATGGCTGCGCGGCTCAAGCACTGCGTTGCGCGGTGCTCGGAATCCTCACATATTGCATATATGCTCCGGTTCCTGTGCTCCGTGCGCCTTGTGCTTGATACCGCTCGCTGATTTATTCAGCGCTCCCTACAACAGAGGTAATCAACCATGGCATTTTCTTTTCAGGACCTGCAGTTTCCGGACCTGAAGGACTCGAGCGTGTTCATCACCGGCGGCGGGTCGGGCATCGGCGCCGCTCTCACCGAAGGCTTCCTCTCCCAGGGGGCGCGGGTGGCCTTCGTCGGTCTCTCGGATGCCACGCCCTTCTGCGACGAGATGGAGACCCGGTACGGAATCCGCCCATTGTTCATCCGCTGCGATATCCGCGACATCGAGGCCTTGCGCTCGGCCATCGCCGACGCCCGGGACGCCCATGGCCCCATCAAGGTACTGGTCAACAACGCCGCCCGGGACACCCGCCACTCGCTGGCCGAGTGGAGCGTCGCCGACTGGGACGATTCCATCGCCACCAACCTGCGCCCGCAGTTCTTCACCGCCCAGGCGGTGGCCGCGGACATGCGCGAGCAAGGCGGCGGCGCCATCATCAACCTGTCGTCGAATTCCTACCTGCTGGGACTGGCCGGCTATCCGACCTACGTCACCGCCAAGGCCGGCATCATGGGCATGACCAAGGCCCTGGCCCGGGAACTCGGGCCCGACAACATCCGCGTCAACTGCCTGATCCCCGGCTGGGTGATGACCGAGCGCCAGCGCGAGCTGTGGGTCAACGACAAGGATCTCCAGGAATGCCTGGACCAGCAGTGCCTCAAGGAGGCGATCCCGGTGGAGGACATGATCGGCCCCTGCCTGTTCCTGGCCTCCGAGGCGTCGCGGATGATGACCGGTCAGGAGCTGGTCGTCGATGGGGGGCGCGTGTGAGTCGGCACAACGCCCAACAGGTTCTGGCCTGCGGCTGCGAACTCGGCGAGGGGCCGCAATGGCACGCCGCGGCCGGACGGCTCTACTGGTGCGACATCCTCGAGGGGCGTCTGCACTGGCTGGTGCCGGCAAGCGGTGAAACCGGCCATGCCGATTTCGGTCACTGCATCTCGCTTGCCGTGCCACTGGCGCACGGGGGCGTGCTGGTGGTGGGCGAGTCGGCACTCGAGCGTTTCGACCCCGCCTCGGGGCAGCGCGAGCATCTGCTCGACTTCGAGGCGGACGATCCGGTCACCCGCTCCAACGACGGGCGCGTCGACCGTCACGGCAGCCTGTGGCTCTCCAGCATGGGCAAGGCCGCCGAGCAGGGTGCCGGCAGCCTGTATCGCCTTCATCGCGGCGAACTGGTCAAGCTGCGCGGCAACCTGACCATTCCCAACGCGATCTGCTTCTCGGCCGGGGGCGAGTATGCCCACTTCGCCGATACGGCCCTGGGCGTCGTCTACCGCTGGGCGCTCGATGGCGAGGGCTGGCCGCAAGGCGAGCCGGTAGCCTGGGCCGATTTCTCGACCCGTTCCGGCAACCCGGATGGCGCGGTGATCGACCGCGAAGGGGCGATGTGGCTGGCGCTCTGGGGCGCCGGCAAGGTCCTGCGCCTGGACGGGGAGGCCAACATCACCGACGAGATCGTCTTGCCCACCGCGCAGCCCTCCTGCCCCGCCTTCGGCGGCGAGCATCTGGACCGGCTCTATGTCACCACCGCTCGGGAAGGCATGGACGCCGACCAGCGGGCACGGGAGCCAACCGCCGGCGACCTGTTCATAGCCGAACTCGACGTACCGGGACTGGCCGAGCCGCCGCTGCGGTTGAAATGAGGTTCGTCGAGCAAGCGCCGCTACGCGGCGTTCGCCCGATAAATCTGGCTCCTACAAAACCCTTTGATATCAATTGCCTGTAGGAGCTCGCTTCAGCGAGCGATTGGCGTTGTTACCATCGCCGGATAAATCCGGCTGCTCCTACACCCAACAAGCATGCACGGCAAAGTGCGATGGGCCTGAAATGATTGCGGTTCGGATCAGCCAAACTTCTCGTTCTCGCCCATGTTCGGCGTCTTGTCGGTCATGTTGGCCTTGGCAATCTCGTAGAGCTGGAACGCCTTGCTCTCCTTGGCCTTCCAGTGCTCGCCCTGCTGGATCTTGATCTCCAGCAGCACCACGTCCGGGTCTTCCTTGCCCTCGGGGAACCAGGCGCCCACGAAGGAATTCCAGTACTTGTCGATCAGTTCCTGGTTCTTGGTCAGGTTGGCCGTTCCCGAAAGCGACACGTAGACGCCCTCCTCCTGGTCGGAGAAGCTCAGGCAGACTTGGCTGTCCTGCTGGGCCTCGAAGACCTTCTCGGCACTACGCCGGGTGAAGAACCACAGCGTGCCATCGTACTCGTCCTGCACCAGGTGCATGGGCCGAGCCCTGGGCGTGTCGCCATCCACGGTGACCAGCATGCCCACCTTGATGTCCTTGATCATGTTCCATATCTTTTGCTTATGTTCGGGACTGGACATAGCAACCAAACTCCTTGTCTGATGTTCCGTTTACCCAGAATCGTGGCACCCTAACAAACCGCCGAGGCGCCTGGCAAAAAGGCACGCGGGTGCAGGCGGTCTCTTGGGCACGCGCCGTTTCAAGATAGTGGCGAATTACCCTGTCGTCGAACGAGCCGCGCGCCGCTTCGATGCCCGGGACTTGCCCCAGGCTAAATCGGCAAAACGACGCCGGGTGTAGCATGGACGTGTCACTCGGCATCCTCACTCGACCAGGAAGGCTCATGTTCGACTGGCTGTCCCGGCATTCGGATCTACTGACGATCTTCACCAACACAGCGTCGATCATCGTCTGGCTGGGCTTTTCCCAGGCCTTGTACATGGAGATGCGCCGGCGCCGCCACCCCCGCCTGCTCATCAACAGTGGCAAGAAGAAGGACACCAGCGCGCTGTGCATCATCAGCAACATGAGCGACGAGCCGGTCTTCATCGAATACATCATCGCCGAGCTCGACACCTCGCGAGGCGTCATCCGCATGGACGTGACGGATTACGATCAGTCCTACACGCCGGGCGACGAGGACCAAGGGTATGCCGCGGGCGCCGATCGACGAGAACCCGCGGATCTGGACCCCAATAACGATCATCAAGGCCCGCTCGATGTCGACGACTTCATTCATATCGGCACCTTCGATCGCGTGATCCGTCGCCTCGCCCGGGAAGCAGGCATCGAGATGGAGGGCCATCGCCCCGCGGGGGATCTGCATTTTCGCAGCCTGACCATTCGCCTCATCGGCATCTACGGCCCCGAGAGCCTGCCCATCGGCGCCGAGCGCCGCTTCAAGCTCACCCACAAGTACCACTATTGTGCCCTCAGGCCGGCCTCGGCGGACACGCGTCGCCTGGCCTCGCGGTGGCAGCGTCACAAGGTGCGCAAGTGGATCGAGCAGATCAATGCCTCGAGTGCCTCGGCACGGCTGTCGTTTCGTCGCCTGAACGGCGAGGACGACAACGCCCGCCTGTAAGGTTTCCTTCCCTGGCCTCACAAAGCCTCAGGACCCCCGCAAGGGCCCCCGCGCAGCCGGCAACGCACAGGCATGTCGGCTGGCGCACAACAAGAAATCCCTTACCCATGAGGTGCCCCATGAAGATCGCTACATTCACCGCGTCGCTGCTGGCCTCGCTCCTGCTGGCCGGTTCGGCCCTGGCCATGGATTCCGATGCCGTCGAACAGAAGATGGCCGAAATACGCCAGCAGACCGAGGAAACCGCTCAATCCGAGTCGCGGGTCGAGGCGCTGGAAAAGCAGGTACAGGAACTGGAAGCACTGGTTCGCATGATGCTCGAGGAAGAACAGGAATAGGACGGCAAGAAGCGCCTCCTGTCCCCTCTCGAAACGCCAAGGGCCTGCTCATCGCAGGCCCTTGGCGTGAGAGTAGCCTTCGTCACTTGAAGTTGCGTTTCACCAGCTTCTGCAGTTCACCGATGATGCCGCTGCGAAAGCTCAGCACGCAGAGCACGAAGATCGACCCGAGAATCACGCTGACCCAATCGCCCAGCGGAGACTGCGACAGCTGATGCTGCAGGCCGATCACCAGGCTGGACCCCACCAGCGGGCCGAGCAGCGTGCCGACACCGCCCAGCAGGGTCATCAGGATCACCTCGCCGGACATGTGCCAGTGCGCGTCGCCCAGGGATGCCAGCTGGAAGACCAGGGTCTTGGTCGCGCCGGCCAGCCCGGCGAGCCCGGCCGAGATGACGAAGGCCACCAGCTTGTAGGTGTCGGTGTCGTAGCCCAGCGAGACGGCCCGCGGCTCGTTCTCGCGAATCGCCTTGAGCACCTGGCCGAAGGGAGAGTGCACGGTACGCTGGATCAGCGCGAAGCCCAGCACGAAGACGGCGAACACGAAGTAGTACAGCGCCAGGTTGCTCTGCAGGCTGAACAGCCCGAAGAGCTCGCCCCGCGGCACGCCGTGCAGACCATCCTCGCCCCCGGTGAACGGCGACTGGATGAACAGGAAGAACATCATCTGCGCCAGGGCCAGGGTGATCATGGCGAAGTAGATGCCCTGGCGACGAATCGCCAGGAGGCCGAACAGCAGGCCCAGCACCACCGATCCCAGGGTACCCGCCAGGATGCCCAGTTCCGGGGTCAGTCCCGGATAGGTCGAGAGCAGGAAACCGGTGATGTAGGCGCCGGTGGCCAGGAACGCCGCATGACCGAAGGAGAGCAGGCCGGCAAAGCCGAGCAGCAGGTTGAAGGCACTCGCGAACAGCGCGAAGCAGAGGATCTTCATCAGGAACACGGGGTAGGCCACGAAGGGCGCCACCAGGCCCAGCAGGATCAGGCCCAGGTACAGAAGCCCGTGCCGACGCCGGGCCGAACGCTGACGGGCCGCGGTCACGGTGGAAGTGTCGCTCATCGCCATGGTCATGCCTCCTTGCCGAACAGCCCCGCGGGGCGCAGCATCAGTACCATGATCATCACCAGGAAGATCACGGTGTTGGCGGCCTCGGGGTAGAACACCTTGGTCAACCCCTCGATCAGCCCCATGGCCAGCCCGGTGAGGATCGCGCCGAGAATCGAGCCCATGCCGCCGATCACCACCACGGCAAAGACCACGATCAAGAGGCTCGAACCCATGGTCGGCGAGACCGGATAGATCGGCGCGGCCAGCACCCCCGCGAAGGCCGCCAGCGCCACCCCGAAGCCATAGGTCAGGGTCACCAGCAGGGGCACGTTGACGCCGAAGGCCTGCATCAGCCTGGGGTTCTCCGTGCCCGCACGCAGATAGGCGCCGAGCCGGGTGCGCTCGATCATGAACCAGGTGAACAGGCACACCGCCAGCGCCGCCACCAGCACCCAGGCCCGGTAGGTGGGCAGGAACATGAAGCCCAGGTTGAAGCCGCCGGCAAGCGCCTCGGGCACCGGATAGCTGCTGCCCGAGACGCCGAACAGGTTGACCAGCGTGCCCTCGAAGATCAACGCCAGCCCGAAGGTGAGCAGCAGGCCATAGAGATGGTCGATGTGCTGGATACGCCGCAGCAGCACCCGCTCGATCAGGATGCCCAGGGCGCCGACCACCAGCGGCACCACCAGCAGTGCCAGCCAGTAATCCAGCCCCAGGTACTCGAGCCCCAGCAGCGCGGCGAAGGCGCCCAGCATGTACTGGGCACCGTGGGCGAAGTTGATGACCTTGAGCAGGCCGAAGATCACCGCCAGCCCGAGGCTCAACAGGGCATAGAAGGCGCCGTTGATCAGCCCCAGCAGCAACTGGCCGAACAGCACCATCAGCGGTATGCCGAAAATCGTCGTCATGGCGTCACACCCTCAGCGGCCGTGGAGTCCTCATCCCTTGACCAGCGGGCACTGGCTCTCGGACAGGGGGCGGAAGGCTTCCTCGGCGGGGATGGTACGCAGGATCTCGTAGAGGTCCCACTCGCCCTCGGATTCGCTCGGCGACTTCACCTCGACCAGGTACATGTCGTGGACCATGCGGCCATCCTCGCGGATGCGCCCATCGCTGGCGAACATGTCGTCGACGGGGGTCTCGGCCATCTGGGCACGCACGGTCGCGGCATCGTCGCTGCCGGTTTCCGCCACCGCGTTCAGGTAATGCAGCGTGCTCGAGTAGACCCCCGCCTGGACCATGGTCGGCATGCGCTGGGTACGCTCGTAGTAGCGATTGGCCCATTCCCGGGTCTCATCGTTCATGTCCCAGTACCAGCCGGTGGTCAGCTGCAACCCCTGGGTGACATCGAGCCCCAGGGCATGCACGTCGTTGAGGAAGATCAGCAGGCCCGCCAGGGTCTGGCCGGACTGCACCAGGCCGAACTGGCTGGCGGTGGTCAGGGCATTGACGGTATCGGAACCGGCATTGGCCAGGCCGACGATCTTGGCGCCGGACCCCTGGGCCTGCAGGATGTAGGAGGAGAAGTCGCTGGTGGGGAACGGGTGGCGCACCTTGCCGACGATCTCGCCGCCGTTCTCCTCGACCACCGTCTCGACGTCGTTTTCCAGGGCGTGACCGAAGGCGTAGTCGGCAGTGAGCAGGAACCAGGTATCGCCCCCCTCGTCGACGATCGCCTTGGCGGTACCATGGGCCATCGGGTAGGTGTCGTAGACCCAGTGGATGTGATTGGGCGTGCAGTGTTCGTTGGTGATGCTCGAGGCCGCCGACCCGGAGACGATGCCCAGCTTGCCCTGCTGATCGAGGATCTTGGTCACCGCGATGGTGACCGACGACGCCACCATGCCGGCGACCAGGTCGATGTTGTCCTGATCGATCCAGCCACGCACGGTATTGGCACCGACATCGGCACTGTTGCGATCGTCGGCGCTGAGCACCTCGATGGGGGCGCCGTTGACCTCGCCACCGAAATCTTCGACGGCCATCTTCAATGCTTCCAGACCGCCCTGACCGGCCAGGTCACGGTAGGTGCCCGACATGTCGGCCAGGTAGCCGATCTTGACCACGTCGCCGCTGATCTCGGCCTGGGCCAGGCTCGGGGCCAGCAGCAGCGCGGCGGTGGCGGTGAGTGCGTGCTTGGTGACATTCATCTCTTTCTCCATGCCCAGCGGGCGGCTTGTTGTTGTTGATTCAAGGTATGGCACCCGGTCAGACGCCGAGCACGGCATGCAGGTGCTCGCGACGCTCGGGCAGTTCGGCGGCACTGATCTCGTCGATGATGCGACCGTGCTCCATGACGTAGTGGCGATCGGCCAGCGGTGCGGCGAAGCGAAAGTTCTGTTCCACCAGCACCACCGTCATGCCACGCGCCTTGAGCTTGACCAGCACCTCGCCCAGCGCCTGCACGATGACCGGCGCCAGGCCTTCGGTGATCTCGTCGAGCAGCAGCAGATCGGCGCCGGTGCGCAGGATGCGCGCCATGGCCAGCATCTGCTGTTCGCCCCCGGAGAGGCGGGTGCCCGGGCTGTGGCGACGCTCGTAGAGGTTGGGGAACATCGCGTAGATGTCGTCGAGGCTCATGCCCCCGGAGCGCACCGTCGGCGGCAGCAGCAGGTTCTCCTCGACGTTGAGACTGGCGAAGATGCCGCGTTCCTCGGGGCAGTAACCGACTCCCAGCCGGGCGATATGATGGGCGGGGGTATTCAGGGTTTCGCGTCCATCGATGACGATCGAGCCGGAGCGCCGATCGACCATGTTCATGATCGCCCGCAGGGTCGTGGTGCGCCCGGCGCCGTTGCGCCCCAGCAGGGTCACCAGTTCGCCCTTGCGCACCTCGAAATCGACGCCGTGCAGGATGTGCGACTCGCCGTAGAAGGCATGCAGGTCGGTGACCCGCAGCTGTTCCGGAGCCGTGCTTGCCATGCCCGCGTCCCGGGGCTGTGCGATGGTCATGCCTCCTCCTCCTCTGTCGCCTCGCTGCCCATGTAGGCCTCGCGCACCCGGGGGTCGGCGGAGACGCTGGCGTAGTCGCCTTCCGCCAGCACCGCGCCCCGGGCCAGCACGGTGATGCGATCGCACAGGCGGCTGACCACGCTGAGGTTGTGCTCGACCATCAGTACCGTGCGCCCCTTGGCGGCCTCGCGGATCAGCGCCACGACCCGATCGACATCCTCGGCGCCCATCCCTTGGGTGGGCTCGTCGAGCAGCATCACCGTCGGCTCCAGGGCCAGGGTGGTGGCCAGTTCCAGGGCCCGCTTGCGTCCGTAGGGCAGTTCCACCGTCAGGCTGTCGGCGTCCCTTTCCAGGCCGACCTGGGCGAGCAGTTCCCGGGCTCGCTCGTCGAGAGCGGCCAGGCTGCGCTCGGACTTCCAGAAATGAAAGGAGGTGCCCAGCTTGCGCTGCAGGGCGACGCGCACGTTTTCCAGCACCGTCATGTGGGCGAATACCGCGGATATCTGGAAGGAGCGCACCAGCCCGAGACGAGCGATCTGGTTGGCCTTCATGTGGGTGATCGGCTTGCCCCGGTAGAGGATCTCGCCGCGGGTCGGGGGAAGGAACTTGGTCAACAGGTTGAAGACGGTGGTCTTGCCGGCGCCATTGGGGCCGATCAGGGCGTGGATGTGCCCTTCGGTGATCTGCAGGTCAACCTGGTCGACCGCGGTGAAACCTCGAAACGTCTTGGTCAGGCCATGGGTTTCGAGCACGAACTCCCGGGGCATAGAGCAGTCCTCTGGCGACCGCGAGGCGGTCGTCTTGTTGTTGTTGTCACCTCTCTGCAGATGCCGGGAGTTGTCGCTGGCGGCACTGCGGAGCAGTAGTTTACGTTAACGTAAGCTAGAGCAGCCGGCGCCCGGCTTCAACCACTGCATGCCGGAACTCGACCAATGATGAATATATCAGCAGAATAAGAAGCATCTCTCGAAGGCTATTCTCGTAGGGGGACGCCGCCCTGGTGTCCTGCTCCTGCTGGCGATCATGATCTTCGTAGGCGAGGAATTCACTCTTCGACGGGCGGCCACTGCCTGGCGGTGTGCACCAGGGCTAATAACCAGACGATGTCCCCTTCGATCTCGTATACGAGCCGATAGTGCTCGTGGGGTATCAATTCGCGGGTGCCAGGGATCTTGCCGGTCTTTCCTTGCTGAGGGAAGTCGCTCAACCGTCTGGCTGCATCACTGAATACATTATCCAGTCGAGCGGCTGCATCAAGATTGTGGGCTGCTATGTAGTCCCATATGTCGAGGCGGTCCTGCTCTGCTTCTGGAGTCCAGACAACCCTCATTCCTGGTTCTCGATATTGGCACGACGTGCGGCAAACTCAGCTTCGACATCGTCATTGGATCGCCCTACGCCATTGCGCATGGAGCCGCGTGCAAGCGCTACCTTACGGCCAAGGTACTCATCGTATTCCCGTGCCTCACGCTGGTGCCGAATGAATTCGCGCATCAACTCTCGAAGCACTTGCGAGGCGGGTCGATGAGCAGCCTCTGCCTCGGCCATGAACTCATCCCGTAGCTCGGACTCCAGCTTCATCGTGAATACCGCTTGTTTAGCCATGTCGATCCCCAGCACAAACTGACATACAAAGTATATACCTCGTCATTACTTCACGCCAAATTCGCTTCGCTTCCATATCAAATACATGCGGCATGGCTTATTCAGTTAAGACTGTAGTGCTAGTGCGCCAGGATCTTCGACAGGAACTCCTTGGCACGGTCGGTTTCGGGATTCCTGAAGAACGTGTCGGTATCGGCGATCTCCTTCACCTCCCCCTGGTCCATGAACACCACCCGGCGCGCCACCCTGCGGGCGAAGCCCATTTCATGGGTGACCACCATCATCGTCATGCCCTCCTTGGCAAGCTCCACCATGACGTCCAGCACCTCGCTGATCATCTCCGGATCGAGCGCCGAGGTCGGCTCGTCGAAGCACATGGCGATGGGGTCCATGGCCAGGGCCCGAGCGATCGCCACCCGCTGTTGCTGTCCGCCGGACAAGGCAGAGGGGTACTTCTGTGCCTGATCGGCCAGGCCGACGCGCTTCAGCAGGCTCTCGGCCTTTTCGCGCGCGGCTTCGCGCGAGCGTTTCAGCACCTTGATCTGGCCCATCATCAGGTTCTCGATCACCGTCTTGTGCGGGAACAGCTCGAAATGCTGGAACACCATGCCGATACGCGCGCGCACCAGGGGCAGCTTGGTGCCCCTGGCGGTCACGTCGGTCTCTTCGACCACGATGCGCCCGCTGTCGACCGGCTCCAGCGCGTTGACGCACTTGATCAGCGTGCTCTTGCCCGAGCCGGACGGTCCGCAGATGACGATCACCTCGCCACGCTCGACCTCGAGCGAGCAGCCTTTCAGGACGTGGAAGTCATCGTACCACTTGTCGATGTTGTCGATTTTTATCATGCGACCTTCTTTTTCTGCAGGTGCTTCACCAGCAAAGAGCCGGAGAAGCAGATGACGAAATAAACCAGCGCCGCGAAGAGGTACATCTCTGCCAGCCGCCCTTCCACCTTGGCCACCACGCTGGCCGAGGTCATGAAATCGCTCAGGGCCACGACGTAGACCAGGGAGGTGTCCTGGAACAGGATGATCGCCTGGGTCAGCAGGACCGGGATCATGTTGCGGAATGCCTGGGGAAGGATCACGTACTGGAGGTTCTGGCGCGGCGACAGCCCGATGGCCAGGCCGGCATAGACCTGGCCACGCGAGACCGAATTGAGCCCGGCACGCATGATCTCGGCATAGTAGGCCGCCTCGAACAGCGAGAAGGCGATCAGCGCGCTGGTGAAGTTGCCCACCGGGCGACCGATCAGCAGCGGCACCAGGAAGTAGAACCAGAAGATGACCAGGATGAGCGGGATCGAGCGGAAGATGTTGACGTAGACTGCGCTGAACCAGCGTAGCGGCGCCGGCCCCCAGATGCGCATCACCGCCAGGATCGTACCCCAGGCGAGTCCCGCAATCAGCGCCAGGAAGGTCAACTGGAAGCTGATGAGCAACCCGTCAAACAGGAACGGAAGCGATTCAATAATGACCTGGAAATCGAAATCACCCATCTAGTTTGCCCCCACCGAGCCCGGGATGCGCGTCTTCTGGTCGATCAGGCGCATCAGCAGCACCACCAGCAGCGTGATGACCAGATAAAGCACCGTCGCGGCGGTGAACGCCTCGAAGCCCTGGAAGGTGTAGTTCTCGATCTGCCGCGCCTGGGCGGTCAGTTCCAGCACACCGATGGTCAACGCCAGTGATGAATTCTTGAAGATCGTCAGGAATTCGGAGGTCAGCGGCGGCACGATGATCCGATAGGAGATCGGAAGCCTGATGTACAGATAGTTCTGCAGGGGGGTGAGGCCGATCGCAAGACCTGCGTTCACCAGATCCTTGCCGATGGTCTGGATACCGGAGCGGACCTGCTCGGCCACGCGGGCCGCCGTGTAGGCGCCCAGCGCCACGACGGCCGTCACGTACTCGGGATTGGGCATGTCGCGCTTGACCCAGAGGCCCAGGTCCTCGGGCAGCAGCTCGGGCACGACGAAGTACCACACGAACAGCTGCACCAGCAGCGGGATGTTGCGGAACAACTCGACATAAGCTGCCGCCAGGGTGCGTACCAGGCGGTTGGGGACCGTGCGCAGGATGCCGACCGCGGAGCCCACCACGAAGGCGATGACCCAGGCGGCGATCGCTACCAGCAGGGTCCACTGCAAGCCGGATAAAAGCCAGCCCAGGTAGGGTTCCTGGAACAGGACCGCCCAATTCCAGTTGTAGTCCATGAGTATTCCTTGGTTAGCGGCCAGTCATGATCGGGGTCACGCCAGCGACCCCGAAAGCCATGACTGCATTCGCTGTGCCCTCACCTTTTTGGGTTGCTCACGGGCCTTGCTTCGAGCAACCCGAAGAGAGTGCTGAAAGGATTTCTTACTTCGGCAGGGCGTGGATCTTGAAGTTGGCGCGCAGGAGGTCGGACATGGGCACGCCCAGCGGCTCGAACCACTTGCTGTAGATCTCCTCGATCTCACCGGTGCGGAACAGCTCGGCCAGCCGACGGTTCACCACCAGCCGGAACTTGCTGTCGTTCTGGGGGAGCATGATGGCGTAGGGGTCGTAGGACAGGAAATCGCCCACCACCTCGTAGGTGTCAGGATTCCTGGCCTTCGCGATCAGGCCGTAGAGCAGGATGTCGTCGGTCGAATAGGCATCCACGCGGTCGGTCTGCAACGCCAGGAATCCTTCCGCGTGATCCCTCACGGACACGACGTTCACGTCCTGGATGTCGCGTTCCTCGATGGCGGTCTTGACCGCACGCTCGTTGGTGGTGCCCTGGGCCAGCGCGATGGGCTTGCCGGCCAGGTCCTCCACCGTGGCGATGCCGCTACCCTTCTTGGTCAGCAGCTTTGTGCCGGTGATATAGGTGATAGCGGCATAATCTACCTGCTGCTGGCGGGTCAGGTTGTTGGTGGTCGAGCCGCACTCCAGATTGAGCGTGCCGTTGGCCATCAGCGGTATGCGGGTCTGGGGCGTCACCGGCACCCACCTGATGTTCAACTCCTCGACACCGATTTCGCTCTTGATCTCGTCCACGATCTGCATGCAGATATCTATTGTGTAGCCGATCGGTTGCTGGTCATCGCCGATATAGGAGAACGGAACCGAGGTCTCGCGGTGGCCGATCGTGATGACACCGCTTTCCTTGATCTTGCCGAGCGTGGGGCCCAATTCCTGGGCACCGACGGTGCCGATGGAGGAAAGGCCGATCACCGCGGCGGTCAGCAATGTTCCGAGACGTTTTATTTTCATTTTCAGCCCCTTTGCTCGGTTGAGCATGCAGTCGGTTCTTGTTGGGTTTTCTGCCATTCTTGTCCATCTTAGTACGTGCCGGCCGATGTGGCTCGTGTCAAGATATCCACTAAGCCCTCAGCCCTCGACAGACCTCACCACTTCATCGGCAAGGATCTGCAGGGAGTCGTAGACAGGGACTGCGGTGGTCAGGCTTTCCTGTATGACCGACAACTCGGTGCAGGCCAGGACAAGCACATCGGCACCTTGTCTGCCCAGGTCCTCGGCAGCACGGTTGAAGGCCTCCAGGGTAGTCCCATGGCGTCTCTCGCCGCGCTTGACGGCACGAATGACCTCGAGAAGCGCATTCTCGTTGTGCGGGTACACGAGCTTCAGTCCGAGATCGTCCGCGTAGCGTTCATAGAGGCCGATCTTGCGCAGTGCCGGCGAGGCCAGCATGCCAACCCTGGCGCCTGGAGCCGCCTGGTGTACCGCCTCTAGCGTCAACCGAATCATGTTGAAGACGGGTATGCCGACCGACTCCTGGGCGTACTCCCAATAGTAATGGGCCGTATTGCAAGGCATGACCAGGAAGCGGGCGCCGGCCTTTTCGAGCCGCTGTGCCATGGCGGCAATCGTGGGTCCCGGGTTCTCTCCATCGCCTTCGATCAAGGCCTTGATCCGCGAAGGCACCTTGGGATTGTTGTCGACCAGCAGATGGATATGGTCCGAATCATCGTCGGCGGGTGTGGCATCGATCACGCGCTGCATGAACTCGACGGTGGCATCGGGCCCCATCCCGCCGATGACACCGACCATCGGGCAGGCATCGCCCTCTGGGCTCGAAACACGAGAATCGGTCATTACATTGCCCTTCGGATTGGTGAATTGACGACGTCCATCCTGGATGGTGATCGGCTCATTCGCTTTCTTGCAACGCCTCGCCGACGAGCTGGACGATCTCCGCACAATCCTGTGCATCGAAGGTCAGGGGAATGCGCAGGTCACAGAGCGTGGCCAGCACCTTCTCCGTATTCGGCACCGGGCGCATACCGTCCAGGTAGCGCCAGCTGTCGTAACGGCTGGTGTAATCCTCGGGCTCTTCACGGCCGTACCACTTGAGCGGTATGCCGCGCCGCTCGCAACCGGCAACGAAGGCGGCGATGCGTTCACGCGACAACCCGGGCAGCCGAAACTGAATGGAGCTGCCGACGAAGCCTTCCTCCGGCGGTCTTGGGATCAGGGTAACCGGCGCCTGCCGGCCGAGCCCCTCCTCCAATACGCGGTAGAGCCGATTCCAGCGCTCGCGCCGATCGTCGAGTTGCGCCAATTGTGGGCGCAGCACGGCCGCGCGCAGATTGTCCATGCGCCCGCTGCAATTGGGGGTCTGCAGGCGCACGTCACCAAAGCTCTCGGCCTCCGGGGCTGCCAGATGGCGATCGAACAGCATGTAGGAGCCGGAGAGGATGACCGCGCGGCGCATGACCTCCGGGTCGTCGGTTGTCAGCAGCCCGCCTTCCCCGGAGTTGAGGTGCTTGTAGGTCTGGGTGCTGAAACAGCCGACCTGGCCGAAGCTGCCGCTCGGTCGTCCCCGCCAGGTGGCGCCCATGGTGTGGGCGCAATCTTCGATCAGCAGGATGCCGAGCTCGTCGCAGAGTTCGACGATGGCCTCCATGTCACCGATATGACCCCGCATGTGAGACAGCAGGAAGAAGCGGGCGCCACTTTCCTCGGCGGCCCGACGCAGGTCGTCGAGATCGACCGTGGTGTCGTCCTGTATATCCACCAGCACCGGCACCCCGCCGGCGCCATGGATGCTGCCCGGCACCGGCGACAGGGTGAAGGCGTTGCACAACACCTTGTCGCCGGGCGCCAGCCCGCTGGCGCGCAACGCGATCTGCATGGCGTATCCCCCCGACGCGCAGGCCAGGCAATAGGCCACGCCGAGACTGTCGGCGAACTCCTGCTCCAGCAGGGCCGCTTCCCCACGTTCACCCTCGGCCAGGTTGTAGCGATGCAGACGCCCGCTGCGCATGATCGCCACCGCTGCCTCGATGGCTGCCTCGGGCAGCGGCTCCTGCTGGGTGAAGGATTTCGAGAAGGTCTGCATGGCGACTCCCGGCTAGTAACGCTGCTGGTCGTGAACGGGGAAGTCCCAGGCTTGCTCGGGAAAGTACTTGCGCAGCCGCCAGTCGCAGGCCCGGGCGTGCCCTTCCATCCCCTCGGTGCGCGAGATACGCGAGCCGGTGGCGCTGAAGACCCGGTTGGCCTCGGCGCTCAATTGCTGAGTGGTCAGCACCTTCATGAACTTGTGGACGTTGAGGCCACCGCTGTAACGCCCGGCGCGCTTGGTCGGCAGGATATGATTGGTGCCGGAGCACTTGTCCCCGTGGGTCACGGTGCTGCCTTCGCCAAGGAACAGCGAGCCGTAGTTGCCCAGGTGCTGCTTCCACCAGTCCAGGTCCTCGCAGAGCACCTGCAGGTGCTCGCAGGCGTAGCGATCGCTGACCTCGACGACCTCTTCGCGGCTGTCGCAGAGGATGACTTCGCCGAAGTCCCGCCAGGCGGCGTGAATCACCTCGGCGCTGGGCATGTCGTCGGCGACCTTGGGCAGCAGCTCGAGCACCGCGCGCCCCACCTGCTCGGAAGTCGTGAACAGCCAGACCGGGGAGTTGGGGCCATGCTCGGCCTGGGACACCAGATCGACGGCGATGGTCATGGGGTCGGCACTCTCGTCGGCGATGATGGCCGACTCCGTGGGCCCCGCGAACACATCGATGCCCACCTGACCGAACAGCAATCGCTTGGCCTCGGCGACATAGGCATTGCCCGGCCCCACCAGGATGTCCGCCTCGCGGCCGGTGAAGAGCCCGAAGGCCATGCTGGCCATGGCATGCACGCCACCCATCTCGAGAATCACGTCGGCACCGGCCACGTCGAGCGCATAGGTCACCGCGGGATCGATGCTGTCACCGCGCGGCGGCGAGCACGCCACCACGAACGGTACCCCGGCGGCCTTCGCGGTGGCCACGCTCATCAGCGCCGAGGCGGCGTGGGCATAGCGCCCGCCGGGGATGTAGCAACCGGCGCATTGTACCGGTATGACCCGCTGGCCCAGGACAACCCCCGGCTCGGTCTCGATCTCGAACTCCTGCAAGCTGTCGCGCTGGGCCTCGGCGAAACGGCGCACCTGGCGGTGGGCGAAGTCGATATCGTCCTTGACCCGCTGCGGCACCTGCGCGATCAATGCCTGGCGCTTCTCGTCGCTGAGCACGAAGTCGCCTGTCCAGTTGTCGAACTTTTGCGCGTATTCGCGTACCGCGTGCTCGCCACGCTGACGGATGTCGTCGAGCATGCCACGCACCGCTTGCGTAACACGCTGATCCTCGGCCTCGGCACCTGCCGAAGCCGCCGCTTTCTTGAGATATTGCATTGCCTTTGTCCTCGTCCCAGGATCAAGCCTGATAGTCGGGAAAATCGAACGTCCGAGGGTAGCCGAACAGCGCCACGCTGCCACCGGTATGCAGGAAGACGACATTCTCGTCGGCGCCGAAATGCCCCTTGCGAATCAGATCGATCAACCCCGCCATGCCTTTTCCGGAGTACACGGGGTCGAGCAGGATGCCTTCATGGCGTGCCAGCAGGGTGACCGCCTCGATCATGCCCGGTGTGGGAATGCCATAGCCCTCGCCCACATAGTCGCAATTGGCGACCACGTGATCACGGCGGACCACGTTGCTGAGTCCCAGCTTGGCTTCGGTTTTCTGCGCCAGGGCGAAGACGTTCTCTTCCTGCTTGTCCCTGGGAGCACGCACGCCGATCCCCAGCACCGGGATGCCGGTATTGCAGGCAGCAAGCCCCGCCACCAGCCCCGCCTGGGTGCCGGCGCTGCCGGTCGCATGGACCAGATGATCGATGCGCAACCCCATGTCGTTGGCCTGGGTCAGCAACTCGAGCCCGGCATTGACGTAGCCCAGGGCGCCGATGGCATTCGAACCGCCCCCCGGAATGATGTAGGGGGTCTTGCCCTCGCCGCGCAGCTGCTCGGCAAGGACCTCCATTTCGTTGGCCATGTCGGTGCCGCCCGGACGCTTGCTCACCGTGGCGCCATGCAGCTGGTCGAGGAAGACGTTGCCGTTGTAGTTGTAGTCGGGGTCGTCGCTTCCGGTACGATCCTCGAGCAGGATGTGGCACTCGAGCCCCAGCTTGCAGGCCGCGGCAACCGTCTGGCGCGCATGGTTCGACTGGGTCGCTCCCTGGGTGACGATGGTATCGGCCTTCTTTTCCAGGGCATCGGCCATCAGGAATTCCAGCTTGCGTGTCTTGTTCCCGCCGGTGGAGAGTCCGGTACAGTCGTCGCGCTTGACCCACAGGCGCGGCCCCCCCAGCAGACGGCTGAGGTTGTCCATCGGTTCCAGCGGGGTCGGCAAGTGGCCGAGACGGACACGGGGAAAACGGGACAGATGCATGCGGGCCTCCAGACGTGACATTTTTGGCATGGGTGTACTCTTTCGTTGATGACAGCCGGGGCGCGAACAGCAACTCAGCCCCTTTGATAGCTGATCTCGACCAAGACTAGGCGCCTTGCGGTAGCCGCGACCAATGCCAAGAATCTCGTTCACGGTTACTTTTTTGCATAGCCAGTTCGATCATCCCTGTAGAACAAGAAACGGCAGGACGAGAACAAAATGAAAATCGAATGGATAGAGGATTTTCTTGCATTGATCGAAGCCGGCACATTTTCCCATGCCGCCGAGCGTCGTCATGTGACCCAGCCGGCCTTCTCGCGGCGCATTCGTCAATTGGAAGAGTGGCTGGGCGTCGAACTGATCGACAGGCAGGCAACCCATCTGAGACTGACGCCTCAGGGAAGACTCCACGAACCGCAGCTGCGCGACTGGCTCGCCCGGCTCTATGCATTGCGCAGCCGCATGCGGGCCGAGGCCATCCACGGCCGTCGCGCGGTATTGACCACGCAACATACCTTGACGGTCAGCTACCTACCCCGGCTGTTGCGTTATTTCCGTCATCATGCACCGGACGCTCGCTTGCAGGTTCGCTCGTCTAACCGCGCCGACTGCATCAATGACTTCGAACGTGGTGAGGCGGACCTGATGGTATGCAGCGAACTGCAGGGAATGCCCTTGCTGACGGAGCGGCGCGACATCGAGCGACTCGAGCTGGGCCAGGAGCAGTTGATTCCCGTCAGCGCCACGGATCATGCCGGGCGGCCCCTGCACGAGCCGCACCCTTACGATCCCCTGCCCCTCATCGGCTACGACCGCGACAGCTTCCTGGGGAGCGCCTTGGCGACACCCTTCATGTTCGACATTCAACGCCGCTTCGATATCGAGCTTGTCTGCGAGACGGCCTTCACCATTGGCATCAAGGAATTGGCATTATCGGGGCTCGGCATAGGATGGTTGCCCCATGGCTTGATCGAAGGCGAGCTGGAGTCCGGCAAGCTCGTCTCGTTGCTCGACGTGCTCGGCGGCCCCATGCTGGCGGTGGCCGGCTACCGACATACCACCCAAAGCTTCGAGGCTGCGGAACGGCTGTGGGCATTAATGCAGGAGGCGCCGCCGGCGGTTTGATCACCCTCAGAAGTCCACCACCACGTTGCTCTTGGGCTTGCTGCAGCAGGAGAGAATGTAACCCGCCTCGATGTCCTCGTCGGTGATGCCGCCGTTGTGCTCCATCTCGACCTCGCCGGACTTGATGCCCACCCGACAGGTGCCACAAATGCCCATGCCGCAAGCCTTGGGGATGTGCAGGCCAAGCTTCGCGGCGGCGGCGTGGATCGTCTCGTCGGGCAGGATGCGCACGCTCTTGCCGGAGCCCGCGAACTCGATGCTGAGCATCTCGGCGTAATCGATCTCCTCGGCGGCGGCCTCGGCCTGTTCGGCCAGTTCCAGCACCTCCTCGCGCACGTCCAGCGGCGTGGCGCCGAAGACCTCCTCATGGTAGTGGTCCATGTCGAAGCCGTTGTCCCGGAGGATGCGCTTGATCGCGTTCATGTAGGGCGTGGGGCCACAGCAGAAGATCTCGCGCTCGAGATAGTCCGGCGCCATCAATTCCAGCATCGGCTGGGTGAGGTAACCGCGATAGCCGGCCCAGGCTTCGCCGATATCGTCCTTGTTCTCGCACACCACATGCAGCTTGAACTCCGGGAGCCGCGAGAACATGTGCACCAGCTCACGATGAAAAATGACGTCGCGCGGGGCGCGGGCGCTGTGCACGAACTCCACATCGATATTGGCGTTGGTGTCGAAGAGCCAGCGGGTCATCGACATCAGCGGCGTGATGCCCACCCCGCCGGAGAGGAACAGCACCCTGTCGGCGGGAAAATCCATGATGTTGAAGTTGCCCACCGGGCCATGCACCGCCAGCTCGTCCCCGACCTTGAGGTTGTCGTGCAGCCAGTTGGAGACCTTGCCGCCGGGCATGCGCTTGACGGTGATCGAGAAGCTGTAGGGGATCGAGGGCGAGCTGGAGATGGTGTAGGAGCGCATGACCGGCTCGCTGCCGATGGTCAGCTCCAGGGTGACGAACTGCCCCGGCTTGAAGAAGAACAGCACCGGCTGCTCGGCCATGAAGCAGAAGGTGCGAACATCCGCGGTCTCCTGGATCGTCTTGACGCACCGCACCTGGTGACGGCCGTTGGTCCAGGTCTGGGTGGTGACCGGATTGAAGAAGTTCATTGTCATTGTTGTTCCTGCCCGACAATGCCGGAGGTAGCGTTCGCCTCGCCACGTCCTCCCGCCATGATCATGCTCGCATTCTGCGGTATGTCGTGAAGAACCGACTTGTCTCCCAACGACATCGGCATGCCTCAAACAGCCAGTCGAACAGCGTATTTTTATGACCCAGGTCGTCTCCGGACCGCCAGATGTCGTCGGCAGATAATGACCTTGGCCGTACTTGCTCCACACTCCGAGCAACTTCGAACGCGACGATGTGACCGCGTTCGACGGGAGCATTCACTACCCTCGACGACACCAAGAACAATATCGACCCCGTCACCGAACTTATCGACTCCTGGTGATGGATGAGGACCGCTGACATGAACCTGATTGCCCGTTCCCGCCCGGATGACTCCCTGGCCGCCACCCGCGAAGCGGCCGCCGAGCTGCTCAGCACGCGCACCCCGAAATTCTCCCTGCCCCAGCCGCTCTACACGGATGAACGGCTATACGCCCTGGACCTGCAGGAAATCTTCGAGAAGGAGTGGCTGTTCGCCGGCCTGACCTGCGAGATTCCCGCCAAGGGCAACTTCATGACCCTGCAGATCGGCGACAACCCGATCCTCATCGTGCGCGGCAACGACGGGACGGTGCACGGCTTCCACAACGTCTGCCGTCACCGCGGGTCGCGTCTTTGCGCCGCGGAGAAAGGCAAGGTCGCCAAGCTGGTGTGCCCTTACCACCAGTGGACCTACGAGCTGGATGGACGGCTGCTGTTCGCCGGCGACATGGGCCCGGACTTCAATGCGAGCGACTACGGCCTCAAGCCCATCCATGTGGCGACCGCCGGCGGCTACATCTTCATCAGCCTGGCCGAGCAGCCCGCCGACAACAGCGAGTTCCTGGCGCAGCTAGAGCACTACCTGGCCCCGCACGGCATGGACAACGTCAAGGTAGCGGCGGAGTCGCACATCATCGAAGAGGCCAACTGGAAACTGGTGGTCGAGAACAATCGCGAGTGCTATCACTGCAACGGCTCCCACCCGGAACTGATGAACTCGCTGCTCGAGTTCGACGACACGGAAGACGTGCGCGCCACGCCGGCCTACAAGGCGCAGGTCGCGCGCATGCGCGACAAGTGGGATGGCTTGAACGCCGCCTGGCAGCTGCAGTTTTTCGGCAAGCAGAACCGTCTGACCCGTACCCCACTCAAGGAAGGCGCCAGCTCGATGACCCTGGATGGCCAGCCGGGCTGCAAGCGGCTGATGGGCGATTTGACGGACGCCGAGATGGGTGCGCTGCGTATCCTGCACCTGCCCAACTCCTGGAACCACTTCATGGCCGATCACGGCGTGACGTTCCGCATCCTGCCGCTGGGCCCGCAGCAGACGATGGTGACCACCAAGTGGCTGGTGCACAAGGATGCGGTGGAAGGCGTCGACTACGATCCCGAGCAGCTGCGCAAGGTGTGGGATGCCACCAACCTGCAGGATCGTCGCATCACCGAGGACAACCAGCGCGGCATCAACTCCATGGCCTATCAGCCCGGCCCCTACTCCGAGACCTTCGAGTTCGGCGTCATCGACTTCGTCGACTGGTACAGCGAGCGCATGCTGTCGAATCTCAGCGACGAAACACCGTCACTGCAATTGGCGCAAGGCTAGCTCAATCACTTGTTCAACAACCGGACAAGCGCGGCTGGCCACGACAGGGGGCGCCGGGGGCAGGCAGCAAAGGAAGGGTTTACAGCGCCTCCGATGCGGCCTGTCGCCGGGTTAGCCCCGAGTGGCATTCTGCTTCTGCCTGGAGGTCCTCCATGAACACCCGCGATCCTTTGCTGCAGCCTTTTTCTCTTGGCAACCTGACCCTCAAGAACCGTATCGTCAGCGCCTCCCACGAGCCCTCCTATTCCGAGGACGGCATGCCCAAGGCCCGCTACCGGCTCTACCACGAAGCCAAGGCGCGGGGTGGCATGGCCATGACCATGATCGGCGGCAGTGCCGTGGTGGCACCGGACAGCCCGCCGGCCTTCGGCAACCTGCTGCTCTACAAGGACGAGATCGTCCCCTGGCTCGCCGAACTGGCGGATGGCGTGCACCAGCACGATTGCAAGGTGATGTGCCAGATCACCCACCTGGGGCGTCGCACCCGCTACAACACCGGCGACTGGCTGCCGGTGGTGGCGCCTTCCGGGGTACGCGAGCCGGCCCACCGCTCCTTCCCCAAGGCGATGGAGGATCACGATCTGGAACGCATCGCCAAGGCCTATGCCGACGGTGCGGCGCGCTGCCAGGCCGCCGGCCTCGACGGCATCGAGATCAATGGCTACGGCCATCTGTTCGATGGCTTCCTCTCGCCCTGGACCAACCGCCGCGACGACGAATGGGGCGGCGACCTCCAGGGGCGCCTGCGCTTTCCGCTGAAGATCCTCGATACCATCCGCGCCACGGTCGGCCCGGACTTCATCATCGGCGTGCGCCTGGTGGTGGATGAACTGCTGCCCCACGGCATCGAGCGCGAGGAAGGGCTCGAGATCTGCAAGCTGCTCGAACAGAGCGGCACCATCGACTTCTTCAGCGTGATTCGCGGCCACATCGACTCCGATGCCGGCCTCGCCGAGGTGATCCCCAACATGGGCGCCCCTTCCGCGCCCCATCTCGCCTTCGCCGGCGAGGTGCGACGTGCCACCCACCTGCCGATCCTGCACGCCTCGCGCATCAACGACGTGGCCACCGCCCGCTATGCCCTGCGCGAAGGCCTGCTCGACATGGTCGGCATGGTACGCGCCCACATGGCCGAGCCCAACATCACCGCGCTGATCGAAGCCGGGGAAGAAGAGCGCATTCGCCCCTGCGTCGGCGCCGGCTACTGCATCGACGGCATCTACGAGAACGGTGCCGCCTACTGCATCCACAACCCGGCGACGGGGCGCGAAGAGACGCTACCCCATGTCATCGCCCGAGACGTGGACGCGCCGCGACATGTGGTGGTGGTGGGTGGCGGTCCGGCCGGCCTCGAGGCGGCTCGGGCCAGCGCCGAGCGCGGTCATCGGGTCACCCTGCTCGAGGCCAACGACGAGGCCGGCGGCCAGGTACGCATCGCCAGCCTGCTCGAGCGACGCCGCGAGATGCTGGGTATCACCGAATGGCGTCTCAGCGAGTGCCAGCGTCTCGGGGTCGAGCTGCGCTTCAACTGCTATGCCGAGGCCGAGGACGTGCTGGCCCTCGGCCCGGACGTGGTCATCATCGCCACCGGCGGCCTGCCCCAGGTGCATCCGCAACTGGAAAGCGGCGAAGCGCTGGTGAACTCGAGCTGGGATGCCCTGGCGGACCCGGTACGTCCCGGCGAGCGCGTGCTGGTCTTCGACGATCATGGCGGCCACCCGGGGCTTTCCGCCGCGGAGCATCTGGCCAGCCACGGCGCGAACGTGCATTTCGCGACCCCGGAGCGCATGATCGGCATCGAAGTCGGCAGCACCAACTTCCCCGCCTTTCTCACCGCGCTGGACCGCCATGGCGTGGAGGTACGGCTCAACCGCACCCTGGTGGGCGTGGAGCGCACGCCAGAGGGGCTCGAGGCGACCCTGACCAGCCCCTACTGCAGCGACACCCGGGAAACCCTGAGCGTCGACCGGGTCATCGTCGAACACGGCACCGCCCCCCTGGACGAGCTCTACTTCGAACTCAAGTCGCAGTCGAGCAACCTCGGCGAACTGGACATCGAGGCGTTCATCGCGATCAAGCCGCAGCGCAAGACGACCAATCCGCAAGGGCGCTTCCAGCTCTTCCGCATCGGCGACGCGGTGGCCAGCCGCAACGTGCACGCCGGCATCTACGACGGCCTGCGGCTGGCGCTGGGCATTCGCTGAGCCGGGAGCCGGTCGGTAATATCGGTAATGAGAGAGCGACTATTCCTTCCCGGGGTCTTGCTCTGTTTCCTGGGGAGGATCAGGCAGCTCGGTGCCCGGCATGGCTTCGCCCCCGGAGCCGAAGCCGGCGCTTTCTTCCCTGACCATGCCGCCCTCGGTGTCGGTCTCCGCATCGTCCTGAGCCGCGCCGTCCCTGCCCTCCTGGGCGGCGGAGCCCGCGGCCTCGTTTGGGTTAGCAGGTGTCGACTGTTGGGTGCTGCCACCCTCAGCCTCCTGGGTCTCCTGGGCGAACACCGGGGCCTCCAGCGTCAGTCCAAGTACGATCCCCAATATTCCCAGTTCCTTGAGCCGCATCGTTGCCATCGTGACGAATCCTTTTCGCAGTGATCGACACGGGCATAGACACTGCTCTTCCGGCCTGGGTTCACTGCACATCAGGCATGTTCACTCGACGACAGTCGGCAGGCGGCGTACTTGAACTCGGGAATCTTGCCGTAGGGGTCGAGTGCCGGGTTGGTCAACAGGTTCGCCGCCGCCTCGGCGTAGCAGAACGGCACGAACACCATGCCTTCGGGCATCAGCGGATCGACCCGGGCGGCCAGAGTGATCTGCCCGCGCCGGGTGGTGATGACGACCTGCTCGCCCGGTGCCAACCCCAGACGCGCCAGCTCGCCGGGGGCGAGGCTTGCCACCGCTTCCGGTTCGAGTTCGTCGAGCACCTTGGCGCGCCGGGTCATCGAGCCGGTATGCCAGTGCTCGAGCTGGCGCCCGGTGGTGAGCACCGTCGGGTAGACGTCGTCGAGCGGTTCGTCCGGCGGCAACGGCCGGGTCGGCGAGAACCTGGCCCGACCGCTCGGCGTGGGAAAGGCGTCCGAGAAGACCACGTCGGCTCCCGGGGCATCGTCGGCGGGGCACGGATAGGTGACCGAGTCCTCGCGTTCCAGACGCTCCCAGCTGATGTGACCCAGCGACGCCATGCCTCGGGTCATCTCGGCGAACACTTCGCGGGGATGCCGGTAGTCCCAGGGCAGGCCGAAGCGCTGGGCGATCTGCTGGATGATCCACCAGTCGGGTTTCGCTTCACCGGGCAATGGCGTCGCCGCACGGCCCAGCTGTACCTGGCGGTTGGTGTTGGTCACGGTACCGTCCTTCTCCGGCCAGGCGGAGGCCGGCAGGATCACGTCGGCGAACTGCGCGGTCTCGGTGACGAACAGGTCCTGCACCACCAGATGCTCGAGCCGGGCCAGCGCCGCCCGGGCATGATCCAGGTCCGGGTCGGACATCGCCGGGTTCTCGCCGAGGATGTACATGCCCTTGATCTGGCCGGCGGCAATGGCATCCATGATCTCGACAACTGTGAGGCCGGGGTTGGCGTCGAGCGGCGTGTTCCATAGCTCCTCGAAGGCGGCGCGCAGTTGGGCGTCGCCGACCGGCTGATAATCCGGCAGCACCATGGGGATCAGCCCGGCGTCCGAGGCGCCCTGGACGTTGTTCTGGCCGCGCAGCGGATGCAGCCCGGTGCCGGGGCGCCCGGTCTGGCCGCAGGCCAGGGCCAGGGAAATCAGGCAGCGCGCGTTGTCGGTGCCGTGAGTGTGCTGGGAGATGCCCATGCCCCAGAAGATCATCGCCTTGTCCGCATTGGCGTAGAGCCGCGCCACCTCGCGGATCTCCTCGGCGGGGATGCCGCACAGCCCGCTCATCGCCTCCGGGGTCATGTCGACGACATGGGTCTTGAGTGCCTCGAAGCCCTCGGTATGCTCATTGATGTAAGTCTCGTCGTACAAACCTTCGCTGACGATGACATTGAGCATGGCATTGAACAGCGCCACGTCCGAGCCCGGCGTGAAGCGCAGCGTCCTGTGGGCATAGGCGCACAGCGCCTGGCCCCGCGGGTCGATGACGATCAACCGGGTGCCGCGCTTGGCGGCCTGCTTGAAGAAGGTCGCCGCCACCGGGTGATTCACCGTGGGATTGCAGCCGGTGAGAATGACCACGTCGGCGTCAAGCGCCTGCATGAACGACGCCGTGACCGCGCCGGAACCGATGCACTCCATCAACGCCGCCACCGAGCTGGCATGGCACAGCCGCGTGCAGTGATCGACGTGATTGGAGCCGAAGCCGGTGCGCACCAGCTTCTGGAACAGCCAGGCCTCCTCGTTGGAGCATTTGGCGCTGCCGAAGCCGGCCAGGGCATCCGGGCCATGGGCCTCTTTCAGGCCCACCAGCCCCCCGGCAGCCAGCTCCAGGGCTTCTTCCCAGCTCGCTTCGCGAAAATGCGTGGTGGGATCGGCCGGATCGAAGTCGGGGTCGAGCCCCTTGGGCACGCCGTCGCGGCGAATCAGCGGCACGCTCAAGCGCGAGGCATGGCGCGGGTAATCGAAGCCGAAGCGCCCCTTCACGCACAGCCGGTTGTGGTTCGAGGGCCCATCGCGACCCGAGACATGCAGGATGGCATCGTCCTTGATGTGATAGGTCAACTGGCAACCCACCCCGCAATAGGGGCAGACGGAATCCACCGTGCGGTCGGCGGCCCTGGAGTCGCCGCGGCCCTGGGCATCGATCAGCGTCGCCGGCATCAATGCGCCGGTCGGGCAGGCCTGCACGCATTCGCCGCAGGCCACGCAGGTGCTCTCGCCCATGGGGTCGTCGAAGTCGAAGACGATCTTGGAGGACGCGCCCCGATGGGCCAGGCCGATCACGTCGTTGACCTGCACCTCGCGACAGGCGCGCACGCAGAGGTTGCACTCGATGCAGGCATCCAGATTGACGTTCATGGCGCTGTGGGAGCTGTCGTGATTCGAGCGGCGTGGCCCGACGCCCTCGCTTTCGAGCGCCTCTTCTACTGGGTTATGCGCGGGCAGCCAGGCCTTGACCGCGGTGGCATCGATCGCCAACTGCTCGGCCATGGCCCAGAAGTGACTCGAGCGATCCGGGCTCTCCTCGCGCGTCGGTTGATCGGCGATCAGCAGCTCCATGACCCCTTCCCGGGCGACTCGCGAGCGCTCGGAGGTGGCGCTCTTGACCACCATGCCGGGCTTGGCCTCGCGCAGGCAGCTGGCGGCCAGGGCCCTTTCGCCCTCGATCTCGACCATGCAGACGCGGCAGTTGCCATCGGCGCGATAGCCGTGGGCCTCCTTGAAACACAGGTGAGGTATGGTCTCGCCGTCCCGCTGGGCGACCTGCCACAGGGATTCGCCGGGGTAGGCCGACACCTCGGCACCGTCCAGGGTCAGCGTGAAGGACTCCAAGGCGTTTTCCGGAGAAACAGCGGTATTCATGATCATTCTCCCTAACCTCGGACAATGACGTTCTGATCGGCCAGCACGTCACGAAAATCCTTGAGCAGCCCCAGCACCGGATTGGGCGCGGCCTGGCCGAGCCCGCAGATGGAGGCGTCCATCATCACCCGGGAGAGCCGGTCAAGCTCGGCCAGGTTCCACGTGTCGCGCTCGAGCAATGCCAGCATCTTCTCGGTGCCCACCCGGCAGGGGGTGCACTGGCCACAGGATTCGTCGGCGAAGAAGGCCAGCAGGTTGGTGGCCACGGCGCGCAAGTCGTCCTGATCGGAAAGCACGATCACCGCCGCCGAGCCGATGAAGCTATCGTGGGGCTGCAGGGTATCGAAATCCAGCGGAATATCCGCCTTGTGCGCCGGCAGGATGCCCCCCGAGGCACCGCCGGGCAGGTAGGCCAGCAGTTCGTGGCCCTCTTGCATGCCGCCGGCATACTCTTCGACCAGCTCGTTTAATGTGATCCCCGCCGGCGCCAGATGCACCCCGGGATTCTTGACGCGCCCGGAGACCGAGAAGCTGCGCAGCCCCTTGCGGCCATGGCGGCCGTGCCCGGCGAACCAGTCGGCACCGCGCGCCCAGATCGGCGGAATCCAGTAGACGGTCTCGACGTTGTTGACCAGGGTGGGGCGATCGAACAGCCCGCGCTGGGCGACGAAGGGCGGGCGGTGACGCGGCTTGCCGGGCTTGCCCTCCAGGGATTCGATCATCGCCGACTCCTCGCCGCAGATGTAGGCCCCGGCACCGCGGCGCAGGACGATATGGCCCGGATCGACGAGCCCGGCGGTTTCAAGTTCACGAATGGCCTCGCGTAACACCTGATGCAGGGCCGGATACTCGTCGCGCAGGTAGATGTAGAGCGCCTCGGCCTCCACCGCCCAGGCGCTGACCAGGGCACCTTCCAGGAAGCAGTGTGGCGAACGCTCCAGGTAGTAGCGATCCTTGAAGGTGCCCGGCTCGCCCTCGTCGGCGTTGATCGCGCAATAGCGCGGTCCCGGCTCGGCGCGCACGAAGCCCCACTTCTTGAAGGTGGCGAAACCCGCCCCGCCCAGGCCACGCAGCCCGGCCTCTTCCAGCATCCGCGTCAGTTCATCGACGCCCACCTCCCCCGCGCGGCATGCTGCCAGCAGCGCATAGCCGTTTCCTTCCCGATAACCGGCGAGACGCTGCCAGTCCGGCATCTCGGCATGCAGCTCACCCGCCGCCAGGGCGTCGCCGACACTTGCAACCGTGGCGTGCCCCAGATGCCGATGGTGGCCTCGGGACGCAAGCTCCACCACCGGCGCCGTGTCGCAGCGCCCCATGCAGGGCGCGCGAATCACTCGCACGGCGCTGGCGTCGGCGCCGGACTCGAGTTCCTTGCGCAGGGCCTCGGCTCCGGCCAACTGGCAGGAAAGCGAATCGCAGACGCGGATCGTGGTGGCCGGCGGCGGCGCCTGATCGTCGTGGACGACATCGAAGTGGGCGTAGAAGGTGGCGGTCTCGTAGATCGCCGCCATCGGCAGGTTCATGAAGGCCGCCAGGGCACGCAGGTGGCGCAGGGAGAGATGGCCGTAGCGATCCTGTATGACATGCAGGTGCTCGATCAGCAGATCGCGACGTGTCAGAGCGGGCGCATCGCCCAGCAACGCCTGGATCTCGGTCAGGGCCGCGGGATCGAGGTTGCGGCCCCGGGGCTGGCCTCGGGGGCCACGGCGAGGCGGCGTGACAGGGGTGGCGGTCATGGTCTGGCGCTCATTGTTATCGGTATCGGTCGATGGTCGCACCGCCTCGATCGATCGGCAATGGCGACGAACGGGAGACATCCCGGGATGCCGATCAGCGCCATCCCGATGTCGTTCTGAGCACACTCCAATAGAAAAGGGTCGCCACGATGGCGACCCTTGCGCATTCAAGCTTGTTCGTCGTTCAGACGACTTACACCGGCTTACTGGCCGTTCTGGGCCATTTGCTGAACGCGCTTCATCAGCTCGGGATCCTGCTGGATCGCCTGACCGATGGCGTTGAAGGTCTCTACATCCAGGCCGCTGTCCTCGACCACGGCGACCATCTCCTCGTTGGCCTCCATGCGGATTTCCTGCTGCTTGGCCTGATCGTCACCCGCCTCCTGCAACCGTTGGGTATACTCCTGGGAGATCATGGCGATCTCTTCGGAAGTGTCGGCGAACTGCTGAAGCTGCTCGTCGGAGAAGTCCTGGGCCGTGGCCTGGGATTGCTGAGCTGCCGGGTCCTGCTGCTGGGCTGACGAATCCTGGGCCATCACTGGCGCGGAGATCATCCCTGCAGTCAGCAGAGCGGCGGAGAACAGGGCAGTCATCTTACGCATGTAGATACTCCAGTACGTGTTGTGTGTATCAGGTCTGATGATTCTAACCCAACCGGGTTCCACCCTTTTTGTAAAGAAAATCGGGTAAAAATTTTCCCACCCATTACAAATGTCTATAAAAAGCGACGTGTCGGACGACGATCACCGCTCCTGCCCCTGGTTGAGCCATTCCACGATGGCCTCGATTCCCTGGATGAGAGTCATTATCGCCGGCTGTTCCATGACCGGTCCTTCGCCAGCCATCAGCGCCTCGCCATCGAAATCCACGTAGGCCAGCCGCACGGTGAGCTGGCGAGGGTCGCAGCCGAAGGCACTCCCGGGCAATAGCGCCACACCGGCCTCTTCCAATAGGTGCGCGGTCAACTCGGCACTGGTGGCGATGCCTCTGGCGGCCAAGGCCTCGCGATGTGCCTCGAAGTCGGGGAACAGGTAGAAGCCGCCATCTGGGGCATGGGTTCGCACGTTGGCCTCGTTCAGGCGCGTCGCGCACCACTGACCGATCTCGCCCAGTACCGCACGCTGGCGTGCCACGTAATCGTCGAGTGCCGGCGTGCGATCGTAGGCGACGATCGCCGCATGCTGCACAGGGCTCGTGACGCTCGACCATGTCTCGGACGCCACCCCCAGCACCCGGGCGAAGAGTTCCTGGCCCAGCTCCCCTGGCACATGCATCACCCCGAGACGCCAGCCGCCGGCGCCACACCACTTGGAGAGCCCGCTGGTGGTGACGGTGCCCTCCGGGTAATCGAGCGCGAAGGCACGATGCTCGCCGCGATGATGCAGGAGACCGTAGATCTCGTCGGCGAGTACCAGCACCCCATGGCGCCTCGCCACCTCGGCCAGACGCCGCTGGGTCGCCTCGTCCGGCGACAATCCGGTGGGGTTGCCCGGCGCATTGAGAATCAGCACCTTGAGCCGTTGCGGATCGCTGTCGCAGTGCGCCTCGAGCTGCTCCGGGGTCACCTGCCAGCGGCTTTCGAACGAGGCCTCGAGCCGCACCGCCCGTTGACCCGCCATGCGCGCCTGGGGCGCGTAGGAGACCCAGGAAGGAGCAGGAATCAGTATGTCCGCCTCGGGCAACGACTTCATCAACGCGAACAGCAGCAACTTGCTGCCCGGCCCCACCACGATGCGCTCGGCCTCCCAGGGTGTCTGATCGACCTCCCGGTGGAACGCCGCGACCTGCTTGCGCAGTGCCGGCAGGCCCTGTACCGGCAGATAGGCCTTCTCGGCGGCGTGCCGAGCCAGTGCCTCGACGGCAGGGGCAAACACCGGAAACGGCGACTGCCCGAACCCGAACTTGAAGATGCGCCGTCCACCAGCTTCGAGCAGCCGCGACTGCTCGTTGATCAACAGCGTATCCGAAGCGCGTGTCGCCTCGGCTCCGCTGGTATACCCGGCTTCGAGGCGCGCGGCGATGCCGGCACGGGAAGAGGACGAAACGTTGGACATGGTAGGTGCTCCCTTGGAGTGTGAAGTGAACCGCCTCATTCGACGCCGAGGCGTGCGATCAGCGCTTCGCGCTGACGAATGCTGGCGACCGCCGTTCCCCCCAGTTCCCGGGCAACCCGGGAAAGCAGCAGCTCCGCCAGCAGAAACAGACTGCTCATGGGATTGAAGAAGAAGGGCCCTTCGGCCGGCGCGATCAGACAACATTCTGTCAACCCCGCCAGTTGCGAGCCGGGATGGTTGGTCAGTGCCACCAGCCTGGCCCCTCGCTCCCGCGCCAGGCGACAGTAGTCGAGGCTGGCACGGGTCTCGGGGCGAAAGGCGATGCCGATCACCAGGTCGTCACCATCGAGGCGCAGCGCCTGCTCGACGCCTACCCCCGCCTGAAGCGATACCTGCTGCACGCCATCGCGCAGGTAGTCGAGATAGTAGGCCAGGTAATGGGCCGCCCCGAAGCTGGCCCGCAAGCCGACGACATGCACTCTGCGCGCCGACACGATGGCCTCGACCGCTTGCTGGAGTGCGTCGTCATCGAGGCTTGCGACGGTGGCGGACAGGTTGGTCATCTCCTGCTGCCAGAGGGCCTGGTCCTGATCGGCCGACGGGCTCGTGCCGGGGACCTCGCCGAAGTCGAGCAGGCGCTCGGCTCGCGTCGAGTAGAAGGTGCTGCTCGCCAGGCCTTCCCGGAACAGTGCCTGAAACGCCTTGAATCCGGGCAAGCCCAGGGCCCGGGCGAGCCGGGTCAGGCTGGAAGGGTGCACCCCCTGGCGCTCCCCCAACTGGGAAATGCTCGACAGCCCCGTCGTCTCGGGCGTCGCCAGCAACGCATCGAGCAGTGCCAGCGCCTTCGCGGACAGCCGCGGTGCGGTGCTTTCCCCGCGCCGGCTATGCTCGGCCAAGGCCTGAAGCTCGGCAAGGGTGGTCGGAGGACATTCGGCAGATGTGGGGTTCATGGCAACCTCGTCGGGTTTCACTCAAGGGTAGACGATGCCTCCCCCGAATTGCAAATAAATTTGCAAATAGGTAATTATTTTTCATGCTGCAGGCGAGACTTCAAACTAAGCGGCCATGCCATGACATGGCCGGGGGACCCTGATGGTATTTCCCAAGGTCTTTTGCTAGATTGATCCAAACATACATATCTGTATGTTTTTTTCGACGCCGCACAGGGACGTGTCATGCGCAAATCTCTTCGTTCATTCGGGCCCCGCTCGGGGCTGCTCCTCGCAAGCCTGTTTTGCAGCCCGCTGGGCTTGGCCGCGGATCTCTACTACCTCAAGGTGGAAAACGACCTGTTCTCCTCTTCCGAGGACGGGCACTACACCAACGGTGTGGAAGCGGCGCGCATCGTCATCCCCGACGAGAGCCACTGGTCCCGCAGCCTCGCGGATGGTTTGCCAGGCTGGTCGGCCCGCGACCTGGACGCCGTGGGTTATCACTTCATCCACCAGATCTACACCCCGAACAACATCACTAGGGAGCGCTTGATCGAGGACGATCGCCCTTACGCCGGCGTGCTGCTGGGCGGTCTCTCGCTGTATGACGACACCCGGCACGAGGGTTGGCGGGAGGCAACCGCCGTGCAGCTGAAATTCGGCCTCGTAGGGCCCGCCGCCGGCGGCGAACCCATCCAGAAGGCGGTACACGAGGTGGTGGGCAGCGACAACCCCAAGGGCTGGGACAACCAGCTCGATAACGAGCCGATTCTCAACCTGGGCTGGGACAAGTCCTGGTGGTGGTTCTCGCGCTTCGGTGGGCTGGAGTGGGAATATGGGCCCAGCGCCTCCCTGCAGGTAGGCAATCTCTACGACTACCTGGGTGCCGGGGGCGCCGTGCGCTTCGGAAGCGGCCTGGACAAGAGCTTTGGTATTCCTGCCGTGGCCCCGGCCCAGGGCGGGCGTCAGGGGTTTACCGCCGATGCCGGATTCGGCTGGTACGGTTTCATCGGCACCCAAGGCCGCTACATGGCCCACAACCTGCTGCTCGACGGCAACACCTTCGAGGATAGCCACGACGTGGAGCGACGCGAGTGGGTGGGCGATCTGACCGCCGGCGTCGTATTGAGCTGGGATCGCTTTCAGGTCGCGTTCACCAACGTCTGGCGCACCCGGGAGTTCGAGTCCCAGGACGAGGCGGATCAGTTCGGTTCCGTGACCCTCTCGACCTGGCTGTAGGCCGACTGGCGCTTCGCCGTCCGATCTGTTGTGCTTGGACTTCTTTCTGTCAGGGGAGTATCGATCATGGCACGACATCTCATCCCGCGCGTCTTGATGGCGACCCTGCTAGCCTTGGGAGTCCTCATGGAGAATGCCCACGCCACCGACGATCCGGCCAACCCCCTGGTCACGGACCGCGGCATGTTCCGCCCACTGATCCTGGTCACGCCAAGCATCGACAACGCGGACTACATGCGCATGCGCGAGGCGCTGCAGAAGCACCGGGAGGAGTTCGACGACCGCCGGATGGTGCTCTACAGCATCGAGGGCGGCAACGGCCACCGCGCCGGGCGGCCCATGACGAGGTTCGAGACCCGGGCGCTGCTCGAGGCGCTGGAGGTGGACCCGCAGGGGCCGATGCAGGTCATTCTGGTCGGGTTCGATGGCGGCAAGAAGATGCAGCTCGAGGGCTACGTCGATCCCCGGCAGGTCTTCGACATCATCGACAAGATGCCCATCCGCCGGTCGGAACAGCGTGAAAGCACCCAGCGAGAGAGCCGTCGATGAGAGCTTCGTCCCCGGTTTCCATGTCTGCCGAGCGCGGTCGGTCCCTGGGGCTGGCAGCGATGCCCGGTGTCTTCGTGGTGCTCTGGAGCACCGGCTTCATCGGCGCCAAGTTCGGCCTGCCCTACGCCGAGCCCTTCACCTTCCTGTTCATTCGCTGCGTGCTGACACTGGTGATCATCGTCCCGCTGCTGGGGTTGTTCAAGGCCCAGTGGCCACCGTCACCGACGCTCTGGGGACACGCGGCGATGACCGGTCTGCTGGTCCACGGCGCCTACCTGGGCGGGGTGTTCTATGCCATTCATCTCGGCCTGCCGGCAGGCCTGGCATCCTTGCTGGTCGGGCTTCAACCACTGCTGACCGCGGCGCTGGCGCTACCGCTCCTGGGTGAACGGCTGACAGCCTGGCAATGGCTGGGCCTGGTTCTGGGCCTGCTCGGCATCACCCTGGTGCTGAGCGGCAAGCTTGCCCCGGGCGAGGCGGGTCTCTTCGAGGGGTTCGGCCTGGGCGCGCTGGCCTGCGTCTTCGCCGCGTTGCTGGGCATCTCCGCCGGCACGCTCTATCAGAAGCGCTTCTGCGCCGGCATGCCGCTATTGGGGGGCAGCATCGCCCAGTACCTGGCCGCCGGCATCTTCTTCGGCGGCGGTGCGCTGCTCTTCGAGACTCGCCAGGTCGACTGGACGCCGACCTTCGTTGCTACCCTGGCCTGGCTGGTCCTGGTGCTTTCGATCGCGGCGATTCTGTTGCTGATGGCGCTGATCCGCCGCGGCGCGGCCTCACGGGTGGCCAGCCTGTTCTACCTGGTGCCGCCGCTGACCGCCCTGGAGGCCTGGTGGCTGTTCGACGAAACCCTGGGGGCGGTGGCACTGGCCGGCATGGCGATCGCCATCACCGGCGTCATTCTGGTGGTACGCGGCAACCGCCCGGCCCAGGCGCCTCGTGACCGTACAGAGAAGGCTTAAGTCTTTCATGGCGCAGCCGATAGTGGTCGTACTCGGTACCTCGAACGGTACCTGGCATTGCTAGCGACGGAGAGAACATGTCCCACTGCGCCCGGGTGGATGCGCGCTGTGGCCGCTGCGACGGCCCGCTACCCTTCGATTTCAGCATGGCGTTCCAGCCCATCGTCGACACGCGTCGCGCGCGCATCGTCGCCTACGAGGCGCTGGTGCGCGGCCCCCGGGGCGAATCCGCCCACAGCGTTCTTTCCCAGGTCACCAAGGACCTGCTCTACCGCTTCGATCAGGCCTGCCGAGTACGTGCCATCGAACTCGCCAGCGCTCTCGGCATGCAGGAGACCCTGTCGATCAACTTCCTGCCCAATGCCGTCTACGATCCCGAGGCCTGCATCCAGTCGACCCTGGAGGTCTCGGAGCGCGTCGGCTGGCCCGGGGAGCGCCTGATCTTCGAGATCACCGAGACCGAGCGCGTTCTCGATCGGCGGCACCTGCGCGATATCATCGACACCTACCGCAGCATGGGCTTCGCCACCGCCATCGACGATTTCGGCAATGGCTACGCCAATCTCGATCTGCTGACCGACCTGCGTCCAGACAAGCTGAAGATCGATCGCGAACTGATCATGGGTTGCGACCAGGATACCCGGCGGCAGGCGCTCATCAGGTCCATCATGTCTCTGGCCGTGGAGCTGGGGATCGAGCCGGTCGCCGAGGGGGTCGAGACCCGGAACGAGGCCATCTGGCTGTCGCGGCTGGGAATCACCCATCAGCAAGGCTTCTATTTTGCCCGCCCCGCCCTGGAGGCGCTTTGCAGCGGGCTGACCGACAAGCTGAACGCCCTGCGCGACGCGGTGGCGACGAGTACCGAAGCCCCTCGTTGCCCTGCAACACGCACCCGCATGTCGCGCCGCGTCTATAGCTGGTTCAGATAGGTGGTGCCCCCCAGCTGACGCATCTGCCCCCTGATCCACCGGCTACGCTGCAGGATGTAGTCGCTGGGCCGCGAAGCGCTCCACCCCCGGGGGTTGGGCAAAACGGCGGCCAGGCGGCTGGCCTGGGTCTCGCTCAGCGCCGAGGCCGAGACACCGAAATGGTGCTGCGCCGCCGCCTCCAGGCCAAACACCCCATCGCCCCATTCGGCGATATTGAGATAGACCTCGAGGATGCGCTCCTTGGGCCACAGCAACTCGATGAGCACGGTGAACCAGGCCTCGAGCCCCTTGCGAAGCCAGTTGCGACCGGTCCACAGGAACAGGTTCTTGGCGGTCTGCTGGCTGATGGTGCTGGCCCCTCGCAGACCGTCGCCGGAGCGCCAGTCTGCCACGGCCTTGCGCAGCTGGCCGAAATCGAAACCATGATGCTCCGGGAATTTCTGGTCCTCGGCGGCGATGACGGCAAGCTTGGCGTGATCGGACAACCGACCCCAGGGAGCCCAGTCGTGGCGGATGTTCAGCGGCTCCCCCGCCACCCAGGAGTGCACCTTGCGCTCGACCATGACCATCGAGCCGAAGACCGGGACCACTCGAAACAGCATCACCAGCAGTACCGAGAGCGCCACGAAGCCGGCAATCGCGATCAATGAATAGCGCACTGTCCGGCGCAGCCAATCCTGGGTCATGGTCTCTCTCTGTACATCCCGCGGTGCCCCAGTATAACAACGCCGCCTCCCCTGGCGGGAAGACGGCATGGCACTGGCGCTCGGTGGCGATTGCGGACGAGGGCTATCTCAGCGGTACGCTGGCATAGGTCGACTCTCCCCGGGCCTTGGCCAGTGCCGCAACCGCACTCGAGACAGGTTCCTGTCCGAGCGCGTCTGGCGACAGGGTCAGGGCCAGCGATTGGCTCTCGCTCAGGGGCTCGCCACTGCGCGACCGGGTGCCCAGACGCTCCTCGCGGGGCGGGATGCCGAAGAATTCGCGATAGCACTTCGAGAAGTGTGGCGTCGAGACGAAACCGCAAGCCGAGGCCACCTCGATGATCGGCATCGGCGTCTGCTTCAGGTACTGACGGGCCCGGGTCAGTCTCAGCCGCAGGTAGTAGCGCGACGGCGAACAATGCAGGTACTTCTGGAACAACCGCTCCAGCTGGCGACGCGAGACATCGACATAGGCCGCCAGCTCGTCGAAGCCGATGGGCTCCTCGAGGTTGGCCTCCATCAGCGCGACGATCTCCAGCAGCTTGGGCTGCGTCGTGCCCAGCACGTGCTTGAGCGGCACGCGCTGTTGATCCTGCTCGTTGCGGACGCGCTCGTAGATGAACATCTCGGAGATCGCCGCCGACAGGTCGCGACCGTGATCGCGCCCGATCAGGGTGAGCATCATGTCCATGGGCGCGGTGCCGCCCGAGGCGGTGAAGCGATCCCGGTCGATGGAGAAAAGCCGTGTGGTCAGCGCGATGCGCGGAAAGGCCTCCTGCATGGCGGCGAGGCATTCCCAGTGAACGCTGGCCTCGAAACCATCGAGCAGCCCGGCACGCGCCAGCGCCCAGCTCCCGGTACAGACGGCCCCCATGCGTCGCAACTGACGGGATTGCGCCTGCAGCCAGCTCACGTGTTCACGAGTGATGTTGCGATTGGGGCCGACACCACCGCACACCACCACCCAGTCGAGGGAGAGCGGGATGGTGGTCGCGGCATCCGGTGTCACCTGTAGACCGTCACTGGCATTCACCGGCTGACCGTCCTGGGTGAGGGTATACCAGCGATAGAGCTCCTGGCCGGCCAGCTGGTTGGCCATGCGCAGCGGCTCGATGGCGGAGGCCAGCGAGATCAGCGTGAAGCTGTCCAGCAGCAGGAAGCCAAGGGTCTGGGGAACCACGGTCCGCTGGGTAGTGGAGGTAGCACTTGCCGAACGAGAAGTTGCCATACGCCCCTCTCTTACGTATCGCCCCCTGCCCGAGGGTGAGGGTCTCGTTGTCGTTGCCTGCCGATGTTTCGACCTCACCACTCAATGTAAGGCCTGTGTCGTTTTCTGCCAGCAACATTTCAGATTTCCGACAGGAAAAGAAGCGTTCAGGAGAATTCTGACGCAGGCGGGTATTCGAATGTCGCACCGAGCCATGTATAGCCGGCAAAAAACGACGCCTCGATGAAACCGAGGCGCCGCCAGGGGTTCGCGGGAACTCAGGGACCCTAGGCTATCTTGAGATGCCTGGCGTGATAGCGCAGATGCTCTTCGATGAAGGTGGCGATGAAGTAGTAGCTGTGATCGTAGCCCGGCTGGCGCCTCAGCGTCAGGGGATGGTCTCGCTTCTCGCAGGCAGCCTCCAGGTTCTCGGGCTTCAATTGCTCCTCGAGGAAATCGTCGTTCTCGCCCTGATCGATGAACAGCGGTTGACGCGAGGCACCCTTGGCGACCAGCTCGCAGGCGTCGTACTGGGTCCACAGACCACGATCGTCACCCAGATAGTTGCCGAAGGCTTTCTTGCCCCAGGGCACGACACTGGGATTGACCACGGGGGCGAAGGCCGATACCGAGGCAAAACGCCCTGGCTGGCGCAACGCCATCACCAGGGCACCGTGGCCGCCCATGGAGTGGCCACTGATGGCCTCGCGCCCATTGACCGGAAAATGCTGACGCACCACCGACGGCAGTTCGTCGTTGACATAGTCGTACATGCGATAGTGCCTCGACCAGGGCTTCTGGGTGGCGTTGACGTAGAAACCGGCCCCGGAACCAAAGTCGTAGCTATCGTGCTCGCCCGGAAGATCCAGCCCGCGCGGGCTGGTATCCGGGCAGACGATCACCATGCCCAGCTCCGCGGCGACGCGCTGGGCGCCAGCCTTCTGCATGAAGTTCTCGTCGGTGCAGGTCAGCCCGGACAGCCACCACAGCAACGGCACCTTGCCTTGCTCCGCCTGGGGAGGCAGATAGATGGAAAAGGTCATCTCGCAATCGAGCGCTCTGGCATGATGCCTGTAGCGCTTGAGCCAACCGCCGAAACATTTGTTGGCGGACACCTGCTCCAGCGTTTCGGACATGCTCATGCGGTCTCCTTGTCTGGCAAGCTGACAGCGCCACCCGAGATGGCGCCTTGCTGTTCAATAGTGAAGCACGGTCCGGATGCTCTTGCCCTCGTGCAACAGCTCGAACGCGTCATTGATCTGCTCGAAAGGCATGTTGTGCGTGATGAACTCGTCGATCATGATCTCGCCGTTCATGTAACGCTCGACATAGCCCGGTAGCTCGCTGCGCCCCTTGACGCCACCGAAGGCGGAGCCGCGCCAGACGCGCCCGGTGACCAGTTGGAAAGGCCGCGTGGAGATCTCCTCGCCGGCGCCGGCCACGCCGATGATGATCGACTCGCCCCAGCCCTTGTGGCAGCACTCGAGAGCCGAACGCATGACGTTGACGTTGCCGATGCACTCGAAGGAGTAGTCGACGCCGCCATCGGTCAGGTCGATGATCACCTGCTGGATGGGGTCGCTGTACTCCTTGGGATTGACGAATTCGGTGGCGCCGAACTGGCGCGCCAGCTCGAACTTGTCGGGATTGACGTCGATGGCGATGATTCGCGCGGCCTTGGCCATCTGCGCGCCCTGGATGACCGCCAGGCCGATGGCACCCAGGCCGAACACCGCCACCGTGGAGCCCGGCTCGACCTTGGCGGTGTTGAGCACCGCGCCGATACCGGTGGTCACTCCGCAGCCCAGCAGGCAGATCTTGTCCATGGGCGCTTCCTTGGAGACCTTGGCCAGGGAGACCTCGGGAAGCACCGTGTACTCGGAGAAGGTCGAACAGCCCATGTAGTGATGCAGCTTCTTGCCTTCGAAGGAGAAGCGGCTGGTGCCGTCGGGCATCAGCCCCTGGCCCTGAGTGGCGCGCACGGCACTGCACAGATTGGTCTTGCCCGACAGGCAGAACTTGCACTTGCCGCACTCGGCGGTATACAGCGGAATCACATGATCGCCGGGTTGCACGCTGGTCACGCCCTCACCGACCTCCTGGACGACGCCCGCGCCCTCGTGACCGAGCACCGAGGGGAAGAGCCCTTCCGGATCGGCCCCCGAAAGCGTGTAGGCATCGGTATGACAGACGCTGGTGGCAGCGATACGCACCAGCACTTCACCGGCCTTGGGACCGTCGACGTCGATCTCGGCAAGCTCCAGTGGCTTGCCCGCTTCCAGAGCGATGGCAGCACGCGATTTCATGGCGACTCCTGATAAATGCAATGGCGTCGGAAGACGCTCTCCAGTGTAGGCGAAAAGAACGCTGGAAGAATATGCACCAGGCCGACGCGGTGGTTATCTGAAAACGACCAGCACCGTCGATGAGCGCGTCGCAGGGGGGTGGCGATAAGCCTGTTCACTCCGTGCGTACTTCATTGACCTCGCCGCCACGCTCCTTGAATTCGATATCGCTGAACAGCGGACGCAGGCTGTCATTGAGATAACGGCTGTCGAACTCCGCCACAGCAGCCAGCTTCAGGGGGTCCACAAGGCAGATGCGATGGCGTTCGCGCAGCACCAGCCCTTCCTCTCGGAAAGTGGAGAAGGTGCGACTGATGTGTACCGAACTCAGCCCCAGGGCATCGCCGAGCTGTTCCTGGGACAGCGGCAAGCGGAAGTGGCCATCGCTGAGCGAGTCGGTCTGGCCGAGGCGCTCATACATCTCGTAGAGGAAGTGCGCGAGACGCTGGTAGGCGGAGCGTCGAGCAAGATTGACCAGTCGCTCGGTCAGAAGCACCTGGTGGCGGCTGGCGATCGCGAACAGCACCGCGGTCAGGGTGGTCGAGGAACGAAAGATGTCCAGCAGACGGCGGTGAGGGAAATAGCAGATCACGCCGTCATCGATCATCGTGACCCCGGAAAGCCGCTGGGAAAAGGCGAACTCGCGCATGCCGATGATGTCCCCGGGAAGATAGATCTCGAGGATCTGGCGGCTGCCATCGCCAAGGTTACGATAGGAATAGGCCCAGCCCCGGCGGATCGTGCAGAACTCCGACGCCCTGTCGCACTCCTTCCAAAGGGTCTCGCCGGCGCGTACCTCGGTAGGGCTTTGCTCCAGCGCGAACAACAACTCCTTGTCCTTTTCCGACAAGGCACAGTAGTTGCTGAAGAGACGAACGATGCAGCTGTCTTGTTGGTCCACGGTCGAGCGATCCCGTTCTGGTGGGTTTGCGATGCCGGGTGTCTTGTGGCACTGACGGTTTTCGCAGCATATTCTGAACCACCCCGATGCGCCTCCGAATAACCCAAGTTATTTTTGCAGACGCTTCGCGCTATCCTACTCGCCCCGAATTATTCTGTCTCGCCCCTTTGCATGCCCGAAGACGCCTTGCAGGGCGTCCTTGGCCAGCACGCTTACTGGCTGGGTAGCAAGTGATCGGCCTGGGTCAACATTCGATGGTATTGACCGCCAGACCGCCCCGGGAGGTCTCCTTGTACTTGTCCTGCATGTCACGACCGGTATCGCGCATGGTACGGATCACCTTGTCCAGCGAGATGAAGTGCTCACCGTCGCCGCGCAGGGCCATCTGGGCGGCATTGATCGCCTTGACCGAAGCGATGGCATTGCGCTCGATGCAGGGCACCTGGACCAGCCCTCCCACCGGATCGCAGGTCAGGCCGAGGTTGTGCTCGAGCCCGATCTCGGCGGCGTTCTCGACCTGGCCCGGGGTGCCGCCCATGACCTCGGCCAGGCCGGCCGCCGCCATGGCGCAGGCGGAACCGACCTCGCCCTGGCAGCCGACCTCGGCGCCGGAGATCGAGGCATTCTTCTTGCACAGGATGCCCACCGCAGCGGCAGCCAGCAGGAAGTCGACCAGATCGCGTTCGCAGGCCCCGGGCTGGAACTTCATGTAATAGTGCAGCACCGCCGGAATGATGCCTGCCGCCCCGTTGGTGGGGGCGGTGACCATGCGCCCGCCGGCGGCGTTTTCCTCGTTGACCGCCAGGGCATAGACATTGACCCAGTCCATCGCCGAGAAGGTCGAGCTGATCAGGCTTGGGCTCTCCTCGACGGCCTGCAGACGCTGATAGAGCTGCTTGGCGCGGCGCTTGACGTTGAGGCCGCCGGGCAAGACTCCCTCCTGCTCGAGACCGTGGTCGACGCAAGCCCGCATGGCTTCCCAGACACGCCACAACTCGCGGCGGATCTCGGTCTCGTTGCGCCACGCCTTCTCGTTCTCCATCATCAGCTCGCTGATGCGCAGGTCATGCATGCGGCACAGCGCCAGCAGCTCTTCGGCGCTGTCGAAATCGTAGGGCAACGTCGTACCGTCGGTATCGAAATCGCCGGCCTGGGCCTGCTCGTCGTCGATGACGAAACCGCCCCCCACCGAGTAATAGGTGTTGCGATGGAGCTCATCGTTGTAGCCATGGGCGATCAAGCGCAGGGCGTTGGGGTGGTGCGGCAGGTTCTCCTCGAACAGCTGCATGTCGCGCGCCCAGACGAAGGCCACTCCCAGGCGGCCGTCCAGCATCAGGGTCTGGGCCTCGAGCAGTTCCTCGATGCAAGGCGTGATGATCGCCGGGTCGATGCTGTCCGGGCGCTCGCCCATCAGGCCCATGATGACGGCACGGTCGGTACCATGGCCGATGCCGGTGGCGGACAGCGAGCCGTAGAGCTGGACCTCGACCCGAGCGACGCGCTCGAGCAGATCCCGGTCGCGCAACTCCTCGACGAAATCATGGGCGGCACGCATAGGGCCTACGGTATGCGAGCTGGAGGGGCCGATACCGATCTTGAACAGGTCGAATACGCTGATGGACATAGGTCATTACCTCGTCGGGGCGCTCGGCGGGATCCCGCATGGATCAATCTCGCTAAAGCGCCCTGATTTGAACTGGGATCATCACTAGACTGGACCCGACCGGCACGGGAGGCAATCGAGAATATCTGGTTTTCGCTTTAGCCTGGCTAAATCCATGGCGCAAAGACAGGTACTCATTTCTATCGGTGTCGCGCAGCGATCGGTTAGAATCTTCATCAACACCCTTTGGCTTCATGATTACTAAACCATGCAGCGATCCCTCAACGGCCAAACCCATGCCTGGCTCAAGGTCTTTGCAGTCAGCGCCCGCTACCTCTCCTTTACCCGTGCCGCGGAGGAACTCCATGTCACCACCGGCGCGGTGAGCCAGCAGATCAAGCAGCTCGAGGAACGCCTGGGATTCAAGCTGTTCCGGCGCCTGCCGCGTCAGCTGGAACTGACCGACGAGGGCCGTCGCCTGGCGGCGGTGGTGGATGAAGCCTATCAATCCGTGGGTCAGGAGGTGCGGCGGCTGCGCAGTGGCGTGATGAGCGGTATCCTCCGGTTGCGCTCGGTCCCCTCCTTCCTGGCCAAGTGGATGATGCCCCGGTTGCCGCGGCTGCAGGCTCGCTTTCCCGACATCGAACTGCAGGTCATCGCCGAGGACAGCAACATCTCGCTGCGCGAGGGCGATTTCGACCTGGCGCTGGATCTCAACGATGGCCGCTATCCGGGATTCCACATCACGCCGCTGATGGACGAAGTGATCTTTCCGGTCTGCGCCCCATCACTGCTGCGCGGCAAGCCGCCGTTGAACCGACCCGAGGACCTGGCCTGGTACCCCCTTCTGCACGACGTCACCGCCTGGCGGGGCAGCCACGACTATGCCGAGTGGGAACACTACCTGCAGGCCATCGGCGCCCCCCGCATCAACTTGCGGCGCGGTTATACCTTCAACCGCAATCAGCTGACCATGGAAGCCGCCATCGCCGGCATGGGGGTCGCGATCGCCCGGCGCACCCTGATCACCAGCGAATTGAAGACCGGCCAGCTGATCGCGCCCTTCCCCCAGCGGGTGGCGACCGGCAAGCGTTACGGTATCGTCCATGCCCAGGGGGCACTGGACGATCGTCGCGTGCGAGTCGTGCATGACTGGATCGTCGAGGAGGCGGGCCGTTCGGCACCCAGCGAATGACTCGCCCCGCCGCTCGATACGCAAACACCCGCAAGCATGGGCTTGCGGGTGTCGCAGAAGAATAGAAACGCTTCGAACGCTACGCTTGCATTCGCCTACTCGTCGAGAAAGGAGCGCAAGGGCTCGGAGCGGGACGGATGGCGCAGCTTGCGCAGCGCCTTGGCCTCGATCTGGCGGATGCGCTCCCGGGTGACGTCGAACTGCTTGCCGACTTCCTCGAGGGTGTGATCGGTATTCATGTCGATACCGAAACGCATGCGCAGCACCTTGGCCTCCCGCGCGGTCAGGCCACCCAGCACGTTACGGGTCGCCTCGATCAAGCCTTCGCCGGTAGCGGAGTCGATGGGCAGCAACATCGTGCCGTCCTCGATGAAGTCGCCCAGGTGGGAATCGTCGTCGTCACCGATCGGCGTCTCCATGGAGATCGGCTCCTTGGCGATCTTGAGCACCTTGCGCACCTTGTCCTCGGGCATCTCGAGACGCTCGCCCAGCTCTTCCGGCGTCGGTTCGCGGCCCATCTCCTGCAGCATCTGCCGCGACACGCGGTTGAGCTTGTTGATGGTCTCGATCATGTGCACCGGAATGCGGATGGTGCGCGCCTGGTCGGCGATCGAGCGAGTGATGGCCTGACGAATCCACCAGGTGGCATAGGTCGAGAACTTATAGCCACGCCGGTACTCGAACTTGTCCACCGCCTTCATCAGGCCGATGTTGCCTTCCTGAATCAGATCGAGGAACTGCAGCCCCCGGTTGGTGTACTTCTTGGCGATCGAGATCACCAGGCGCAGGTTGGCCTCGACCATTTCCTTCTTGGCCCGCCTTGCCTTGGCCTCGCCGATCGACAGCCGACGATTGACTTCCTTGATCTCGGCCACCGGCAGCTGGATCAGCTGCTCCTCGAAGGCAATCTTGCGCTGGGCACGCTGGATGTCGCCACGGAACACTTCCAGCCTGTCGGCGTACTTGGCATTGCTGGCCAGAAACTCATCCAGCCATTCCTGGTTGGATTCATTACCCGGGAAGGACTTGATGAAGGTCTTGCGCGGCACCTTGCCCTTCTTGACGAACACCTGGAGGATCGTCTTCTCCTGTACGCGCACCTGGTCGACACTGATGCGCACCTGGCCGACCAGCCGCTCGAAGTGCTTGGGCACCAGCTTGATGGGCGAGAAGAGCTCCGCAAGACGCTCCTGCTCGGCAGCGGCTTCCGGAGACTTGATGCCATGCTTGTCGACGGCCGCCTTGGTGGCTGCGTTCTGCTCGCGAATCTGCTCGAAACGTGCCCGGGCCTCTTCGGGATCGGGCCCCCCGCTGCTCTCTTCCTCAGCGGTCTCGTCGTCATCGCCGTCCTCCTCGCCGTCGATGTCATCGTCATCGGAGATGGCATCCTCCTCCGGCACCTCGGCCTCGGCGACACCGGGGATCCCCTCGTCGGGATCGATGAATCCGGAGAACAGGTCGGAAAGACGGCCGGGCGCTTCCTCGTCCTGGGTGACATCATAGGCTTCCAGGATGGAGTCCACCGCACCGGGCAGATAGGCCAGCGCCGACATCACCTCCCGAGTCCCCTCCTCGATACGCTTGGCGATCTCGATCTCGCCTTCCCGGGTCAGCAGTTCCACCGTGCCCATCTCGCGCATGTACATGCGCACCGGGTCGGTGGTACGCCCTACATCGCTCTCCACGGCGGCGAGTGCGGCCACAGCTTCCTCGGCAGCCTGCTCGTCGGTGGAATGGTCGGACATCATCAGGGTATCCTCGTCCGGCGCCACCTCGACGACACTGATCCCCATGTCGTTGATCATGCCGATGATGTCTTCCACTTGATCCGGATCGGCGATATCCTCGGGAAGGTGGTCGTTGACCTCCGCATAGGTCAGGTAGCCTTGCTCCTTGCCCCGCGCGATCAACTCCTTCAGACGCGATTGCTGCTGCGCATTTCCAGCCATAGATACCCTATCTCGAAGAAGAAGAATGAAACACTCGAATGAACCGGCCATGAAAACTCGATTAGCCGGAAATTATAGCGGTTAGACACGCCAACCCGCCAGTATTGCGTTTGCACTGTCATTCAAGTGTGTTAGCTTGTACTGTTACGCTCGTTACTGATGACTCTAGATGGCGGCTGCCGGCGATAATTCAACCCCGGCACCCTAGGTTGCGCCGCGACCCTGCAGTGTCATCAGCAATTCCATCAAGCGCTGCTTCTCTTCCCTGGATAGTTTCTCGCCGCGCCTCTCCCTGGCCAGCAGCGCGTCGATCTCGTTCTGTGGTGAACTCCGAAACAGGCGTTGCTGGAAATGGGCCACCAGCCCGTCCAGCTCGGCCGCCCTGGCCGCCCGGGGAATCAAGAGCTCACGGCGCGCCAGTGCCTGGAGACGACTCCCTTCCCGGGTGCCATGAAAGTGGGCCAACAGCACCTGCGAGCTACGGTAGCGCCCGGCCCGCAGCAGGCGGATCACCTCGCGGCAGAGCGCACCATCTTCTTCGTTATCGGCGCACCAGCTCAACTCTTCAGGCAAGCGTTCTACCAATTCTGGTTCATGAACCAATAACTGCAAGGTGCGCGCCATGAGCCCCAGGGGTTCTCCACTTCGCGACCGGCCCGGCGAGGACGAAGCCTCCTCCTGACGCGACGCATCGCTTGCCCCCTTCTCATTCGCCAGCCCCCTGGCCCCGTTCGCCTGCCCCGCACGCTCCTCCCTGGCTTGCAGCAACGCCTGGAATCGCGCCGGTTCGACACCGGTACGTACCGTGAGTTCGCGCAGCAGCAACGACTTGAGCACGCCTTCGGGAAGCCGCTCGAGCGCCTTGAGCACGGCACTCACGAAGCGCTCCCGATCCTCGACGCGTTGCAGGTCGCGGCCTTCCGCCGCCTGCTCGAAAAGAAACTCCGACAACGGGCTGGCGCAGGTGATCCGGTCGGCGAACGCTTCCGGCCCTTCACGGCGCACCAGGCTGTCAGGGTCCTCGCCCTCGGGCAGAAACAGGAACCGCGCCTGGCGTCCATCGATCATCTGCGGCAACGCGGTTTCCAGCGCCCGCCGAGCAGCCTGGCGACCGGCGTTGTCGCCATCGAAGCAGAACACCACCTCGCCGACCAGGCGGAACAGGCGATTGAGATGCTCCTCGCTGGTCGAGGTGCCCAGGGTGGCGACGGCGTTGCGGATGCCGAACTGGGCCAGGGCCACCACATCCATGTAGCCCTCGACGATCACCAGCCGATCGAGCTGTCGATTGGCCTGGCGCGCCTCGTACAGACCATAGAGCTCGCGCCCCTTGTGGAAGACCGGCGTTTCCGGGGAGTTGAGATACTTGGGCTTGGCATCGCCCAGCACACGGCCACCGAAGGCGATCGTCCGCCCCTTCCAGTCCCGGATCGGAAACATCACCCGATCGCGAAAACGGTCGTAACTGCGCCCCCTTTCCTCGCGCTGCACCAGTAGCCCGTACTCGACCTGCACCGCCTCCGAAACATTATGCCCGACCAGGTGCTGCTTGAGAGCGTCCCAGGCATCCGGGGCATAGCCGATGCCGAAATCCCGCAGTACCTCCCGGGACAGCCCGCGACGCTCCAGGTAATCGCGGGCCGCCTGGCCTTCGACCATCGGCAAGCGCTCCCGAAAGAAGCTCGCCGCCAGCTCGAGCAGGTTGACGCCCTCCTGGCGCTTCTTCTCCCGGGCCTGGGCTTGTGGATCGTCGGCACCCTCGCGAGGCACCTCCAGGCCCTGGCGCGAGGCCAACTGCTCGACGGCCTCCGGGAAGCGCAGGTTGTCGTACTCCATCAAAAAACCCAGGGCCGTGCCATGGGCGCCACAGCCGAAACAGTGATAGAACTGCTTGTCCTGACTGACGGTGAACGAGGGGGTCTTCTCCTGGTGGAAGGGGCAGAGCCCCGAATAGTTGCGTCCGGCCTTCTTCAACTTCACCCGCTCGCCCACGACCTCGACCACGTCGACCCGGGCGAGGAGATCATCGATGAAACGCTGAGGGATCTGGCCGACCATAGGCTAAGGGGAACCTGCTGGGTGCTGGGTAAGAGTGCCCAGAAACACAAGCGGCCACCCTATGGCAGCCGCTTGGCGTCCCTCTGAGGCAGCAAGCTACCTCCAGTACGGATCAATACAACCGTTCGAAACGCTTGCGCTCACGCTGCAGCTTCTTGGCGTGACGCTTGACGGCCGCGGCAGCCTTGCGCTTGCGCACGGCGGTCGGCTTCTCGTAGTTCTCGCGACGGCGTACCTCGGACAGCACACCAGCTTTCTCGCAGGAACGCTTGAAACGACGCAGGGCGACGTCGAACGGCTCGTTATCGCGCACTTTGACAGAAGGCATTAAGCACTCACCTACCTTGAAATCATGAGTTCGGTTTGACGCACACCCGTGGGCACCGATGTCGGCCAATGCGCCTGCTCGCTCTATCGACAAACAAGCGGCATACAGATTGGAAGGATGATTCGATGAGCCCGGATGCACGACCCAGTCTTGCAGAGCAAAGTATTGTAGTCGCCGCTGTGAGTGTTTGCAAATTGATTCGCCCTAGCCCTGCCGATGCGGGCGCAAAAGACGTAACATGGGGCTTTTACACGGATCGACGAGCCAATCACCATGCGCGTACTGGGGATCGAAACCTCCTGCGACGAAACCGGCGTCGCCCTCTACGACACCGACCATGGCCTGCTGGCGGACGCACTCTACAGCCAGGTCGCGATGCACGCCGACTATGGCGGCGTGGTGCCGGAGCTGGCCTCCCGCGACCACACCCGCAAGCTGCTGCCCCTGATCCAGCAAGTGCTCGATGAAGCCGGTCTGGCGCGCAGCGATCTCGACGGTATCGCCTATACCGCGGGGCCCGGGCTGGTCGGGGCGCTGATGGTCGGTGCCTCGACGGCCCATGGCCTGGCTCGAGCACTGGATATACCCGCACTGGGGATACATCACATGGAAGGCCATCTGCTCGCCCCCATGCTCGAGGACGAACCGCCCGGATTCCCCTTCGTTGCCCTGCTGGTCTCCGGCGGCCATACGCAACTGGTCGAGGTGGACGGCCTGGGCCGGTACCGGCTGCTGGGCGAGTCCGTGGACGATGCCGCCGGCGAAGCCTTCGACAAGACGGCCAAGATGCTCGAGCTGGCCTACCCCGGCGGGCCCGAGGTGGCGCGCCTCGCCGAGCAAGGCAATCCGAGACGTTTCCGCTTCCCGCGGCCGATGACCGACAGGCCGGGCCTCGACTTCAGCTTCTCGGGCCTCAAGACTCACACCCTGACCACGGCCAACAACTTGCGCGACGTCGGCGAACTCGACGATCAAGGACGTGCCGATATTGCCCGCGCCTTCGAGGATGCCGTGGTCGATACCCTGGTGATCAAGTGCCGGCGAGCGCTTGACCAGACCGGCCTGAAGCGCCTGGTGGTGGCCGGTGGGGTGAGTGCCAACAAGCGGCTGCGCGAGCGCCTGGCCATCGAGGTGGGCAAGCGTGGCGCCCGCGCCTTCTACCCCCGCGGACGCTTCTGTACCGACAACGGCGCGATGATCGCCTACGTGGGGGCCCAGCGCCTGCTGGCCGGCGAGCGCGACGACAGTGCCATGAAGGCCGTGCCGCGCTGGCCATTGGAAGGACTCATGCCGCCTTGAGCGGCAGTCACCGATGATCGATCTTCATATCGCCAAAGCACGCCCTACGCCTTCCCCGGATAGCGGACGACTCTCACCATCCCGCTGTTGCCGCCGCCGCAGAAGAAGCGATCGCCGCCATCGGACTCGAGCCCCGACACGCCCACACCCGGCGGCATCTCGAGCCGTTCCAGGAGCTCCCCCGTCTGCGGATCGAGCCGCCGCAGGTCGCTCTGACCGTCCTGCCAGGTGCCGTGCCAGAGCTCGCCGTCGACCCAGGTGACGCCAGTGACGAAGCACTCGGATTCAATCGTGCGCAGCACTGTTCCCGTCTCGGGGTCCACTTGATGGATCTTGCGTCCGCGATGCTGCCCGACCCAGAGTGAGCCTTCCGCCCAGGCAAGGCCGGAATCGCCCCCATCGCCCGGCGCCGGGATCGTGGCGAGCACTTCGCCGGTCTTTGGATCGATCTTCCGGATCACCGCCTCTGCGATCTGGAACAAGTGCTTGCCATCGAACGCCGTGCCCGCATCGGCAGCAACATTGAGCGAGTTCAGCATCTCCCCGTTGCTCGGATCAAAAGCGTGCAATTTGGTACCTGTCGCCATCCAAACTTGGCGGCCATCAAAGCTGACCCCATGGACGCAATCCACTCCAGGGAAGGGGCCATACTCCCGGAGGATTTCGGCCGTTGATCGCTGCATGATGTTCTCCCTATGTGGTGGCTTCACGCATCCAGCCTAGTCACTCGGCAAGGGAGCGGGGAGTAACAAGGTTGTCGGGAATCCCGGCACAGACGATGTCACCCACCGCTGTGACCGCCCGCGACCGAATGACTGCACCCTGCCGGCGGCCATCAGGGCGTCGAGGGCTCGCTGCACGGTGCGCGGGCTAACGTCGAGCGCCAGCGCCAAGGCCGAACTCGACCAGGCCTCGTCGTCGGCGAGCAGGGCGAGTACCATCGCGTGGCGCCCTTCGATGGGTGGCGCCAGCACAGCGACCACGTCGGCTTCATGGGGCTCCAATACGAACCCTCCTCCGGTGGCGTGTATCTCCGCCAGGGGTCTGATCGCTTCGCGCAAGCGCCCGACCTCGACCCGCAGTCGCGCACGATGCGATTCATCGGGGCGTTTCGTCCGGAAGGCACGGGCGATGAGGGTGTGCCTCGGCACGTCGCCGGGCCAGGCCTCGCCTAGCGCGCGGGCCAGGGTGAACAGTACCGGGCGACAGCCGAGTGAGATAACCCTGTGGGCGTCACGCACGACATGACGGCAGGCATCGACGACCAGCATCGGCGAGGCCAGCAGCGCCTCGACCTCTTCGAGCCGCAGGGCCCGCTCCTCACCTAGCGCAATCAGACGCGCCGCAGACTTTTCCAGGGCGCAGGCGACGCTCTCGACTTCCGCCGTCAGGGTGGGGATAGCGGCGTCGTGCGCGGCCTGCCTGGCCCGTGCCAAGGCCGCGCGCGCTGTCTTCGTGTGCAGGCGACGCATCGCGGCCCCCGCGGCCACCAACTCGTAGCCCGCCCGAGATGTCACCGGCAATGCGCCCACATCAAGGTCGTCGAGGATCTGCTCCGCCTCGTCGAGGCGACCAATCAACAGCAAGCGCCTTGCTTCGAGATAGCCGGCATGAGCGGCGTTCGCGAGGTCTCCAAACGCCTCCAGCGTCGACCGGGCGGCGCCGAGCCCCTCCATGGGCCGGCCGAGGTCGCGCGAGACCAAGGCGATCTCAGCCTCGGCAACGTTGCATCGCGCACGGGCCATGGGCTCCTTGTCGCCGAAAGCACGCGCTGCGATTCTCAGCAGCTCTCTTGCGCGCGAAAGTTCGCCGAGCTGCGCCATGGCGATGCCGCGCAGCGCCAGTGCCGGGGCATCGTCGCGCAATGCGATGCGCTTGAGTGCTGCAAGCGGATCGCCCGCCGCGAGCGCGCGCGCCGCAATCGCGATCAGCGCGTCCATCCGAATCCCGCCACAGTTGTTACTCCCGGTATGTGATACCCGTCGCCTAGTCTATCTCATGCCCCTAGGCTCTCGGGAGGATGCACGATGACCACGCGCTGCCATGAGCGGAACGGACGTGGCTACCTACACGCGCGAGCGACCGGGCATGAGCGCCTTCGTGCTCGAGGATGGCATCGTCTATCACAGCTACTCCACCTATGCGCGCGGCCTGGACGGCCTCTGGGGCATGTACCAGTGGCTCGACCGCGCTACGAGAAAGGCGTCTGGTGGCGCCGCCACGATGAGTATGACAAGGGCTGAGCGACGATGGATGTGATTGACCCAACGGCCAAACGTGAGCCCTTCGCCATGCACGACTGTCGATCTCGCGCCTGGCCGTTCGTCGTTCCTCCGAGTCCACGACGGCGAGTGAGACCAGGAGACACTTTCGACTACTACTCAAGGAGAAAGCAGACATGGCTATCAACTTCGATCACACCATCCTGGCGGCCCATGACAGCCACGCTTCGGCGGTTTTCCTCACGCAGGTACTGGGGCTACCGGAACCCCGTCGGTGGGGACCCTTCGACATGGTCGTCGCGGACAATAACCCGTGAGTCGGCAGGCCTGCCCGTCGAGAAGGTCGGTCCAACCTCGCTCGACACGCCGACGCGCCTGGACTGGCTGGCAGCGGTGGCAAGCTCGAGGTCGTGCTCGCCCATCCGCGCCAAGGCAGTATTACCGTCGAGAGTCGGTGAGCGGCATTCGTCCTGCTCCTGTCACCCCAGGTCACCGGTCCATGCCGTGTCTCCTCCTGCTCGAACGGTTCAGAACAGCGTCGCAGGCCCCTCTCAGGCTGACCTGGCCGCGGCTTCAAGCACCGCAATGTCGATCTTCTTCATCGTCATCATCGCCTCCATCGCGCGTCTGGCCTTGCCGCGGTCGCTCTCGCTGCCGCCGTTCCCGACGATCGCGTTCCAGTAGCGGTCGGTCTCTTCCTGGCCATCGGTCAGCACCATGAAGCTGACAGCCTCGTTCGGCGTGAAGACAGGGCCGCCGTTGAGGCCGAGGAACGGCCGGCCGAGCACGGTAAACTCGACGGTCAATTCGTCGCCTTCCCGTCCGCCGGGGTAGTCGGTAGCGGCCGCGTTCACACGGTCGACATGGCTATCGGGAAAGGTGGCGGCGTAGAACTTTGCCGCCTTGCTTGCTTCGCCGTGGTCGAACCACAGACAGGTGACGAGATTGGTCATGTTGATTCTCCTCTCAGGGTGAGTGTCGGCTCATTCCACCGCACCGCCAACGGTTCCGGTGCGCAGTGACCCAACGGGTCGGTAAGTGTTCATCAGCACGCCCGAGGACGCAGCCTTCGTGCTGAAGAGAGCGAGTTCACACGGGGCGGCGCTGTCCGAAAAGAAGCGTTTGCCTTTGCCCAGCAGCACCGGGAAGACGAGTAGCAAAACCTCGTCGGCCAGCCCTTCTGCGAGCAACATGGGCGTCAGTGTCGAACTTCCCCAGACGATCAGGTCAGGCCCGTCCCGCGCCTTGACGCGGCGAACGCCCGCCACGAGGTCCAAGCCAAGATCTTCGACCGGACCCCAACCGAGACTGTCCGGCCTGTGGGTCGCGACGAATTTGCTCGCGGCGTTCAGGCTGTCCGCCATCGGGCCAGTCTGATCCGGCCAGTAGCCGGCGAAGATATCGTACGTGCACCGGCCAAGCAGCAGATCGAAAGCGTCGCCATGCGCGGCATCGATGGCGTCTCCTACGGCTGGATCGAAATGTGGCATTGCCCATCCGCCATGATCGAAATCGCCGTTCCTGTCTTCGTCCGGTCCGCCGGGCGCCTGGATCACGCCGTCCAGCGAGATGTGTTCGATGATCCGAACCTTTCTCATCGTTTCTCTCCCAGGGTTCTTTTCTTCCTAATTCTGATGACGAACGACCAGTGGGTTTCTCGACACTGATTTTGCAGCACGTGTCGATTCACGATCGGGCCATCCGTCGTAAAGACATGCAGCCACACGCAGCCGATCTGCCCTATGGAATAAAGCGTTCGGTGAGGGAAAAGCGCGTGCTGCGGTCACTCGCTCAAACCGTTGAAGGAGAAATAGGATGACTTACGTCGATGGGTTCGTTGCTGCGGTGCCCAACGAGAATAAAGAAGCGTTCAGACAGCATGCCGACAAGGCAGCCGAGGTGTTCAAGGAGTACGGCGCCCTGCAGGTGATCGAGTGCTGGGGAGACGAGGTCCCCGACGGCGAGGTTACTTCCTTCCCCAGGGCGGTGAAGCTCAAGCCGGATGAAACCGTCGTTTTCTCGTGGATTACCTGGCCGTCCCGCGAAGTCCGGAATCAGGGGATGGACAAGGTCATGGCCGACTCCCGCCTGCAACCCGAGACGAACCCCATGCCTTTCGATGGCAAACGCCTGATCTATGGCGGGTTCGAGATCCTGGTTGATCGCTGAACGATTGGCCGATGCGAGGAGACGCCCATGCGCTACATGATCATCATCAAGGCGATCCAGGATTCCGAAGCCGGCGTGATACCGGACGAAGACTTGCTTGCTCGCATGGCGGCCTATCATGAAGCGCTGGCCAAGGCCGGCGTATTGCTCGATGGATCGAGTCTACGGTCCAGTTCGAGCGGCTGGCGAGTCCGGTATGCCGGCGACAAGCGCACGGTGATCGATGGGCCGTTCACCGAAAGCAAGGAGCTGATCGCCGGCTATACGCTCATTCAAGTCAGAAACCGCGAAGAGGCGGAGGAATGGGTGCGGCGGTTTCCGAAACCGGCGCTTGACAGCGACGAGGTGGAAATCGAGGTGCGCCGCCTGCTCGAGCGGGAGGGCATCGAAGACTTGCAGACCGTAAACCATCCACGAACTTAGGGAGATGACCCATGGACTATCTACTGCTGATCATCGAGGCGCGGGAAGATCGTGAAACGCGCAGCGAGGACGACGGCCGGGCGCTGTATGACGAGATGGTCCGCTTCGGCGAAGACCTCGCCACCCGCGGCAAGCTGCTAGCCAGCCGCTCGCTGCGCCCGGACAAGCACGGCGTTCGAGTCCAGCAGCGCGGCACCAGGCCGACGCTACTGGACGGCCCCTTTACCGAGTCGAAGGAGATGGTCGGCGGCTTCTTCCTGATCGACTGCGCGAACCGCGAAGAGGCCATCGCGATTGCAGGACAATGCCCCGCCGCACGTTTCGCCATCGTCGAGGTGCGTGAATGCGCCCCCTGCTACGTCGGCTAAACGCCGGGGTTGCGCCATGTTGTCACCATGAACCGATGGGCATATTGGTTGAGGGTGGGTATTTGCATCGTTGAGGCCAAATCGTCAAGCAGCTTGAGAGCAGGCCACCGGCGGCAGCGAAAACCGGCCTGACGGCTAACCCGGATGTCGATTTCGCCCCGCGTGGTTCGTCGTCGAGACGAGCCCGCCGTAAGCGGCGCCGAAGCCGACATCCGAGGAATTACCCATGAGCACTCAGATCAACCCCATTCCCGAGGGCATGCACAGTCTCACACCACACCTCATTTGCCGCGACGCCAATGCGGCGATGGATTTCTACATCGAGGCTTTCGGTGCTACGGACGAAGGCCGACTGCCGGGACCCAACGGTAAGCTGATACACGGCATGCTGCGTATCGGCGACTCGGCACTGATGCTGGTCGACGAGAATCCGGACTGGGGCATGTCGAGTCCGCTGTCGCTGAAGGGCTCGCCGGTCGCCCTGCACCTGTACGTGGAAGACGTCGATGCGGCCACCGCGCAGGCGGTGGCGGCCGGCGCGCGCGTCACCATGCCCGTCGAGGACATGTTCTGGGGCGACCGCTACGGAAAGCTCGTCGATCCCTTCGGCCACGAGTGGTCGGTGGCCACCCATATTCGCGACCTGAGTTCGCAAGAAATCGAGACCGCCGCCAAGGGCTTTTTTTCGGAGAACTGAGGCGGTGGATGCCATGGTGCACGAGGCGGTCGCCGCCGGTGGCGCGAGCTATAATGATCCTCAGGATCACGGTTTCATGTATGGCCACGGTTTCCAGGATCTTGACGGCCACATCTGGGAGCTGGTGCACATGACGGGGGCACCCGGGAGCACGGCGTGACGGACCAAGAGCTTGGCGCGACCATCGAGGCGATCTGGCGCATCGAATCGGCCAGGGTCGTTGCCAGTGTCGCGCGTCTGACCCATGACCTGGACCAGGCGGAGGACGTTGCCCAGGACGCCCTGCTTGCCGCATTGGAAGCCTGGCCCAGCAGGGGGCTCCCCGACAATCCCGGCGCCTGGCTGATGACCGCGGCCAAGCGCCGTGCGCTCGATCATCTGCGCCACCAGACCATGGCCGCACCCAAGCATGCAGAACTCGCCAGAGAGCTGGATGCCCACCACGCCCTGTCCGAACAGGCCTTCGCCGAAAGGATCGATGCCGCACTGGACGACGACATCGACGACGACGTCTTGCGCTTGCTCTTTACCGCCTGCCATCCGGTCCTGTCCCCCGACGCACGCGCCGCCCTGACGCTGAAGGTGGTCGGCGGCCTCACCACGCAGGAGATCGCGCGGGCCTATCTCAAGCCCGAGGCGACGATCGCCCAGCGCATCGTGCGCGCCAAGCGCACCCTATTTGAAGCGCACGTGCCCTTCGAGATGCCAGGTGGAGCGGCGTTGGCACCGCGACTTTCCTCGGTGCTCGAGGTCATCTATCTGATCTTCAACGAGGGCTATGCCGCCACCGCCGGCGATCAGTGGATGCGTCCCGATCTGTGCGACGAGGCGCTACGCCTGGGCCGCGTACTAGCCGGCTTGATGCCGGAGGAGAGCGAGGTGCACGGCCTGACGGCACTGATGGAGATCCAGGCCTCGCGTCTGCCCGCCCGGATGGATGCCAAGGGCGACCCCATCCTGCTGCCGGATCAAGACCGTGGCCGCTGGGACCGGCTGCTGATTCGTCGCGGTCTGGCCACCCTCGAACGCGCCGGGGCCCTGCCCGGTGTGCTTGGCCCCTACACCCTGCAAGCCGCCATCGCCGCCTGTCATGCCCGGGCCACGATCTACGAGGAAACCGACTGGACGCGCATCGCCGCGCTCTACGAAGCTCTCGCCCAGATCGCGCCCTCGCCGGTGGTGGCGCTGAATCGCGCCGTTGCCCTCGGCATGGCCTTCGGCCCGGCGGCGGGGCTGGAACTGGTCGATGCCCTGCTCGAAGAACCGACATTGGCGCACTACCACCTGCTGCCCAGCGTGCGCGGCGACCTGCTCGCCCGGCTCGATCGAATAGAGGAAGCCCGCGCCGAGTTCGAACGCGCCGCCACCCTCACCCGCAATGCCCGCGAACGCGCCCTGCTGCTGGCGCGGGCGGCGGGGTGCAACGAGGCGGAAACGCTGCCTGAGAAGCCATCACGTTAGGATGCCAATAAGGCCACAAGCGATGAAAATACTGGTGAACATCGACGTCCCGGAGTTTGGCCCGACCATCGCACTCTATAGTACTGCCTTGGGACTAGCGCACCGCCGCGCGCTAGATAATCATAACGACCGACACGGCAGACCATGAACGCTATCACCCTTAGCCTTCTTATCGCGGCCACGCTCGGCAGCGGCCTGATCGCCGGGCTGTTCTGCGTGTTCTCGAACTTCATGATGCGGGCCCTGGCGCAGATTCCGACACCGGCTGGCATCGCCGCCATGCAATCGATCAACAGGGCCATCATCAATCCGGCGTTTCTGCTTGTGTTCTTCGGCACCGGCATCGCCTCTGTGCTAGCCATCGCACTGGGCTGGCGACAACTCGACACCGCCTCGCTTGCCTGGGCAATCGCCGGCAGCGCGATCTATGTGATCGGCGGTATCGGCGTCACCCTGGTCTTCAACGTCCCCTTGAACAACCGCCTCGCCGCGGTCGATCCCGACGGCGAGGAAGGTGCAGCGACGTGGGCAATGTATCTCGTGACCTGGGTACGCTGGAATCATCTACGCTCGGTCGCGACCCTAGTCTCCACCCTATGTTCGATCGTCGCGGTATGGCTCGCAAACGGTCATGGATGAGACCGTATCTTTTCGGGGTCAATCTGACCTGGCCCGTACACAGCAATGCATGAACTAGAGGTAACTTGTGGAACCGGAAGTGCTCACCATCTTTGTCATCGCCTTCGTGATGATCGGCTATCTCGCCTGGAAACACTGGCATTGAGGGGCGGCCCGTGTCCAAGACCGGTAAGGTATTCATAAGGCTCGCCGTTGCTGCGGCGGCGGTTCCGGTTCTATTTGCGGTTTCTCTGGCCTTGCCAATCCCCGCCTGGCGCACCGGGCGGCTTCCGGTGCCACCGCTCCCGGTTGTCGAGAACGGACCGAGGATCAAAGCACCGGATCGCGTCTGGGTCGACACCGATGCAGCCTGCGGTGTCGAACGGCGCGCGGATCCCGACGATTGTTTTGCACTTATGCTATTGGCCCGCGCGCCGGATATCGAGATCGTAGGGGTCTCCACCGTATTCGGGAATGCCAAGCTCGAAATGACGGACCGGACGACTCGCAGGCTAGCCAGCAAACTGCGTGAGGCCGGCACCCGGCTACCGGCTGTGCACCGCGGGGCCGGAGCGCCGAGTGCTTCGTCGACGCCGGCGCAGGACGCGTTGCGGCGTGCGCTTGCCGATCGCCCCTTGACCCTTGTCGCTCTCGGCCCCTTGACGAACATCGCCGCTGCGCTCGAGGGGCGGCCTGATCTGCAGGCGAATGTCGTGCGGATCGTGGCCGTCATGGGCCGCAGACCGGGGCATATCTTTCATCCCTCCGAAGGCAATGGCGAGGGCATGCTTTTCGGCCATGGCCCCATTTTTCGCGACCTGAACTTCGACAAGGATCGGAAGGCCGCAACAAGGGTGCTTTCCATGGGGCTGCCCCTATCCTTGATACCTTATGATGTCGCGCGCGAGGTCAGCCTGAAGAGGTTCGATCTCGACCAGATTGCCCGTTCGGGTATGGCCGGGGCATGGATAGCATCCCGCGCGCAGGGCTGGCTCGAGTTCTGGAAAGAAGAGATCGGTCGTGACGGCTTCCATCCCTTCGACCTTCTGGCCGCGGCTTACGTCCTCGATCCGTATCTCTTCAACTGCGCCGCAGCCAACGCCTGGGTCGGCAAGGATGAACACCTGAGCAATGTCTGGTTCTACGACCCCGTGGCGCTTCAGGTGGGAGGCACGAAGAAGCACCCGGCAGACCCGCTTGCCGAAACCGAGGCGATCTATTGCGTGACCGCCAATGCCGCGTTGCGCGACCGACTGATGGACGGTTTGGCCGGAATGGACAGGCAGGCTTCGACCGATTGAAGACCGACAGGAGACCACGCTGGCCCAACGCCCGCACGCGCACGTTGCGCGTCGCTAGATCGACCTCGGGATTGATCGCGACGATCTCGCCTTCGAAGGTCTCTCCCGGCGCGGCGTCGGCGGTTACCCGCGCCTTCATCCCGGGTCTCAAGCGGTGGGTTTGCTGCTGCGGGATAGAGAAATCAACATGGATGGGATCCAGCGTCTGTAGCGACACGATGGCATCGCCTTCCCGCAGGACCTGGCCGAGATTGACCAGACGCAGCCCCAGACGACCGGAAAAGGGCGCGCGGATCGTCTTCTTGGCGATCAGCGCGCGCATATTGTCGACCTGAGCCGCGGTTTCCTTGAACCTGGCCTCGGCACGGTCGACGGCCTCCCGCGAAACCGCATTCTTCTGGCTTAATGCACGTGCTCGGGAGAAGTCCGCCTTGGCCAGGGCGGCAGTGGCCTCGGCTGAGGCGAGTTGGGCCTCTTCGCTGGCTGTATCCTGTTTCAGCAGCACATCGCCAGCGTTCGTCCGTTCACCGGATTCGAAGCCGAGACGCGTTACCCGCCCGCCGATCTCGGCACTAACCTTCACCCCCTGCACGGCGGACACGCTAGCCGTCGCGGGTATCCATTGCTCCCACTGCGCTTCATCTACCGTCATGGCGGTGACGGTCTCGGGTGGCGGCACCATGTTTTCGGCGACTTCGCCCATCGCCTCGAACTGGCCCAACTTGGCATAAGCGATGGCGCCGATCACGAGGGCCGCGCCGAGGGCGGCGACAAGCAGCTTTCTCAGCATTAAGGATTCATCCGGTCGCATCTGGGGAATCGCTGACTAAATAGACGAGCGACCGGAGTGGGTTTCGACATCGAGATCTATTTTTCTATCGACCTGACACCACGACCCATCGCCTTCGGTCAATCAGCGCCGGCGCTTTTCCTGCGATAGCCCGAGATGCGGTTCGTCGCCGCTACCCAGCCGCTGGATATTCCAGACATGGCGCACCAGCACCAGCACTGTGAAGGCGATGATGATCCAGACGTAGTCTCGGGCCAGCCAGACGCTGGCCAGGGGGGCCAGGGCGGCGCTGGCCAGGGAGGCGATGGCGGCGGTGCGCACTCGCCAGGCCAGCAGTATCCAGCAGACCGCGCACAGCAGGGCCACCGGTGGCGTCAGTACCAGCAGGACGCCGAAGGCACTGGCCACCGCCTTGCCGCCCCGAAAGCGGTGCCAGACGGGGTAGCTGTGGCCCAGCAGCACGCTCAAGCCGACGAGCCCCTGGGCCCAGACAGGCAGACCGATACCCTTCGCCAGCCACAGGGCCGGCATGCCCTTGACGGCATCGAAGGCCAATGTCGCCAGGGCCAGTCGCTTGCCATACAGGCGCAGCACGTTGGAAAACCCGGGATTATGGGAGCCCCGCCGGCGCGGGTCGGCGGCGCCGGCCAGGCGGCATATCCAGACCGCCCCCAGCCAGGCGGCGCATAGATAGCCCAGGCCCATCAGCGCGACAGTCTGCAAGACGGCATTGGAGAACAGCGAGGAAAGCGACATGAGGCCTTCGACAGCGGAGCGATAGCATGATTCTGCCAGTTCGCTGCCTTACAATCGAAGCTTTGTTCATTACCCGAGGAGCGCAATGTGGATCGTGTACTGATCGAGGGATTGCGCGTCGAGACCGTGATAGGCGCCTATGACTGGGAGCGCAGCATTCGTCAGCGCCTGGTAGTGGACCTGGAAATGGCCACCGACATCCGTCCCGCCGCAGCAAGCGACGACCTTACCAGGACCCTGGACTACGCCGCCATCAGCACGCGTATCCGCGAGTTCGCCGAGGACAGCCACTTCGAGCTGGTGGAAACCTTCGCCGAGCGCCTCGCCGCCTTGCTGCGTCACGAATTCGCCATCCCCTGGCTGCGCCTGACCCTGCGCAAGCCTGGCGCCGTGGCCGAAGCCGCCACCGTCGGGGTGCGCATCGAGCGGGGCCAGCGCGGAGAGTCCCGATGACCCAGGTGGTGGTCGGCATCGGCAGTCATGTCGAGTGCGAGCGTCATGTCCGCGCCTGCCTGGATGCGCTGGCGGCCGAGTTCGGAGAATTACGCATTTCCCGGGTGTTCGAAAGCGAGCCGGTGGGCGCTCCAGGGAACAAAAACGTCTACAACCTGGTGGTGGCCTTCGACAGCCGGGCTTCGGTCGGTGAGTTGAAGGCCTGGTGCAAGCGCACGGAGCGGGCCAACGGTCGAATCGACCGCGGCCCAGTGACCCTGGATATCGACCTGCTCGGCGTGGGCGACCGCCGGGGCACGTTCGAGGGCGTGTCGCTTCCCCACGACGATATCCTTCGCTTCGCCTTCGTGCTCAGGCCCCTGGCGGAACTGCTGCCGGATGCCCGCCACCCGATCACCGGGCAACGCTATGCCGAGCTTTGGGCAGGCTTCGATCCGGGCCAGCAGCGCCTGTGGCCGGTGGATTTCACCTGGCGGGGTCAGGTCATTTCCAAGGCAGACTGAGAGAATGTATACAAATTACTGCGCTCGACCATGCCGCGTTGAAATCAGTCTCAAAATACTCATTTACACAGCGTAAACTCCGCTTTTTCGACTGATTTCGCCTTGCCTGATCGTCGCTCGTCACTTTTGTAAACATTCTCTGAGAGAGTCTACGAATTACTGCGCTCGACCATGCCGCTCTCTTCCAGAAGCAACGCAACCAGCTCCGCCGCCGGCAGCTCCCGCGCCAGTGGCGCCCCCTGGCCCGCCCACTGGGCGGCAAATTCATGGTTTCCGAGTTTGGAGGCGGCCGCGTTGAGACGCTTGGTAGCATCGTAGGCGAGCGGATAGTCGGCGGGAGGCGGGCTACCTTCTGCCTCGCCGAAGGCAATGAGGCGATTGACCATGCCCCGGGCGGGCCGACCGGATAGCACCTTGGTCAACCGGGTCTGTGCCGCCCGCTCGCTTTTCAGACGCTCGCGGTAGGCATCATCCGCCGAGGACTCCGGGCATAGCACGAACGCCGTGCCAAGCTGAACGGCCGTCGCACCGAGTGCCAGTGCAGACTTCATGGCCTGGCCGTCCATGATGCCGCCTGCCGCGATGATCGGCAGTGTCGTATGACGCGACAGCAACCGCACGAGCACCATCGTGCTCAGGCCTTCGTCGGTTGCATCGGGGTCGAAGATGCCTCTATGGCCCCCGGCTTCGATGCCTTGGGCCACGATGGCGTCGATTCCCACCTGCTCGATCAGCCTTGCCTCCCGGGGGCAGGTTGCCGTCGCCATCGTATGGATGCCCGCGTCGCGCAGCGAGGCGATGCGCTCGAACGAGGGCAGGCCGAAATGAAAGCTGACGACAGCGGGTTGCAGCTCGAGCAGCATCTCGAACGTTTCGGTGTCGTCGATGAACGTCGTGTAGATTTCATCGAGGGTGTCGGGAGGGGGCGACCCAGTCTCGTCGAACAACGGTGCCAGATACTGAAGCCAGCCGGCTTCGCCCTCGGCGTCACGTCGTGCGGGTGCATGGCAGAACAGGTTCACATTGAAGGGTTGTGCGGTCAGGGCGCGGGTCTGATCGATCATCTGGCGGGCCTGGGCGGTCGTGCTGGCACCTATCCCCAGAGAACCGAGGCCACCGGCACTGGAGACCGCCGCCGCCAGTTGAGGCGTGGCAACACCCGCCATCGGCGCTTGAATGATGGGGTGGCGGAGACCCAGACGCTCGAGAAATTTCCGGGAGGACTGCATGGCGACTCCTGTATCACCCCGTCGTGAATGAAAGCGTAGCGGGTCTGTCACTCGGCGCCCAGGGCCGCCGCGATCTCGGCTTGCCGGCGCCGCGCCAGCTCCCTGCCGAGCTCGCCGCCCTTGAACCCCTCGTCGACCAGCTCCCGGGGGGATACCTGGGATGCCAGCCGCCAGGCCAGGGCGAGATCGGTGGCCAGCCCTTCGTCTTCCAGACTGATCAGCGAGAGCAGCGGCGCGACCCGCTCACCGCGCCGCCAGGCATCGATGGCGTTCAGCCAGCGCAAGACCCGCTCGGCATTCGGCGTGCGTCCGTCGGCCTCGTCGCAGAACTCCCGGGTCAGCCTCACCTGCCGCGCCAGGTCACGCCAGGCGTTGGGCAGGCGCAGGCGTTCCTCCAGCGTCTGACGGGAAGCGTCGTCGAGATGTTCGCAGAGCCGCGCCCAGCGCCAGCGGGCCAGGTGGCCGTTGTCTTCGGGCAGGCGCGCCATGCGTGCCAGGGCCGCATGCAACTCGACACTGTCCACGGCAAGCTCGGGCATCAAGGCCTCGAGCGCTCCGCAGTCGTGCAGCGTTTCGAAGTAGGCTTGGGAATAGGGTTCTCCGAGGGCTTTCTCGGTCTCCTGCCAGACCCGCTCGGCGACCAGGTGCGCGATCTCGCCATCGGCGGCAAGCCGACGCATCAGTTCCCGGGTCGCGTCGGCGATGGCGAACCCCAGCCCTTGGTAGCGCGCCAGGAAGCGAGCGGTGCGCAGCACCCGCAGCGGGTCCTCGACGAAGGCCGGCGAGACATGGCGCAGCCGCCGTGCCTCGAGATCCTCGCGGCCGTGGAACGGATCGATCAGTTCGCCCTCGAGGGTCTCGGCCATGGCATTGATGGTCAGGTCGCGGCGGGCCAGGTCCTCTTCCAGTGTCACCTCGGGGCTGGCCTGTACCACGAAGCCGGTATAGCCGTGGCCCTGCTTGCGCTCGGTGCGCGCCAGGGCGTACTCCTCCTGGGTGACCGGGTGCAGGAACACCGGGAAGTCGCGTCCCACCGGCTTGAAGCCCCGCCTGCGCATCGCCTCGGGAGTGGCACCGACCACTACCCAGTCCTGGTCGACCACCGGCCAGCCGAGGCGTGCATCGCGCACCGCCCCACCGACCCGGTAGACCTCGAGGCCTTGGATGGCCGGATCCGCCGTTTTCACCGCGCGACTCGCGTCGGGTGACGAACCTGCCAGTCGACGAAGCCGCCATCCAGGCTGTAGACACACTCGAAACCCTGCCCGGCCAGCCAGCTCGCCGCCTGCTGGCTGGAGTGGCCATGGTAGCAGACCACCACCAGCGGGCGCTTCCGGTCGGTATCCGCGAGCAGATCGCCCACCGTGGCGTTGTCGAGATGCCGGCTCCCCGGTATGTGGCCCTGGGCGTAGCTCAGGGGATCGCGGATATCCACCAGGGTCAGTGGCCGAGCGTCGTCCAGCCACGCCTTGAGGGTGGCCTGGTCGAGATGCTCAAAGGCGAGGTGTTCGAAGGATTGGCTCATGAATACCTTCCGCACAATGGGTTTAGGCTTGCCGACTGGGTTCGCTGACCCGCTCGCCGGTTTCCAGATTCAGCGCCGTCAGGGTGCCGCCCCAGACACAACCGGTATCCAGGGCTTCGGCACGCACGGCGGTGCCGGGGGTATGCCCCTGCAAGGCGGCCCAGTGGCCGAAGATGATGCGCGGATCATCGTCCCGGGGATAGGTGAACCAGGGGCTATACCCCGGCGGGGCCGCATCGAGCCCCTCCTTGGCATCGAAGTCCAGGCGGCCGTCGGCGGCGATGAAGCGCATGCGGGTAAACGTATTGACGATCACCCGCAGGCGATCGACACCGTCGAGATCCTCCTCCCAGCGCGCCGGTCCGTTACCGTACATGCGCTCCAGGAAGGCGCCGCTGGCGCTGCCACGCAGCACGCTCTCCACTTCCTCGGCCAGGGCCCGGGCCTTATCCAGCGTCCACTGAGGCAACAGTCCCGCGTGGGTCATCAGCGTCCGCCGGTCGCTGCCACTGCCGTCGTCGACCCAAAGCGGCTGGGCCTGCAGCCAGTCGAGCAATGTCTCGCGATCCGGGGCGGCGAGAATATCCTCGAGGGTATCCGAACGCTTGGGCGTCGCGCCACCGCGGGCAACCGCCAGCAAGTGCAGGTCGTGATTGCCTAGAATCACTCGCGCTGCCTCGCCCAGGGAGCGCACCTCGCGCAGGCAGCCCAGGGAATCGGGCCCGCGGTTAACCAGATCGCCGGCCAGCCAGAGACGGTCCCGACGCGGGTCGAAGCTCAAACGCTCGAGCAGAGCAACGAATTCGCGGTGGCAGCCCTGAAGGTCACCGATGGCATAAGTCGTCATGAGCGTCTCTTGGAACATGTAGTGAATGAAGTGGATGGAGTTCAGTGCACCTGGTTGGGGCCCGCCAGGCGAAACGGCGCGATGGCCACTTCGAACGGCCGCTGGGCGGCGGTATCCACGCAAGTATAGGCGCCTTCCATGACCCCTACCGGGCAGTCGAGCACGGCACGGCTCGTGTAGCGAAAGGTCTGACCCGGTCCAATCATCGGCTGTTTGCCGACCACCCCCTTGCCACGCACCTCCTGCACCTTGCCGCTGCCCTGGGTGATCTTCCAGTAGCGGGCCAGCAGCTGTACCGAGTGCGCGGAATGGTTGTGTACGGTGATGGTGTAGCTGAACACGAAACGCTGCTCCGTCTCCGAAGACTCGTCGGCCCGGTAGGCTGGCTCCACATCGACGCGTATGTCCTGGGCACGTTGGGTCATGTGCTCTCCCTCGCCAGGTGGTTGGCGATATCGACCAGTTCGGCCACCGTCAGTGTCTGGGGGCGCCGCCCCGGATCGATCTCCAGCGCCTCGAGGCTGGCCGGTTCGACCAGCCCCTTGAGGTTGTTGCGCAGGGTCTTGCGACGCTGAGAGAAGGCACGGCGCACGACATCCGCGAACAGCACCTCGTCGACGGCCGGATAGGGCAAGGTGGCATGCGGCACCAGCCGCACGATGGCGGAATCGACCTTGGGCCGTGGCGTGAAGGCTTCCGGAGGAACGATAAACAGCGAATCCACCCGGCAATGGTACTGCGCCATGATCGACAGCCGGCCCCAGTCGCTGCTGCCGGGCGAGGCGGCCAGTCGTTCGACCACTTCCTTTTGCAGCATGAAATGCATGTCGGCCACTGCCCCCCGAGCACCGAGCAGGTGAAAGATCAGCGGTGTCGAGATGTTGTAGGGCAGATTGCCCACGACCCGCAACGCCGGCCCCTCGCCCTTGAGCGCGGCGAAGTCGAACTTCAGCGCATCGCCCTCGTGAATCACGAAGCCGGGGTAGTCGAAGAACTGCACCCGCAGGCCGGGGATCAGGTCGCGGTCGAGCTCGATCACCTCGAGCTTGCCCGTGGCTTCGAGCAGTGGCTCGGTCAAGGCGCCCTGGCCGGGGCCGATCTCGATCAAGCGTTGCTCGGGGCGCGGCGAGATGGCCCCCACGATGCGTGAAATGATGCCCGGATCGCGCAGGAAATTCTGGCCGAAGCGTTTGCGGGCCCGGGGTAGCGGTGGGCGTGATGCCATGGAAAAAGAGAGTCCTTGCTATGTCAGCGTGCGGTTCATGAAAGACGGGAAGCATTGGCCATTTCGAGCGCCATTTCGAGGGCTACGCGCAGGCTGCCGGTATCGGCCCGGCCACTGCCGGCCAGGTCCAGAGCGGTACCGTGATCCACCGAGGTACGAATGATCGGCAACCCCAGGGTGATGTTGGCGGCACGCCCGAAGCCGGCATACTTGAGCACCGGCAATCCCTGGTCATGATACATGGCCAGCACCGCATCGGCGCCCTCGAGATGGCGGGGGGTGAAAAGCGTGTCCGCAGGCAGGGGGCCGTCGAGGAGCAGTCCTTCCTCCCGCAGCCGAGTCAAGGCCGGAACGAGAACGTCGATCTCCTCGCGCCCGAGGTGCCCGCCTTCGCCGGCATGGGGGTTCAGGCCGCAGACGGCGATGCGCGGTTGCCGGACGCCAAAATGCCGCTTGAGATCATGATCGAGGATGCGCAGCACCCGGCACAAGCCGTCGATCGTGATGGCTGACGGCACCTCGCGCAGCGGCAGGTGCGTGGTCGCCAGCGCCACCCGCAGCTCCCTCCCGGTGGCCCGGGTGGCGAGCATCATCACCACCTCCTCGATCCCGCAGGCATCGCGCAGGTATTCGGTATGGCCGGTGAAACGGGGATGCCCGCCCTCGATGATCACCCCCTTGTGCAGCGGCGCAGTGACCATGGCCTGGGCCCGGCCCTCGCGGCAGGCGGCAATCGCCCGGTCCAGCACCTCGAGCACGTAATCCGCGTTGCCGGGATCGAGCCGGCCCGGCTCGGCCGGCACCCGGAGCGCCACCGGCCATACCGGCAGTACGCCGGGGCATGGCGCCGGGACCTCCTGATCGTCATCGAGCACGCGAAGCTCGACATCGAGATCCAGCCGGCCGGCGCGTTCTGCCAGCAGATCCGGGTCTCCCACCGCCACGACCCGCCCGGGCAGCGGCGCTGGCGCGGCGGCCAGCATCAGCACCAGTTCAGGCCCGATGCCCGCCGGCTCGCCGGTGGTCACGGCCAGGACCGGTGTGCTCATCCGGCGTCCTGGTTCAGACGGTTGTCGATGTAGGCCTCGGTGCGGATCTGCTGCATCCAGGTTTCCAGTTCGTCGTTGACCTTGCGCTGGAACAGCGTCTGACGAATCTGCTCGCGCTTGGCTTCGCCGGTGACGTCCTGCCGGCGGCGGTCGAGCACCTCGATCAGGTGATAGCCGAAGCGCGAACGTACGGGCTGGGAGACCTGACCCACCGGCAGCGAGGTCATCGCCTCCTCGAAGGCGGGCACCATCTGGCCGGGACGCACCCAACCCAGCTCGCCACCGTTCAGGGCGCTGCCCCGATCGTCGCTGACTTCCTGGGCGACGCGGCCGAAATCCTCCCCGGAAGCGAGGCGTTGCCGCGCCTGTTCGGCCAGGGCCTCCGCGCGCTCGGCATCACGATTGGGGTTGGTCTCGATGAGAATGTGGCGCACCCGCTGTTCCTCGACCATCGCCTTCCGGGCGTCCCCTTCGCGCTCCTGCAGCTTGATCAGATGAAAGCCGCTGGGGCTGCGGATCGGCTCGCTGACCTGACCGACATTCAGTTGTGGAATCGCATCGGCGAACGCGGGCGGGATCTCCCCGGCGTCGCGCCAGCCCAGATCACCGCCTTCCAGCGCGTTGGAGCCATCGGAGCGGGCCGCCGCCAGATCGGCAAAATCGGCACCGTCCTGCAACTGCTCATAGAGTGCCCGGGCCTCCCGTTGCGCCGCCTGCACCTGATCCGGGCTCGGCGACTGAGGCAGTGCCACCAGGATGTGGCCGAGGCGATAGCGCGCGTTGTCGTTGCCGCCCTGCTGGTCGAGGTAACGCTGCACCTCGCGATCGGAGACGTTGATGCGGCTGGCGACCCGGCGCTGCTGCAGGTCGCGCATCAGCATCTCGCGACGGATCTGCTCCCGGACCACCGCGAGGGAGAGACCATCGGCCTCCAGGGCATCGGCGAATCGATCCAGGGTCATGCCGTTGTTCTGGGCAATGGAACGGACCGCCCGGTTCAGCTCGGTGTCGTCCACGGACATGTTGGCCTGCTCGGCCATCTGCAGCTGGATCTGCTCGACGATCATGCGGTCCAGCACCTGGCTGCGCAGGGCGGCTTCGTCGGGCACGGCGATGTTGCGGCGCGCCAGCTGGCTGCGTGCCTGAATCACGCGATCCTCCAGTTCGCTGGCCATGATGGCATCGTCATTGACCACCGCCACGATACGATCCAGCGGCTCGGCCGCCAGCGCCTGGCTGCCGGCACTCAATGCCAGCGTCAGAATCAGACTCAAGGATGCAAACAGACGTTTGCGCATGCAAAACCTCACTCGCTCTCTAGAATTGGGTCGGTCGGTAACCGGGAATGGACTCTTCGAAGAAGCTGTCGGTTCCCTGCCCGACGCCTCCCAGGCCCTTGAACACGAAGCGCAGGAAGATCCCGCGATCGGTGTAGTCGTCGTCGATGGTGTTGGCGGTGTCGTTGTCCTCGACCCACTCGCGCCAGGCGATCTGCACACCGTAACAGCAGTCGTTCCACTGGACACCCGCCAACTGCTCCAGGGCGCGGTCGTTGGTGTTGTCGTAGGTGAAGCGACCGATCAGGTCCAGGCTCGCGCTGGCGCGATAGGCGAAGGAGACATCGTATTCTTCTCGATCGTAGCCCAGCTGATCCTCCTCGTCGCCGGAGGGGTCGAAGCCCTCTAGCTGCCAGCGATAGCCCAGGTTGAGCACGTGGCCGGCCGGGTCGCGATAGCGCAGGTAACTGGCCGTGCGCTCGGTGAGCTCGCGATCCACATCGTAGAACCATTCGTAGCGCGTGCTCCAGCGGTCGGTGATCTGCCAGTCGAGCTGGGTGACCACCGGCGACTGGTCCCGGGTGGCGTTGTACCAGCCCTGGAAGTTGTCTTCCCGATCGGGGATCTGCGTATCGCCTTCCATGCCGATGGTGCGATCGTCGAAGTAGGTGCTCTGCCCCACCCCCAGGGAGAAGCGCTGGCGCCCACTGTCGTCCTCGAGAAAGCGTGTCGCCACCCCGTAGGAGACCTTGTTGACGTCGCCGATGCGATCGGCGCCGGTGAAGCGATAGGGCGACCAGAGCTGACCGTAGGAGAAGGCCCGCTCGTCGGTGTCGAAATCCGGGAACTCGCTCTGGTCGCGCTCGGGCACGTAGGCGTAGTAGAGCCGCGGCTCCAGGGTCTGGCGCCAGTCGGACGCGAAGGCGTTCAGCTCGCGCTCGAAGATCAGGCCACTGTCCAGCGAGCCGACCGGCACGGTGCGGGTCAGGCTGGTGTCGCGCTCGGTGTCGCGCTGGCCGTAATCCAGGTCGTAGGCGGTATGCAGCAGCTCGAAGCGTGGCTCGAGAAAGCCCCAGCGGGTGTCGCCGCGCCAGCCGGTGGCCGGGGCCAGGTGAACCCGGGAGCCCGTCGCCGACTCCGCGATCGGTACCCGGGTCTCGTCGACGTCCCGCCAGAAGTAGGTGGCGTTGGAGCGCCACTGCTGATAGAAGCCGTTGTCCTGGGACCAGCTGGCGTTGGCGGTCAGGCTCGGCAGACGGTAGAACGGCTTGTCGTTGTCCGCCAGGGGAAACTCGAGGCGCTGGTAGCCCTGGGCCTTGGCCTCGAGAAACCAGGTGGTGCCGCTGTAGCTGAGCTGGCCCAGGCGGGAGAGGTATTCGGTTTCGGTCTCACCGAAATCGCGGCCGAAATCCTCGAAATAGCGCCCGTCGCTGGCAGCACCGTAACGCAGGTTGTAGCGCAGCCGCGGGCTGAAGCGGCCGCGGTGGGCGTAATCCACGTACCAGCGATCCTCGCCTTCGAAGACATCCTCGGGATCGTTGGGGTTGTCGTTGTCCCCCCCCTGGTCGCTGGAGAGGAACGCCCCTTCGATGCGCCCCTCGTCCTCGGGAAACAGGTAGCGGAACTCGCCACCGAGCAACAGCCCGTGATTGCTGAGCCAGCGTGGCGTCAGGGTAGCGTCGTAATTGGGCGCCAGGTTGAAGTAGTAGGGCTGCGCGTAATCGAAGGAATCCCCGGAAAAGGCCAGGGTCGGCCACAAGAAGCCGGATTGGCGACGATCATCGAGGGGAAAGCGCACCCAGGGCCAATAGAACACCGGCACGCGACCGACCTCCAGGCGCGCATTGGTCGCGGTGCCGACCCCCTCCTCGCGATCGAGCAGGATGTCGTTGCCGATCAATCGCCACAGCCGGCTATCGGGTTCACAGGTGGTGAAGCTGGCCTCGCTCAGGCGATAGCGGCCATCCTCCAGACGCGCCAGACGCCGGGCATCGCCGCGCAGGCGCGACTCGTGCACCACGTAATGGGCACTGTCGATCTCGGCGGCATCGCTGTCCAGGGCCAGCTCCGCCGAGCCGCCCCGGACCAGCAGCCCCTGGTCGCGCAGGGTCAGCGGCCCTTCGGCGAACACCCGATCCCGGGCAGCGTTGACCCGGACCCGGGGAGACTGCAACTGGCGGCTGCCTCGACGCAGCACGACTTCGCCCCGCAGCAGCGTCTCGCCCTGTTCGCCATACTCGGCACTGTCCGATGACGACAGCACCTCCTCGGGCGTCGTGCCGGGGGCAAGCTCGTATTCCGGCATCACGTAACGGCCTCGACAAACGGCGCCTGGGGGAGCGTCCTCGCCCCAGGCCTGCCAGTCGAGCTGATCCGCCGGCAGCGACGGCGGGGGCGCCGCCTGGGTGCTGTTAGTGACCAGTCCGGCGAGGGCAGTCCACAACAATCGCTTGCCCATGGGTCCTCGGTGTCCTTGGCGGTTGGAATCGGTATTATACAGTCCCCAAGCCGCACGTCCTCTTCTCGATGGCCTGGCGGCAGAACAAGAGACTGTGCTGGAAAGGCTGAGACGCTTTCAGCATGCGGTGGCCACCCACCCTCGTCAACCAAGGAGCCCGTATGCCCAACGCCGGAGACACCTCCCGCCTGGATGCCCTGCGCGACTGGGCGAGCACACGGCACCATCTGCGCCGGGACGCGCGCCTGGAACTGGCCGCCGGCGATGCCAGCTTTCGGCGTTATTCCCGCTTGTGGCTGGACGACAGCCGGACCCGCATCCTCATGGATGCACCACCGGAAAAGGAGAACAGCCAGCCCTTCGTGGCCATCGCCGAAGCTTGGCGCAACGCCGGCCTGCCGGTGCCCGCCGTGTACGCCACCCATCTCGCTGCGGGTTTCATCGAACTCGAGGACCTGGGCGACACGCCGCTGCACCTCTCGCTGGGGGAGTGCCAAGGCGCCGCCAGCCTGGCCTGGCACGAGCGGGCGCTGGGCCTGATCGAAACGCTGCAGAATCGGGCGCCTCGCGACACCTTGCCGGTCTACGACTCCAGCCTGCTCGCCCGGGAACTGGACCTGTTTCCCGAGTGGTGCCTGGAGCGGCTGCTGAGCATCGCGCCGCCGGCCTGCTGGCAGGATCTTCACCAGCGGCTGATCGACCTGGCCCTGGGCCAGCCCATGGCAGCGGTGCATCGCGATTTCGATGCCATGAACCTGATGCTGCACGACGATCGACTCTGGCTGATCGACTTCCAGGACGCCGTGCATGGGCCCATCACCTACGACCCGATCTCCCTGCTGCGCGGGCGTTATTGCCGATTCCCCCGTGAGCGTTATGCCGCCTGGCTGGAAGCCTTCCGCCGCCAGGCCATCGCCGACGGGCGCCTGAAGGCGAACGTCGACAGCGATGAGTTCCTGCACATGGCCGACACCATGGCCGCCCAGCGCGCCCTCAAGGTACTGGGCATCTTCTGCCGCCTGACCCTGCGTGACGACAAGGCGGGCTATCTGGCACGCCTGCCGCACTTCTTGAACCACCTGCGCGACAGCCTCGCGCCCTGGGAAGAATTCGACGAGTTTCTCGGCTGGCTCGACACCGCCTTCGCCCCGGCCCTGGAACGCGAGCTGGCCCGGCGCGGCATTTCAGGAGAGGGAGCATGAAGGCGATGATTCTCGCCGCCGGGCTCGGCACGCGCATGCGACCGCTGACCGACCACACCCCCAAGCCCCTGCTCGAGGCCGGGGGCAAGCCGCTGATCGTGCATCACCTCGAACGTCTGGCCGCCATCGGGATCGAGGATATCGTCATCAATGTCAGCTACCGGGCCGACCAGATCATCGAGGCCCTGGGTGACGGGCGACATCACGGCGTGCGCCTGCATTGGAGCCGGGAGGAAACGCCCCTGGAAACCGGTGGCGGCATCCTCAGGGCGCTGCCGCTGCTCGGCGACGCCCCCTTCCTGCTGGTCAACGGCGATGTCTGGTGCGACCTCGATCCGGCCTGGCTGGCACCCTTGCAGGACGATCTGGCACGCCTGGTGCTGATCGACAACCCCGATCACCACCCCGAGGGGGACTTCCATCTCGATGCCACCGGTCGCGTGCACGCCGAGGGGCAACCCCGGCTGACCTTCGCCGGCATCAGCCTGCTCGCTCCGGCCCTGGTGGCCGGCGAGCCCGCGGGTGCCTTCAAGCTGGCCCCCCTGTTGCGCAAGGCCATGCGCGAGGGGCGGGTCGGCGGCTGCCACCATCGCGGCCCCTGGGTCGACGTGGGCACACCGGAGCGGCTGCGGGAACTGGACGCCTGGCTGGGGCAGAAATGACCGCCAGGACGACCGCTTAACGACGGCAGACACACAAGTGCTATGCTGCCTCTCACGCAAACGCCCACAGGGGGAAGAGAGTTCATGAAAGCCAGCGTCAGATGGACCGAGGGTCGTCAGTTCGTCGCCGAATCCGGGAGTGGCCATAGCGTGGTGATCGACGGCCCCCCGGACCATGGCGGCCGCAACACCGGACCACGCCCCATGGAGATGCTGCTGATGGGCATGGGTGCCTGCACCGCCTTCGACGTGCTCGAAATCCTCGAGAAGTCCCGGGCCCCGGTGAGCGACTGCACCGCCAGCCTCGAGGCCGAGCGCGCCGACAGCGTGCCCAGCGTGTTCACCAGGATCCACGTGCACTTCACCGTCACCGGCAAGGGGCTCAAGGAGAGCCAGGTCAAGCGTGCCGTGGCGCTTTCGGCGGAGAAGTACTGCAGCGCCTCGATCATGCTCGTGCGAGGCGGCGTCGAGGTGTCACATTCCTATGAGATCGTCGAGGGCTAGTCGAGTGCACGCGGCAGTGATGTCGCGGGCGTCTTGACCTGATGCCGAGGTGCTGGATCTATAGGCGCGAGACGCTGGACGTCATGACCTTCGACACCAGGCGCATGCCGAGCTTGACCGGTGCGGGGAAGCGGCTGCCGCCGGCTTCCAGCGCCCAGTGCTCATGATGCGCCTCGTCCTCGCGCATCTGCTCGAGGATCGCCCGAGAACGCCGGTCCCCGGCCGGCAACTCGCCCAGGTGTCGGTCGAGATGCCTGCCCACCTGTTCCTCCGTGGCCGCGACGAATCCCAGGCTGACGTTGTCGCCGATCGCCCCGGCCAGCGCCCCCAGGCCGAAGGATGAAGCATAGAACAGCGGGTTGAGATAGCTGGTGCGGCCGTGCAGCTCGACGAGGCGCGCATCGCACCAGGCCAGGTGGTCGACCTCTTCCTGGGCGGCCTGCTCCATCTGCGCACGCGTGTCGGCCAGCCGGGCGGTGAGCCCCTGCCCCTGGTAAAGTGCCTGGGCACACACCTCCCCGGTGTGATTGACGCGCATCAGGCTCTCGGCATGACGGCGCTCGCGCTCGGTCATCTCGATATCCTGCAGATCTCTCGCCGGCGATGGGCGCGATGGCTGCGCGGCGTGAGGCACCAGCGTGCGCAGGATGGTGTCGAACTGATGAATGAGGTTGTCGCTGCGGGATAGCTTACGGTCCATGATGTACTCCCGGAAATTGCCTTTCCATTGTAGCCGAGCCCCGGGGGTATCAGAAGCCTCGATGCCGCTGGGCGACATGCCCGAACTGTAGTAAGTTTACTACATGGCGCAAGCCATTCCCGACAGGCTCATACCGACAACAACAGGAGGGTGCCATGTTCCAACTGACTCGCAGCGTCACCTGGCAGGCCCTTGAGCGACTCCGCGACGACACCGCCCATGACCGTATCCGCGACTACTTTGCCCAGGACCCGCAGCGCTTCGACAAGATGAGCCTGCGAGTCGACGGGCTGTTTCTCGATTACTCCAAGCATCTGATCTCCGATGCGGTGCTGGCCAAGCTGCTGGAGCTGGCCGATCACTCGGCGCTGGTGCAGCGCCGCGCCCAGATGTTCTCTGGTGACATCATCAACGTCACCGAGAATCGCCCGGTGCTGCATACCGCCCTGCGCAATCAGGGCGACGAGCCGCTCTACGTCGATGGCAAGGACGTGATGCCGGAAATCCACCAGACCCGGGAGCAGATCAGGCGCTTCTCGGAAGCCGTGCGCAGCGGCGAATGGCTGGGCTACAGCGGCGAGCGTATCAAGGACGTGGTCAACATCGGCATCGGCGGATCGGACCTGGGCCCCAACATGGCCTGCCGGGCACTGCTCAAGTACCGCCATTCGGGTCTCAACTTCCATTTCGTCTCCAATGTCGACGGCGCCCATATCCAGAAGGTGCTGCAACGCCTCGACCCGGCCACGACACTGTTCATCGTCTCGACCAAGACCTTCTCCACTCAGGAGACACTGCTCAACGCCAAGACCGCGCGACGCTGGTTCCTCGACAACGCCGGCGACGATGCCGACGTGGGCGCCCACTTCATCGCCGCCTCGACCAACCGTGAGGCGGCCATGGCCTTCGGCATCCGCGAGGAGAATGTCTTCGAGTTCTGGGCCTGGGTCGGTGGTCGCTACTCAATGTGGTCCTCCATCGGCCTGCCGATAGCGCTGTCGATCGGCTTCGCGGGCTTCATGGAACTGCTCGAAGGCGCCTACGCCATGGATCGCCACTTCATCGAAGCGCCCAACGCGCGCAACATGCCGGTGCTGCTGGCGCTGATCGGCATCTGGTACATCAACTTCCAGGGGGCCGAGACCCAGGCCATCGTGCCCTACGACCAGGCGCTGCATCAGCTGCCCGCGTTCCTGCAGCAGCTCGACATGGAGTCCAACGGCAAGTCGGTGAATATCTTCGGCCAGCCGGTCGACTACAAGACCGGCCCCATCGTCTGGGGTCAGACCGGCTCCAACGGCCAGCACGCCTTCTTCCAGCTGCTGCACCAGGGTACGCGCTACGTGCCCATCGACTTCATCGCCTCGCTGAAGCCCGAGCCCGGGGTCGAGGATCATCACTTCGCGCTGCTGACCAACATGCTCGCCCAGGCCAACGCCTTCATGGAGGGCAGCCAGGGTCAAGACCGGCAGCATGGCCGGCTCGATCCCTACAGCTGCCCCGGCAATCGCCCCTCCAGTACCCTGCTGCTCGATGAATTGACGCCCCGCAACCTGGGCGCGTTGATCGCGCTCTACGAACACAAGGTATTCGTGCAGGGGGTAATCTGGAACATCAACTCCTTCGATCAGTGGGGCGTGCAGCTGGGCAAGCGCATCGCCGGCGAGATCAGCGAACGCATCGACGAGCGCACCCAGGACTTCGACGCCTCCACCCAGGGCCTGCTGGCACTGGTGCGAGCGCATTTCAAGGATCACCAGGCGTCGTCGACTCCCAGCCCGCCTCCCAACGATCCCTCCGCCAAAGAGGAGAAGCCTTCATGACCCCGGTAATCGCCTTCGGCGAGGCCCTCGTCGACATGCTCTCCAGCCGCCTCGGCGACGACGCCGGGACAGGCCCTGAGACCTTCACCCCCTATGCCGGCGGCGCGCCGGCCAACGTGGCGGTGGCCTGCGCTCGCCTGGGGGTGCCCAGCCGCTTCCTGGGCATGCTCGGCGCGGATCACTTCGGCGATTTCCTGGCCCGGGAACTCGCCGCCCATGGCGTCGACACTTCGGGCGTGGTGAGGACGAGGGATTCCCGCACGGCCCTGGCCTTCGTCTCCCGGGATGCAGACGGCGAACGCACCTTCGACTTCTACCGACCGCCGGCGGCGGATCTGCTCTATCGCATCGAGGACCTGCCCGCCCGGGTCTTCGACAGGCCGGCCATCCTGCACCTGTGCAGCAACAGCCTGACCGAAGACCCCATCACCCAGACCACGATGCGCCTGGCCGAGATGGCCCGCCGCGCCGACTGCCTGGTCAGCGTCGATGCCAACCTGCGGCACAACCTGTGGCACGACGGCCATGCCGAGATCGCCCGGGTGACGCAACTGCTGGATCACGCTCACCTGGTCAAGCTCTCCCGAGAGGAGCTCGACTACCTGCGCGGCGATCACCCGGCAGATGCCTGGCTGGCCGAGCGCCTGGCCGCCGGAGTGCGCCTGATCGTGATCACCGATGGGGCCGGCGACGTGGAGGCACGCGGCGTCGACCTGGCGTTTCGTGTGACGCCACCCAGAGTAAAGGCCGTGGACACCACGGCGGGCGGCGACGCCTTCATCGGTGGCCTGCTGGCGATGCTTGCCGAGGACGGCATCGGCGGCGACTGGTATCGTGACGAACCGCGCCTGCGCCGGGCGCTGGATATTGCCTGCCGCTGCGGCGCCCATGCGGTGACCCGCCCCGGGGCCTATGTGGCGCTACCGACCCGTGCCGATCTCGAGGCCTTGCGGGAGTGATACAAGCGCCTCAGAGGGGCACGCCGTGGTGCTTGGCCAGCGCCCGTCGGTAACGCGCATAGACACCGTCATAGGCCTCGACGCTTGCCGGCACCGGCTCGGCAAGCGAATACTCGTCGAGATGTACCAGGCGCGCGCAGAGAGCGTCGAGGGAATCGTTCGCCTGGCGATCACACCAGGCCGCCTGGATGGCGGCCCCCAGCGCCGCGGCATCGGTGATCTGCGGACAGATCACCGGGGTCGCGGTGATATCGGCGACCATCTGTCGCCACAGCGGGCTTTTCGCCCCGCCGCCGATCAGGCGGATCTGGCTCGTGCTCTCGGCCAGCTCTCCCAACAGTTCCAGGCCATAGCGCAGACCGAAAGTGGCGCTTTCGACCACCGCCCGGCAGAGGTTGGCCTGGGTGGCATTGAGGCTGGTCAGCCCCAGGAAAGTACCCGTGGCCTGGGGCAGCGCCGGCACCCGTTCGCCATTGAAGAACGGCAAGACGTTCACCCCTTCGGCGCCGATCGGGGCGCTGGCAATGCGCTTGCCGAAGGTCTGCAGATCGAGCCCGAACAGTTCGCGCACCCGGGTAGTCGCGGAGGTGACGTTCATGGTGCAGATCAGGGGTAGCCAACCACCGTGGCTAGCGCAGAAGTTAGCGACCATGGCATTGTCGGCGATCACCGGCGTGTCGGCATAGGCGCATACCGTGCCCGAGGTACCCAGGCTCACGGTCACCATGCCCGGGAAGATATTGCCGGTACCGATGGCCCCGAGCATGTTGTCGCCGCCGCCGCTGGCGACCAGGACGCCATCACCTAGCCCCAACTCCCTGGCCAGGTCGGCACGCACCGTTCCGGCGGGTTCACGGGATTCGATCAGCCGCGGCAATACCCGCTCGGGGTCCAGCTCCGGAGCGATTTCGGCGAAGACATCCTCGCGCCAACGCCGCGTGCGGGTATCGAAGTAGCCGGTACCGGAAGCATCGCCAGCCTCGGCGACCCGTTCGCCGGTCAGCCAGAAGTTCAGGTAGTCGTGGGGCAACAGCAGGGCGTCGATGCGCCCATAGACCTCCGGATGCGTTTCACGCAGCCAGGCGATTTTCGAGGCGGTGTAACCGGTCTGCAGCACCAGGCCCAGCTTCTCCAGACAGCCCGCCTCGCCGCCGAGGCGTTCGACCAGGGCGGCGTTCTGCGCCGCGGTCTCGGTATCGCACCACAGCTTGGCCGGATGCACCGGTTCACCCTGGGCGTCGAGGGCCACCATGCCGTGCTGCTGACCGGAAACACCGATAGCGCGAACTCCTCGGGCATCGATGCCGGCCTTCGCCACGGCCTCCTGGAAAGCCCCGCGAAAGGCGCTCAGCCAGTCGGCGGGAGGCTGCTCGCGGCGGCCATTGTCCACCTCTACCAGAAGATGCGGCCGGCTCGCTTCACCGAGGATTCGTTCGCTTTCGACATCCACCACCATCACCTTGGTGCTCTGGGTACCGCAATCCACGCCGACATACATGCTTACGCCCCCCTCTTCTTTTCATCCAGACGTCGCCAGGGCTTCAAGGGTCGCCCGGGCACCGTGGCGATGCAGGCTGTCCAGGGCTTCGAGATAGGCCTCGCGAAAGTGCGGGTTTTCCCCCAGATCGCCGAACAGCTCGCGATTGTCGATGAATGCCGTGGGCCGCGTGCGGTTGTCGGCGGCAATCGTCATCAAGCTCTCCTTGAGGCGATCCACCACCTCGATGGGCTTCCCCTGTTCGTCGATGCCCTCGGCGTAGCGCGCCCAGCTCGCCACCACGGCGGCGGCATGGCGTATTTCGCCACCTTGCGCCAGCTGTTCACGGATGACCGGCAGCAGCCACTTGGGAATGCGATCCGAGCTCTCGGCGCACAGCCGGGCCAGGGTGTCCCGGATCTCGGGGTTGGCGAAGCGCTCGATCAGGGTGTGGCGATAGGCATCCAGGTCCATTCCCGGCACCGGCGCCAGGGTCGGCGTGGCCTCCAGCGTCATGTAGGCGAGCAGGAAATCGACGAACAGCGGATCCTGACACACCTCATGCGCATGGCGATAACCCGCCAGATAGCCAAAGTAGGCCAGCGCCTGATGACTGGCATTGAGCAGCCGGAGTTTCATCAGCTCAAAAGGCTCGACGTCATCGACCACCTGCACGCCAACCATCTCGAAGGCGGGCCGCCCGACGATGAAGCGATCCTCCAGCACCCACTGGGTGAAGGGTTCGCAGACCACCGGCCAGGCGTCCTCGATACCGAAGCGCTGGGAGACTTCCTCGATATCGGCAGGCGTCGTCACCGGGGTGATGCGGTCGACCATCGAGTTGGGAAACGGCACCTTGGCCTCGACCCAGGCACCCAGTTCCTTGTCACGCTGGTGGGCGAAGGCGGTGAACATCTTGCGGGCAATATCGCCATTGCCCTGGATGTTGTCGCAGGACATCACCGTGAAAGGCGCGACGCCGCGTTCACGCCGCCGCGCGAGTGCCTCGATGACCAGGCCGAAGCTCGTCTTCGCGGCGGCGGGATGCGACAGATCGTGCTGGACATCGGCATTGGCGATATCGAATTCGCCGCTGACCGGATGGAAATTGTAGCCCCCCTCGGTGACCGTCAGCGAGACGATGCGAATGGCCGGGTCGGCCATTTTCTCGATCACCGCCTCCGGCGCGTCCGGGGCGAACAGATAATCGATCATCGACCCGATCACCCGGGCATCGTAGTGACCATCGGGATGCTTGACCACCAGGGTATACAGATGATCCTGGGCGGCGAGTATCTCCTGCATGCGCCGATCGCCAGGCATCACGCCGACACCGACGATGCCCCAGTCCAGCGCCTGGCCACGGTTCATCAACTCGTCCAGATACATGGCCTGATGCGCGCGATGGAAACCGCCGACGCCGATATGGACGATGCCCGTGGTTACCTTTTGGCGGTCATAGTCGGGAGAGGCGATATCAAGATTCAGGGTGTGCAGATTGGCGTCATTGAGGCGCGTCATGGGGGTGCTCCTGCCGAAAGCGACGAAGGGTGATCGGTCAATTGGGGGTCAGAGGGCTTCAGCGCCAGACGATGTCGGGGGGCCTGGATGCCGTCTTGATCAGGCGCGCATTGAGCATGTCCTTGTGGCGGGCCCGCTCGATGGCCCCCTGATGGTCCTGGCCCATGCCGAGCCAGCGCTGGATGAGGCGTGCTTCGAGCACGTCGTCGGGCACCTCGAGCAACAGCGTCATGTCGAAGAGTTCTTGCAGCGCCATCCAGGGCGCTTGATCCAGCAACAGGTAGTTGCCCTCGACGATCACGATGCGATGCTCGAGCGTGATCAACCGTCCGCCGGCACGGGCCAGGTCGAGAGGGCGATCGAATACCGGCACGGCGACACTCTTGTCCGCACGCCGGATACGCACCAGATCCTGATGCAGGCCATCGACATCGAAGGTCTCCGGCGCACCCTTGATGGGTACCAGACCCTGGGGATCGAGCACCGCATTGTCGAAGTGATAGCCGTCCATGGGCACCACCGCGGCGATGCCCGACTGCCGCTCGTTGATCTCGCGGCACAGCCACTCCGAGAGAAATGACTTGCCGGCGGCGGGCGGCCCCGCCAGGGCCACGATGAAACGTTCGCTCCCGGCGGCCACATCGAGAAGATGCGCCGCCATGTCGTGGATATTCGGATTCATCTGTCAGCTCATCCAGTTGCCACCATCGACGTTGAGTGTCTGAGCCACCACATAATCGCTGTCGTCGCTGGCCAGGAAAACGGCGGCACCGGCATGATCCTCGGGACGGCCCATGCGCCCGTAGGGCACGGCCTCGCCGACCAGGTGCTTCTTCTCGCCCAGCGGTCGACCTTCGTAACGTGCGAACAGTGCATCGACCTCCTCCCACATCGGCGTATCGACCACGCCCGGGGCGATGCCGTTGACGTTGATGCCATGCTTGATCAGGTCCAGGCCGCAGGACTGGGTGAGACTGATCACTGCCGCCTTGCTGGCGCAGTACATGCTCACCAGGGCTTCGCCGCGCCTTCCGGCCTGGGACGCCATGTTGATGATCCTGCCCCCCTGGCCGCGCTCGACCATCGCCCGGGCGACGGCCTGCAGGGTGAAGAACAGGCCCTTGACGTTGACGTCGAACTGCCTGTCGTAGCTCTCTTCGGTCACCTCCAGCACGGGTGCCATGTCGAAGACGGCAGCGTTGTTGACCAGGATATCGATGCCCCCGAAGCCTTGGACGACGTCGTCCACCATGCGCTCGATCGAGACTCGCTTGCAGACGTCGAGTCGCACGCCCATCACTCGCTCGTCGCCTTGGCTTCCAGCCGCGTACTTGAGTCGAGCAACGGCCTCGACGATAGCCTGTTCATCGATATCCGCGACCACTACCTTGGCACCTTCGGCCAGGTAACGCTCGCAGACGGCTAGGCCGATGCCCCGTGCACCGCCGGTCACCACCGCAACCTTCCCGTTCAATTTCATGTCGGTTTCCTGTCTTGTGTCGGTCATGGCGGCGCGAAGCCCTTTGCCGCGTGTCGATCCTTCATGACGCATCAGACGCCTGCGACAGGGTTACGCGCCCTACGCCAACGCGCCACCAGCGATGCCAGGTGGCGCATCTCGGGCAGCACCTGCCAGGCGCCAGCCTGCATGAGACGCCGGTCATGGCCCGGCTCGATATGGCTTGCCCCGATGAAGCCGATCACCATCATCTCCGCGGCATGGGCTGCCGTGACCCCCGAGACGCTATCCTCGACGACCAGGCAGTCACGAGGGGCACACCCCAGGCTGCGGGCCGCCAGTTGATAGACGTCCGGATGGGGCTTGGGGCGCTCGACCTGTTCGGCGGTGAACAGCGGGACATCGCCCAGTGCCGCGGAGAGGCCCGTGTAGGTCAGTGAACTCTCCACGCGATGCCGGCCACTGTTGGAGACGATGGCCAGTGGCAGATCGATGGCACGGATGGCCTCGGCAATCCCATCGATGGCCCGCAGGTCGGTGGCCAGTCGTGCCTCGATGGCCTGCTCGATGCGTGCCAGGGCATCGTGAGGCAAGTCATGTGCGCTGCGTCGAACCAGCTTTTCGAGAATCGCGCGGGTGGTCATGCCCAGCGCCTGGCGCAACTCGGTCTCGGCATGCAGATCAGGCAGCCAGGCAGCGAGGCACTCGCGCAATACCCCTTCGGCAAGGGTCTCGCTGTCGACCAGCACCCCGTCACAGTCGAAGATCAGGAGCTCTCTTGGCATGGCGCTTGGCTCACTCGTCATCGGCACGCGCCTTGTTGTCACGCCGGTTGAGGCTGGCCAGCGGATGTTCGCGGAGACTCGCCAAAGCCACGCCCTGGCGATCGAAAAGATGTGCCCGCTCGGGCGCAAACCCGAAACGCACTCGATCGTGCACCCGATGGGTGACATCGCCATCGACCATGAGCGTCATCGGCACCTCGCCCATCCGGACGTACAGCGAGGTCTGCCCGCCCAAGCGTTCCAGTACCTGGATCTCGCCCTCCATGGGGCCCTGCTCATCCAGCTCGAGATGCTCGGGACGAATGCCCAGCTCCAGGGACGTTCCTCGGGTCTGGCCACTCCCCTCTACCGGCACTTCGTAGGTGGCGCCCCCGGGCAGAGTGACGCTGACCCCCCTGGCGCCTGCCTCGGCCACTTCGACGTCGAGGAAGTTCATCTTGGGCGAGCCGATGAAGCCCGCCACGAAGCGGTTGCGCGGATGATGGTAGAGCGTCATGGGCGATCCCACCTGCTCGATCACGCCGCCCTGCAGCACGACGATCTTGTCGGCCATGGTCATGGCCTCGATCTGGTCGTGGGTGACGTAGATCATGGTGGCATCGAGTTCGTCGTGCAGTCGCGCCAGTTCGATACGCATCTGTACGCGCAAGGAGGCATCGAGGTTGGAGAGCGGCTCGTCGAAGAGGAAGATGCTGGGGTTGCGCACGATGGCGCGGCCGATCGCCACGCGCTGACGCTGCCCCCCGGAGAGTGCCTTGGGCTTGCGATCAAGCAGCGGTTCGAGCTGCAGGATGCTGGCGGCCTCGCGCACCTTGGCGCTACGCTCGGCCTTGGGCACACCGGCCAGACGCAGGCTGAACCCCATGTTGTCCTCGACGGTCATGTGCGGATAGAGCGCATAGCTCTGGAACACCATGGCCAGTCCGCGCTCTGCCGGCCCGACATCATTCATGCGCTGGTCATTGATGAGAATGTCGCCGGACGAGACACTTTCGAGCCCGGCAATCATGCGCAGAAGGGTCGACTTGCCGCATCCCGAGGGGCCGACGAAGACCACGAATTCACGATCTTCGATGTCAAGATCCACCCCCTGGATGACCCGGGTGTCGCCGAACTCCTTGACGACCTGCTTGAGTTGTAGTGTTGCCATGATGAAATTACCTGTTATTTGATGGCGCCGAAGGTCAGGCCACGCACCATCTGTTTCCGGGTGTATGCGAAAGCGCCAGCCGAACACCGGTGTTCGGTATTCTCGAAACCTCTATTTCACTGCACCGAAGGTCAGGCCACGCACCATCTGTTTCTGGGTGTATGCGAAAGCGCCAGCCGAACATCGGTGTTCGGTATTCTCGAAACCTCTATTTCACTGCACCGAAGGTCAGGCCACGCACCATCTGTTTCTGGGTCAACCAGCCGAACACCAGGATGGGGGCGATGGCCATGGTCGAGGCCGCGGAGAGCTTGGCCCAGAAGAGGCCTTCGGGGCTCGAGAAGGAGGCGATATAGGCGGTCAGCGGTGCCGCATCCGACGAGGTCAGATTGAGGCTCCAGAAGGCCTCGTTCCAGCTGAGGATGACTGCCAGCAGACCGGTGGAAGCGATTCCCGGCAGCGTCAACGGCAAAAGCAGGTGGCGTACCTCCTGGAAGGTGCTGGCGCCGTCCATGCGTCCCGCCTCGAGGATGTCCCGGGGCAGATCCTTGAAGAAGGTGTAGAGCATCCACACCACGATCGGCAGGTTCATCAGGGTATAGACGATGACCAGCCCGGTACGGGTGTCGAGCAGCCCGGCATCGCGGAACAGCAGGTAGATCGGCATCAGCACGCCGACCGGCGGCAGCATCTTGGTGGAGAGCATCCACAGCAAGGTGCCCTTGGTACGCGGGGTTGGCAGGAAGGCCATAGAGTAGGCCGACGGGATGGCGATCAGCAAGGCAAACAGGGTCGAGCCGAAGGCCACCACCACGCTGTTCAGGGCGAACTTGAGGTAGTCGGCGCGCGCGTGGACGGCGACATAGCTCTCGAAGGTCGGCGAGAAGAAGAGACTGGGATCGGCGATGGCCGCGGCTTCGGTCTTGAACCCGGTGAGCGCCATCCACAGGATGGGAAAGAAGATCACGAAGGCGATCGACCAGGCCAGCACCGCCAGCAAGAAACGCTTGTATCGAGGGGTCGTCATGAGAGGCTCCCGGCTGAACTAGCTTTCCAGGTTCTTGGCCACGAGTCGGACCAGGAAGATGGCAACGATATTGGCCAGGATGATGGCGATCACCCCGCCGGCGGAGGCGGTGCCGACATCGAAGTCGAGCAGTGCCTGGATGTAGATCAGATAGGCCAGGTTGGTGGTGGCCAGCCCCGGCCCCCCCGAGGTGGTGACGAAGATCTCGGCGAAGATGGTCAACAGGAAGATCATCTCGATCATGATCACCACGCTGATCGCCCGCTTGAGATGCGGCAGGGTGATGAAGAAGAACACCGCTATCGGGCCGGCCCCATCCATGCGCGCGGCTTCCACCTGATCGTCGTCCAGGGACTGGATGGCGGTGAGCAGGATCAGCAATGCGAAGGGAAGCCATTGCCAGGCGACGATAATGATGATCGAGGTCAGCGGCAGTGACGAGAACCAGTCCACCGCCGGCAGGCCGAACAGGTTGGCCAGCCAGGCCAGTACGCCATTGGCGGGATGCATCATCATGTTCTTCCACACCAGGGCGCTGACGGTGGGCATGACGAAGAACGGCGAAATGGCCAGCACTCGGGCCACGCCACGCCCCAGGAACTCCTGCTGGAAGAGCACCGCCAGCAGGGTGCCGCCGACCACGGTGATGATCAGCACCCAGCCGACCAGCAGCAGGGTGTTGCCCATGGCCGACCAGAGCGCCGGGTCGGTGAGCAGATATTCGTAGTTTTCCAGCCCGGCGAAACCGCTCATGCCGGGCATCAACAGGTTGTAGCGCTGGAACGAGAACCACAGGGTCATGCCCAATGGCACCAGCATCCACAGCAACAGCAGGGTGACGGCGGGCGCCTGCAGCGACAGGGAGCGCAGCCCACCGACAGTACGTCCGTAAACTCTTGTCTTGTTCATGAGATTTCCCGCGAGACATTGGGAACTTCAGGGGGCCGGGGGGTCCCCCGGCCCAGGGGTACGCAGGCTACTCAGTCGAGATAGCCGGCACGCTGCATGGTCCGCTTGGTAGAACGCTGGGCAGCCTGAAGGGCCTGCTCGACGGTGCGCTCACCGGTCAGTGCGGCGGCAATCATCTGGCCGACCTGGGTGCCGATGGACTGGAACTCGGGAATGCCGACGAACTGCACCCCGACATAGGGGCTGGGCTCAAGCGTCGAATCGGTGGGGTCAGCACTTTGCATGGCCTCGAGCACGAAACCCGCGAAAGGTGCCGCCTGCTGATAGTTCTCGTTGGCGTAGGTGGACTCGCGAGTTCCCGGCGGCACGCTGGTCCAGCCCTTCTGTTCGCCGACCAGTTCGATGTACTCCTGGGAAGTTGCCCAGGTGATGAACTCCTTGGCGGCCGCCTTGGAATCAGAAGAGGCTGGAATCGCCAAGGCCCAGGACCACAGCCAGTGCGAGCCTTTAGGGGTTTCGGCGATGGGTGCCGGCGCAAAGCCTAGCTTATCGGCCACTTGCGATTCGCCGGTATCGTAGAGCTTGCCCGCCGCCGAAGTAGCATCGACCCACATGGCGCAGTTGCCGCGGGAAAACAGCGCCAAGTTCTCGTTGAAGCCGTTGGAACTGGCCCCCGGAGGGCCGTACTCGTTGAGCAGGTCGACGTAGAAGCTGACAGCTTCTTGCCAAGCCGCGGCGTCGAGTTGTGGGTTCCACTGCATGTCGAACCAGCGCCCCCCGAAAGTGTTCACCATGGTGGACACGAGCGCCATGTTTTCGCCCCAGCCTGGCTTGCCGCGCAGACAGATGCCGTAGGTCTCTTCCCCGGGATTGTGGAGTTGGCTGGCCCAGTCACGCACCTCTTCCCAGGTGGGTTGCTCGGGAACCTCGATCCCAGCCTGATCGAACATATCCTGGCGGTAGTACATCATCGAACTTTCACCGTAGAACGGCAGCGCATGCAGGGTGCCGTCCTGACTCAGGCCGTCCCGTACCGATGTGAGCAGATCGTCTACCTGGTACTCCTCGGGCAAGTCATTGAGGGGAGCCAGCCAATCGCGCTCGGCCCAGATCGGCACCTCGTAGGTGCCAATGGTCATGACATCGAACTGACCGCCCTTGGTGGCGATGTCCGTGGTCATGCGCTGGCGCAGGACATTCTCTTCGAGGACGACCCAGTCCAGCGTGATATCGGGATGTGCCTTTTCAAATGCATCGGTCAGGCTCTGCATGATGACCATGTCATTGTTGTTGACCGTGGCCACGGTGATGGTCTCGGCATTCGCGGCACCGGCGCCGAGGGCGGCGATACCCGCGACGGGGAGAGTGCGGGAGAGCTTCATGACGGGCTCCTTTGGGGCGTTTTGGCGTTGTTGTCGACCGCTTGTGATCAATTTACTCTCTAGATGATCAAATGATCGACCCGAATCCCAAAAAAAGCAAAGCCTGACGTGTTAGACATTAGGCCAATTAATTAGAAGTTCTCGGATTCTGTGATATAACGCGCGGCACTCTCGTCGGTGACCAGTCCCTTGAGCCAGCCGCCCCGCAGCGCCGCCAGAATGGCGGGGCCCTTGTCACGCCCCGCGGCCAAGGCCACCAGCGACTGGCCGCGCAGCATCCCGAGCGGCAGGCTGGTGACCCGGCGGGTGATGGAACAGTCGATCACCTCGCCGGCCTGGTTCATCGGCCAGCCCAGCAACTCCCCCACCGCATCGAGACCCAGCAGTTCCTCGAGCTCCATCTCGCTGATGAAGTGATCCTGGAACAGGGTGGCCCGTCGGTCGATGCGCCCTACGCCGACGAATGCCGCCTCGGCCTGCCTGGCCACTTCGGCGACGGCCTGGAACAGCCGTTGCCCCTGCAGCGCCTGCTTTTCCTCCAGCGAGCTGGCCACCACCGGTGCCGGCAACAGGAAGCGTTCGGCGCCGGTCTTGTCGGCCAGCACCATGACGCCGTCGTAACGGTTCGAGGAGCCATCCCGGGCCACGTTGCCGACCAGCGACACGAAGCGATGCTGGGGCCGGTCGATTCGGCTCAACGCCTCCACCATGGCGCGTATCGCACGACCGGTCCCCAGTGACAGGGTCAGCGGATCGCTGCGATCCAGATAGCGGGCCAGCCGCTCGGCGCCGGCCACCGCCAGGTAATGCACGTCGCCGTCGCCGGCATCGGGGTCGGCCGGCACGACATCGCAGAAGTCCAGCCCGAAACGTTGCACGATGGCCTCCGACATCACCATGCAATTGGCGAGCGGGTGATCGATATGCACCTTGACCAGACCTTCCTGACGCGCCAGGGCCAGCAGGCGTTGCACGCCGGGGCGCGAGACCCCCAGCTGGCTGGCGATCTCGTCCTGGGTACGCCCACCGACATAGGAAAGCCAGGCCGCCCTGGCGGCCTGGTCCAGTTTCAATTCGAACTTGTCCACGTGCTGCGATCACTCCTGGCTGCCACGATGTCTGTCGAGACTATAAAAATCACGTGCGCCGATAAAGCGCCGGGCAGACATCTTGCCTGGACCCAGGAACCCTCCCGGGGCACGCGACCAGTACGGGGGCAGCGACAGAACGAAGAAGAGAACCGAAGTGGCGAAGGGAGGGCCGCTCCCGGAGATATCGACCGGAAACGGCCCCGTATGCACTGATGGTGGCGTGCACTTGCGCTGGATGCGCCTCATGCGAGGTGAGGCCGCGATCTGCCGACTATCCCGCCGGCCAGGAGAAGCGACGGCCGCCCATCAGATGCATGTGTATATGATAGACGCTTTGACCGCCATGTTCATTGCAATTCATCACCACCCGGTAGCCCTCCTCGGCGAAGCCGAACTGCCTGGCCAGTTCGGCGGCGGTGCGGTGCAGACGCCCCATCAGCGCCAGATCCTCCTCCCCGACGTCGTTGAGCGTGGCGATATGCTTCTTGGGAATGATCAGCACATGGGTCGGTGCCTGGGGATTGATGTCGTTGAAGGCGAGCACCTGCTCGTCTTCAAAGACCACATCCGGCTCGATCTCGCGCTCGATCATCTTGCAGAACAGACATTCCATGACAATGCTCCTTGCAGTTTCCATGTTTTAAACCAAGGAATCGCTGAATAAATCGCCGAACGAGATGAAGCGCGAGGCGCACGGAGCGCAAAAAACGAGACATAACTGATGTTAGGCGAGTTTTTTAGCACCGCGCAACGAAGCGATTCGCTCGTGCAGGCATTTACACAATGGTTCCTTAGCGAAAGCGCCGCTGGCTTAGCAGATGCCGCATCACCGGCGCCAGAATCAACTCCATCGCCAGGGACAGCCGCGCCCCGGGCACCACCAAGGTATGCGGTCGGCTCATGAAGGCATCCTGGATCATCGTCAGCAAGTAGGGGAAGTCCACCGTCGAAGGATCACGGAAACGGATCACCACGAAGGACTCGGCATCGGTGGGAATATCCTGCACCTCGAAGGGGTTGGAGGTGTCCACCGTCGGCACGCGCTGGAAGTTGATGTGGGTACGCGAGAACTGTGGCTGGATGTAGCGTACGTAGTCGCGCATGCGCCCGACGATGGTATCGATCACCGCCTCCTGGGAATAGCCGCGCAGCTTGGTATCACGATCGATCTTCTGGATCCACTCCAGGTTCATGGTCGGCGCCACCCCGACCAGCAGGTCCACGTGTCGAGCGATGTCATGATCGCTGGTGACCAGGCCGCCGTGCAGGCCCTCGTAGAACAGCAGGTCCGTGCCGCAGGGCAGCGCCTGCCAATCGGTGAAGGTACCGACCTTGTGACCGGCCTCGATCATCTGCTTGTCTTCGGCGTGGATGTAGTGACGGTAGGTCCCGCTGCCGTGTTCGCCGTACTCCTGGAACAGTGCCTCGAGGCGATCGAGCAGATTGGCTTCGACGGCGAAATGCGACAGCTCGTCCTTGCGTTCCGGCTCCTCGCGAAAGACCCGGGTAAGCTCTTCCTTGGTGTAGCGATGAAAGGCGTCACCGTCGACGAAGGCGGCATGCACGTCCTCCCGGGCGAACATGCGCTCGAAGGTGCGGCGCACCGTGGTCGTGCCGGCACCGGACGAACCGGTGACGGCCAGCACCGGATACTCCCGCGACATCAGTCGCTCCCCTGCTGTCGGGAGGCGTCCAGGGCCTCGTTCACGGCATCGGGCACCGCCACCGGCCTGCCCGTGGCGGGGTCGAGCAGCACCAGGTTCATGCGTGCCACGGCAATGGTCCGCTCATCCGTCGGGCGATGCAGACGCTGATAGACGGAAAGACCACGACCCTGGGAGCGAGGGATCGCCGTCTCGGCTTCCAGGGTGTCGGGCCACTTGGCCTCGCCGCGATACTGTACCGCCAGGTCGGCCACCACGCTGGTGTGGCCGGCCACGTCCCACTCGCGAAAGCCGAGTGCCACGAAGGCCTGGGCCCGTGCCTCGTGCAGCAGGCCGAGCAGGGCATCATGCCCGAGGTGACGGCCATAGTTCATGTCGCCGATACGCACCGAGAGCGGGTATCGATGCACGACATCCCCCCCGGGAAATTCCAGCTGTACGCGCTCCATGGCAACCCTCATGTTCAGGAGACTCAGCGAAACGATCGAAACTACCCGGATCAACGTTCCCGGGCAATTGCACGATAGGCGATATCGCGACGGTAGTGGGCGCCTTCCCAATCGATCGCCGAGACACCGTCATAGGCACGGTCACGTGCCCTGGAGACGCGCTCACCGAGGGCAGTCACGCACAGCACACGGCCGCCGCTGGTGACGACCCGGCCTTGCGCATCCAGGCGGGTGCCGGCGTGGAAGACCCGGCAACCGCAGGCCTCGGCGCCTTCGAAACCGCTGATCGCATCCCCCTGGCGGTACTCGCCGGGATAGCCCTCGGCGGCCATGACCACCCCCACGGCGGCACGGGAATCCCACTCGCAGGCCTGCTCGTCGAGGCGTCCCTCGACGCCGGCCAGGCAGAGCCGGACCAGATCGCTCTTCAAGCGCATCAGGATGGGCTGGGTCTCCGGATCGCCGAACCGGCAATTGTACTCGATGACCCTGGGCGCCCCCTGGGCATCGATCATCAAACCGGCATAGAGGAACCCCGTGTAGGGATGGCCCTCCTCGGCCATGCCCCGCACCGTGGGCAGGATCACCTCGTCGAGGATGCGCTGGTGGACCGCCTCGGTGACCACCGGGGCCGGGGAATAGGCGCCCATGCCGCCGGTATTGGGACCGCTGTCGCCATCCCCCGCGCGCTTGTGATCCTGGCTGGTGGCCATGGGCAGGATGTGCCGGCCATCGACCATGACGATGAAGCTGGCCTCCTCCCCCTCGAGGAACTCCTCGATCACTACCCGTGCCCCGGCATCACCGAAGGCGTTGGCCTCGAGCATGTCGCGCACCGCCGCCTCGGCCTCGACCTCGGTCATGGCGACCACCACCCCCTTGCCCGCCGCCAGGCCATCGGCCTTGATGACGATGGGCGCCCCCTTGTCGGCCAGATACTCCAGGGCTGGATCGACCTCGGTGAAGGTGGCGTACCGAGCGGAGGGGATCTCGTGGCGAGCGAGGAAGTCCTTGGTGAAGGCCTTGGATCCCTCAAGCTGCGCCGCCGCCTGGGTGGGGCCGAATATCTTCAGCCCGGCCGCCCGAAATCGATCGACGATGCCGGCTACCAGCGGCGCTTCGGGGCCGACGATGGTCAGCTCGATGCCATTGTGTCGAGCGAACGCCTCCAGGCCCTCGAGATCATCGGCGGCGATATCGACGTTGGTCAGCTTGGATTCACGGGCGGTACCGGCGTTGCCCGGCGCCACGAAGACGCTCTCTACCCGGGAGGATTGCGCCGCCTTCCAGGCCAGCGCGTGCTCGCGACCGCCGCCACCGATGATCAGCACCTTCATCGCTCGTCCTCATCGGCGTCGTCTTCCTTCTGCTGCGCCTTGTTGATGGTCTTCTGCCAGAAGCGCATGTTCTCTTCGGTCATCTCGCGCATCAGCTCCATGGGAGAGTTGCGCATGGCCTGCTGCCACTGGTCCTGCAGACGTTTCTGCTGTTCCAGCATGAGCTGGGTACCCTGTTCGAGATAGCGTGCCAGCGGCAGGGGCTGGGCCATGGCGTAGACCCGAATCAGTTGCTGCAGAAGATCGTTGGAGAAGACCTCGGCCTCGCCGTCGGCCTGCTCCTGCTCGATGATGATCGAGAGCAGGATGGTGCGGGTCAGGTCTTCGCCGGTCTTGGCATCCTCGACACGAAACGGCTCCTCGTCGAGGATCAGGCGCCGCAGATCCTCGAGAGTGACATAGCGACTCTGTTGGGTGTCGTAGAGTCGACGATTGGCATACTTGCGGATCACACGCACGGCGCGCCCCCTTGTTCTATTAATCGTGCTTCACATTGTGCATCGCACTATCCCACTTGGAAACCACACGGCTTGCCAGGCCCGAACGCATGACGCTTAATTCGATCCAGGCCATTCCGCTCAAGAGGAGCATCATGAACCTGATCCTGCTCGACCTCGCCGATATCGACGCAGACGGCTACGCCTGGGTACGTGACCCTCGACGAGTACGCCATCTGCATGAGGTGCATGGTGTCGCCTCGGGTGACGAGCTGACCCTGGGCATCCTGGGGGGTGCGATCGGTCGAGGGCGACTGATCAGCCTGGGTGAGCACGAGGCCTGCTTCGAGGTGATTCGGCTGGAGCTGTCGCCGCCCGCACCGCTGCCGGTTCATCTGGTGCTGGCCCTGCCGCGCCCGCGCATGCTGGCGCGCTCGCTGGAGCATGTGACCGCCCTGGGGGTCAAGCATATCACGCTATTGCATACACGCCGCGTGGAGAAGAGCTACTGGCAGTCGCCGGAGCTGGCCCCCGGGCGGATCCGTGACCACCTCTGGCTGGGCCTGGAGCAGGCCCGGGACACCGTGCTGCCCGAGGTGACCCTGGAAAGGCGCTTCAAACCCTTTGTCGAGGACCGTCTTCCGGAGTTGCTGCAAGGCCGGCGTGGCCTCTTTGCCCACCCCGGCATGCCCTCGGCCTGCCCCCGGGGCATCGGCGACGACACCCTGCTGCTGGTGGGCCCAGAAGGCGGGTTCATACCCTATGAGGTGGAACGCCTGCTGGACGCCGGTTGCCAGGGAGTGCACCTGGGCGAGCGCATCCTGCGCGTCGAAACCGCGGTGACCGCACTGCTTGCCAGGCTCTTCTAGGGCTCTCCCGGGCCGGATCAACCCTCGCCGCGCAGCCGCCGCAGGAGCTCGAGGGTCGCAAAACCATCCGGGATCCTGCCCAGGCGGCGCTGGTACTCGCGAATTCCGGCACGGGTGTTGGGGCCGAGGATACCGTCGGGCTCGCCGACCTCCATGCCGCGCTCGTTGAGCAGCCGCTGCAATTCCTCGATCTGAGCACGGGACAGGGCCGGTTCGCCGCGTGGCCATTCGGCCTGAATAGCGGGCTCCCCGGCGATCCGGTCCGCCAGCAGCCCCACCGCCAGGGCGTAGCTGGTGGAGGCGTTGTAGCGCATGATGACGCGGAAGTTGTGCCCCACCAGGAACGCCGGCCCTTGCGCCCCGGCCGGGGCGATGACCGAGGCGTCGGCCAGTGTCGGCAGCTCGTCGCCGCTTGCCGGCGTCACCCCCTGGGCCGCCCAGTCCCGGCTCGACCGGCGGTTGGCGAGTTCGGTCTGGGCATAGTCGAACCCCTCGGGCAAGCGCACCTCCAACCCCCAGGGCTCGCCCTCGCGCCAGCCCGCTTCGTCGAGGTAATGGGCGGTAGACGCCATGACATCGGCGATGCTGCCCCAGATGTCGCGTCGCCCATCACCGTCGGCATCCCGGGCATAGGCCTCGAAACTCGATGGCAGGAACTGGGTGTGGCCCATGGCCCCGGCCCAGGAGCCTTGCATGCGCTCGCGGTCGATGTCACCGCTCTGGAGGATGCGCAGGGCTGCCATCAGCTCGCCCTGGGCAAACGCGGGGCGCCGCCCGTCGTAGCCCAGGGTGGCCAGCGCATCGATGGTCGAGAAACTGCCGAAGTTACTGCCGTAATTGCTTTCGATACCCCAGATGGCGACAAGTATGTTGCCAGGTACGCCATAGCGCTCGCTGGCGGCGTCGATGGCCGAACGATGCTCGGCAAGCCGCACCCGGCCCCGCTCGATTCGGGACTCGGATACCGCGCTGTCGAGATACGCCCATACCCGGCGGCTGAACTCCGGCTGGCTGCGGTCCAGCTCGATGATCCGCGGCTGGTAGCTGACCGGATCGAAGGCGGCAGCCAGGGTCGCGGCATCGATGCCCTCGGCGCGGGCCTGGCGCTCGAAGTCGGCGACCCAGTCAGCGAATCCGGCCTTCTCGGGCCTCGCCGGGCCATCGACGCTGGTATCGTCACCGCCTTGCCTGGTGTCGTTGGTGGCCGCCGGGGCCGCATCGGCGGCATTCGTGGTCGCATTGGCGCTCGACTGGCAACCGCTCACCGAGAGCAGCAGGGCCAGGGTAGCCGGGAAAAGGAGGGGGAGACGGCAATTCATGAGGCATCCTTGCATGAGATCAGCGGAGATTTTCGTCAGTTCATCAGGGTCAAGCGCGCCAGGACCGCGAGGTGACAGAGGACGACGATGGCCGTCAGCAGGCTGCGCAGGCGCTGGTACCAGGCAGGCAGGCTTGCCGCCACGCTGCGCTGGCGCTCGTAGAGACGCACCAGCAGAAAGCCGATCATCAGCACCAGCGCGGCATCGTCATAATCGAGCAGCAACGCCGGCCAGGCCAGCAGGCTCGGAACCATGCTCAACAGCAGACGGTCCTTGAAGCCCCGCGTGTCGGAGACTTCCTGCCCCATCGCCACGCCCCAGTGAATGCCGCCGAGAAACGACAGGATGACCGCGCTATAGAAGATGAAGGCCTTGATCGCCAGGGCCTGCCAAAGTACCGGCGCCACGAAGACGATGATGGCGCCGGCCAGGAAAGGGACCAGTCCGGCGATACCCAGGAGGAACGGCAGGCGTGGGGGGCCGATAGCAAACATTGGGCCTCGGTCGTTGTGATGGTTGGTGAAGGATGAACAAGTAGCGCTCAAGACAATCTCAGAAAGTATTTACGAATGACTGCTTTCGCCTTGCCTGACCCGTCGCTCGTGACTTTTGCAAACACCCTCTCGACCAGCCTAGCCGGAATCACGGTGGCGGGGCGAGCCCGTCGGATCGTCATCCCCAGGCGCCAGACGGCTTTCCAGCTGGTGGGTGTCGGGGTTGTAGTTGGGCTTGAGCTCGTCCTTGACTGTGCCGCTCCATAGCTGCGCGCCGACGAAGTAGCCCGCCCGGCCGATCACATGAGCCGCCACCGGTGCGGTGATCATGATGAAGATAATCACGCCGAAAGCCCGGGCGACCACCACCGCCTGGGCAAAGTGCAGCGCCACCGCCAGCATGATCAAGGCGGCTCCTAGCGTCGCAGCCTTGGTGGTTGCGTGCATGCGGGTCAAGAGATCAGGCAGACGCAAGACGCCTAGCGCCGCCACGAACATGAAGAACGTTCCCGCCAGTATCAGACCGCCCTTGAGCCACTCAATCATCACGTTGCCCCCCACGCTCGAGAAAACGAGCAAAACCGATGGTCGCCATGAACGCCATCAGCGCCATGACGATGGACACGTCAAGCAGGCTAGGCACGTCGGTGGCGATGGCGATCACGCCAATGAAACCTACCAGGATCGATGAAAAAAGCTCCAGGGCCACCACCCGATCCGGCAGGCTGGGCCCGCGAAACAGGCGGACAAAGGCCAGGCACAGCGCCAGCGCCATTACCGCCAGGCTCAGCAGGATCACGATCGACACAGGGTTACCTCCTTGCATCAATGGAACAGTTCCAGCGCACGGTGTTCCAGTTTCGCCAAGCTTCGTCTGACCTCTGCCTCGTCATGCAAGAACATGGCATGGATATAGAGCACGCGCCGATCATCGGAGACGTCCAGGCTCAGCGTGCCCGGGGTCAACGAGATCAGGTTGGCGACAAAGGTGATCTCGAACTCGGTCTGAGCCTTCAGGGGCATGGCGATCACCCCAGGCTTCATATGCCAAGGCGGGGTAACGATGTCGTAGGAGACCTGGAAGTTCGCCATTACCAACTCCTTGATGAAAAAGCCGATAAAGCGAATCACGAGCGGCAGCCGCTGGGCATACCCGTCAAGCACCGGCACCTGAGACTGAATCAGCGCCAACGCCAGGTAACCAAAGAACAGCCCCGCGAGCAAGTTGCGACCGCTGAAGTCGCCGGTGAGCACGATCCAGGCAAAACCCAGTAGCAGGTTGCAGGCGGCCCCGATCATGGTGTCTTCTCCTGTGTGTCGCCGAGCACGGCCTCGATATAGCGATCGGGATCCAGCAGCTGACCGGCGGAGGCCTCGGCCAGGGCGTAGAGGGGCTCGGCGTTGAGGCCGATGAACAAGGTGCACATCCCCAGCGCGACCACTGGCGCCAACATCAGCCACATCTCCTTGGAGCCGACCGATGGCGGGGGATCAACGTCGGCCTCCGAGGGCGTCGCCTTCCAGAACACTTCGGCCCAGATCTTGATCATCGAGTAGAGGGTCAGAAGCCCGACCAGCAAGGCGATAAAGGTCACCCCGTAGGCTCCGGCCTCGAGGCCGGCACGGATCACGAGAAACTTGGCGAAGAACCCGGAGAGTGGCGGCATGCCGGCCAGGGACAGCGCCGGAATCAGGAACAGCACCGCAAGCCAGGGATGGCTTTGATAAAGGCCACCCAGGGACTTGAGCTCATAGGTGCCCCGCAGCCGCTGAACGATGCCACTGATCAGGAAGAGATTCGTCTTCACGATGATGTGGTGCGCGATATAGAAGACGCCACCGACCAGCGCCAGCGGGGTGAACAGCGCCAGCCCCAGAATCATGTAGCCGATTTGGCTGACGATGTGAAACGACAGGATGCGACGGAACTCGTACTGCGCCGCCGCCCCCAGCACCCCGGAGAGCATGGTCAAGCCCGCCCCCCACAGCAGGATCTCATGGGTATAGCCAGGACTCTGGTTGAAGATCAGGGTGAACACCCGGAACAATGCATAGACACCGACCTTGGTCAGCAGGCCGGCGAACAGCGCCGAAACCGCCACCGGAGCGGTATGGTAGGAGGCCGGCAGCCAGAAGAACAGCGGAAAGGCCGCGGCCTTGATGCCGAAGGCCACCATGAACATCATCGCCAGGACGTCGATCATGCCATCGTCTTCCAGTGTCGCCAGACGAAAAGCGATGTCGGCCATGTTGAGCGTGCCCACCATGCCATAGAGCAGGCCTACCGCAACCAGAAAGACCACCGAGGAGATCAGGTTGAGGGTGACGTATTTGATCGCCCCTTCCATCTGCGCCTTCTCGCTGCCCAGGATCAGCAGCGCAAAGGACGCCACCAGCATCACTTCGAACCAGACATAGAGATTGAAGATATCGCCGGTTAAAAAGGCCCCGGCAACGCCGGCCAGCAGCAGGTGCATCAGCGGGAAGTAGCCGTAAGTCTCGTGGCTGCGTTTCACCGACCCCAGTGAGAAGAGCGCCACGGCAAAACCGATGATCCCGGTGAGTACCACCATGGTCGCCCCCAGCAGATCGGCGACCAGGCTGATGCCGAAGGGGGCCGGCCAGCCCCCCATGTTCATCACCAGAATGCCGTCACGGTTGACCGTGGTCAGCAGCCACAGAGCGGTCAACAGCAGGCCGGCCGTGCCGGCCACGGCGATGAAACGCTGCATGCTCCGGGAGCGCCAGAACACCAGCGATATGGCCCCTGCCAGCAAGGGTATGAGAATGGGCAGCGCAATCTGCGGATTCAAGTATCGGTATCCTTCATCCTGTCCAAGTCATCGGCGCGCACGATCTCCCAGGCCCGGCGCACCAGCACCACGGCGAAGGACAGCACGCCGAAGGCAATGACGATGGCGGTGAGCACCAGCGCCTGGGGTAGCGGGTCGGCCACGGCGCCGGCGGGGGCCGTCATGCCTTTCGGGACCAGCGGCGGAGCACCACGCACCATGCCTGCCGTGGCGAAGATCAACAGATTGGCGGCGTTCGAGAGCAGCATCAACCCGATCACCAGCTTGACGATTGAGCGCCGCAGCATCATGTAGATCGCGGCGGCAAAGAGAATGCCGATTGCGACGGCCATCAAGGGTTCCATGGCAGCTCCTCAGCTTTCATCGTCATGTTGATCGGTCTTGACCAGCGCGGTGATCGCCATGAGCACCGAACCCACCACCACCAGATAGACGCCGATATCGAAGATCAGCGGCGTCGAGGCCTTGAAGTCGATCACCGGAATGGTCCACCACTGAGCGGTGAAGAAGGGCTCGCCGTTCCACCAGGCCGGCAGCGTCGAAAGCACGCCGAACAACAGCCCCATGCCGACCAGGTCGCGAGGCGACACCTTGAGCATCTCGCTCATGGCACGACGACCATGGGCGAAGAGATAGAGTGTGAAGGCCGCCGCGGCCACGAGCCCGGCGATGAAACCGCCGCCCGGCTCGTCATGGCCACGCAGCAGCAGAAACAGCGAGAACAGCAATTGCAGCGGCAGCAGCAGTCGCGCCGCGACATTGAGGATCAGGGTACCCGTTCTAGTCATCGTCGTTCTTCCTCGGCGACGGCTGAGTCCATTGCGAACTGGCATGAAACCGCATCATGGCATAGACCCCGATGGCCGCCAGCGCCAGTACGAACACCTCCCCCAAGGTGTCCAACGCCCGGAAGTCGACCAGGATGACGTTGACGATGTTATGACCATGGCCCAGCGGCTGGCTGTTGGCGATCATGTAGTCCGAAATCCGTGGCAGGCGTTCGCCGGCAAGCACCGAGAGCATGAGCAGGGTGATCAGGCCACCGGTGAGGCTCGCCACCACGAGATCCCGCAGCCGCTCGCCGGGGGTGGACAGGGTGGCGAAATGTGGCAGCCGGAACAGCACCAACACCAGCAGGATCACCGTCAAGGTTTCTACCAGCAACTGGGTGATGGCCAGGTCCGGGGCGCTGAACAGCACGAAGGTCAGGGCGATGGAAAACCCCATGACGCCCACAGCGGCCACGGCGGCCAGACGCGAGCGCATCACACAGGCCGAGACGCCACCGGCGACCATCAGACCGACGACGATCGCCTCGTGAAGATAGACCGAGAGCACCAGATCGAACTCAGGGGCATGCCGAAAGAAGAGGGCATGCCCGACCAGTCCCACCAGCACCAGCAGTGTCATCACCAGATAGTTACGTATATAACCATTCTGCAGCATCCGGGTCTGCCAGTAGGCGAATGCCACCATGCCGGCCATGAGCGCGTCGTAGCCGGCTTCGGGGCCGCGCTTCATTAGCGGGTCGAGACGCGCCAGCCAGGTCCGCAGGGTGTCCCAGTGACGATAGACCAGCAAGCCCAGCAATAGACTCACGAAGGTCAGCAGCAAGGGCAGGTTGAAGCCATGCCACAGCGCCAGATGCACCTCGGCGGCGCCCCCCTCCCCGCCTTCTAGCGCGATGCCCGCCACGGTGACACTCGCCAGTGAGTCGAGCAGGCCCGGCATCAGGCCGAACAGCAGTGACAGCACGGCCAGTACCGCGGGCCCCGCGAGCATGGCGCGCGGGGGCTCATGGGGCGTCGAAGGTGTTTCTTGGCGGCGGCCGAAGAAGGGCCGCAGGGCAACGATGGCGGCCGCCGCCAGGGTCAGGATCGCGGCCACCAGCGCCAGCGCCAGCAGCAGAGGCCGCCAGTCTACGGCCTCGAGCACCGCAGCCAACATCAGCTCCTTGCCGACGAACCCCAGTAGCGGCGGCAGACCCGCCAGCGACAGGGCGGCAAGACCCGCCACGACCGCCGTAAGCGGCATCACCTGGCGCAGCCCCCCCATGGCGGTGACATCCTTGGTGCCGGTCTCATGATCGAGAATGCCCGCCACCATGAACAGCGCGCCCTTGTAGAACGAGTGGCCCACCAGGAAGGCCACGAAGGCGATCAGGGCTTTCTGGGTGCCGACGCCCAGCAACATGGTCAGGGTCCCCAGCGCCATCACCGTGGAGTAGGCCAGCAGCTTCTTGATACTGGTGTGATGAATCGCCAGAAAGGCGCCGGTGACCATGGTCAGGGCTCCCACCAGAGACAGGGTGATCACCCAGCCATCGGTGCCCCCCAGCGCCGGATGCAGCCGGGCGAGCAGGTAGATCCCCGCCTTGACCATGGTCGCCGAGTGCAGATAGGCAGAGACCGGGGTGGGGGCGGCCATGGCGTTGGGCAGCCAGAAATGAAAGGGAAATTGCGCCGACTTGGTGAAGGCGCCGATCAGCAGGCAGATCAGCATCGGGGTATAGAGCGCATGATCACGCAGCACCTCGCCACGCTGTACCAGCTCGTAAAGCGACCAGCTGTCGCCGGCCATCGCCAGCATGACCAATCCGGCCATTAGCGCCAGGCCGCCTCCCGCAGTGACAAACAGCCCCTGGAGGGCCGCCTTGCGGGAATCCGGGTCGGTATGATTGAAGCCGATCAGCAGGTAGGAGGTGAGGCTGGTGAGCTCCCAGAACACAAACAGCGTCACCAGATTGTCGGCCAGCACCAGGCCGAGCATCGACATCATGAAGGCCGTGATCACCACCAGAAAGCTCGGCAGGTCGCGATGGCCGCGCAAGTACTCTCCCGAGTAGATCAGCACCAGGGCACCGATCACCGTGATCAGCATGGCGAACAACCAGGAAAGGCCGTCGATCAGGAAGGTCAGGGTAATATCGAGCCCTGGCACCCAGGCCCATTCCAGCAGAAGGGTCTCGCCGGATGTAACGTTTGGCCACAGCCCCATCAGCCAGGCCGCCAGGAAAGCCGGCAGCAGGGCCATCACCAGCGGCGTGCGAGCCCCAAACCACCGATGCAGCAGCGGGGCAAATCCGGCCACCACGAAACCACTCAGCAAGGCAAGTTGCATTCGGCGCTCCTCTCTCTTGGCGCGGTCGCGGCGCTGACGCTCTTCGCCCCAGATCGACCCATCAACTCTACAGAGACAAGTTCTTGAAAGGCAAGGGGCAGCGAGCAAGCCCGCTTTGCGTCAGAGTGGCAAGGAGCCATGCCATGAGGGATAATCTGATCCTGGAACAGGTCGCGACGGCACATCGCTTGTGTCATCCTGCTCCCGGCGTGCCACGTCCTTTGTTTCCAGACTCGCGCAGGATGATCGATCGATGACTTTGCTATGGATAGCCCTGCTGCCCCTGCTGGGGGTGTTGGTACCCGCCTTAACCGCGCATCGCAGACGACGTTTTTGCTCCCTGGCCACGGCGGCGTTGCCCGCTCTGGCCCTGGTGCTGACCCTTGCCCACTGGCCTAGCCTGGCGGCTGGCGAGGTGCTGCGTTTCGCCGTCGACTGGATGCCCGCCCTTGGCCTCGATCTGGCGTTCCGACTGGACGGCCTGGCGCTGCTGTTCAATTCGCTGATCGTGGGCATTGGCCTGCTGATTCTACTCTATGCGCACTACTACTTGTCCGCGACGGAACCTTTCGGACGCTTCTACGCCTACCTGATGCTGTTCATGGCCTCCATGGTCGGCATCGCGATGGCCGACAACCTGCTGCTGCTGTGGCTGTTCTGGGAGCTCACCGGTCTCTCCTCATTCCTGCTGATCGGCTTCTGGTCGCACCGCAGCGACGCCCGCAAGGGGGCGCGCATGGCGCTCACCGTGACCGGCGCCGGTGGTCTGGCGCTGCTCGCCGGGGTGCTGCTGCTGGGCGACATCGTCGGCAGTTTCGACATGAACGTGGTACTGGCCAGCGGCGAGACCATCCTGGCCGACCCGCGTTATTCGCTGATGCTGGGGCTGGTGCTGCTGGGCGCCTTCACCAAGTCGGCGCAGTTTCCCTTCCACTTCTGGCTGCCCCATGCCATGGCCGCCCCCACCCCGGTCTCCGCCTATCTGCACTCGGCGACCATGGTCAAGGCCGGGATCTTGCTGATGGCGCGCCTGCACCCGGCCATCGCCGGCAGCGAGCTGTGGTCGCTAATCGTCACCCTGACCGGCATGATCACATTGATCTACGGTGCCTGGTTCGCCCTGTTCAAGACCGACCTCAAGGCCATTCTGGCCTTTTCCACGGTCAGCCATCTGGGACTGATCACGGTGCTGCTGGGCATCGGCAGTCCCATGGCGCTGGTCGCGGCGCTGTTTCACATCCTCAACCACGCCACCTTCAAGGCGGCACTGTTCATGAGCGCGGGCATCATCGACCACGAAACCGGCACCCGTGAGATCGCCCGACTCGGAGGTCTGCGTCGGGCGATGCCGGTCACCGCACTTCTGTCCACCATCGCCGGGGCGGCCATGGCCGGGGTACCGCTGTTCAACGGTTTCCTGTCCAAGGAAATGCTGTTCGCCGAGACTCTCGCGGCCCCGCTACTGGGTGGGCTGGGCTGGCTGCTGCCGGTGCTCGCCACCCTGGGTGGCGTGCTCTCGGTCGCTTACTCGCTGCGCCTGATCCATGCCGTGTTCTTCAAGGAACCTCGTGAGGCTCCAGCGCAACCGCCCCATGAACCACCCTGGCTCATGCGTGCCCCGGTGGCACTGCTGGCGCTGCTGTGTCTGGTGGTGGGCGTGGCGCCGGTGCTGGTGGAAGGCTTGCTGGGTCTGGCCCTCGAGCCGGTACTGGGCAAGGCCTTCGAGTTCCATCTGTCGATCTGGCACGGCGTCAACCTGCCGCTGATGATGAGCCTGGTGGCGCTGATTGTCGGTGTGGCAGCCTACTGGCGACACGCCAACCTGCGACGCCTCATCAAGGGCTTTCGTCCGGTGGATGCGAGACTGGTGTTCGAGGCCGCCATTCAGAGCCTTGGCCGCATTGCCGAGAGAAACCTGGCCCGTCTCGACGGCGGTTCCCTGCAGCGCTACATGACGCTGCTGCTGCTGACCGCCCTGGTGATGGGGGTGCTGGGCCTGGCCCAGATGCCGGTACTCACCGGCAGCAAGGGCAACCAGCCGTTGGACGGCATTCTGCTGCTGGGTGCCGGCCTGTTGATCTTCGGCGGTATCGGCACCGCCGCCACTCACCGTTACCGCCTGATCTCGCTGCTGATGCTTTCGGTGGTGGGGCTGGTGGTCGCCCTGACCTTCGCCCGCTTCTCGGCACCGGACCTGGCGCTGACCCAGCTCTCGGTGGAGGTGGTGACCATGATCCTGCTGATGCTGGCCCTGTTCTTCCTTCCCCAGAAAACACCGAAGGAGTCCTCGAACCGCCGCAACCTGCGCGATGTCGGCCTGGCCGGCGCCCTGGGCGTCGTCGTCGCCAGTCTCAACTATGCGGTTCTGACTCGGGACAATGCCTCCATCTCCGGCTTTTTCCTGGAAAATAGCGTGCCCGGTGGCGGCGGTCACAATGTGGTCAACGTCATCCTGGTCGACTTCCGGGGCTTCGATACGCTGGGAGAGATCACCGTGCTGGCGCTGGCGGGGCTGGCGATCTTCAAGCTGCTCAACCGTCTGCGACTGTTCATGCCCCACAGTGATGGTGAGGGACGGCTCTGGTCGCCGGATCGTTATCCGGCGATCCTCACTTCCATTTCCATGGCCCTGCTACCACTGGCCCTGCTGGTGTCCGCCTTCATCTTCCTGCGCGGCCACAACCAGCCCGGGGGTGGCTTCATCGCCGGACTGGTCACTGCCGTCGCGCTGATCCTGCTGTACATGGCCCGGGGTGTGGAATGGACCCAGCAACGCCTCGATTTCCCCTACCAGCCGGTCGCGATCGTCGGGGTGGCCACCGCCACCCTGACGGGACTGGGCAGCTGGCTGTTTGGCTATCCTTTCCTGACGTCGGCCTTCGGCCATTTCAGCCTGCCATTGATCGGCGAGTTCGAACTGGCCACCGCCATGCTCTTCGATCTCGGCGTCTATCTGGCGGTGGTGGGGGCCACGCTGATGATCCTGGCCAACCTGGGCAAGGTCACCACGCCTCACCGCCCGGCCAAGGAGGCCACCGAGAGTCACGCCACCGACACCGCTTCGCGATCCGGCAAGGAGAAACACTGATGGAAAGCCTCTACGCCATCACCACCGGCGTGTTGACCGCCTGCGGTCTCTATCTGGTGCTGCGCGGGCGCACCTTTCCGGTGGTGGTCGGCCTGACCCTGCTCTCCTATGCAGTCAACCTGTTCCTGTTTTCCATGGGGGGGCTGACCACCGATGGGGCGGCCATCGTCAATGGCCCCGGGGGCTACGCCGACCCGCTGCCCCAGGCACTGGTACTCACCGCCATCGTGATTGGTTTCGCCATGACCGCCTTCGTGATGATCCTGGCCATGCGCGCCCGCAGCGAGGCAGGCAATGACCACGTCGACGGACGCTCTCGCGAGGACCGGGAGGGCCGTTCGTGATAGCGCATCTTATCGTTCTGCCCGTCTTGCTCCCGCTGGTCGCCGGGGTCGCGCTGCTGCTAAAACGCCAGGCCGGCACCCGCCTCAAGCGCCTGGTCGGCGTCGGGAGCACGCTGCTGCTGCTGCTGGTCGGCATTGCTCTGGTGGCCCGAGCCAATGGCGGCGATATCGCCTACTACGCGCTGGGTGACTGGCAGCCGCCCTTCGGTATCGTCCTGGTGCTCGACCGCCTCTCGGCGTTGATGGTGCTGCTCACCGCGATACTGGCGCTGGGCGTCGTGGTATTCGCCTGCGCCGGCGAGGACGAGCGCGGCAGCAACTTCCATGGCCTTTTTCAGTGGCAGCTGATGGGCATCAACGGCGCCTTCCTCACCGGCGACCTGTTCAACCTCTTCGTCTTCTTCGAAGTGCTGCTGCTCGCCTCCTTCGCGCTGCTGCTGCACGGTGGTGGCAAGGCGCGCATCCTCTCCGGTGTACATTATGTGGTGCTCAACATGGCCGGCTCGGCCCTGTTCCTGATCGCTGTGGGTGTGCTTTACGGCGCCACAGGCACTCTCAACATGGCCGACATGGCGGTACGACTTGGCGAACTACCCGCCGAACGCACCGGGCTGGTCACTGCCGGCGCCCTGATGCTGCTGGTGGTGTTCGGCCTCAAGGCGGCGGTCCTGCCGCTCTATTTCTGGATGCCCCGCACCTACGCCGCCGCTCCCGCACCGGTAGCGGCGCTCTTCGCCATCATGACCAAGGTCGGCATCTACGCCATTCTGCGGGTCTACTCCCTGGTGTTCGGCGATGGCGCCGGAGCGCTGTCGCGCCTGGAACAAGCCTGGGTATGGTGGTTGTCGCTGGGCACCCTGGCGGTGGCCGGGGTCGGTGTACTGGCCGCCCGGGACTTGCGCCTGCTGGTGGCCTATCTGCTGCTGGTCTCGGTGGGCACCCTGATGGCCGGCATCGGCCTGGGCTCGCCGGCTGCCGTCTCGGCTCTGCTCTACTACCTGGTGCACACGACGCTCGTCACCGGCGGCCTCTTCCTGCTGGCCGAGCTGATCGGTCAACAGCGAGGCAAGGCCGGCACGCGCCTGGTTCGCGGTCGCCCACTGCGCCAGGGCGGCTGGCTCGCCGGACTCTTCTTCGTCGGCGCTGTGGCGGTAGCCGGCGTGCCGCCGCTGTCCGGGGCCTTGGGCAAGGCGCTGCTGATGGCGTCCGCCGAGGGCAGCCAACGCGCCTGGCTGTGGCCGCTGCTGCTGGGCACCGGGCTATGCGCGCTAATCGCTCTCTCCCGAGCCGGCTCCACGTTGTTCTGGCGCAGCCAGGGAGACCCCGGCGGCCTGGCGCTCCCGCGCAGCCAGTGGTTCGGTGTCATCTGGTTGTTGAGTGCCGCACCGCTGCTGGTGGTGCTTGCAGGCCCGGTCAGTGACTACACCCGAGCCACCGCCGAGCAACTGGCTCATCCTCAGCGAATGATCGAGGCATTGCTGAACACTGGAGGCACGCCATGACCTTTCTGCGCTCCTGGCTACCGACACCGCTGCTGTCGAGCCTGCTGCTGGTGGTCTGGCTATTGCTGGTGCGCAGCGCCAGTCCCGGCCAACTGCTGCTGGGCAGCTTCTTGGCGGTGGTTATCCCGTTGGCCACTTACCGCTTCCGGGACAGCGCACCCCGGATATCCAAACCCTGGTTGCTGCTGCGCTTCGTGCTGCGCGTGCTCGTCGACATTTTGGTAGCCAACATCGAGGTGGCCTGGCTGATCGTCAATCCCTGGCGACGGCTGCGCCCTCACTTCGTGGAGTATCCGCTGATGCTGGAGAACCGCTTCACCATCACCCTGCTGGCCAACACCATCAGCCTGACCCCGGGCACGGTGTCGGCAAACCTGCGCCTGGATGGACGGACGCTGCTGATCCATGCCCTGGATGTGGACGACGAGGCAGCGCTCGTCAGGCAGATTCGCGAGCGCTACGAGCGGCCGCTGAAGGAGATCTACGAATGCTAGACTTTGCCCTATGGACCAGCATGGCACTGGTGGTAGCCGCGCTGCTGCTCAACGTCTACCGGCTTGCCGTCGGCCCGGACATGCCGGATCGGCTCCTGGCACTGGACACCATGTACGTGAACTCCATCGCGCTGATCGTGCTGATGGGGCTCTGGCTGAACACCAAGACCTACTTCGAGTCGGCGCTGCTGATCGCCATGCTGGGGTTCATCAGCACCGTGGCAGTCTGCAAGTACCTGCTGCGTGGCGACATCATCGAATAGGAGGGCTCATGACGCTATACGTGCTACTCGAGGGCCTGATCGCCTTTCTACTGGTCGCTGGTGGTGCCTTCGCTTTCATTGGCTCGCTGGGCATGGCTCACCTGCAGGACTTCTACATGCGCCTGCACGGTCCTACCAAGGCGACCACCCTGGGGATCGGCTGCATGCTGGCGGCCTCGATGCTCTATTTCTGGGTGATCGACGGTCAGCCTCATGTTCAGGAGATGCTGATCACGCTGTTCCTGTTCATCACCGCGCCGGTCAGTGCTCACCTGCTGGCCAAGACTGGCCTGCACTTGCGGTTGCGCCGCGCGGACAGGACTCGCGGTGACCCGCCCGAACTGCGCGACGAGGAAGTGGGCGAGAAGCCGGTGCCGCACCCGGACCTCGGCCACGGCTGAGCGCCGCCATCTCTTTATGATCCCGGATCGAGGCGGCCTCACCAGCCCTGGGTATGCTGCTCCACCAGGCTTGCAAACAGTGCGATATGGTCGTCACGGTCGTTGAGGGCCGGGATGTAGCGATAGGTCTTGCCGCCTGCCCCGATGAAGTTCTCCCGGTTCTCCACCTCCAGTTCCTCCAGGGTCTCCAGACAGTCGGCGGAGAAGGCGGGACTCATGATATCGACATGCTCGACGCCCTGTTTCGGCAGTTCCATGAGGGTGTGATCGGTATAGGGCTTGAGCCACTCTTCCCGACCGAAACGCGACTGATAGGTCATCTGCCATTCGCCTTCCTTCAGGCCCAGCGCCTCGGCCACCAGGCGGCTGGTGGCCTCGCACTGACGCGGATAAGGGTCGCCATTGTCGGCGTAGCGCTTGGGGATGCCGTGGTAGGACATCATCAAGTAGCCACGCTGCCCCTCGTGGTGCTGCCAATGCTCGCGCACGCTGTTGGCGAGTGCCTCGATGTAGGCGGGATGATCGTGATAATCGCGCACGAAGCGCAGCTCCGGCAGATGTGGACAGCGCTTGAGCGCCCTGGCAAGACGATCGAAGACCGCGGCAGTGGTCGAACGCGAGAACTGCGGATAGAGCGGCAATACCAGGATGCGCTCGACACCGGCATCGCGCAGCCGCAGGCCGGCCTCCTCCATGCTCGGCCGGCCGTAGGTCATGGCCAGTTCGACGGGAATCGCTTCGCCGAGACGCTCGGCCAGCAGCGCCTTCAGCGCCTGCTGCTGGCGCCGGGCGATGACCAGCAGGGGCGACCCCCCTTCCTGCCATACCGAGGCATAGCCCTTGGCCACCTTGGCCGGGCGAAAACGCAGGATCACGCCATTGAGGATCAGCCACCACAAGGGGCGTGGTGCATCGACGACCCGCTCGTCCCAGAGGAATTCCGCCAGATAGCGGCGCACCGCCTCGGGAGTGGGGGCATCCGGCGTACCCAGGTTGGCCAGCAATACGCCGAAGCGAGGGGTGGTCATGAGGTATCTCCTAGCGACATTGATACAGACGAAAGAGGGCAAACGTGCCCTGCTGGAACGGCGAATGACGTTATACTATCAGGCATAGTTGTACAACTTATGGTCAATTTATGCCCAAACCGTTGATTCTCGTGCTCGGCGACCAGCTCAGCCTCGATCTGGCAACGTTGCGCGACGCTCCCGCCGACGCCGTGATCGCGCTCTGCGAGGTGGCGGGTGAAGGACGCTATGTGCCCCATCATCCACAGAAGATCGCGCTGATCTTCGCCGCCATGCGCCACTTTGCCCGACGGCTGCGCGGCAAGGGATGGCGCGTGCACTACAGCGCCCTGGATGACGATGATAACTGTCAGGACCTGCTCGATGAAGCCGAGCGCCTCGCCGCCCTTTACGGCTGCGGCGAGATACGCGTCGTGCGTCCCGGGGAGTGGCGGCTGCTGGCGCGCCTGCGACGCCGCAAGGCGAACTGGGCGATCGTCGAGGATGATCGCTTCTTCTGCCCCCTGGAGGACTTCGCCGCCTGGGCCGAGGGTCGCGAGCAACTGCGCATGGAGAACTTCTATCGACAGATGCGCCGGCGCACCGGGTTGCTGATGGAGGACGATGCACCGGCCGGTGGTCAATGGAACTTCGATCACGACAACCGCCAGCCCATCCGCCGTGATCTCGACTTTCCTACGCCTCCCGTCCATCGCCGGGACACGCTGACCCGGCAGGTACTGGGCCTGGTCGAGACACACTTCGCCGGGCATTTCGGTGAACTCGAGGCATTCAACTGGCCGGTGACCCGGCGCCAGGCCCTGGTCGACCTGCGTCATTTCATCACGCACTGCCTCCCTGATTTCGGTCGTTACCAGGATGCCATCAGCGATACCCATCCCACCCTGTTTCATGCCCGGCTGTCGGCGGCGATGAACATCGGCCTACTGGAGCCGCGCGAGGTCTGCGAGGCGGCCGAGTCCGCCTATTACCGGGGCGATGCGCCGATCAACGCGGTGGAAGGCTTCATTCGCCAGATCCTCGGCTGGCGCGAATTCGTACGTGGCATCTACTGGTTGAAGATGCCGGCCTACAAGCGCGAGAACCGCCTGGGCGCCGAGCGCGGCCTGCCGGCGTTCTACTGGAATGCCGAGACCGACCTGCGCTGCCTCAGGCGTGCCTTGGAGATGACCCGGGACAACGCCTATGCTCATCACATACAGCGACTGATGGTCACCGGCAACTTTGCCCTGCTCTGCGGCGTCAAGCCCGAAGCACTGTGCGACTGGTACCTGGCCGTCTATGCCGATGCCTTCGAGTGGGTCGAGCTACCCAACACGCTGGGCATGGTGCTGCACGCCGACGGCGGTCTCCTGGGTTCCAAGCCCTACTGCGCCTCGGGCAAGTACATCGACCGCATGTCCGATCACTGCCGCCATTGCCGCTACGACGTCAAACAGGTCACCGGCGAGAACGCCTGCCCCTTCAACAGCCTCTACTGGGCATTCCTGGAGCGGCACGCCGAACGTCTGGAAAGCAATCCACGCATGAAACTGATCTATGGCTCCCTCAAACGCATGAAGGAAGAAAAGCGCCGGGCGATGCGCGATCAGGCCAGCCGGTTCCTGGAAAGCATCGACTGGGAGACGGCCTACGGCCAGGGCGATCATCTGCAGGGCTACCGTGACACCCGGGAGGATCCATGACCTCACCCTTCGCGGCTCGTGCGCCGATTACGCTCTTCTACGATGGCGGCTGCGCGCTGTGTCGTCGCCAGGTGGGCTGGCTCGAGCGTCATCGCCACCGTGAGCGCATTCGCTTCATCGACATTCGCGCCGACGGCTTCGACCCCGCGCCCTGGGGTCGCGACTGCGACGAGCTGATGGGAAGGCTCTACGCCCTGGATGGCGCGGGGCACTGGTTCGCGGGAATGGAGTCGAGCCGTGCGCTCTACGCCGTGCTCGGTCATCGCTGGCTGGTGAGGTTGACCTGTCTGCCGGGGCTCAGGCCATTGCTCGACGCGCTGTACATGGCGGTGGCGAGGCGGCGCAATCGACTCGCTCGCTGGCTGGAACCCGACAGCAGGGATGCCGGGAATGGCTGATCCGTCCGAGGGGTCAGAATACCAAAGGCATGCGTGAGCCGAGCGGCTCGTCGTAATGCGCCTCGCGGCCGATCATCTCGTCATGGGCCACATACTGCACCAGATAGGCCCGGTGAATGCCGGCGCGCTTGAGTTCCAGATAGACGTCATCCAGGGCGCGAAACAGCATCGGCTTGCCGCGTCGGGTCAGGAGATGACGCTCGCCTTCCACGTCCTCCAGCTCCACCTGATAGCAGCGGCTTCCTGCATGGCTGATCACGCGAATCTCGCCATTGTCGTGATGGCGTACGTAATGTTTCAGTTCTTGAAGGTCCATGTTCCCTCCGAGTCAATGAATGGATGCGCTACCCCGCACCCGCAGGCATCCAGCCTGCCTCGCGCCTATTACGATTTCATTAACCCGGGAAGGTTCAACCGCCCTTCGCGGGAGAGTTCACCCTTGCGGGTAACTCGATGGATCGATCGCCACGCCGAGGGAGTTGCGATCCACCCAGTTGCCCGCCTTGGTCTCCTTGTAGCGGAACACGACGCGATCGCCGACCGCGACCGGCAACTCCGTATCCTCGGTCTGGTAGCTGTAGGCCTGGCCATCGACGACCAGGTGATAGCGGTAGAGATCCGGCATGCCCAACCACTCCTTGAAGGGGCCCTCACGCTCCACGCTCTCGAGAATGCCGCGCGCCTCGAGCTTGGGGGCGCGCTTGCGGTTGCCGCGTCGAAAACCACTGGCCATGGAAGATCCTCTATTCGCCGAAATGCTGTCCGTAGCTGTCCGGAGCCAGATCCTCGAAGCGCGTGTACTTGCCGATGAAGGCCAGGTGCACGGTCCCGATGGGTCCGTTACGCTGCTTGCCGATGATCAGCTCGGCCAGCCCCTTGTTATCCGGATTATCCGTATTGTAGACCTCGTCACGATAGACGAAGGCGATGACATCTGCATCCTGTTCGATCGCGCCCGATTCACGAAGGTCCGACATCACCGGACGCTTGTTGGGGCGCTGCTCCAGGGAGCGGTTGAGCTGCGACAGGGCGATGACCGGGCAGCCGAACTCCTTGGCCAGTCCCTTGAGGGAGCGCGATATCTCCGAGATTTCGCCGGTGCGGTTCTCGGAAAACCCGGGGATCTGCATCAGCTGCAGATAGTCGATCATGATCAGGCCCAGGTTGCCCTGTTCGCGCACCACGCGGCGGATGCGCGAGCGCATCTCGTTGGGCGACAGCGCCGCCGTGTCGTCGATGAACAGCTGCTTGTCCTTTAGCAGGTTGACCGCCGAGGTCAGGCGCGGCCAGTCCTCGTCCTCGAGCTGCCCGGTACGCACCCGGGTCTGGTCGATGCGTCCCAGGGAGGAGAGCATGCGCAGCATCAACGACTCGGCGGGCATCTCCATGGAGAACACCATCACCGGCTTGTCGCTGGAGATGACGGCGTGCTCGACCAGGTTCATGGCAAAGGTGGTCTTGCCCATGGAGGGACGCCCGGCGATGATCACCAGGTCAGAGGGCTGCAGCCCCGAGGTCATGTCGTCGAGATCACGGAACCCCGAGGAGAGCCCCGTCATCTGCCCCTGCATGTTGAACAACTCGTCGATGCGATCCACGGCCTTGGAGAGCAGTTGACTCATGCCGATGGGACCGCCGGACTTGGGGCGCGACTCGCTGATCTGGAACACCAATCGCTCGGCCTCGTTGACCAGTTCGTCGGCGGCCCGTCCCTGGGGGCTGAACGCCCCCTCGGCGATCTGGTTGGCCGCCTGGATCAGCTTGCGCAGGGTGGCGCGCTCGCGGACGATGTCCGCGTAGGCCCGGATGTTGCCGGCCGAGGGCGTATTGCGCGCCAGCTCTGCCAGGTAGGCGAGCCCGCCCACGGTATCGAGCTGATCGCGGTTCTCCAGGGCCTCGGAGAGGGTTACCACGTCGAGGGGGTGGGCGGACTCCGCCAGCTGGATCATGGCGTTGAACACCAGCCGATGTTCGTAGCGATAGAAATCGTCCGCCACCAGCCGTTCGGAGACGGTGTCCCAGGCGTCATTGTCGAGCATCAAGCCGCCCAGCACCGACTGTTCCGCCTCCAGGGAGTGCGGAGGCACCTTGAGCGCCGCGGTTTCCTGATCGGGTTCGAGAAATTCATTCATGACGGGCGGGCCTTCGACAATCCGGATAGCGGCGCTCATTCTATCCCATCGGCTGCCACCACCCTAACCCGGTCTATCTTACTTTTCAGGGAGGGCCGCCAGCTTTTCAGGGAGGGCCGCCAGCTTTTCAGGGAGGGCCGCCAGCTTTTCAGGGAGAGGGGCGCCAGGCCACCTCCGGATCGATCTCGTAGCCCCAGGGCAGTCCCGAGTTGCGCCAGCCATTGACGGCTCGAACCCTTTGCCGCGGGCTCGGCGAAGACCTGGTCGGCCATGAAAGACACCGTGGCAATGGCGACAATCAGCGCCAGGGCAGCGTGGAAGAAGAAATAGTGCAGACTTTTCATGACCACAACCTCTAACGTGGTGATCGATCCACTATACGGCAGAAGAAAAGCACGGCAGGAGAAAAGCACGGCAGGAGAAAAGCATAGGGGAATTGCCCCCCGTGGAGGCGGGGCAAGCAACGAAAAAAAGGCGTGCAGGTAAAAACCCTGCACGCCTTTCTTTCACTATCCGGCAACGTCGGTCTATTCGGCGACCACGACCACACGAATGGTGGCATCGACTTCCGCATGCAGGTGCAGCTGGATGTCGTATTCGCCGGTGGCACGAATCGGCCCTTCCGGCATGCGCACTTCGCTCTTGGCCACTTCGATGCCGGCCTGGTAGAGCGCATCGGCCAGATCACGCGGTCCGATCGAGCCGAACAGCTTGCCTTCGTCGCCGGCCTTGGCGACCAGGGAAAGCTCGATGTCGTTGAGCTGTTCGGCGCGCTTTTCAGCCTCGTTTCTGCGCTCGGTAGCCTGGGCTTCGAGCTCGGCACGTTGCGCTTCGAACGCTTCCACGTTTTCCTTGGTTGCCGGCACGGCCAGGCCGTAGGGCACCAGGTAGTTACGACCGTAACCGGGCTTGACGGTGACCTTGTCACCCAGATCACCCAGCTTGCCGATCTTGTCGAGCAGAATGACTTCCATCTCGTTAACCTCTATGTCATTGGCTGCGGGCCAGTCGGCCGCGAAAATCCGCGAAGGTATCGATGAAACCCAGCAGCAGCACAATCAAAATCATGGGCCATGTCGTCAGCAGCAGTATGTAGAACGCCACTAGCCATAGCTTGTTCATGCCCTTGAGACCAATAAGACCGTGTATCAACGCGACGCCACATACCAGCAGCGGCACCCAGGCGAGCATGGCCAGCGAGGGTAGTGCCAGCACCATGCCCATCACGCCAAGGCCAATGAGCACCGCCAGCTCCTTCACCCCGAGTCGCAGGGCGTGGAACTCGCTGCGAAAGCCGCCAGGATTGTACAACCCTGCCTGCCAGCTGCGCGCCAGCGCAAGACACGCCACCGCAGCCAACAATACGATCAATCCCGTCACGCCACCGATCAGCAGTGCAGCCAACTGCTCGGTGGCGACGCCCTGCTCGTTGAGCTGACCCAGCATGCGCTCGATTTCCGGGGAACTCTGGCGCAACTGTTCCAGCAGCGGCCCCGCCCCGCCGGGGGGCAGGAATATCCCCAGTTGGATCATCACCGCGCCCGCCAGGGCACCGACGATCAGCGCTTCGCTCCAGCTCAACCGAGCACGCAGCACGGTGGCCATCAACGTCACCAGCAGCAGACTCGCCAGCGGAATGGTGTCGCCCTGGCTCCACCACCATCCGGCGGGAAGGGCTGCGGCGATGATCACCACCAGGGCCGCGCTCAGTCCGCGACGCAGCGTCACCAATCCGGCCACGGCGGCACTGAACCAGAACAGCCAGGGAACGATGCCGGCCAGCAAGGCGGCACCCGCCGCCTGTGGTGCGCCGCGCATCACCCAACGAGCCAGGGGTAGCATCACGCGATATCGGCTTACTGGTGACTATCGGTATAGGGCAGCAGCGACAGGTAACGAGCGCGCTTGATGGCCGTGGAGAGCTGACGCTGGTAGCGCGCCCGAGTGCCAGTGATGCGGCTCGGTACGATCTTGCCGGTCTCGGTGATATAGGCCTTGAGCGTATCGATATCCTTGTAATCGATATACTTCACGCCTTCTGCGGTGAAACGGCAGAACTTGCGGCGACGGAAAAAACGTGCCATGGATCATCCTCCTGGTAGTGCGGATCAGTTGGCTTCAGCGGTTTCTGACTGCTCGGAGCTGTCTGAACGTTCGGTGCGGGGCTTGTCGTCACGACGCGAACGCTTCTCGTCGGCCGGCTTCATCATCGGCGAGGCTTCGGTGACGGCTTCCTTGCAGCGCACGACCAGGCTACGGATGATGGCATCGTTGAAGCGGAAGATGTTCTCGATTTCCTCGAGAGTCTCGCCGCGGCACTCGATGTTCATCAGTACGTAGTGGGCCTTGTGGATCTTGTTGATCGGATAGGCCAGGTGACGGCGGCCCCAATCTTCAAGACGATGGACGGTACCGCCGTTTTCGGTGACGAGGCCGGTGTAGCGCTCGACCATCGAGGGTACCTGCTCGCTCTGGTCCGGATGGACCATGAAGACGATTTCATAATGACGCATGAACTCTCCTTACGGTTTGACAGCTTCCGCAGGCCAGGAAGAACCCGCCGAGGAAGCAAGGAGTCGTGGTTTACTGGGTGAGGGTGTTCGAAGAACCGCACAATTGTAGTGATCGCACCCCTTTCTTGCAAGAAAAGGCCTGTCGATCAGATGAAGCAAGGCTGCTGCGCTCAGTGATGCCTTTGCCGCACTGCCTCGTAGAGGCAGATGCCGGCCGCCACCGACACGTTGAGGCTGGACACGCTGCCGGCCATGGGCAGCTTGATCAGCGTGTCGCACGCCTCCCGGGTCAGGCGACGCAGCCCCTTGCCCTCGGCCCCCATGACCAGCGCGCAGGGACCGGTGAGGTCGACCTCGAACAGGCTGGCTTCGGCCTCTCCCGCGGTGCCGCTCAGCCAGACACCGGCCTCCTTGAGCCGGGCCATGGCACGGGCCAGGTTGGTGACCTGATAGACCGGCACGCTTTCCGCGGCGCCGCTGGCCACCTTGCGCACCGTGGCATTGAGGGGCGCCGTCTTGTCCTTGGGCAGGATGACGCCATGCGCCCCGGCCGCGTCGGCGCTGCGCAGGCAGGCCCCCAGATTGTGCACGTCGGTGACGCCGTCGAGAATCAGCAGCAACGGTGGCGCCTCGTGGGGCCAGCCGTTGAGCCGCAGCATGAGCGCTTCCTCGCTTTGGGCCACGAGCGGGGCACAGAAGGCGATGACGCCCTGATGGGCTCCGCTCTGAGCGATCTCGTCGAGCGCTTCACGAGGCTGACCGAGCAGGCGCGTTCCGGCACGGCGTGCCTGTTCGACCAGGGCATTCAGACGCACCTCAGCCCGGCCTTCTTGGACCCACAGCTCCCGAGGAGGGTCGCCCCGCTCGAACAGTGCCTCCACGGCATGCACGCCGAACACCGGATCCAGCCCGCCAGGCGCAGCCGCTCCGGAGGCCTGACGCCCCCGGGACGGCTTGTGACGCCTCCCCGACGATGGGGCGTGGGAACGCCGTGGCGCACCACGACTCACGACTTGCCTCCGGAGGACTTACGCCCACCGCGACGGCTGCGCGGCGGCGCACCTCCCTGGCTCTTTTCGCGCTCCTGCTTGCCGGGTCGCGCCTTGCGCTTGCGGGGTTTCTTCTGGCCCGTCTTGGCGTCCTGAGGACCCGGGCCGGTCGCATTCGCCCTGGGCTTGCGCGGCTGACGCTGCTTGCGCGGCATCTCTTCGACCAGCTCGAAATCGATCTTGCGATCGTCGAGGTCGACCCGAGCCACCTGCACGGTGACCCCGTCGCCCAGGCGATAGGCGATACCGCCCCGCTCCCCCTTGAGGCGATGCTTCTCGGGCTCGTAGTGGTAGTAGTCCGAGGGCAGCGATGTCACATGCACCAGGCCTTCGACGTAGACGTCATTGAGGCGCACGAAGATGCCGAACTGGGTGACCGAGGCGATGGTGCCATCGAAGACCTCGCCGACCTTGTCGGACATGAACTCGCACTTGAGCCAGTCGGCGACGTCCCGGGTGGCATCGTCGGCACGCCGCTCGGTCATCGAACAGTGCTCGCCCAGTTCGACCATCTGCTCGAAGGTGTAGGGGCACCACTGGCTGGGCTTCTCCACCGGCGCGCCTTCGACCCGCTCGACGGTCGCCGTCTTGCGGGGGCCACGGATCACCGAACGGATCGCACGATGCACCAGCAGGTCCGGGTAGCGACGGATCGGCGAGGTGAAGTGTGCATAGGCCTGGTAGGCCAGCCCGAAGTGGCCTTCGTTCTGGGGGGAGTAGACCGCCTGACTCATCGAGCGCAGCATCACCGTCTGGATGATGTCCGCGTCGGGGCGATCCTTGATCGCCTCGCGCAACGCCTGGAAATCCTGGGGTGTCGGCTCGTCTCCGCCGCCCAGGGACAGGCCCAGCTCGTTGAGGAACAGGCGCAACTTGTCGAGGCGTTCCGGCGACGGCGGCTGGTGGATGCGATACAGCGCCGGCAAGTCGTGCTTGTCGAGGAACCGCGCGGTGGCCACGTTGGCCGCCAGCATGCACTCCTCGATCAGCTTGTGGGCATCGTTGCGGGTGCGCGGCACGATGGCCTCGATCTTGCGCTCCGCATTGAAGAGGATCTCCGTCTCGGTGGTCTCGAAATCGATGGCACCGCGCTCGCTGCGCGATTCACGCAATATCTTGTAGAGCGCGTGCAGGTTCTTCAGGGAGGGCAGCAACGAGCGATAACGTTCGCACAGCGCCTGGCCCTCGGCGCTGTCCGGTGACTCGAGCATTTCACCCACCTGGTTGTAGGTCAGCCGGGCATGCGAGCGGATGACCGCCTCGTAGAACTTGTAGCGACTGATCGCGCCGCTCTTGGAGATGTTCATCTCGCAGACCAGGGTCAGGCGGTCGACCTCGGGATTCAGCGAGCAGAGGCCATTGGAGAGCAGCTCCGGCAGCATCGGCACCACTTGCCCCGGGAAATAAACCGAATTGCCACGGGTATGGCCCTCCTGATCGAGTGCCGAGCCGATGGGCACGTAGTGGGACACATCGGCGATGGCGACCAGCAGCTTCCAGCTCCCCGACCGGGTCTTCCAGGCGCAGACCGCATCGTCGAAGTCCTTGGCATCCTCGCCGTCGATGGTGACCAGCGGCGTGTCGCGCAGGTCGATACGGTGGTGCTTGTCCGACTCGGCCACCTCGGCGGACATGCCGGCGATCTCCTCCTCGACCTCCGGGGGGAAGTCGGCGGGAATGTCGTGGCTGCGGATGGCGATGTCGATCTCCATGCCGGGATCCATGCGCTCGCCAAGCACCTCGACGACCTCGCCGACCGGTTGCACCCGAGTATCGGGCTGCTGGGTGATCTTGACCGAGACGACCTGCCCGTCCCTGGCGCCGCCGGTGGCCTTGTTGGGAATGATCACTTCCAGCGGTATGCGTGAATTCTCGGGAATCAGCACGCTGAATTCACTGGTGCGTTCGCGATAGACCCCTACCAGGGTCTGAGTATTGCGTGCCAGTATTTCGACGATGGTCGCCTCGTCACGCCCCCGGCGGTCCCGGCCGCTGACGCGGGTCAGGACATGATCGCCGTGAAAGACACGGCGCATCTGCCGCGGGGGAATCACCAGGTCCGGCTTCTTGCCGTCGTCGCGAATCAGGAAGCCGAAGCCGTCCCGATGCCCCAGCACCTTGCCCTTGATCAGGTCGAGCTTGTCGATCAGCGCATAGGCGCCCCGACGATTGCGCAGCACCTGGCCGTCGCGCTCCATGGCCGCCAGGCGGCGGCGCACCGCCTCCTGCTGGTCCTCGTCCTCCAGACCCAGCATGCGGCTCATGTTCTCGTGGGTGATGGGCTTGCCATACTCCTCGAGTCGGGCCATCAGGTATTCGCGGCTCGGCACCGGCCGCTCGTATTTATGGGCTTCGCGTTCCGCTTGCGGGTCGTCGCTCAACGTCCAATGATTCATGAATGAGGCTTCCTTGAGAAAGAGTGGGCGTACAGCGGCAGGTGCGAGGCAATGTTGCGATAGGTTGTCATGGGCGCAGTATAGCGCCGCATGGGAAACGACCCAACCATCGCCACCCCGGCCGTATTTGTCTATTGCATTTTAAAAAAGAATCGGTAAGATGCGTGGCCACTTGCCCAGATGGCGGAATTGGTAGACGCGCTAGCTTCAGGTGCTAGTGTCCTTACGGACGTGGAGGTTCAAGTCCTCT
>NZ_FQUJ01000003.1:147438-206804 GCF_900128925.1 Modicisalibacter ilicicola DSM 19980
TGGCGGAATTGGTAGACGCGCTAGCTTCAGGTGCTAGTGTCCTTACGGACGTGGAGGTTCAAGTCCTCTCCTGGGCACCACACGCATCATCATCGACGCCTTCCCATGGCGGTTATGCCGCGACACGCATGTCAATAGCGCGAGGGTAATCTGGCGACGCTCCCCAGCGCCCACCCTTGTCTGCTCACCTCGCTCTCGAGGCGATCTTCGACCTCATCCGGCAGCAAGGAAAAGAAGTCCAACCCGGTGCGCGCCTCGATCTCGTCGATGCTCACGAGATAACGATCGAGAGGCTCATTGCCCTTCACCGTCTGCGGCATCAGAAACGCCAGGGCCCTGGGTCGCTCGCTCGGGACCACGAGAATCTTGTAGAACGCCTGGGGCACTTCCACCAGGCCGACCCGGTTGAAGGCATTGTCGATAAGGTTAGCCGGAAAGACCGGCCCGGTGATCACCTCGACTACCCCGAAGCGCGGCACGAAGTGATCGATGATCACCTCTTCCAGACGCTGCCAGAGCTTGCGATTGAGGTTCGGCCGCTGGGGCGAGATGTTCGACATCAGGAAGGTCTGCGCCTGGGCGTCGCGTCCGTGCACCGCGGCGATGGCGTAGTTGGGTGCCAGGTGTCCGCGATCGTAGCCGCTGCCGAAGTAGCTCTGCGGCGCGATGGGCCAGAGGGTGCGCCAGTCGCGGCGAAAATCCGGGCGCGGCCCGCTGTATGGATCGTCCACCTCGTGCAGGCGATAGCTCACCCACAGCGGGTTGACCCGCACGTCCGACCAGCCGATCAGCACGCCCTCGTTGCGCAACACGCGGTGGAAGCTGGTGAACCCTGGCTCGTCCCAGGTCGGCACGCCCATCCAGCTCAAGCGGTCGCGAACGTCCTGCTCCTGCCAGTACCACAGACCGCTGGCCGCCAGCACGAACAGCAGGGAGACTCCCAGATTGCGAACCTGACGGCGTAGAAAGGGTAAGGAAAGCAGCATCAAGATTTATTCGAATTTTGTGAATCAAAAAAAGTGCTCGGGTCACGCATAGACTTGTACTGAAAAGCAGGCGAGCAAAGTCCAGACAAGGCAAAAATTGGCGAGAGAACGGACTGGGCTCGCACGCGAGTTTACACGAAGTAAATGAGTATCTTGAGCCAATTTTTAACGCCGTATGGACAAAGCGCAGACGCTTTTCAGCCAAGTCTCAAAGGCCCACGCTGAACATGGTCTCCAGATCATGCCGCGAATGCACCTGCATGGCATTGAGCGTTTCGGTCTCGCGAATACCCTCGACCTGCATGAGGCGGCCGGTGACCAGTTCCGCCAGGCTCTCGAAGTCAGTGGTGCGTGCGATGGCGACCAGGTCGTAACGTCCGCAGGTCGAGTAGACCTCACTGATGCCTTCGACTTCGGCCAGGCGTTCGGCCACGGCCTTGATCTGACCTTTCTCCGCATTGATTAGAATCACGGCATTCTGCATCGAACGGCTCCTTGCCTGAACTCAGGATGGGTCCGGCACGCGACCGACCCAATGTCGCCACGCAGTATATCAACTCCACGCGCGACGCGAGCACTCATTCGGGACGATGGCGGCCTTCGAGATCCAGCAATTGCTGCTTGATGGCTTCGCCCCCGACGTAGCTTCCGATACCGCTGGCCGCGACGACTCGGTGGCAGGGGATCAGGATCGGCAGCGGGTTGGCCGCGGTTGCACTGCTGACGGAAATGACCGCCTTGTCGTGCCCCAATCGATGAGCCAGTTCGCCGTAGGTCCGAGTCTGCCCGTAGGGGATGCGCATCACCGCCGCCCACACTTCCCGCTGGGCTTCACTGCCCCCGGGCACGATATCGACATTGAAATGACGCCGTCGCCCCTCGAGATACGCCGACAGCTCTTCCCGAGGGCTCGCGAGGGCGTCGTCGTCGCGCTGCCATTGATCCGTATCGGGCGGCGCTTGCGCGCCATCGAGAAACCATAGGTGATGCAGACCCGCCTCATCACCGGCCAGCAGGAGCTCCCCCACCGGACTGGAAAGAATCGTATAACGCACGCCACCCTCCCCTGACAACCCCTGAAGCCTTCGTGATGTGATCGATAGCCACCCCGAAATTAGTGAACGCCGCCGGCATCGACTAGGATAAAATCATCGAACCTTGGAGTGTTTCGATCTGTCATAAGCATGGCAGCATATTGCGACAGTGCACAATAGAGGCGAATCAACGCCCTTGAACCGTGACTTACCCATGAAAAATCAAGGAGATACCATGGCCAATCAGAGCCGCCGTGTGTTCATGCGCCATAGTCTATTCGGTCTCGCCGCCCTTCCTCTGGGAGCCGGCCTCCTGTCCCGGCGCGCCTTCGCCCAGGAACTCGAGCCGCTCGATCCCGAGAACCCCCAGGCCAAGGCGCTCAACTACGTCAAGGAGGCCGAAGAGGCCAGCGACCACCCCGCCTATGAGGATGGTGAATTGTGCTCGAACTGCATGTTCTTCCAGCAGGACAACAACGGCTGTCAGCTGTTCCCGCAGAATAGCGTCGAGCCGAACGGCTGGTGCCAGTCCTGGACCAAGCAAGCCTGACCCCTGGCAGTCACCTGCCGTGACCCGCGCCGGAGATTGCCGGCGCGGGTCTCATCGCCCCGTTACCGTCGTCACTTTTCCCCGACCTTCTCGGGCAGGGGCCACTGGTAGCGTCGCACCACCTCCTTGTCTTCCATCGAGACCAGCTTGACCGGGAAGCCCCACAAGTGGTGCAGGTGGCGCATCACCGGATAGACGCTCTTGGCCAGGGGGCGTCGCCGGTCCTGTACATGATGCAGCGTCAGCGAGCGGTCGCCGCGGATGTCGGCCTTCCATACCTGGATGTTGGGCTCGCGCACCGATAGCGCGTACTGCACCGACAGGGCTTCGCGGATGCGCTGATAGCCGCGATCGTCGTGAATGGCCTCGATCTCCAGCATTTCCTCGCTATCGTCGTCGACCAGGGAAAACAGCTTCAGGTCGCGGATCACCTTGGGCGACAGGAACTGCTGCACGAAGGACTCGTCCTTGAAGTTGCGCATGGCGAAATGCAGGGTATCGAGCCAGTCGCTGCCGGCGATGTCCGGGAACCACTGGCGGTCCTCGTCGGTCGGCGCCTCGCAGATGCGCCGGATGTCGCTGAACATGGCAAACCCGAGCGCATAGGGATTGATGCCGTTGTAGTGTGGATGATCGAACCCCGGCTGGCTGACCACCGCGGTATGCGATTGCAGAAATTCGAGAATCAGCCCTTCGTCGACCAGCCCCTCGTCGTAGAGCCGATTCATCAGCGTGTAGTGCCAGAAGGTCGCCCAGCCCTCGTTCATCACCTGGGTCTGGCGCTGGGGATAGAAATACTGTGCCAGCTTGCGCACGATTCGTACGATCTCGCGCTGCCAGGGTGCGAGGAGCGGTGCATTCTTCTCGATGAAATAGAGCAGGTTCTCCTGGGGTTCGGCCGGATAATGCCCCTGCTGACGCAGGCCCAGGGGGTCCTCGTCATCATCCTGGGGCAACGGCTCCTGCCCCTGGAAGGAAGGGATGGTACGCCACAGCATGTTGACCTGGGATTGCAGGTACTCCTCGCGTTCGGACTGACGACGCGCCTCCTCCTCGGCGGAGATCGGCGACGGGCGCTTGTAGCGATCGACGCCGTAGTTCTGCAACGCATGGCAGGCGTCCAGCAGCTGCTCCACCGCCGCCACGCCGAAGCGCTCCTCGCACTCGGAAACATACTTGCGCGCGAACACCAGGTAGTCGACGATCGCCGAGGCATCGGTCCAGGTGCGAAACAGATAGTTGCCCTTGAAGAAGGAGTTGTGGCCGTAGCAGGCGTGCGCCATGACCAGCACCTGCATCATCAGGGTGTTCTCTTCCATGAGGTAGGCGATGCACGGGTCGGAGTTGATCACCAGCTCATAGGCCAGCCCCATCTGCCCGCGGCGATAGGCCTGCTCGACGGCGAGAAACTGCTTGCCGAAGGACCAGTGGTGATAGCCCACCGGCATGCCCACGCTGGCGTAGGCGTCCATCATCTGTTCCGAGGTGATGATCTCGATCTGGTTGGGATAGGTATCCAGGCGATACTCGTCCGCCAGCCGGGCGATCTCCCGCTCGTAGTCGGTGAGCATCTCGAAGTTCCAGTCGGAACCGGTGGCAATGGGGGATCGTTGGGTCATGCTGCCTCCTGGCCGGACGACAAGGATCCTGTCGGCCCGGCGTCATGGCCGCCTGTGTCGCGACTCACGCCACGGCACGGCGGCGGAACAGTTCGCGAAACACGGGATAGATGTCTCCCGCCTCGACGATCTGTCGCATGGCGAAACGTTCTGGAAAATCGTCCTGCACGCTTTCGTACTCCTCCCACAGCGCCTGGTGCGCGTGGGGGGTGATCTCGACGTAGGTATAGTACTGCAAACGCGGCATCAGCGACTTGACCAGCAGCTGGCGACAGGTGGTGGAGTCGTCGTCCCAGTTGTCGCCGTCCGAGGCCTGGGCGACGTAGAGGTTCCATTGCGCCGCGGGGTAGCGCTTGGTGATGATCTCGTCGACCAGGGTCAGGGCGCTGGAGACGATGGTGCCGCCGGTCTCCCGGGAGTAGAAGAACTCCTCCTCGTCGACCTCCTTGGCGGCAGTATGGTGACGCACGAAGACCAGTTCCACCTTCTCGTAGTTGCGCTCCAGGAACAGGTACAAGAGCAGGAAGAAGCGCTTGGCGATGTCCTTGTGGGACTGGGTCATCGATCCCGAGACATCCATGATGCAGAACATCACCGCCTTGTTGGAGGGCTGAGGCTGGTTGACCAGATGGTTGTAGCGCAGATCGTAGGTATCGATGAAGGGCACCGATTCGAGCCGTTTCTCGAGCCGCTCGATTTCGGCCTTCAGCTCGTTGATGCGCGCCGGATTGCGCAGCACCGGGTCCTTGCGCTCCTCCGCCTCGAGCGCCTCCGCCGCCTCGCGCAGGGCACGCCGGATCGGAGCGCGCATGGCGATGCGCCGGGCCTGGGCCTCGCGCATCGATCGCACGATGTTGATCCGCGAGGGCACCCCGTCCTTGGAGATGCCGGCGCGCACCGGACGCACCTCCTCGAGGTCCACCAGTTGCTTGCGCTCGAGATGAGGCAATTCTAGGCCGTCGAACACGAAATCGAGGAACTCCTCCCGGGTCAGTGAGAAGGCGAACTCATCCATGCCCTCGCCCTGGTTGGAGGCGCTGCCCTCACCGGCCCCGCCGCCATCCCCCCCACTGGGGCGGCGCAGTCGATCGCCCTCGACAAACTCCTTGTTGCCGGGACTGACGATGGTGCGCTTCCCCCCCGGTCCATGCTGGAAGACCGGCTCGGAGATGTCCCGGGCCGGGATCGATACCTTTTCGCCGCGCTCCATGTCGGTGATCGAGCGGCGATTGACCGCCTCCTCCACCGAACGCTTGATGTGGGTACGATAGCGGTCCAGGAATCGCTGTCGATTCACCGCACTCTTGTGGCGTGCGTTGAGTCGACGATCGATGAAATAGCTCATGCCTACCTCCCCTGCGCGGAGTCGGGCCCCGGGAGGAGAGGCGCCACTTGCCGTCTCTCCTCCCGGGCGGTGGGGGGCGCTACTGGGACTTGCGCACCCTCAGATACCACTCGGACAGCAGCCGCACCTGCTTCTCGGTATAGCCGCGATCGACCATGCGCGCGACGAAATCCTCGTGCTTGCGCAGATCCGAGGCAGACGCCTTGGCATTGAACGAGATCACCGGCAGAAGCTCCTCGGTATTGGCGAACATCTTCTTCTCGATCACGCCCTTGAGCTTCTCGTAGGACTGCCAGCTGGGATTCATGCCATTGTTCTGGGCCCGCGCACGCAAGACGAAGTTGACCACCTCGTGACGAAAATCCTTGGGGTTGGAGATTCCCGCCGGCTTCTCGATCTTCTCCAGCTCCTCGTTGAGCGCCTGACGATTGAACAGCTCGCCGGTCTCCGGGTCGCGGTACTCCTGATCCTGGATCCAGAAATCGGCGTAGGTCACGTAGCGATCGAAGATGTTCTGGCCGTATTCGCTGTAGGACTCCAGGTAGGCGGTCTGAATCTCCTTGCCGATGAAGTCGACATAACGCGGGGCCAGGAACTCCTTGATGAAACGTAGATAGCGCTCATGAGTCTCCTTGGGCAACTGCTCGTGCTCGAGACGCTGTTCGAGCACATAGAGCAGATGCACCGGGTTGGCGGCGATCTCGTGGGTGTCGAAGTTGAACACCTTGGAGAGAATCTTGAAGGCGAAACGGGTCGATAGACCGTCCATGCCCTCGTCGACGCCGGCCGCATCGCGGTACTCTTGGATCGACTTGGCCTTGGGGTCGGTATCCTTGAGGTTCTCACCATCGTAGACGCGCATCTTGGAGTAGATGCTCGAGTTCTCGGGTTCCTTGAGTCTCGACAGCACCGAGAACTGGGCCAGCATGCGCAGGGTATCCGGTGCGCAGGGGGCTTCGTTCAGCGAGGAGTGCTCGAGCAGCTTCTTGTAGATGTTGATCTCCTCGGAGACCCGCAGGCAATAGGGCACCTTGACGATGTAGACCCGATCGAGAAACGCCTCGTTGTTACGGTTGTTGCGGAACTGCTGCCATTCGCTCTCGTTGGAGTGGGCCAGCACGACACCTTCGAAGGGGATCGCCCCCATGCCCTCGGTCGGGTTGTAGTTGCCTTCCTGGGTCGCCGTGAGCAGCGGGTGCAGCACCTTGATCGGCGCCTTGAACATCTCGACGAACTCCATCACCCCCTGGTTGGCCTTGCACAGGCCGCCGGAGAAACTGTAGGCATCCGGATCGTCCTGGGAGTAGAGCTCGAGCTGGCGGATATCCACCTTGCCGACCAGCGAGGAGATATCCTGATTGTTCTCGTCCCCCGGCTCGGTCTTGGAGATGGCGATCTGATTGAGCCGCGAGGGATGCAGACGCACCACCCGAAACCTGGAGATATCGCCGCCGTACTCCTTGAGTCGCTTGGCCGCCCAGGGCGACATCACGCTCTTGAAGTAGCGGCGCGGGATGTTGTACTCCTTCTCGAGCAGTTCGCCATCCTGCTCGGGCGAGAAAAGCCCCAGGGGAGACTCATAGACCGGCGAATCCTTGATGGCGTAGAAGGGCACGCGCTCCATCAACAGCTTGAGCCGTTCGGCCAGGGAGGACTTGCCGCCCCCGACGGGGCCGAGCAGGTAGAGGATCTGCTTGCGCTCCTCCAGGCCCTGGGCAGCATGCCGGAAGTAAGCCACGATCTGCTCGATGGCCTCCTCCATGCCGTAGAACTCCGAGAAGGCTGGGTAACGACGGATGACCTTGTTGGTAAAGATGCGTGACAGGCGTGGGTCCTTCGCCGTGTCGATCACCTCCGGCTCGCCGATGGCCTGTAGCATGCGTTCTGCAGCCGAGGCGTAGGCGGAGGGGTCTTCACGGCATAACTCCAGGTACTCCTGAAGACTCATTTCTTCTTGCTGAACCTGCTCGTAGCGGTTCTGCACATGATCGAAGATACTCATCGAAGCCTCCTTGGTCGCGATCCCCGGCCGCTCGACAAACGTCAATGCGCTCCGGACAGGCGTATTTATCAGCATAGACGGATAAAACAGCTGGCGAGGGAGAGCTTTTCCTGCGTTTTCAACGCAAACTCACGCACGCTCTTGTTTATTGGTAAGAGCGCCGGGGGCCGGGATTGGTTCGCCCCCGCAAATAAGGAAGTTGTGTAACAAGAATGTTTCACCCGTTCCCGGGGCACACGCATTCCGTCTACAGCCGCGCGGCCAGGCGTGTGCCTTGATCGATGGCCCGCTTGGCATCGAGTTCGGCCGCCTTGTCCGCCCCGCCGATCACATGCACCGATACTCCGCCGGCACGCAGCGGTTCGAGCAGCTCCACCACGGACTCCTGGCCGGCGCAGACGACGACGCTGTCGACCTCAAGCAACCGCTCCTGACCATCGATGCGCACATGCAACCCCGCGTCGTCGATCGCCAGGTACTCGCACCCGGGGATGGCCTCGACATCGCGATGCCGCAGCGACACGCGGTGCACCCAACCGGTAGAGGTGCCCAGCCCCTTGCCAGGCTTCGAGCTCTTGCGCTGCAGCAGATAGACCTGGCGTGGCGTGCCGGGGCGCTCCGGGGCCTTGAGCCCACCGCGGTTGCTCACCCCGAGATCGACCCCCCACTCGTCGTACCAGGCCTCGGGCTCGAGGGTTGGGTGGCCGACATGGGTCAGCAGTTCCGCCACATCGAAACCGATGCCCCCGGCGCCGATGATAGCGACACGCCGCCCGATCCGCTCCGGGTGCAGGATCGCCTCGGGGTAGCTGACCACCATGGGATGGTCGCTGCCCGGCAGCTCGATGTTTCGCGGGCGGACCCCGGTGGCCAGAATGACCTCGTCGAACCCGGTCAGCGTCTGCAGGTCGGGCGCCGTGTTCAAGCGCACCTCGACGCCATGCTTGTCGAGCATCGTCCGGTAATAGCGCATCGTCTCGTCGAACTCTTCCTTGCCGGGGATGCGCCGCGCGAAGTTGAACTGGCCGCCGAGTTCGTCGTTACGCTCGAACAGCACCACCCGGTGGCCGCGACCGGCGGCGGTCATGGCACTGGACAGCCCCGCCGGCCCGGCCCCCACCACGGCGATCGCCTTCGGCGACTCGGTCGGCAGGATGTCGAGTTCGGTTTCGTGACAGGCACGCGGGTTGACCAGGCAGGAGGTCAACTTGCCTTGGAAGGTGTGATCGAGGCAGGCCTGGTTGCAGGCGATGCAGGTGTTGATCTCGTCGCTGAGCCCGGCCTCGGCCTTGCGAATCCATTCGGGGTCGGCGAGGAAAGGCCGCGCCATCGACACCATGTCCGCATGGCCTTCCGCCAGTACCCGTTCGGCCACCTCGGGCATGTTGATGCGGTTGGTCGTGATCAGCGGAATCGACAGCTCCGCCTTCATGCGCCGCGTCACCTCGGTGAAGGCCGCCCGGGGCACGCTGGTGACGATGGTCGGCACCCGGGCCTCGTGCCAGCCGATCCCGGTGTTGATCAGGCTCGCGCCGGCCGCCTCGATGGCCCGACCCAGGGCCACCACCTCCTCCCAGGTGCTGCCCTCCTCGACCAGGTCGATCATCGACAGGCGATAGATGATCAAAAAGTCCTCGCCGAGAGACTGGCGGATGCGACGCACGATCTCGACCGGGAAACGGATGCGCCTGGCGAATTCGCCGCCCCATTCGTCGTCGCGGTGATTGGTGCGCAGGCAGACAAACTGGTTGATCAGATAGCCTTCCGAGCCCATGACCTCGACGCCGTCGTACCCGGCCTCCCTGGCCAGCCGTGCGCACCTCACGTAGTCCTCGATCTGCGCTTCGACCTCCGCCGAGGACAGGGCCCGGGGCGTGAACGGGTTGATCGGCGACTTGATGGCCGAGGGTGCCACCAGCTCCGGCGAGTAGGCGTAGCGACCGGCATGCAATATCTGCAGGCAGACCCGGCTGTCTTCGGTGTGCACTGCCGCCGTCACCTCGCGATGCCGGGCCGCCTCTTCGGGCGTGGTCAGCTTGGCCGCCCCCTGGAACACCGCACCCTCGGGATTGGGAGCGATGCCGCCGGTCACGATCAGCCCCACCCCGGCCCGAGCACGCTCGGCGTAGAACGCGGCCAGGCGCGCGAAGCCCTCGGGGGCCTCTTCCAGGTTGGTATGCATGGAACCCATCAGGACGCGATTCTTGAGCGTGACGGCACCTACATCGAGGGATCGGAACAGATGGGGGTAGGCAGGCACGGCGGGCTCCTCGCAGAAAATTCAAACGACTGTATGAGCAGTGTAGCGAAGTGCGACCAAGGCACAAGCCCGACCAAGGGCGCAGCCCCATGAAATAAAGAGGAAATGGGATATCAGAACGACAAAACCCCGAGCCATGAGACTCGAGGTTAGCATCGGCTATCGACAGTGGCGGACCGGACGGGACTCGAACCCGCGACCTCCGGCGTGACAGGCCGGCATTCTAACCGACTGAACTACCGGTCCGTGTGGTGGGTGGTACAGGACTCGAACCTGTGACCCCCAGCATGTGAGGCTGGTGCTCTAACCGGCTGAGCTAACCACCCCTATCGACAAGACAGTACCCGCAATGCAACCGCTGGATGGCGGACCGGACGGGACTCGAACCCGCGACCTCCGGCGTGACAGGCCGGCATTCTAACCGACTGAACTACCGGTCCAGTTGTCATCTGCGTCTTGACCCTCAAGACCGGTGACCCAGGATGTGCAGTGCTGGTGCGGCATCGTTCGGGCGATGCCAGGAAATGGCGGACCGGACGGGACTCGAACCCGCGACCTCCGGCGTGACAGGCCGGCATTCTAACCGACTGAACTACCGGTCCCCGTGATTTCCGATTACGTGAGGCCCATTGCCAGAAGGCGAATGGTGGGTGGTACTGGGCTCGAACCAGTGACCCCCAGCTTGTAAGGCTGGTGCTCTTCCAACTGAGCTAACCACCCGTCACGTGGCGCTGCATTCTACAGCGCATCCATGGAATGTCAACGCTTTTCGTCGCTCCGGAGACAAGGCGCTTTCCGTTTCGTTTTCATCGACTTGCCATTACCTTGGATCGCTCGTTTCTGCCCGCGTGAGCAAGCATCGCCGGCGAGACACCGCCGCCGTGCGGCATGATGTCGCATACCGCCAATACCCCCTGCCGAAGGGGGACAACCGAGCATCATGCATGTTACTCCGAGGAGGAAATTTACTTTAAACTATTGCCCCCTCGGAAGAATGGGGGCGCTGCGGTCGTCAAAGTCGCGCACTGACTTTCTTCGGTACTTAACAAGGCGGCTTTATCTGGCAACATCGGCGGTGGGCAGCTAGGTTCTGCCCCGTTGCAATCGACGATGGCTCCATTCAGGTTGGTCGTCGGCTGCGCTAGAATCGGCGGCCGCATTCTTGATCGATATCATGATGCGGGCGGAAGAGCTGAGACATACTCTCGTCCGGGAGCGCCTCCCCAACAACGCGTTCAATGGGAACATGACATGAGCACAGCATTTGAACACCCGACCTACAACTATAAGGTAGTTCGGCAGTTCGCCATCATGACTGTGGTATGGGGCATCGTGGGCATGGGCCTGGGTGTCTTCATCGCGGCACAGTTGGTCTGGCCGGAATTGAACTTCGGCTTGCCCTGGACAAGTTTCGGTCGTCTGCGCCCGCTGCATACCAACGCGGTGATCTTCGCCTTCGGCGGCTCGGCCCTGATGGCCACCTCCTACTATATCGTGCAGCGTACCTGCCAGACGCGCCTGATCTCCGACAAGCTGGCCGCCTTCACCTTCTGGGGCTGGCAACTGGTGATCGTGCTGGCGGCCATCACCCTTCCCCTGGGACTCACCACATCCAAGGAGTACGCCGAGCTCGAATGGCCGATCGACATCCTCATCACCGTGGTGTGGGTCGCCTATGCGATCGTCTTCCTGGGCACCATCTACAAGCGCAAGACCTCGCACATCTATGTCGCCAACTGGTTCTACGCCGCCTTCATCCTGACGGTTGCCGTCCTGCACGTGGTCAACTCCGCGGAGGTCCCGGTCTCGGCCATGAAGTCCTATTCGGCCTACGCCGGTGCCATCGACGCCATGGCCCAGTGGTGGTACGGCCACAACGCGGTCGGCTTCTTCCTCACCGCGGGCTTCCTGGGCATGATGTACTACTTCGTTCCCAAGCAGGCCGAGCGCCCGGTCTATTCCTATCGCCTGTCCATCGTGCACTTCTGGGCCCTGATCACCACCTACATGTGGGCCGGCCCGCACCACCTGCACTATACCGCCCTGCCCGACTGGGCCCAGTCGCTGGGCATGATCATGTCGATCATCCTGCTGGCACCCTCCTGGGGCGGCATGATCAACGGCATGATGACGCTCTCCGGGGCCTGGCATAAGCTGCGTACCGACCCGACCCTGCGCTTTCTGGTCGTCGCCCTGTCGTTCTACGGCATGTCCACCTTCGAAGGCCCGATGATGGCGGTCAAGACCGTCAACGCCCTGTCTCACTACACCGACTGGACCATCGGCCACGTCCACTCCGGCGCGCTCGGCTGGGTGGCGATGATCACCATCGGTTCGCTGTATCACCTGATTCCGCGTCTGTTCGGCGGCACCGAAATGTACTCGGTCAAGCTCATCGCCGTGCACTTCTGGCTATCCACCATCGGCACCGTGCTGTACATCACCTCCATGTGGGTCAACGGCATCCTGCAGGGCCTGATGTGGCGTGCGGTCAATGCCGACGGCACCTTGATGTACACCTTCGTCGAGGCCCTCGAGGCCAGCCACCCCGGCTATATCGTGCGCTGGATCGGCGGCTGCTTCTTTGCCTTCGGCATGCTGCTGATGGCCTACAACGTCTACATGACGACGAAGAGCATCGCGCGCGAACAAGAGCCGGTCCTGCAGACCGCCTAAACAACCGGGGAAACGTACACCAATGAAACACGAGATACTTGAGAAGAACGTCGGGCTGCTCTCCGTGCTGATCCTGGTGGTGATCAGCTTCGGTGGGCTGGCCGAGATCGTGCCGCTGTTCTTCCAGGAGAAGACGACCGAGCCCGTGGAGGGCCTCGAGCCGCTCTCGGCCCTGGAACTCGAAGGGCGCGACATCTACATCCGCGAAGGGTGCGTCGGCTGCCACTCCCAGATGATTCGGCCCTTCCGCGCCGAGACCGAGCGCTACGGGCATTACAGCGTGGCAGGCGAGTTCGTCTACGACCACCCCTTCCTGTGGGGCTCCAAGCGTACCGGCCCCGATCTGGCACGGGTCGGCGGCCGCTACAGCGACGACTGGCACCGCGCGCACCTCTATAACCCGCGGGACGTGGTGCCGGAATCGAAGATGCCGGATTACCCCTGGCTGTTCGAGAACACCCTGACCGGTGAAGACACTGCCACCAAGATGCGCGCACTGAAGGCGCTCGGCGTGCCCTACACCGACGAGCAGATCGCCGGGGCCGCCCAGGAGGTACGCGGCGAACAGGAAATCACCGCGCTGGTGGCCTATCTGCAGCAGCTCGGCACCGTACTCAAGGACACCCGCTGAATCATGGATATCGGAACCTTTCGCGGCATCACCACGCTGCTGATCATGATCGCCTTCCTGGGCATCGTGTTCTGGGCCTACTCCAAGCGTCGCAAGAAGGATTTCGACGAGGCAAAGAATCTGCCGTTCGCCGATGAGGACAAGCGCGACCGCCATGATGCCGGCCACTCAAAAGACAGTGCACATTCCCGCCATGACGAGGGAGACAAGAATTCATGAATAACCTTTGGGGAAACTCCCTTTCCAGTTTCTGGAGCATCTGGATCATCGTCATCACCCTGGGCACCATCGTGTTCTGCTGGTGGATACTCTTTGCCAACCGCAGGACCGACAAAGAGCCCACGGCCGAGGGCGAAGTCGAGACGACAGGGCATAGCGCCGACGGCATCGACGAGTACGACAACCCCCTGCCGCGCTGGTGGTTCATGCTGTTCGTCGGCACCATCATCTTCTCTGTCGGCTATCTGCTGCTGTATCCCGGCCTCGGCAACTTCCAGGGTGTGCTGGGCTGGTCCCAGGAAAACCAGTGGGAAGAGGAGGTGGCCTATGCCCAGGAGCAGTATGCGCCCATCTTCGCCAAGTACAGCGAGGTGCCGGTACCGGAGCTGGCCCAGGATGGCGAGGCCATGCGCGTGGCCGAGCGCATCTACCTCAACAACTGCGCCGTGTGCCACGGCTCCAACGCCCAGGGCGGCTACGGCTTTCCCAACCTGACCGACGACGCCTGGCTGTATGGCGGCGAGCCGGAGAACATCATCACCACGCTCAACAATGGGCGCAACGGGCTGATGCCGGCCTGGCAGCAGCTGGGTGAGGCCAACCTGCAGAACGTCACCAACTACGTGCTGAGCCTCTCCGGCGAGGAGCATGACGCCGACAGCGCCAGCCAGGGCGCGGCGATCTTCGCCTCGGCCTGCGCGGCATGTCACGGTCCGGAAGGCAAGGGCAACCAGGGGATCGGAGGGCCCGATCTGACCGATGATGTCTGGCTCTACCGTCAACCCGGCCAGGACACCTACGCGGCGGTGCTCGAGACGCTGCGCAACGGTCGCAACGGTCACATGCCCGCCCAGGCGGCCTATATCGGCGAAGACAAGGTCCACCTCGTCGCTGCCTATGTTTACAGCCTGTCCAATTGATCCCTACCGATGTAAACCGCGGTGCGGCCGGCGGTCGCACCCATCCCCCTTCCCACGCCACACTCGATAAAATCGATAAGCGGCTAAAGACAACGCTTCCCGCCAGGGTGCTTGCAGCGCCCAAGCTTCACGCCTCACCGTGACACGACAGGTGACTTCATGACGGACAAGATCCCCCTTCGGAACGTGACCCCGGACCCCGCCGTGGGCACCCACGATCCGCACCATGGCGCAAAGAAGGAGATGTATGCTCGACGCGAGCATATCTATGTGCGCGAGATAAAGGGACTTTTCCAGCGTCTCCGGCGTAGTGCCAACTGGGTGCTGATGGCGCTCTATTTCGGCATCCCCTGGCTCTACTGGGGCGACCGCCAGGCCATCCTGTTCGACCTGCCCGCCCGGGAGTTCCATATTCTCGGCGGCACCTTCTATCCCCAGGATTTCATGCTGCTCTCCTGGCTGCTGATCATCTGCGCCTTCGGCCTGTTCTTGATCACGGTGTTCGCCGGACGCGTGTGGTGCGGCTACACCTGCCCCCAGAGCGTATGGACCTGGCTGTACATCTGGGTCGAACACCTCACCGAGGGCACCCGCAATCGGCGCATGAAACTCGACAAGCAGTCGATGAGCGGGGAAAAGGCAGCGCGCAAGAGCGCCAAGCATCTCCTTTGGCTGGCGATCGCCTTCGCCACGGGCCTGACCTTCGTGGGCTACTTCACGCCGATACGCGGCCTGATCGCGGACTTCGCCACGCTCTCGGTGGGCGGCTGGGCACTCTTCTGGGTCGGTTTCTTCACCCTCTTCACCTACCTGAACGCCGGCTGGCTGCGTGAGCAGGTATGCATCTACATGTGCCCCTATGCCCGCTTCCAGTCGGTGATGTTCGACAAGGATACCCTGATCGTCTCCTACGACGAGGCCAGGGGCGAGCCGCGCGGGGCGCGCAAGCGCAATACCGACCAGCGTAGCGAGCGCAGCATCGACCATCGCGAGAAAGGGCTGGGCGACTGCATCGACTGCGGCCTCTGCGTGCAGGTCTGCCCCACCGGTATCGACATTCGCGATGGCTTGCAGTACGAGTGCATCACCTGCGCCGCCTGCATCGATGCCTGCGATAGCGTCATGGACAAGATGAATTACCCGCGCGGGCTGATCCGCTACACCACCGAGCACTCCCTGGAAGGCGGCAAGACACACATCCTGCGCCCACGCCTGCTGGGTTACCTCGCGGCGCTCGTCATCATGATCGGGCTGTTCGTCTGGACCGTCAGCGATCGCCTGCCCCTTGACGTGGATGTCGAACGCGATCGCAACCAGCTCTACAGCATGACCCGCGAAGGCGACATCACCAACGCCTATACCCTGACCATCCGCAACCTAGACGACCGGCCGCACCGCTACCGGATCACGCCCGAAGGGCTGGAAGGCCTTGCCCTGATCGGCAACGATACCGTCAGTGTGGACGCCGGCCGCAGCACCACGCTACCGTTGCAACTCGCCGTCTCGCCCGAGGCCCTCGATGCACCGAGTCAGGCAATCACCATCAACGTCGAGGCCGAGGACGACCCCGACATCACGCTGGCCAAGGAAGCGCGCTTCCTGGGTCAGGCGCGGAGATAATCCATGACGACGCAGACGCGCCCCTGGTACAAGGAATTCTGGCCCTGGTTCCTGCTGGGCATCCTGGGCCTCGCGGTGGCCATGGGCACCACCTTCCTGGTGGTCTCGATCACCAGCTTCGACGGCATGGTCGTCGATGACTATTACAAGGAAGGGCTGGCCATCAACCAGACCCTGGAACAGGATCGGCGGGCCGCCGAGCTGGGTCTGGTGGCCACCCTGCGCATCGACGAACTTACCGGCGATGTCGTCGTGAACCTCGAGGGCGAGGCCCGGCCCGAACAGCTGCAGCTCGACCTGATCTTCCCTTCCCGGGGCGATCGCGACCAGCGCGTGACCCTCGAGCAGGTGCGGGGCGCCCAGTATGTCGGCCAACTCCCCCGGGCACTGCAGTACCGCTGGTACGTACAATTGCAACCGCAGACCGACACCCCCGAATGGCGCCTCCTCGGCGAGATCGAACTTCCTCAGCAGGAGCCGCTGATACTGCGTGCCACCGCCGGAGGGACATGAGCACGTTGGCGAGCTCCATCGACAGCGATATCGGCTGCTACCACTGTGGCTCAAGCGTGCCTCGAGGCGCCCCCTGGCATATCGAACTCGACGAAGAGCGTCACCCGTTGTGCTGCCCGGGCTGCGAGGCAGTGGCGCACGCCATCGTCGACGGTGGCCTGGAAAGCTATTACCGTTTCCGCACCGAACTGCCGGAACGCCCCGACGATCGGCAGATCCAGAGCACGGAAGCCTGGGTGGTCTTCGATGATCCCGATCTCCAGGCTCAGTTCGTGCATCCGACCGAAGACGGCCGGCGCCAGGTCACCCTGGCGGTCGACGGCATCACCTGTGCCGCCTGCGCCTGGCTGATCGAGCACCGACTCAACGCCCTGGATGGCCTGGAGTCGAGCGCCGTCAACCTGAGCCATCATCGCCTGCATCTGGCCTGGGATCCCGAGCGTCTCAAGCTGTCGCGCATCCTCGCCGAACTGGCGGCCATCGGCTATCCCTCACAGCCCTACGAGCCGGACCTGGCCCAGCAGAAACTCCAGCGCGAGGAGCGGCAATCCATCCGTCGCCTGATCGTCGCCGCGGTGGCGATGATGCAGGTCATGATGTTTTCCATCCCCCTCTATGTCTCGGGTCCCGGCGAGATCAGCGAGGGATTCTTCCTGCTGTTCCACTGGCTTTCCCTGGCGCTGGCCACACCGGTGGTGGCATTTTCCGCCCTGCCGTTCTTCAGGAATGCCCTGCGGGATCTGCGCACGCGCCACCTGGGAATGGACGTGCCGGTGTCGATCGCCATCCTCGGCGCCTACCTGGCCAGCGCCTACGCGGTTCTGACCGGCAGCGACGATGTCCATGGCACCCCGGTCTATTTCGACTCGGTGACCATGTTCACCTTCTTCCTGCTGTTCAGCCGCTACATCGAGATGCGCGCCCGGCGGCGCAACGGCCACAGCGGCAACGCGCTCTCCGGCGTGCTGCCCTCCAGCGCGATTCGTCTCGAGGCCGATGGCAGTGAACGTGTCCTGCCCGCCGACCAGTTGCGTGCCGGCGATCGCGTCCGCGTGCGTCCCGGGCATGGCGTGCCGGCAGATGGCATCATCGTCGCCGGCCAGTCGAGCCTCGATGAATCGATGCTCACCGGCGAGACGCTTCCCGTCGGCCGCCGGGTCGGCGACATCGTCACCGGAGGCAGCCTCAACGTCGAGAGCCCCCTGGAGATCGAGGTCACCCACACCGGCCGCGACGCCCGGGCCGCCGGCATCATGGAACTCAGCGACCGCGCCTTCGCCAGCCGGCCGAAGATCGCCGAGCAGGCCTCGCGCATGGCCCACGGCTTCGTCTCGAGCCTGTTGGTCGTCAGCCTCGCGGTCGCCATCGTCTGGAGCTTCGTCGATCCTTCTCGCGTGCTCTGGGTGACGCTTTCCGTGCTGGTGGTGACCTGCCCCTGCGCCCTGGCCCTGGCGACCCCTACGGCGCTGACCGCCAGCCATGGCCAGTTGCGGCGTCGCGGCGTGCTGGTCACCCGGGCCAACGCCATCGAGGGGCTGGCCCAGGCGACCCGCGTGGTGTTCGACAAGACCGGCACGCTCACCGAGGGCCGCATGCGTCTGCGGGAGGTGCGCCCCCTGGCCAGGGACCTGGACAGCGAGCAGGCACGCTCGCTTGCGGCGGCCCTGGAGGCCCACTCGGAACATCCCATCGCCCGGGCCTTTCGCGATCGGGGCCCACAAGAGCAGGACAGCACACCGCTGACCGCCAGCGAGGTACGCAACCTCCCGGGCCAGGGCCTCGAAGGCCACATCCATGGACAGCGTTACCGCCTGGGACGACCCGATTTCGCGATGGACGCGCCTCCCGCGCCTCCCGGTCAAGGCGGTCAATGGTTGCTGCTCTCCCTGATCGGCCCTCGCGAGGCGACGCCACTGGCCTGGTTCCGCCTCGACGACACGCTGCGCGACGACGCCCGGGCCACCGTTGCCGCCCTTGGCGACCTGGGCCTCGAGGTGGAGCTGCTCTCCGGCGACGTCAGCAGCACCGTGGGCATACTGGCCAGGGAACTCGGCATCCAGTCCTGGCAGGCCGGCGCGACCCCGGAAACCAAGCTCGAGCATATCCAGGCACTGCAGGCCCGGGGGGAGCGCGTGGTGATGGTGGGCGATGGCATCAACGATGTCCCGGTGCTGGCCGCCGCCGATGTTTCGGTGGCCATGAACGATGCCACCGACCTTGCCCGGACCAGCGCCGACGCCCTGTTGATGAGCCCGAGACTGTGGCGTATCGTCGATGCGGTAAGGCTCGCGCGCTTGACGCGTCATCTGATCCGGCAGAATCTCCTCTGGGCGCTTTGCTACAACGTTCTTGCCTTGCCCCTGGCTGCCCTGGGCCTGATCCCCCCGTGGGTCGCCGCCCTGGGCATGTCGGCTAGCTCGCTGGTGGTGGTGGGCAACGCGCTGCGGCTCAACCGGGCACGCCTGCCCGTGCCGTCCTCGACCATGGTGGAATCGTCGTGAGTATTCTCTACCTGCTGATCCCCCTCTCCCTGCTGCTGCTCTCCTTTGCGGTATGGGCGTTCTTCTGGGCGGTCAAGAGCGGCCAGTTCGACGACCTGGAGGGCCCGGCCCATCGCATTCTCTTCGACGAGGACGACAATGACCTGACGCCGGAACAGCGACGTCGCAAGCGGGCACGCCGTCGGGAGCGTCAGGGTCACGAGGAGGATGGCCCCGGCGAGGGGCGCGACCGGGAAGACGCCGGCGACCAGAACGCCCCACGCCGCTGATGGATCCCACCGGCCTCGACCTGCCACCGCTGGCGGCAGCCTTCGTCTTCGGCCTGCTGGGCGGTGCCCACTGCATCGGCATGTGCGGCGGCATCATGAGCGCCCTGACCTTCGCCGTGCCACCCAGCATGCGCAGCACCGCACGACTCGGCGGCCTGCTGCTCGGCTACAACCTGGGGCGGATCGCAAGCTACATGACAGCCGGGGCGCTGGTGGCGGGCCTGGGCACGCTGCTCGGCAGCACCCACGATGCGCTGCGCCTGGCCCTGCAACTGCTGGCGGCCGTCATGCTGATCCTGATGGCCCTGTATCTTGCCAACTGGTGGCGCGGGCTGACGCGAGTGGAGGCCTTGGGTCGGCAGCTATGGCGCCATATCGAACCCGCCGGCCGACGTCTGATGCCGGTAGTCCGGGTGCCCCAGGCGATCGCCCTGGGGGCTGTCTGGGGCTGGCTGCCCTGCGGGCTGGTCTATTCGATGCTGGCCTGGAGCCTGGCCGGCGGCGATCCGGGACGCGGCGCGGCCCTGATGGGCGCCTTCGGGCTGGGCACGCTGCCGGCGCTGCTGGTCACCGGTGTCGCCGCCCGGCAGATGACCGCCCTGATTCGCCACCCCGCCACCCGCACCCTGGCGGCGCTCACGATCATCGCCTTTGCCCTATGGCAGCTGTGGTCCCTGGGGCTGCAGTTCCTGCCGGGCGAGGCGGCCTCGCCCCATGCCGGCCACGGGTAGTCGTGGCATCACGGGGCGGACGCCTTACTCAGAGTTCGCGGGTCAGCAGATCGAACGCCTCGATGCGGTTGGCGTTCATCGCCTCGCGCCTGGCCTCGAGGGCATGAAAGTCGAAGAGATCGCGGTCGGCAAGCTGGGAGGGGGCCACGTTGGTCACCGCCTTGAACATCGTCTCGAGCCGGCCCGGGTGTGTCCTCTCCCACTCGCCCAGCATCTCCTTGACCACCTGACGCTGCAGGTTGGGCTGGGAGCCGCACAGGTTACAGGGGATGATCGGGAACGCCATGAGTCGGGCGAACTCGGCGATGTCCGCCTCCCGGCAGTAGGCCAGCGGGCGAATCACGATATTCTTGCCATCGTCGGAGAGCAGCTTGGGCGGCATCGCCTTGAGCGTGCCACCGTAGAACATGTTGAGGAACAGCGTCTCGAGAATGTCCTCGCGATGGTGTCCCAGCGCCACCTTGGTCGCCCCGATCTCCTCGGCGAAACCATACAGCGACCCGCGCCGCAACCGTGAACAGAGCGCGCAGGTGGTCTTGCCCTCCGGCGTCTTCTCCTTGACCACCGAGTAGGTATCCCGCTCGAGGATGTGGTAGGGCACGCCGATGCCCTCCAGATAGTCCGGCAGCACGTGCTCGGGAAAGCCCGGCTGCTTCTGATCCAGGTTGACCGCCACCAGCTCGAAGGCGACCGGCGCGTTGCGCTGCAGGTTGCGCAGGATCTCGAGCAGGGTATAGGAGTCCTTGCCGCCGGAGAGGCAGACCATGACCTTGTCGCCCTCGTCGATCATGGCGTAATCGATGATGGCATTGCCGACCTGACGACGCAGGCGCTTCTGGAGCTTGTTGAACTCGTACTTCTGGGGGCCGCTGAGTTCTGACATGGATGTGACGCTACGCAGTGAATTCAAGGGGCACCCATGCTACCACCGCTCCGAGCGACATGCGACGGTGAGCCTCTCCCAGCCCCTTCTAGGATGCCCGGCGCGAGCCATTCTTCAGGCGAACGTACATCAATGCCGTGGTCACGGCATCACCCAACGCGGTATGCCGCCCCATCACCGGGACGCCAAGCGCCTTGGCCATCGCCTCGAAACGCAGATCGGGCTCCAGGTCCGGGCGTGTCCTGCGTACCTCGCGCCGGTAGACGTTGACCATGTCCAGGCAGGCGTTGGGCAGGTCGAAACCGAAGCGAGGCCTCAGGTGACGATTGATCACGGCCAGGTCAAAATCGATGCACCAGCCGAGCAGCGGCCGATTGCCGATGAAATCGAGCAACTTTTCCAGGGCTTCGTCCAGTGTCTCGCCGCCATCGAGGTCGATACCGCGCAGGCCGTGAATCTTGATCGAATCACCACTCAGACTTTCCGGGCACTGCAGCCGCAGGTCCAGAGAATCGCTGATCAGTACCCGTCCCTCCTTGATGCGTACCGCCGCCACGGACACCAGTTCGGCCGTCTTGGGGTCGAGCCCGGTGGTTTCGCAGTCGATGGAGACCATCTCATCACCGGTATAGGGATTGAACAGCCAGCCATACTGACCATCGGCCTGACGTCGGCGGTCGGCGGCACGGCGTATCGATCGAAGCATTGTGGTATTCCCCCTCCCTAATACTCCAGATGAAAGCGATGAGACAGACGCTGCTTGAAGCTCTTGACGATACCCAGCGCTTCCCGCAGCAGGTCCCGTTCCAGGGAAGACAGTGACTGCACCACCACGCGATTGGGTTCCTCGCTCTTCTGCCTACCCTCGAGGCGCGCCAGCTGCTGCTGCAGTCGCAGCTCGGCAAACAAGGAGAGCGCTTCCCCCAGATCCTCGGCAAAATCCCTTTCCAGGCGGCCCTCTTCTGCCAATGCTTCCAGTCTGGCGAGGGTCGAGGTGGGCTGGATGCGTCGCTCCAGGGCCAGGGTGCGCACGCCATGCACGATGGGGAAGATGCCGCCTTTCTTGATGTCGATGCCGTGCTCGGGCTTCTTGAGGGTGCCGAACAGGGTCAGGGGCGTGGAGAAGCTCAAGGCAGCACGAGCGAAATAGGAAAGCAACAGCTCGTCCCGGGTACAACACTCGAAGAGATGGGCACGCAGCCCCTCGAGCAGCGTCGCATCGCCCGCCACCGCATGAGCGTCCAGCATGATCGCCAGGTTCATCAGCGATGCCCCGTCACGCTTGGCGGCCCAATGAGTGATCGTCTCGCGCCATGCCGATTCGCTCTTCACCCACCCGGGATTCGATACCATGATGTTGCCAGGGCACGGCGGATAACCCAGCTTGATCAGGGTCTCGGTCAAGCGCTGCATGTCGGCGGCACAGTCCGGCCAGTCGCTGCCGTCTGCCAGGATCAGGGCATTGTCCTGGTCGGTCTTGAGTATCTGTTCGCCGCGCCCCTCGCTGCCCATGACGAGCAGACAGCACTGGGCCTGGTATGGCGGGGCCACGATGAACTGGAATGCCTTGTTGACGATGCGCCCATTGAGCGCGGCCAGCAGGTCCATGACGAAGCGCAGCCTGACGCCCTGGGCCATCAACGCCTTGACGAGTTCCGGCAAGCGGGCGCTGGCCACGGCGAGCGCATCGAGATCGTCGGCCTGTTCCACCTCCAGGCTAACCATGTAGGAACGACTCGAGAAATAGCTGAGCACATCGGTCAATTCGACGACACCTACCGGGGTCTCGTTCTCCAGCACGACCACCCGGGAGACCTTGTGCCGGGTCATGCTCACCAGGGCCTGGAACAGATAGTCGCCGGGCTTCGCGGAGACCAGCGTGAACTGAGCGATCCCCAGCACCGGGCTGCCCTTGTCGAGCCCCTCCAGTACCAGGGCGTTGAGCAGGTCGGTCTTGGTGACCATGCCGAAGCGTCCTGCCGCCTGAATGAGCACGCTATCGGCATGACTGTCGTCGAGTGCCGCCGCCGCTTGCGCCACGGTCGTCGCCTCGCCGACGATGAGCGGAGGGCGCATGCAGTCGGCAATGCTCGCCAGCATGAAACCCGCCATGGTCATGCCGCCCTCGTTACGCTGCTCGATCAGCAGGCGGGTCTTGTTGGCCAGGGTCTGGCGAAAGAACTCGGCAAAGGCGGGATACGCCTCGCAGAGCTGCTCGAAAAGCGCCTTGGGAAGCAGATAGCAGAGCGTCTCCTGTTCAGCCTTGAAGCGGTAGCGGCTCTTGCCGTTGATGATGCTGATCGCGCCGAACAGATCGCCGGCGGAGTAATGGCCGATACGGCCCTGATCGCCGGGAAGCGTGCTGTCCAGTTCGGCGACTTCGCCCTTGTGGATGATGAAGACGAACTCGCCCGGCTGGCCGGCATCGAGAATGATTTCCTCGTTGTCGAAATAGCCCAGGTCGACCCCTTTGCTGACCCGCGCCTTACCCGACTCGTCGAGCAGCGAGAAGGGCGGTTGTGAAAGATCGATGTCGACCATCATGCAGCCCTCTTCATGTCGACTCCCACTGGATTATTGGCGATAAAGAACTTCGAAAACCGGCCGCGACTATCGACACCGATAATACACAGGCAAGAATAGCAACATCACGTTTTTCAAAAAAAGCTCAACTATCGTTCTATACCTTCGAACCTAGACTATTGTCCCATGCAACACTGCCTAGACCATCGTCCTATGATTCGCGCACGAGGCCCCGACCTGGTCGGCCGATTCTCATATAAGCAATTGTTTTGTTTGTAATTTTTTTCAACACCATTAAATCTTGTTTTCCTCATAGTACCAAAGTATAGGATTTTATTTTTTGCGCTTGTTGCCCAATATTAATGTCGAGTCACGAAGCGCAATCGGATGTCGATGAAGCGTCTTGGTCGGGTAGAGAGCAACGGAGACCAATAGCGTGATGGGAGAGTGACTTTAGTCGCATGGAACACACTGATTGAATCTCTAGCGGCTTGCTTCACCTACTCCCACCACATCGAGGCAGCGGTTCGACCGTGCCGATGATGGTTGTCGCAGGCTAGCGACTGCCCTGTTGGTTCCGATTAATTCTCGGTGCAATTCCCTCATTAAAAACAAGCGGAGAGCAATAATATGGCAGATGATAAATCCAATGCTGCTGCCTACTGGTCGGCGAATGTTCGCCTGATTGCTGGCTGTCTGATCGTCTGGGCCCTGGTGTCTTACGGCTTTGCCATCCTGCTACGCCCTTTGCTGTCAGGCATCCCCGTCGGCGGGACGGACCTGGGATTCTGGTTTGCCCAGCAGGGTTCCATTCTGACCTTCATCGGTATCATTTTCTTCTATGCGTGGAAAATGAACCGGCTTGATGAAAAGTTCGGGCTCGGGGAGTAAACCAGCATGAGTCAATTCGCTATCAACGTCCTGTTCGTGGGCGCGTCGTTTGCCCTCTACATCGCCATCGCCATCTGGGCCAAGGCCGGTTCGACGAAAGACTTCTATGTCGCGGGCGGCGGCGTGCATCCGGTCACCAACGGCATGGCCATCGGCGCCGACTGGATGTCGGCGGCCTCCTTCATCTCCATGGCGGGACTGATCGCCGCGGGGGGCTATGCCAACTCCACCTTCCTGATGGGCTGGACCGGCGGCTACGTCCTGCTGGCGACGCTGCTGGCACCCTACCTGCGCAAGTTCGGCAAGTTCACGGTACCGGAGTTCATCGGCGACCGTTTCTACAGCAAGAACGCGCGCCTGGTGGCCGTGATCTGCCTCATCGTCGCCTCCGTCACCTACGTCATCGGTCAGATGGCCGGCGCCGGCGTGGCCTTCTCGCGCTTCCTGGAAGTCGATGCCACCATGGGCCTGATCATCGCGGCGATCGTGGTGTTCTTCTACTCCGTGCTCGGGGGCATGAAGGGCATCACCTACACCCAGGTCGCCCAGTACTGCGTGCTGATCACCGCCTATACCATCCCCGCCGTGTTCATCTCGCTCGAGCTGACGGGCAACCCGCTGCCCCCGCTGGGCCTCTTCTCGGATCATAGCGAGTCAGGCATGCCACTGCTGGCCAAGCTCAACGAGGTCATCACCGAGCTGGGCTTCAACCAGTACACGGCAGACGTGGACAACAAGCTGAACATGGTGCTGTTCACCCTGTCGCTGATGATCGGTACCGCGGGCCTGCCCCACGTCATCATCCGCTTCTTCACCGTGCCGAAGGTTGCCGATGCCCGCTGGTCGGCCGGCTGGGCCCTGGTCTTCATTGCCCTGCTCTACCTGACGGCCCCGGCGGTAGCCTCCATGGCCCGTCTGAACCTGATGACCACCATCTATCCCGACGGCCCCACCGCCGAGCCCATCCAGTACGAGGATCGCCCCAACTGGATCAAGGAGTGGGAAGTCACCGGCCTGATCCAGTTCGAGGACAAGAACGACGACGGCCGTATCCAGCTGTACAACGACACCGAATCCTTCGCGCCGACCGCCCAGGAACGCGGCTGGGAAGGCAACGAACTGGAGGTCAACCGTGACATCCTGGTACTCGCCAACCCGGAGATCGCCAATCTGCCCGGCTGGGTCATTGGCCTGATCGCCGCCGGGGGGCTGGCAGCGGCCCTGTCGACGGCCGCCGGCCTGCTGCTGGCCATCTCCTCGGCCATCAGTCACGACCTGATCAAGGGGTCGATCAATCCTCGAATCACCGAGAAAGGCGAACTCCTGGCCGCGCGAATCTCCATGTCGGTGGCCATCATCGTCGCCACCTACCTGGGCGCCAACCCACCAGGCTTCGCGGCCCAGGTGGTGGCACTGGCCTTCGGTATCGCCGCGGCATCGCTGTTCCCGGCGCTGATGATGGGCATCTTCTCCAAGCGCGTGAACAACAAGGGAGCGATCACCGGCATGCTCACGGGGCTGGCCTTCACGCTGGTGTATATCTTCATCTACAAGGGCTGGTTCTTCATTCCGGGCACCAACAACCTGGCAGACATTCCGGAGAACTACGTGCTGGGCATCTCGCCCCTGTCCATCGGCGCCGTGGGTGCAATCATCAACTTCGCCGTGGCCTTCATCGTCTCCAATGCCACCGAGGCACCGCCGAAGGAGATCCAGGAACTGGTAGAAAGCGTCCGCTATCCGAAAGGCGCTGGTACCGCAGTCGACCACTAAGCCATAATGGCGACCTGACACAGTGTCGGGAAAACAGTACCAATCGGGCTTCCCTCGGGAAGCCCGATTGCTTTGGAGACGATCGATCTATGATATGGCATCTGATTGCAGCGGCATTCGCCGGCCTGGGGGCGGCGGGAGTGGGGCTTCTGCTACGCTTCATCAGCGGCAACCGCCTGCCCCGCTGGGTGGTCCCGGTGTTTGCGGGGCTGGGCATGCTGGCGTACCAGATTCACTACGAGTATTCCTGGTTCGACGCCAAGCGGGAGCAGCTACCGGAATCGGCGACGGTGGTGTCCACCCAGCAGGAGCAGATGCTCTGGCGTCCCTGGACCTATCTGTTCCCCATGACGACCGCCTTCGACGTCGTCGATCAGGACAGCCTGGTGAGATCACGAATCGGAGGGGAGTCGCTGGTCGAGTTCATCCTTTACCGGTTCGAAAAGGGGTACCAGGACCGGGTCACGCACCAGGCTTATCTGATCAACTGCGCGGCCCGGGAGAAACTGCCAATCAGCGAGGAAAATCGCCAGCCCGATCTGTCCGGATTGCAGAGCATCGACGAATCCACGTCCCTGTTCCAGGCCATCTGCCCCGATGCATGACCCCCTTTCTCGCATGGCACGGCGAGTTCTACGGTGATGCCTCAAGCGTCCGCGTTGCCCTAGAATAGGCACTGGCAAGGGGGTACCTATCATGTTCCAAGGCTGGCTGCTGATCGCCGTCTCGCTGCTCTACATCGCCATCCTGTTCTTCATCGCCTGGCGCGGCGACCGCCGCGCCAAACTGGTCGGCGCCATGCAGCGCCGGCCGGTCATCTATAGCCTGGCCCTGGCGATCTACTGCACCTCCTGGACCTTCTACGGCGCCGTGGGCCAGGCCGCTACCTCCGGCTGGTCCTTCGCCAGCATCTTCGTCGGCCCGGTGCTGACCTTCCTGTTGTTCTGGCCGGTACTGGCCAAGATGATCCGGGTCGCCAAGCGCCAGAACGTCACCTCGATCGCCGACTTCATCGCCTCACGCTACGGCAAGACCCAATCGCTGGCCGCCTTTGCCAGCCTGGTGGCGCTGATCGGTACCTTGCCCTACATCGCCTTGCAGCTGAAGGCCGTCGCCACCTCCTTCACGGTGCTCACCGCCTCGTCGGACATGACCCGGGCGCCCCTGTTCGCGGACACCGCCTTCTATGTCGCGGCAGTCATGGCCGTCTTCGCGATCCTGTTCGGTACCCGGCACACCGATGCCACCGAGCATCACGAGGGGCTGATCCATGCCATCGCCTTCGAGTCGGTGATCAAGCTGCTCGCCTTCCTGGCCCTCGGTGCCTATGTCACCTGGGGCATGTTCGACGGACTGGGCGATCTGCTCGGTCGCGCCGACAACTTTCTCGAACTGCAGCGCCAGCTGGAGGAGCAGGACTTCGGTCGAGGCTTCTGGGCCCAGACGCTGCTCGCCATGCTGGCGGTCTTCTGCCTGCCTCGGCAGTTTCATGTCACCGTGGTCGAGAACACCCACCCGGACGATGCCGCCCGAGCCCGCTGGCTGTTTCCTCTCTACCTCGTCGCCATCGGCTTCTTCGTGCTGCCGGTGGCTGCCGCGGGCCTCACCCTGTTCCCTGAAGATCGCGTCTCGCCGGACACCTACATGCTGGCGCTGCCCATGGCCGCCGACAACGAACTCCTGACCTTGTTGACGTTCATCGGCGGTTTCTCCGCGGCCACCGGCATGGTGATCGTCGCCGCCGTCGCCGTCTCGATCATGGTGTCCAACGAGATCGTCATCCCCCTGCTGTTCCGTCTGCGCTGGTTCGATACCAAGGCGCAGGATTACGGCCGTCTGGTGCTGCGGGCTCGACGCGTCACCATCCTGGTGATCCTGGGCCTGGCCTATGGTTTCTACAAGCTGACCGCGGAGTTCAGTTCCCTGGCCTCCACCGGCATGCTCTCCTTCGCCGCCGCGGCGCAGTTTGCCCCGGCCCTGCTCGGCGGGCTCTACTGGAAGCGCGGCAATCGCCTGGGGGTCATCACCGGCATGAATGTCGGCTTTGCGGTCTGGGCCTATGCCCTGCTGCTGCCGACCCTGGTCAATGCCGGTGTCGTGCCGGGGCACTGGCTTACCGCCAGCCCCCTGGGGATCGACTGGCTGTCGCCGACCCAGCTGTTCGGGCTCAAGGTCGGTGACCCCTTCACCCACGGTGTGATGCTTTCCCTGGGGCTCAACCTGTTCGGCTACATCTTCGTCTCGCAGGTCACCTCGCAGCGGGTCGTCGAACGTATCCAGGCCTCGCTGTTCGTCGACAGTGTCGAGACCCGCCAGACGTCGGTGAACCGCCCCTGGACCGGCGCCACCACCGTGGATGACCTGAGAGTGCTGTGCGAGCGTTTCCTGGGGGCGAGCCAGGTGCAAGGCGCCTTCGACGATTATGCCCGGCGTACCGGCCAATTCCTGGAATACAATGCCCGCGCCTCGATCGACGTCATCCAGTTCACCGAGCGGCTGCTGGCCTCGGTACTCGGGGCCTCGTCGGCACGCATCGTCGTCAACTCGGCACTCCAGGGGCGCGGTATCGGCATCTCGGATGTCATTTCCATCGTCGACGAAGCGTCCCAGGTACTCGAATTCAACCGGGCCCTGCTCCAGGCCACCATCGAGAACGTCAACCAGGGCATCAGCGTGGTCGATCAGAACCTGCGCCTGGTGGTCTGGAACCAGCGTTACCTGGAGCTGTTTCGCTTTCCCGATCACCTGATCCGGGTCGGCGCTCCGATCGACAAGATCTTCCGCTACAACGCCCACAACGGCGAGTACGGGCCCGGCGATCCCGAGGAGCATGTCGACTCGCTGCTCGACAACATTCGCCAGGGGCAGCCGCATCGCTACGTGCGCTACCGCCAGGATGGCAGCGTGCTGGACGTCCAGGGCAACCCCATGCCTGGCGGTGGCTTCGTCTACACCTACCAGGACATCACCTTGCAGAAGCGCACCGAGGAGGCGCTGATTCGTTCCGAGAACAACATTCGCATCTATACCGACAACGTGCCGGCATTGATCGCCTATTTCGACAAGGAGTGCCGTTATCTCTTCACCAACCGCGCCTACGAGCAGGCCTTCGGCATCGACCGCAATTCCGTGATCGGCGAGCGGGTGGAAGACGTGATGTCGCCGGCCATCGCCCGGGATCGTGCCCCCTGGATGCAACGGGCGCTGAAAGGCGAACGGGTCAGCTTCGAGATCTCGCTGGATGATGGCGATGGCGGCACCCGCTACATGCTGGTCACCTATACCCCCCACTTCGGCGACAGCGGCGCCATCCTCGGTTTCTTCTCGCTCTACCAGGACATCACCGAACGTCGGCTGGCCGAGATCGCGCTGCAGGAGACCAACGAGAACCTCGAGGAACGGGTGCGGGAGCGGACCCAGGCGCTGTCCAAGGCCAACGCTGCCCTGCGCAAGGAGAACCGGGTGCGTGCCGAGGCCGAGCAGGCCCTGCGTCAGGCCAAGCAGGTCGCCGAGGACGCCAACGCCTCGAAGACTCGCTTCCTGGCCGCCGCCAGTCACGACCTGCTGCAGCCCCTCAACGCCGCACGCCTGTTCACCTCCGCCCTCTCACAGCAGAACGACGCCGACGACCTCAAGCGTACCGTCGGCCATATCGACAACTCCTTGCAGGCTGCCGAGGAACTGCTGGGCACCCTGCTCGACATCTCCAAGCTCGATGCCGGCGCCCTCACGCCACGGCGCACCTATTTCCCCCTGGCGGATATCTTTCGGCCCCTGCGTGCCGAATTCGACGTCATGGCCGAGGAGCGTGGCCTCGATCTGCATGTGGTGGCAACACAGACCTGGGTCGACAGCGACACCCAGATGCTGCGCCGCATCGTGCAGAACTTCCTCTCCAACGCGCTTCGCTACACCCAGCACGGCCGGGTGCTCCTGGGATGCCGGCGCCATGGCCAGCGCCTGGCCATCGAGGTCTGGGATACCGGTCCCGGAATCCCCGAGTCGAAGCAGGCCGAGATATTTCAGGAATTTCGCCGCCTGGACCAGGCTTCGCGTCACAAGGAGAGCGAGAAGGGGCTGGGGCTGGGACTCTCCATCGCCGATCGCATGAGCCGTGTGCTGGAGCATCCCATCCGAGTACGTTCCCGGGAAGGGGCGGGCACGCTGTTCTCGGTGGAAGTTCCCCGGGTACCCGCCCAGGAGATCGCGCTCGCACGTGACGAGATGCCCAGCCGACGCACCAGCAACAAGCTGGCGGGCACCAGGATTCTGTGCATCGACAATGAGACGCTGATCCTCGAGGGCATGAAGTCCATGCTCTCGGGCTGGGGGTGCGAAGTCTTCACCGCCACGTCGATCGGGGGCGCCAGGTCGATCCTGCGCCATCTGGAGGAAGATCCCGATGCGGTACTCGCCGATTACCATCTGGACAACGAGGTCACCGGACTGATGGCGCTGGATGCCCTGGCCGAACGTTTCCAGGGTCCGATTCCGGGCATCGTGATCACGGCCGACCGCACCGACGAAGTGGCTGAAGAGATCAAGCGCGCCGGCTACCAGCTGCTGCTGAAGCCGGTACGCCCCGCGGCACTGCGCGCCCTGCTGACGCGCACACTGCAGGCCAGCCGGGCTGCCCGCCAGACGACCTGAGCTCGTGCCCCTAGGATTCGACCTTGGGCGGCTCGACCTCGAGCTTCTGCGCGGCGATCACCGCCTGGGTGCGCGAATGCACGCCCAGCTTGCGCAGGATGGCGGTCACGTGGGCCTTGATGGTGGCTTCCGAGACGTTCAGCTCGTAGGCGATCTGCTTGTTGAGCAGGCCTTCGGTGAGCATGTTGAGCACGCGGAACTGCTGAGGGGTCAGGGAGGCGATCGCCTCGGCGAAGCGGGTCTCCTCTTCGTTGGACTCGCCCAGCGCGGCGGCCAGGGCTTCGGGCAGCCAGATCTCTCCATCGAGAATTTCGTTCACCGCCTCGGCGATCACCGTCAGGGAGGACGACTTGGGGATGAAGCCGGAAGCGCCGTAATCAATGGCCCGGCGTACCACATGGGGTTCGTCGCTGCCCGATACCACGGCCACCGGAATATCCGGCGTCTGCCCGCGCAGCTGGATCAGGCCGGAAAACCCGTGGGCGCCGGGCATGTGCAGATCCAGCAGGATCAGGTCGGCATCCGGATGGCGAGTCACCACCTCGGTGGTCGCCTCCATGGTGTCCGCCTCGACGATTTCCGCCTGGGAAGCGACCTGACGCAAGGCCTGCGTCAATGCCGCACGAAACAGCGGGTGATCATCGGCGACTATGAATTTCTGGGCAAAGGCCATTGAGTCTACTCCGGATCCTTACGCGCTAAGCGGACGCGCCATCTGCCGTGACGCCCACATGTTCACCATTTCCTTACAGCATGTTACCCCATGCCGGACCCGATTCCCAAGCATCGCGCTTAACGAACGGATCCACCGAGCGCCCACGAAAAGACCGGCTCTCGGAGCCGGTCTGGGTGTACGCTCGAATGAGGGGCGAACGCTCAACGGTTGGCGCGATTCTCGATCAGGTCGTCGACCACGCTCGGGTCCGCCAGGGTACTGGTATCACCGAGCCCTTCGGTCTCGTTGGCGGCGATCTTGCGCAGGATGCGGCGCATGATCTTGCCGGAGCGCGTCTTGGGCAGGCTCGGCGACCACTGGATGACGTCCGGCGAGGCGATCGGACCGATGTCCTTGCGCACCCATTGAACGAGCTCCTTGCGAAGCTCCTCGCTGGGCTCGTAGTCATCCTTCAGGGTGACGTAGATATAGATGCCCTGGCCCTTGACGTCGTGGGGGTAGCCCACCACCGCGGCTTCGGCCACCGCCTCGTGAGCGACCAGGGACGACTCGATCTCGGCGGTGCCCATGCGATGCCCGGAGACATTGATCACGTCGTCGACACGGCCGGTGATCCAGTAGTAGCCATCCTCGTCACGGCGGCAGCCATCCCCGGTGAAGTACATGCCCGGGTAGGCGGAGAAATAGGTCTGAACGAAACGCTCGTGGTTCTTCCAGATCGAACGCGCCTGCCCCGGCCAGGAGTCGAGAATCACCAGATTACCGTCGGTGGCCCCCTCGAGGATCTTGCCTTCATTGCTCACCAGGGCCGGCTGGACACCGAAGAAGGGCAGTGTCGCGGAACCGGGCTTGAGGTCGGTGGCACCCGGCAACGGGGTGATCATGATGCCGCCGGTCTCGGTCTGCCACCAGGTATCGACGATCGGGCATGTCGAGTTGCCGATGACCCGATAGAACCATTCCCAGGCCTCGGGATTGATGGGCTCGCCCACCGAACCCAGCACACGCAGGCTATCGCGCCTGCTGGAATCCATCACGTCGTCGCCATGCGCCATCAGCGCGCGAATCGCCGTCGGCGAGGTATAGAGGATCGCCACGTTGTGCTTGTCGATGATCTCCCCCAGACGCCCATGGGAAGGATAGCTGGGCACCCCTTCGAACATCAGCGTGGTGGCCCCATTGGCCAGCGGCCCGTAGACGATGTAGCTGTGGCCGGTGACCCAGCCCACGTCGGCGCTGCACCAGTAGACCTCGCCGTCCTGGTAGTCGAAGACGTACTGATGGGTCATGGCCGCGTGCAGCAGGTAGCCGCCGGTGGTGTGCTTGAGCCCCTTGGGGGCGCCGGTGGAACCGGACGTGTAGAGGATGAACAGCGGGTCCTCGGCATTCATCGGCTCTGCGGGGCAATCGGCAGACTGCTGATCGACCTGCTCGTGGTACCAGAGATCGCGACCGTCGTGCCATTCGATCTCGCCGCCGGTGCGCTTGACCACCAGCACGTTGGCGACCACGTCGGTGCCCTTGCGGGTCAATGCCGCATCGACGTTGTCCTTGAGCGGCACCTGCTTGCCACCGCGCACCGACTCGTCGGCGGTGATGACCAGCTTCGACTCGGCATCGACGATGCGCTGGGCCAGGGCATCCGGCGAGAAGCCACCGAACACCACGGAGTGGATCGCACCGATGCGCGCGCAGGCCAGCATGGCCATCGCGGCCTCGGGGATCATCGGCATGTACAGGGTCACGACGTCACCCTTGCCTACACCCAACGCCTTGAAGGTGTTGGCCAGCTGGCAGGTCTGTTCGTGCAGTTGGCGGTAGGTCAGGGTCTTGCTCTGATCGGGATCGTCGCCTTCCCAGATGATGGCCGGCTGATCGCCACGCTTGTCCAGATGACGATCCAGGCAGTTGGCGCAGGCGTTGAGTTCACCATCCTCGAACCAGCGGATGTCGACGTTGTGGGTATCGAAAACGGTGTGCTTGATCTTGGTCGGCGTCTTGGTCCACTCCAGGCGCTTGGCCTGCTCCCCCCAGAAGGTTTCCGGGTCGTCCACCGACTGCTGGTACATGCTCTGATACGTTTCCTTGTCGGCCCAGGCGTTGGCGGCGAAATCCCCACGCACGGGGTGGACTCTCTGCTGTTCAGTCATGTCGTTGCCTCTGTACCCTGCTGGGGTATCTTGGATGTGCATGTGCCGACTCGGTCGATCGCTGAGTCGACGACCAAAACGTCCTTTTCAGGATATACCCAGTCGGGGCACCTGCCCCTATTAGACCTTCGTAGAAACTTTTTATCCTTTAATTTCAATAAATTAAAAACAGATCGAAGCACCTATCCGGTACACCAGACCAGCCTTTGGCGGCATTGGCGACAAACGTAATGCTTGCCGGCATGAGCTAGCCGATGCCGCCGCTTGCTGAAATAGTGGCTGCGACAGGCGCACGCATAGCGATGCGGGGCGGGGCTGGCCGTGCGGGTATCGAAACGATGGGTCGCTCGTGGCTCGAGCCCGTACAAGCCGCGCATCACGCCTTGCCACTCGCGACCATGCGGTCGCATGGCTTCGCCTCCCTCGAGGTGATGGACCAGCCAGTGGGCCATCTCGTGGGGAACGACCTCGACGAGGAAGGCCAGGCGGTTCTCCCCGAGCAGCACCGGATTGAAACGCAACCCCGAACGGCCGAAATGCGCCTGCCCCGCGCATTTCCCCCGCAGATCGAGCCATGCCGGTGGCCGTGGAAGACCGGGATAGACAGCCTGGGCGAGCTCCCAGGCGGCCTCGACGCGCTGGTGGAGACGCGCATGCAGCGCGCTGCGATCAAGCGCCGCCAGTTCGGAAACGCTTGGGGTCGGAAGGGTCGGGGAGTTCATGAAATGCTAGAATGCCTCATTGCACTGCATACGGACCACGCTCATATTCGCCTCTCCGGGAAACCACATGCAAGAGACTCCACTCCCCTACCCCTTGCTCGACGACGACGAACTGGACCGGCTCGACGATTTTCTCGACTCCGAGCGGGTCGACGCCGATGCCCTGGATCTCGTCTCCGCCCATGGCTTGCTGGTGGCACTGGCGGTCGCGCCCCGGGAAGTGCCGGCGGCCACCTGGGTTGGCGAGCTGTTCCATGGCGAGCCCGACTTCGGCAGCGACATCGAACGCAACGAGATTCTCGGCCTGCTCGAGCGCCTCAGGCGCAACGCCATCGAGGCCCTGGAGCACGGCCAGCTCCCGGAGCTGCCCTTCGAGCTCGAACTCGGCGGCATCGCGCCGGAAGAGACCCCGATCGGCGACTGGTGCGCAGGGTTCATGGAGGGGGTGTTTCTCGACGAAGGCGCCTGGTTCCAGGGCAACGAGGAGAGTGCCGCCACCCTGCTGTTGCCATTCATGGCGCTATCGGGCCTGTTCGACGACGAGCCGGACATGGCCGAGCTGATTGACGACCCCCTTCGGCTCGAGCGCCTCGTCCAGCAGCTCCCCGAACTGGTGCTCGATCTCTATCTGCACTATCGGGTGCCCCCGGAAGCACCCAAGCCCACCCCGCGCAAGAAGCGTCCTGCCGGGCGCGGCGACAAGCGCCGGCGCTGAACACTGAAAGCCTACCGTAGACGGGTGACCCAGGCATCCAGGGTCCCGTACGCCCCCTCGCGAAGGCGTTGCCACCAGGAGCGTTGCTCCCACTGCTCGAGCAGGATCTCGTGACTGCGGGCGAAGCAGGATTCGAACAGGAGGGCGACCTGATCGGCGAAGCCCGTGTCCAGCACCTCCTGATTGGCTTCCAGGTTCCATTGCAGGCTCCAGTGGTCGAAGTTGCAGGAGCCTACGCTCGTCCAGTCATCCGCCAGGGAGAACTTGGCGTGGATGAACGCGGGCTGAAATTCGAAGATGCGCACGCCGGCCCGCAACAACCGGCCGTAGAAACGCTGCCCGGCATAGCGCACCCCGGGGTGATCGTGGGTGTCACCGGGCAGCAGCAGGCGCACGTCGATGCCTCGCTGGGCCGCGCGCGCCAGGCGTCGTCGCAGGCTCAGGGTGGGCACGAAGTAGGGCGTGCAGAACCAGATGCGGTGGTGCGCCTGGGCGATCTGCTGATGCAACGAGAGCCGGATAGTCTGGTAACGATACCCTTGACCCCATACCACGCGCCCGAGCATGCCACCCTGCTCGACGGGCGTGCACCGCCGGCCGGTTCTGCGCGGGGCCGGGGGTTGCCGCGCAGGGATGTCTTCCGGTTTGCCTCGCGTGAGAGACGAGTTCCACAGGCTCAGGAACAGCTCGCTCCAGTCGTCGACGACCGGCCCTTCGATGCGTACCGCGATCTCGAACCAGGCCTCCAGGAATTCGTCGGCGGCACCGAAGCCCCCGGTGAAGGCCAGCCGTTCATCGACAACCAGCAGCTTGCGATGGTCGCGGGTCAGGTTCTGTCCCAGCGCCCGCCAGGCAAGCGGATTGAAGAAGCGCAATGCCACGCCGGCGGTTCGCAGGCGCTGGCGATCCGCTTCCGCAAGCCGCATGGCCCCGAAACCGTCGAGCAGCACCCGCACCGCGACACCGCGCCGAGCCGCCCGTTCCAGGGCCGCGATGAGGCGATCCGCGAGGCGTCCCGATTCCATGAGGTAGAGTTCGAGCAGGATCGACTCCCGGGCGCGATCGATCGCGGAGCCGATGGCCGGAAGATAACGCCGGCTCCCCGGGAGCAGCGTGAAACGGTTACCCTCCTGCCAGGCGCTACGCCTTTTCCTGTTGCGCATTGCTTTCCCTTAGCCGACGATCGCGCGCCCGTGTTCCTGCTCTCGGTATCCTCTCTTCGAACAGGACACAAGCCGTTATAATGCCGGAACATTCCTGTTTGCCGGGAGCGGCCTTGCTGACTTTTCTGCTCACTCCACTGCGTGCGCCGCTGCGACGCCTGCTCGCCTGGTGGACCGATCTGCGCCTGGTGGAACCTGCTCCACACATGCTGGATTACGGTCACGATACACCGATCATCTATGTGTTTCCCAAGCCGGCGCTGACGGATACGCTGCTCCTGGAGACCTTCTGCCGGCGACACGGCCTGCCCTTGCCGAGTGCGCGCCTGCATCTGGGTTCCCACAGCCTGAAATGCAGCCTTGCCCTGTCGCCCTCGAAGCGGCGCCTGTGGCGAGGCTCGCCGAGGAAGCGAGCCCCCTTTGCCGAGATCGTCAGTCTGCTCGAGACCGCCCCTCACGCCGGGCAGGAACTGCGACTGGTACCGGTCAGCGTGTTCTGGGGGCGAGCGCCGGGCAAGACCTTCGGCTTGAGAAAGCTGCTGGCCGCCGACAGTTGGCAGTTTACGGGGCGCCTGCAACGGCTGCTATCGGTACTGGTCAACGGCAAGAACGTCGAGCTCTATCTCGGCGATCCCCTGTCCTTGCGCGAGCTGATCGACGGGCGAACCCCCGAACTGGTGAGCCGCAAGGTCTCCCGCCTGCTGCGGGTGCATTTCCGCCGTATCCGCACGCGGGTCCTGGGGCCCGATCTGTCGCATCGCCATACCCTGATCCAGGGCGTGGTGAGCAGTCCCGAGATACAGCGGGCCATAGCCGAAGGTGCTGCGTCCTCGAAGGTGTCGCCCGGGCGCATGGAGCGCCGTGCCGGACGCTATGGACGCGAGATCGCCTCCAACATGAGCTATCCGGTGCTGCGCTTCCTGGACCAGTTGCTGCATCGACTCTGGAACCAGCTCTATGGCGGCGTGCGTGTCCAGGGGCTCGAGCGCGCCAAGGCGCTGGCCGGTGACCACACCCTGATCTACGTGCCCTGCCATCGCAGTCATATCGACTACCTGCTGCTTTCCTACGTGCTCTATCGCGAGGGGCTGATGCCGCCTCATGTGGCCGCGGGGCGCAACCTCGACATGCCGCTCGTGGGGCCGCTGCTGCGCCGCGGCGGCGCCTTCTTCCTGCGCCGTAGCTTCAAGGACAACCGGCTCTATTCGGCGGTCTTCAACGAGTACCTGCATCGCCTGTTGTCCCGAGGACATCCGGTGGAATACTTCATCGAAGGCGGCCGCTCCCGCAGCGGTCGCCTGCTGGCCCCTCGGCCGGGCATGCTGTCGATGACGCTGCGCTCCTACCGCCGCGGGACCCAGCGCGAACTGGCCTTCGTGCCGGTCTATATCGGCTACGAGAAGGTGCTGGAGAGCGCCAGCTATCTCAAGGAGCTGCAAGGTGGACGCAAGAAGAAGGAGTCGCCCTTCGACCTGTTCCGGGTACTCGGCCAGTTGCGCCAGCCCTTCGGGCGCGTCGCGGTCAACGTCGGGGAACCGCTCAAGCTCGGCGAGTTCCTCGACGCCAGTGCTCCCGGATGGCGCCGGGACCAGGCTCCCCGCCCGTCCTGGCTGAACCCGACGGTGACGAGCCTGGGCCGCACCCTGGGCCAGCGGATCAACGCCGTGGCCGCCCTCAATGCGGTCAACCTCGTGGCCCTGGTGCTGCTGGCCACGTCGCACCGTGCCATCGAGGCGAGGCTGCTCAAGGCGCAGACGGCGCTTCTGGTCGACCTGTTGCGGCATGGCCCGGGTGACACCACGCTCAACCTTCCCGAAGGCGAACCGGGCGAATGGATCGACGAGACCGAATGGCTGGGCTTCATCGAGCGCCGCGACCAGGCGCTGGGGGAACTGATCCTCGCCAACCAGCAGCAGGCCACGCTGTTGACCTGGTATCGCAACAACGTCCTGCACCTGTTCGCCCTGCCGGCCCTGGTGGCGTTTGCCTTTCGCAACAACGCGCGTTTCGAGCGGGCCACCCTTCACGAACTCCTGGCACCGGCCTGGCCGCTGGTCAGCCGCGAGCTGTTCGCCTCGCTCCCCATGGATTTCGCCAGTGCCCTCGACGAGACGCTCGACACCCTGGCTCGGCAAGGCCTGCTGCTGCACCAGGGGGAAACCTGGAGTCGCCCGCCAGGGCATGACGCGAACAGCGAGCGTCTGCATCTGCTCGGCCGGCTGATCCAGCCCTCCCTGGAGCGCGACTATCTGCTGCTGACGACACTGCTGCGCTACCCCAGCGGCAGCCTGACCCGGGAATCCCTCGAGGAGCACAGCCGCCAGCTGGCCGAGCGCTTGACCCTGCTTTCCGGTCTCAATGCCCCGGAGTTCTTCGACCGTCCGCTGTTCAGCGGATTGCTGGACGTGCTGGAAGAGCAGGGCTGGCTATGGCAGGAGCAGGAGCGACTGTGCTTCAACGACGCCCTGGAAGTGGCACAGCTGCGTCGCCGATCCCTCTTCGACCCCGCCTTGCGCCACCGGCTGCAGCAGATCACCCGGCAGCCGGACGAGGGTCTCGCCGTCACCTGAGTGCGCGGTGCACATAGAGATCATAGCGGCTGGTCCTGCCTTCGATGACATGGGCCGGCCTGGGCCCGGCGAGGGGCGGCGCCTGGCGTGGACGCTTGACCGCCACGCGGTGGGTCGCCACCGCCAGGGCAGCGTCGAGCAGGCGCGGCGCATCGTCGTCGTCGCCGGCAAGCTCACGAAACAGCCGCATCTCCTTCTTGACCAGCGCGGACTTGCTGCGATGGGGGAACATCGGGTCGAGGTGGATCACCTGCGGTTCGAAGCCAGCCTCGGCCACCACGCTCGCCAAGTCGACGGCGGCATCGGCATGTCTCAGCCCCAGTCGGGCAACGATGGGGCGGATCTCGCTGTCGTGCCGGGCACGCCGCAGGCCATCCTCGAGCAGGGCGAAGATGGCCGGCACCCGTTCGAGCATCAGCACCTCGGCGCCCAGGCCGGCCAGCACGAAGGCGTCGCGCCCGAGCCCGGCGGTGGCATCGACGATGGAGGGCGTCACTCCCTTGCCCAGGCCGCAGGCCTTGGCGACAAGCTGGCCACGACCGCCACCGAAGCGCCGCCGATGATCTGCCCTGCCCGATACGAGATTCACGGTCAGTGGCTTGCCATAGGCCGCGGGTGGCCCGGCAATGGCCAGGCCTTCGGCGGTCTCGATCAGCGCCAGCCCCCTTGCCGGCCGCGTCGCCACCCAGGGCAGGCCCAGCCGCTCGGCCAGTACCCGCAGCTCTTCACCCACTGCCACGATGGAAGGGGTCATGCCATCCACAGCAGCAACAGCGCGGTTCCGAGCACCAGGCGATAGACCACGAACGGCCACATGCCGATACGTTCGAGGGCGGCCAGAAACAGCTTGATGCAGACCAGCGCGGCAACGAAGGAGAGCACGGCGCCGAGCACTACATCGTGAATGGCGGCGTCGCTACCGCTCTGGGCGAGTTCGAGCCCCTTGAGGGTGCCGGCGGCCAGGATCAGCGGTATCGACAGCAGGAACGAGAAATGCGCGGAACTCAGGCGATCGAACCCCAGCAACAAGGCGGCGGTGATGGTGATCCCCGAGCGCGATGTACCGGGAATCAGTGCCAGGGCCTGGAACAGCCCCACGATCAGTGCCGCCTTGAAGGTCAAGGTGGTCAGGTCACGGCGGCGCACGCCTCGCACGTCGGCCCACCACAGCAGCAGGCCGAACCCGAGGGTCGTGATGGCGATGACCAGGGAAGAGCGCAGCGAGGTTTCGATCAGGTCGTTGAAGAGCGCCCCCGCGATCACCGCCGGCAGCGTCGCCAGCAGCACCATCCAGCCCAGACGGCTGGCAGGGGTCTGCCGGGCGGCCAGCGCCCCCGAACCCGCAAACTGGCCAAACCAGCCGCGCAGGATATCGACCACCTGGTGGCGGAACACCAGCACCACCGCCGCCAGGGTGCCGACATGCACGGCAACGTCGAAGGCCAGCCCCTGGTCGGGCCAGCCGAACACCTGGGAAGGCAGGATCAAATGCGCAGAGGAGGAGATCGGAAGAAACTCGGTCAACCCTTGAATCAGGGCCAGCGCTACCAGCTGTAGCCAATCCATCGATGAGTCCCGTGGTGATTGAAAAGGTGCCGAATCAGCCGCGCCTGGACGCCACCTGATCCCGTAGATACACCGGTGTCACTTCCTGAGCCGGCCGCCCTTCCCCGGCGTCGAAGGCCCGTGCTGCCAGACGCACCATCTCGTCGGCGGCCGGTTGCAGATCGGGAAGGCGCTGGCTCAGCCCATCCTTGGTCGGAACGGGCATGGCCTCCCATAGCGTCCAGCCCGAGCCCACGCCGCACCAGTCGATGTCATTTCCGACCGGGGGAAGCCTCAGGTACTCCGGCTTGATCACCGACTCGGCCATCAGGCACGTCAAGACGCCGTCATGGCAGTGATAGGCTGCCACGTAGATCTCGTTCATGCGCGCATCGAGCGCGGGCACGAGGTGACGTAGGTGATGGCGGCGATGGGCTGCCAGGGCCAGGGCTTCGAGGGTCGAGACGCCGAACAACGGTCGCTCGAGACCGAAGGCCAGCCCCTGGGCCACCCCAGCAGCGATTCGCAATCCGGTGAAGGAGCCCGGGCCACGCCCATAGGCCAGGCCGTCAAGATCCGCCAGTGCCAGCCCGGCCTCGGCCATGACCTCGTCGATCATCGGCATCAGGCGGCGGGTGTGTTCGCGAGGCGTGAGCGCGAACCGGGAAATCACCTCGCCGTCGCGCCACACCGCGCAGGAGCAGGCACTCGAGGAGGCGTCCAGAGCCAGCAGGGTTGCCATGTGCGATCACCGTCGAGAAATGAAGCGCGCATTATACGACTAGCGCGGGGCGGGCAAAACCCGCGCCCGGGAATGCAACGGCCCGAGGACAGGCCCCGGGCCGATACGACCGGCGATCGAGAGGAGTCAGCCCTCCAGCGCCGCGATCACCTGCTTGCGAATATCGGCGACGCTGCCGGTACCCTCGACGCGATGATAGGCCGGGGCCGTCTCGGGTTCCTGCTGCGCCCATTGCCGATAGTAGTCGACGAGGGGCTTGGTCTGCTCATGGTAGACCGTCAGGCGATTGCGCACCGTCGACTCCCGGTCGTCGTCACGCTGGACCAGGGCCTCGCCGGTGACGTCGTCCTTGCCATCCTCCTTGGCGGGATTGTACTCGATGTGATAGACGCGTCCGGAGGCGGGGTGGACCCGGCGGCCGGCCAGGCGCTTGACGATCTCCTCGTCGTCGACGGCGATTTCCAGCACGTGGTCGAGCTTGACCCCCGCTTCCTTCATGGCATCGGCCTGGGGAATCGTGCGCGGGAATCCATCGAACAGGAAGCCGTTGACGCAGTCGGGCTCACTGATTCTCTCCTTGACCAGGGCGATGATGATGTCGTCGGACACCAGACCGCCAGTGGTCATGATCTCCTTGACCTTGAGACCCAATTCGCTGCCTTCCTTGACCGCAGCACGCAGCATGTCGCCCGTGGAAATCTGGGGGATGCCGAAGTGATCACAGATGAACTGGGCCTGGGTGCCCTTGCCGGCGCCCGGGGGCCCCAAGAGAATCAAACGCATCGGTGCTGCTCCTTGAGTTTTTCGAGTCTTGAGTTGTTAGCGGCGTAACATGACGAGCGACGATACTCGGGCCCCGGCAGCCAGACAAGCACACGATCGTCGCAGGGATCGCGTCGGTCCATGTTACTCACTGTAGCGCCCGCCATCGGGCGTGCCATTAACACTTTGGTCTGCCTGGATGACACCCAACAAAAAGGCGGCCTTGCGAGGCCGCCTTAGGGAATCACTGCATAAATGCCTACACGAACGAATTACTGCGTTGCGCGGTGCTCGAAAACTCGCCTAACCCCATGTTATGTCTCGTTTTCTGCGCTCCGTGCGCCTTGCACTTCATTTCGCTCGGCGATTTATTCAGCAATTCCTTAGCCGGGGGTGTCGGCGCTTACATCAACAACCGACGGATATCGCTCAACAGCTGCCCGAGCAGGGCGGTGAAGCGCGCCGCATCAGCACCATTGACCGCCCGGTGGTCATAGGAGAGGCATAGCGGCATCATCAGCCGCGGGGCGAACTCCTGACCGTTCCAGACCGGCTCCATCTGGGACTTGGAAATGCCCAGGATGGCCACTTCCGGGGCGTTGACGATCGGCGTGAAGGCCGTCCCGCCGATCGAGCCCAGGCTCGAGATGGTGAAGCACCCGCCCTGCATCTCCTCGCGCTTGAGCTTCTTGGACTGGGCCTTCTTGGCCAGCTCCACGGACTCCTTGGCCAGATCGATCAGCGACTTCTTGTCGGCGTCACGGATCACCGGCACCATCAGCCCGTTCGGGGTGTCCACGGCGACCCCGATGTGCACGTATTTCTTCCAGATCAGCTTGTCGCCGTCGGGATGCAGGCTGACGTTGAACTGCGGATACTGGCGCAAGGCATAGGCGCAGGCCTTGATCAGGAACGGCAACGGCGTGAGCTTGGCCCCCTGGGCTTCGGCTTCGGCCTTCATCGACTTGCGGAAGGCTTCCAGCTCGGTGATGTCGGCCTTGTCGAACTGGGTTACATGCGGCACGTTCAGCCAGCTGCGGTGCAGGTTGTCGGCCCCCAGCTTGAGCAGACGTCCCATCGGCTGCTCCTCGACCTCGCCGAACTGGCTGAAGTCGACGGCAGGTACCGGCGGAATGCCCGCACCGCCCGAGGCGGCGGCAGCGCCAGCCGCCGGCGCCTCGCCCTGACGCTTCATCGCCTGCTTGACGTAGGCGTGGACGTCCTCCTTGAGCACCCGCTCCCTGGGCCCGCTGGGCGTCACCTGGGTCAGATCGACCCCCAGCTCTCGTGCCAGCATGCGTACCGCCGGGCCGGCATGCACCAGCTTGCCTTCGCGCGGCTTCTGTTCGGCCATCTGCGCTTCCGGGCTCGGCGTCGCAGGAGCACTCGGCTTGGAGGCCTCGTCGCCCTTGCGCTTCTCGGACTTTTCGGATTTTTCGGACGTGGCCGTCTTCTGGTCGGACTGCGCCGCCTTCTTCGGCTTGGCCTTGCCCTCGGAGGCCACCTCCATGTAGCCGATCAGGTCCCCCTCGGAGACGGTATCGCCTTCCTTGACCGCCAGCTCGACGAGCTTGCCCTTGTAGGGGCTGGGCACATCCATGGAAGCCTTGTCGGACTCCAGGGTGATCAGCGGGTCCTCCTCGTTGACCTCGTCGCCCTCGGCCACGGCCATCTCGATGATCGGGACGTTTTCGCTGCCGCTGAGGTCCGGCACGCGAATCTCCTTGCGCTCGGGCTCTCCGCCGCTGGCATCCTCCTGCTCGCCCTCGTCGTCCTCGGCACTGTCATCGCTTGCCTCTGCCGACGCCTGTTCAGTCTCTTTCTCGGCACCGTCCTCCCCGTCGTCACCTTCGTCGCCCTCGCCGGCGATCTCCATGGTGCCGATCAGGTCACCCTCGGAGACCGTATCGCCTTCCTTGATCGCCAGGGAAACGAGCTTGCCGCTGTAGGGACTGGGCACGTCCATGCTGGCCTTGTCGGACTCCAGGGTGATCAGGGGGTCTTCCTCGCTGATCTCGTCCCCTTCGGAAACCGCCACCTCGATGATTTCCACGTCGGTGCTGTCGCCGATGTCCGGCACCTTGACCTCGACGGTGCGCTTGCCGCCGCCCGACGACTTCTTCCTGGACGGCTTCTCGTCCTCCTTCTTGGCCGCCGACTCCTCTTCCTTGGCGTCCTGCTTGCTGGACGACTTCTCGGAAGCGTCCTCGTCGCCCTGGTCGGACTCGGTGTCACCCCCGCCTTCGGTTTCCAGTTCGAGGATATCATCACCCTCGGAGACCGTGTCGCCCTCCTTGACCAGCACCTTGACCACCTTGCCGCCCTTGGGCGCCGGCACGTCCATGCTGGCCTTGTCGGATTCGAGGGTGATCATGGTGTCCTCGGGTTCGATGACATCACCCTCGGAGACCGCAATCTCGATGATTTCGACGTCGGTGCTGTCGCCGATGTCGGGAACTTTGATGATTTCGCTACTCAAGGTCGCGCTCCTTTCTTATCGTGCTCGCCGCAGGCGCAATTCGTACTTGGGGCAGTCGGGCCACTTTCCCTTCTAGCGTAGCCCGTCCTGCCGCCAAGCCAGTCACCGCTGCCTCAAGAGACCAGCGGATTGGGCTTGTTCGGATCGATGCCGTACTTCTTGAGGGCATCCGTCACGACCTTGCGCTCGATCTCGCCACGCTCGGCCAGCGCCTTGAGTGCCGCCACGGTGACGAAGTAGCGGTCGACCTCGAAGAAGTGGCGCAGCTTCTCACGGGTGTCCGAACGACCGTAGCCGTCGGTGCCGAGCACGTGATAGTCGGTGGGCACCCAGGCGCGCACCTGATCGGCAAACAGCTTCATGTAGTCGGTGGAGGCGATGGCCGGCCCCTTGCGACCCTCCAGGCAGCGCGTGACATGAGGCTTGCCCGGCTCGTCGTCGGGCTTGAGGAACGCCTGGCGATCGACTTCCAGGGCCTCGCGACGCAGTTCGTTGAAGCTGGTCACGCTCCAGATGTCGGAACCCACGCCATATTCTTCCTTGAGAATCTCGGCGGCGGCCTCTACCTCGCGCAGGATGGTCCCGGACCCCATCAGCTGCACGTGGCCCTTGCCCTTCTTGCCCGTTACCTCGCGCAGCAGGTACATGCCCTTGATGATGTCCTGCTCGGTGCCCTCCTGCATCTCGGGATGCTGGTAGTTCTCGTTCATCAGGGTGATGTAGTAGAAGCAGTTCTCCTTGTCCTGATACATCCGCTTCAGGCCGTCCTGGATGATCACTGCCAGTTCGTGGCCGTAGGTCGGGTCGTAGCTGCGGCAGTTGGGGATGGTCGAGGCCAGGATATGGCTATGGCCATCCTGGTGCTGCAAGCCTTCGCCGTTCAGCGGCGTGCGCCCCGCGGTACCCCCCATCATGAAGCCACGGGCCTGCATGTCGCCGGCGGCCCAGGCCAGGTCACCGATGCGCTGGAAGCCGAACATCGAGTAGTAGATGTAGAAGGGCAGCAATGGCAGGTGGTTGTTGGCGTAGGAGGTCGCCGCGGCGATCCACGCCGACATGGCGCCCGCCTCGGTGATGCCTTCCTCGAGAATCTGGCCGGCCTTGTCCTCGCGGTAGTACATGATCTGCCCGGCATCCATGGGCTCGTACTTCTGGCCCTCGGAGGTGTAGATGCCAAGCTGGCGGAACATGCCCTCCATGCCGAAGGTGCGCGCCTCGTCGGGCACGATGGGCACGACCTGCTTGCCGAAGCGCTTGTTCTTGACCAGGCCGTTCAGGATGCGCACGAAGGACATGGTGGTGGAGACTTCCCGGTCGCCGGTGCCCTTGGTCTGGCTCGCGAACATCTTGTCGTCGAGCCCGGGGATCTCGATGGCCTCGAAGTCGCTCTTGCGCGCCGGCAGGTAGCCGCCGAGCTCTTCGCGGCGACGGTGCATGTACTTGATTTCCGGGCTGTCGTCCGCCGGCTTGTAGTACGGCATGTCGCCGCTGTCGAGCTGCTCGTCGGTGATCGGGATACTGAAGCGGTCGCGGAACTTCTTGAGCGCCTCGGTATCCATCGACTTGATCTGGTGGGCCTCCATGTCGGCCTCACCCGAGCCGCCGCCCATGCCGTAGCCCTTGACGGTGTGCGCCAGCACCACGGTGGGACGCTCGTTGGCGTTGTTGACCGCCTCGTGATAGGCCGCGTAGACCTTGTGCGGGTCGTGCCCCCCGCGGTTTAGCTTCCAGATGTCCTCGTCGGTCATGTCCTCGACCATGGCCTTGGTCTCGGGATACTTGCCGAAGAAGTTCTCGCGGGTGTAGGCACCGCCCTGGGCCTTGCAGTTCTGGTACTCGCCGTCGACGGTCTCGTCCATGAGCTTTTGCAGGACGCCCTTCTTGTCCTGCTCGAACAGCGGGTCCCAAAGCCGGCCCCAGACCACCTTGATGACATTCCAGCCGGCGCCGCGGAACACGCCCTCGAGCTCGTCCATGACCCGAGAGTTGCCGCGCACCGGGCCGTCGAGACGCTGCAGGTTGCAGTTGACGACGAAGATCAGGTTGTCGAGTTTCTCGCGGCTCGCCAGGTGCAGGGCACCCAGGGACTCCGGCTCGTCACATTCGCCATCCCCCAGGAAGGCCCAGATCTTGCGATCCTGCATCGGCTGCAGGCCACGCGCGTCCAGGTACTTCATGACGTGGGCCTGGTAGATCGCGGTGATCGGGCCGATGCCCATGGAAACCGTGGGGAACTGCCAGTAGTCCGGCATCAACCAGGGGTGCGGATAGGAGGAGAGCCCGTCGCCGTCGACCTCCTGGCGGAACTTGTCCATCTGCTCCTGGGTCAGGCGCCCCTCCAGGAAGGAGCGCGCGTAGATGCCCGGCGAGCTGTGGCCCTGGATGTAGACCATGTCGCCCTTGAAATCGCCGTTGGCGGCACGGAAGAAGTGATTGAAACCTACCTCGTAGAGGGTCGCGCTCGACATGTAGCTGGCCAGGTGGCCGCCGAGGCCCTTGTGCTTCTTGTTGGTACGGATGACCTGAGCGGCCATGTTCCAGCGGATCAACGAACGGATGCGTCGCTCCATGAACATGTCCCCGGGCATGCGCGCCTCGCGATGCACGGGGATGCTGTTGCGATGGGGAGTCGTCACCGAGAAAGGCACCTTCACACCGTCACGGCGCAGACGGTCGGCCAAACGGCTCAACAGGTGCTGGGCGCGTTCCTCGCCCTCATGATCCAGGACCGACTCCAGGGATTCCAACCATTCCGCGGTTTCGGTCGGATCGATATCTTCTCTTGCCTCCAGACTCATAGACGTCTCTCCGAATGACGATGTGATGTCAGCCGCCCTTGCTCTTGTCGAAAAGGGCCATGATGCTTTTCGGTATAGCCCCATGTCGCCGGGACGTCGCCGAAAGCCTCGTGTAATTTATTTACAAAGGTGCACCACGAATGCACCAACGTTGGCGACGAAGATACCGTAAAGCACCCCCTCTGCCAATTGAAAGCAATGTGGAAATTATTTCCAAACAGCTTGTTGCACGGCACCATGAGCATTTGCGGAACACGGCTCACCCCTCGACAGAAGTCGTACGTCATGTAATCCAGCTACACGATCACCGATCGCGCAACAGGGATTGGCGTAGATAAGCCCAATCGAAGGCTGGCCCCGGGTCGCTCTTGCGCAGCGGCGCTATGTGCGCATGGCTGGTGATACGCCTTGCCGTGATGCCTGGATAGGCCCTCGCCAGCGCCCGGATGCAGCGACTCAGGGTGAGATACTGACGCTCCCGATATGGCGAGACCTCGTCCCCCTCGAGCTCGATCCCGATGCTGAAGTCGTTGAGTCCACTGCGCACGCTCCCGTTATCCCACCAGTGCGATCGGCCCGCATGCCAGGCGCGCTTGTCGAAGGGCACGAACTGCACCGGCTCACCGTCCCGGCGAATCAAGAGATGAGCCGAGACTCTCAAGCCTTCGAGGTTAGCAAAGTAGGAATGGGCCGAAAGATCAAGGGAATTGGTGAACAGGCGCTCGATGGCGTCACCGCCGAAACGCCCGGGCGGCAGGCTGATGGAATGCAATACCAGGGCCGATATCTCGTCGTCGGGTCGCTCGTTGAAATTGGGCGATGGCACTCGCCTGGCCTCCCGCAGCCAATGCGCTTCGATCCGCATGAAGGCTCTCCCCTGCCGTATGCCGGTGGCTTTCTTTATACTGGTGGCCATTGTCGCACATGCTGGAGCAAGGTCCCCATGCACTATTACGAAGCACTCGCTGAAGAGATCCGCACCAGTGCCGCGCATCTGCTGGCGGAAGATGTCGGTCCGGGCGACATCACGGCGCAACTGATTCCCGAGCGCCAGTGGGCCAGGGCAAGGGTCATTTCCCGGGAAGACGCCGTGCTCTGCGGCGTGGCCTGGGTCGACGAGCTCTACCGGCGTCTCGACGCCCGGGTCAACCTGACCTGGCATGCCGCCGACGGCGACTCCCTGAGCGCCGACCACGTCTTCCTCGAGCTCGAAGGCCCGGCACGCAGCCTGCTGACCGGCGAACGCGCCGCCCTCAACCTGCTGCAGACGCTCTCGGGCACCGCGACGCGTACGCGTCATTACGTGCAGCGTGTCGCCGACAGCGGCGTGCGCCTGCTGGACACCCGCAAGACGCTGCCGGGGCTGCGTCTTGCCCAGAAGTACGCGGTCACCTGCGGGGGCGGTCACAACCACCGCATCGGCCTGTACGACGCCTTTTTGATCAAGGAAAACCATATCGCCGCCTGTGGCAGCATCGCCGCCGCGGTCAAGGAAGCGCGCAACATCGCCAGAGACCTGCCGGTGGAGGTGGAAGTGGAGAATCTCGAGGAGCTCGAACAGGCCCTCGAAGCCGGAACCGACATCGTGATGCTTGACAACTTCTCGCTGGAGGAGCTGCGCGAGGCGGTGCGCATCACCGCCAGACGGGCCACCCTGGAGGCGTCGGGCAACGTCAGCGAGACGACCCTGGAAGCGATCGCCGCCACCGGCGTGGACTGCATCTCGATCGGCGCGCTGACCAAGGACGTCAAGGCCATCGATCTGTCGATGCGGGTCATCCAGGTCGATTCCCGCTAGGGTTCAGAGTTGCTCAGCGATTTCTCCATCCGCACCCGGATCAGGCGCTGCCCCTGGCGCTCGACCCACTCTTCGCCGATGCGCCTCCAGCCGCGGCTCTCAAGGCCCGCCCACAGCATCAGGCTGGCCTCGATGCGCAGCATGGAAACCCCTTCCTCGCGCATCGCCTGTTCGGCGTAGCTCAGCAGACGTGACCCGATGCCCCGCCGGGCCAGGGAGGGCCAGACGTACAGCGTCTCGATGCGCTCCCCCTCCCTATCGAGCTCGACGAAGCCGACGCAATGTCTGTCGCAGACCGCGACCAGGGTCGGGTAGAACAGTTGTCGGGTCGCCCAGGCACTGGCTTCCCGGGGCAACGCCGAGGCCCAGGCCTCCCGCTGTGCCAGAGTGTAGTGTCCTGCCGCCCCCTGCATGACGGCGTGATGGAATACTTCTCCCTGGTCCGCCGCATCGCCCGGCACGGCCACGCGAAAGATCACACGATCGAGCATGCTGTTCATGACTCGGGGAGCCTTACAGCCGTGAAGCTTGCCGCCACCGGATGGTCACCGGTGATCATGCCTGCCTCGCGCACCAGCTGCGTGGTGTGGAAGTCCGCCGCCGCAGCGGCATCGAGTTCATCGACCACGTCCGACAGGAAGAGGATCTCGTGACCGGCCAGCCCCAGATGCGCCGCAATGCGTCGATAGCTCTCGGCCTCCTTCTTGGGGCCGGTGGTGGTGTCGAAGTAATCGGTCAGCAGTGGCGTGAGATCCCCCGCCTCGGAATGGGCGAACAGCAGCTTCTGCGCCCTGGCCGATCCGGACGAAAAGATGTAGAGCGGGATGCCGGCGGCGTGCCATGCCTTCATGCCTTCGACGGCATCGGGATAGACATGGCCGGTCAAGTCTCCCCGACGGTACCCCTCTTCCCAGATCATGCCCTGCAGTGCCTTGAGCGGCGTGACCCGGCGATCCGCCGCGATCCACTCGTCGAGGATCGCGACCAACCGCTCCCGGTCGGCCTCGGGCTCGCCGGCCAGTTCACGCGTCGCGGCGAGCTGGTCAGCCACTGCCGGGTCCTCCCCGCGCTGGCGAACGAACGCCGCCATGCGACGACGGGCATAGGGAAACAACACATCACGCCCGAAGCGGATCGAGCCGGTGGTGCCCTCGATATCCATGACGATGGCGCGAATCATGTCACCCGGTCTCCTGTCGGGACTTCGAAGCGCGCCCCAGGGGCACCGAGACGTTCCCGGCGGTCGCGGGCCAGTTTTTCCAGATCGATCACTTCATGCCTCTTGCCAAGAAAAAAGAGTCCACCCACGGCATAATGGTGCCATGACCGACCACGCTTCAGACCTTCTTCATGAGGTCGCCTTCACCCTGACACCCATCGGGCGTATCGCCAGCGACTACCCCGACAAGTTCGGCGTACCCCGTCAACCCGGGCTAGCCCCCGCCGGAAGAGCGGTGCTGCATCTGCTGCCGCCGTTCGACGACCCCCATGCGGTGCGAGGCCTCGAGCGGGTCAGTCATCTGTGGCTGACCTTCGTCTTTCATCGTAGCCCGAAACGCTGGACGGCGCTGGTGAGGCCGCCGCGCCTGGGGGGCAATGCCCGAACCGGCGTCTTCGCCACCCGCAGTACCCACCGCCCCAATCGCCTGGGCCTCTCGCTGGTGGAGCTGGAAAGCATCGAGATCGATGCCGGCGTGCGCCTGTACCTGCGCGGCCACGACCTCATCGACGGCACCCCGGTGCTGGACATCAAGCCCTACCTGCCCTGGGCGGAATCGCGCCCCGATGCCGACGCCGGCTTCGCGCCGGCGGCGCCGCCGAGCCACCCCGTCGACTTCTCGCCGGAGGCCGAGGCGGCTCTCGCCCGGCGCCCCGACCGCGACTCGCTGCGCGAGCTGATCATCCAGGTACTGGCCCAGGACCCGCGCCCGGCCTATCGCGGCGACGTCGCCGACGAGCGGGTCTACGGCGTACGCCTGCGTGATGTCGATGTGCGTTTTCGTGCCGAGGCCAGAGCGAGCGACACCCTCGTCATGAGGGTGCTGGAAATCGCCCGACCCCGGCCGTAGCGCTCAGGCGAAATCGATGCCCAGTCGCCGGCCCACTTCCTCGTAGGCCTCGATGACGCCGCCCAACCCCTGGCGAAAGCGGTCCTTGTCCATCTTCTCGCGAGTCCTGGCGTCCCAAAGCCGGCAGCCATCCGGCGAGAACTCGTCGCCCAGCACCACCTCGCCATCGACCATGCCGAACTCGAGCTTGTAGTCGACCAGCAGCATGCCGCCCTCGAGGAACAGATTCTTGAGCACGTCGTTGACCCGGAAGGTCAGCGCCTTCATGCGCTCGAGCTGCGCCGGTGTCGCCCAGCCGAAGGTCTCGGCCAGGGACTCGTTGATCATCGGGTCGCCCTTGTCGTCGTTCTTGAGAAACAGTTCGTAGGTCGGTGGATCGAGCACGATACCCTCCTCCACGCCAAGACGACGCACCAGGCCGCCGGCGGCGAGATTGCGCACCACGCATTCCACCGGGATCATGTCGAGCTTCTTGACCACGCATTCGGTATCCGACAGCAGCTTCTCGAAATGGGTGGGGATGCCCGCCTCTTCGAGCTTGCCCATGATGAAGGCATTGAACTTGTTGTTGACCATGCCCTTGCGCGCCAGGGCTTCCTTCCTCTTGCCGTCGAAGGCGCTGGTGTCGTCGCGAAAGTGCAGGATCAAGCGACCGGGATCGTCGGTGCGGTAGACGGACTTGGCCTTACCGGCATACAGCGCGTCGCGTTTTTCCATGGGGGTCTCCGAAAGGGTACGTCGTGGATGGAAGGAACACCTGGGTCAGGCATAAAAGATCGCGCTTCAGGCAATGAATTGCCAATCGATTCCCTTGTCCTGGGCGGCGACGACCAGTCGCCTCTCGTCGCCATCGAGCAGCGGGTCGAGGGTCTCCCGGGCCAGCTCGGGGCGGTTGTTCTGCTCGGATATATGCGAGCAGACGATATGCTGCAGGCGGTCCAGTCCCACCTGACGCAACAGCGCATGGGCCTGGCCATTGGCCAGATGCCCCCAGTCGCCGCCGACACGGCGCTTGAGATGCGGCGGGTAAGGCCCCTCGGCAAGCATCCCCGGGTCATGATTGCACTCCAGAATGAGCGCATCGCAGCCCCGGAAAGCCTTTGTCACGTGGGCGCTGGGATGGCCCAGATCGGTCAATACCCCGAGCCGCCGCCCCCAGGCGTCGATACGGAACTGCACCGGCTCCCGGGCATCGTGAGGCACGGTCACCGGGTCGATCTCCAGCCCTTCGATCGCGAAACGTGTCTGGGGCGTGATCAACCGATGCCGGGGCACGTCACCGAGTCGCCCGGAGAGCCAGGTGCCGGCACTCAGATAGACCGGCAGACCGTGACGCCGCGCCAGGGCGCCGACGCCCCGGATATGGTCGCCATGCTCGTGAGTGACCAGCACCGCCGCCAGTTGTCGGGGGTGCAACCCTTGCCGGGCCAGACGCGCCTCGGTTTCCCGCAGGCCGAAACCGCAGTCGATGAGGATATGCGTCTCGCCATCGCTGACCAGGGTTGCGTTGCCCTTGCTGCCGCTGCCCAATGAGGCAAAGCGCAGCTGCTGCCCCCCGGCTCGGGCAGGCTGTGGCGTTCCCATCAGCGCAGGGTGGCGGCCAGCGTATCGAGCAGCTCCCGGGCGTCGCTGCCGCTCAGTGGCGCTTCGTCCGCTGCCGCGACGCGCACTCGCGTCGTCCCCTGCCCGGGTTCGTCGACCTCGAGCCGGTAGCGCCGCGTTTCCGCGTCATCGCCGAACAGACCCAAGAAACCGCCTTCCTCGCCGCGCGGAGTATACTCGACCAGGAACTCGCCACGGCTGCGATTCTGGTCGAGCAACCGGCGACCCTCGCCCGCGAAGTTGTTCTCGAGCTGGTAGAAGAGTTCCGACCAGGCGCGATCGAAGCCCAGCGCCATGAGCAGTTGCCATTCGCCACCGGCATTCTCGAGTCGCACGCGATCATCCCGGGACAGGTTCTGGGCCGCCAGAGAGACACTCTGCTCCTGCTCGCCGAAGGACGCCAGGTAGTCGTTCAAGGCCGACAGACATTGGGCATAGTGGACACCCGCAGCGTTTTCGCAGCGCACTTCGCTGGTGTTGCCACGCAGCCCCTGGCGTACGCTGAGGGTGGCCTGGTCGGTGACGATGCGACCACTGGAGGCGTCCAGCGCCTGGGTAGCGAGCCCACGCTGATCGACGAAGGCCTGCAGCCTCGGCCAGATGGCGGCCGGAGCGGCGTTGACCAGCAACCAGCGGTCCGCACCGGCCTCACGCTCCTCGATGAAGGCCTGCTCGCCCTGGCGGCTGCCCGCCAGCGGTTGGGGGCGCGGGGCCTCGAACTCACCCTCGGCCAGAAAGTCGTTGCTGGCCGGCGGGACCGGCATGGCATCTTGGTAGCGGCTGGCCCGACGCGTCTCGGGCAGTTGCAACGGCTCGGCCAGCTCGGCCTCGCGATACTCCTCGTTGCGATCGTAGTAATAGCCACTGCGGCTGCAGCCGCTTGCCGCCAGGGCGAACGCGACGGCCAGCGGTATCCACTTGAAGACGGGGTTCATGCATCTACCTTTTCTTGGGGGCGCGGTCGACAAGGCCTGCAAGGCCTTGCCTGGATGCCACGGCGCGGTGTCACTCTTCCAGCACGCCGGCAAGCTGCAGGGCCTCATCGACGGTGGCGTGATATTTCTCGGAGAGCCAGGTCAACGGCAGGCGAATACCCTTTTCGGCATAGCCCATGCGGTTGAGCGCCCATTTCGCTGGAATCGGGTTGGCTTCGACCCCGAGGGCGGTATGCAGCGGCATCAGGCGCGTATTGATCTGGTGGGCCTTGTCGCTGTCGCCGGCCACGGCGGCCTGGCACAGTTCGTGCATCGCCCGGGGTGCCACGTTGGCGGTCACCGATATGTCGCCATGCCCGCCCATCAGCATGAACTCGCAGGCGGTGGGATCGTCACCGGAATAGAGGGCGAAGTCGCTGCCCTTGAGACGCTCGATGAGATCCTCGGCGCGTTCCAGGTTGCCGGTGGCGTCCTTGAGGCCGATGATGTTGGGCACCTCCGCCAGCCGGAAGACCGTCTCGTTGTAGAGATCCGAACAGGTGCGACCGGGCACGTTGTAGAGGATCACCGGCAAGTCACCCCCTTCGGCCACCGCCTTGAAGTGCTGGAACAGCCCTTCCTGGGTCGGCTTGTTGTAGTAGGGACAGACGGACAGACAGTAGTCGGCCCCCACTTCCCGGGCGTAGCGAGCCAGCTCGACGGCCTCGGAGGTGGCATTGGCGCCGGTGCCGGCAATCACCGGGATGCGACCCGCCACTTCCTCGACGATGGTACGGATGACATCGAAATGCTCGGCGAAGGACATGGTGGTGGGCTCGCCGGTCGTGCCGGCGGCAACGATGGCATCGGTACCGTGGTCGAGATGAAAGCCCACCAGGTGGCGCAGGGCCTCCCAGTCGATCTCGCCGGAAACCTTCATCGGCGTCGCCAACGCGACGATGCTGCCTGTGATCATTCGGGGTGTCCTCTTGTGAAACCGCCCTTGGCCATGCTGCGACCAGCCGCCATGTTACCTCACCTCGGCGAGGTCATGGGGGCTGTCACGGCCGCTGCGTTCGACACGCTGTTCGAGGGGCAAATGGTACTCAGGCGAAGAAAGCCTGTACAGGTGCCCGAGCGTGCTTGCGTATACTCTCTTCGATACCTTTTCTGCCACCCGCAAGGAGTACCTCATGAGCATCAACGTCGGCCAACCGGTCCCCGATTTCACCGCCCAGGCCACCGGCGACACCACCGTCACCCTTTCGCAGCTTCGGGGCAAGCAGGTGGTCATCTATTTCTATCCCAAGGACAGCACCCCGGGATGCACCACCGAAGGCGGCGATTTCCGCGATCGCAAGGCGGCCTTCGACGAGGTCGATACGCGGGTCTTCGGGGTCTCCCGGGACGGTCTGCGTGCCCACGAGAACTTCAAGGCCAAGCAGGAGTTCAACTTCGAGCTGATCTCCGACAAGGACGAATCGCTGTGTCGACTGTTCGACGTCATCAAGCTCAAGAAGATGTACGGCAAGGAGCATCTAGGTGTCGAGCGCAGTACCTTCCTGATCGACAGGGAGGGCAAGCTGGCCCGGGAGTGGCGCGGCGTGAAGGTCCCGGGGCACGCCGAGGAGGTGCTCGAAGCGGCCCGGGAGCTCCATGCGGCCAGGTGATGTCAGTTTTCGAGATCGACCTGGCGAACAGGCTGGCCTCGCTGCCCCACGGTGCGGGGCCAGGCCCGCACCAGCGCCTTCATCAGCGTGGCCAAGGGAATGGCAAAGAAGATGCCCCAGAATCCCCAGATCCCGCCGAAGAACAGGACCGCAAGAATGATCGATACCGGATGCAGGTTGACCGCCTCGGAAAACAGCACCGGTACCAGCACGTTGCCATCCAGCGCCTGCAGCACCCCATAGGCGATGATCACGTAGAGGAACTCGTCGCTGATGCCGAAATGGAAACCCGCCACCGCCGCCACGGGGATCGTCGCGATCGCCGCCCCGATGTAGGGTACCAGCACCGAGAGCCCGACCGTCAGGCCCAGCAAGGCCGTGTAGGGCAGCCCGAAGAACCAGAACGTGACATAGGCCGCAACGCCCACGATGAAGATCTCGATCACCTTGCCGCGCACGTAGTTGGCGATCTGGTGATCCATCTCGTGCCAGACGACGGTCATCAGGGTGCGTTTTTGCGGCAGCAGCGAAAGCAGGAAGCGGGTGAGCGACTCCCGATCCTTGAGCAGGAAGAACACCAGGATTGGCACCAGCACCAGATAGATGATCAGGCCCAGCAGGTTCCCCAGGGAGGCCAGCGAGAGCGTCAACGCCCGCTGGCCCAGCTGGGTGGCCTCGCGCCCCGCCGTGGCGATCCAGGCCTGGATCTGATCCGGCGTGACCAGCGTGGGATAGCGCGCCTGCAAGCCATCGAGCAGCTGCTGCACTCGCGCGAACATCCGCGGAGTCTCCTGGACCAGCTCGACCAGCTGGTTCCAGACCAGCGGCATCACCACGAGCGCCAGGGCCAGCAGGGTGCCCATGAAGATCAGGAAAACCGTCAGCACCGACAACAGGCGAGGAATCCCGCGACGCTCCAGCCAGCCGACGATCCCCTGCAACAGGAAGGCGATGATCAGGGCGGTGAAGAAGGGGGCCAGCATCTTGCCCAGCCAGATCACGATGGCGAAGCCCAGGATCAGCACCAGCAACAGGACCACCGCCTCCTCGTCGGAGAAGTAGCGTTCGGCCCAGGTTCTCAGGACCTCCTTCATCTTCATGTAACGGCGGCACCCTTGCGAATCCAGTAACGGTATTCGTCCTCGGCTTCCTCGCGGGAAACCAGCTCGACGTCGTTGCTCTGGCCGACGAAGGTTTCGAAGTCCTTCCAGGACCCCGGGTCCGTCGCCATCACGTAAAGCACGGCGCCGGTGTCGAGACGGGCCAAGGCCTGCTTCGCCTTGAGCAGCGGCAGCGGGCAATGCAGGCCGCGCGCATCGAGCACATCGTCAGGTTGCAGAGCCATGTCATCTCCCGTGAAAATAGAAAATCGTTTCGATTTAAAGGCACTTTGTTTCTCGAATCAATGTCGAGAAGGGAGGCCGATACTGGCGCTACCCGATCGCGAGGATAGCCATGCTGCGTTCTGTGACAATCTCGGTGCTGGTCGGCGCCCTGACATTCGCCGCTCCTTCGGCACCGCTACTCGCCGACGATTACGGCCTGCCCTCCCTGGGCAGCGGCGGGAGTAGCGTCTCCACCGACCAGGAGCATCGTCTCGGTCGTGCCTGGCTACGCCAGTTTCGTGCCCAGACCGCGGCCTGGCAGGATCCCATCGCACAACGCTACGTGGAGTCGGTCCTGGCGCGCCTGCTGCCCTACAGCGACCTCGGCGATACGCACGTGATCGTCACCCTGGTCGACAGCCGACTGCTCAATGCCTTTGCCGTCCCGGGAGGCATCGTCGGCGTCAACTCGGGACTGTTCTCCTTCGCCGCCAGCGAGGACGCCTTTGCCTCGGTGCTGGCCCACGAACTGGGGCACCTCTCCCAGCGCCACTTCGCACGACGCATGGAGCGGGTCGAGGAAACCCAACTCCCCACCATGGCCGCCATGCTGGCAGGCATGGTGATCGCCGCAGGCGGTGGCGGCAATGCCGGCCTCGCGGCCATGGCGGGCTCCCAGGCCGCCTTCATCCAGGACCAGCTGGCCTATTCACGGCGTTTCGAGCAGGAAGCCGACCGGGTCGGCCTCGACGCCATGGCGGACGCCGGCTTCGACCCCCAGGCCATGCCTGCCATGTTCCGGGCCATGCAGCGCCTGACCAGCCTCCAGGGCGGCAACCCACCGGAGTTCCTGCTGACCCACCCGGTGACGCAGTCGCGCATCAGCGATACCCAGGGGCGGGCCGACCAGCTCACGCCACGCGACACGCACCGGGACGACCCGACCTATGCCATGATTCGCGCCCGGGCCCTTCTCGAACTGAACCGAAGCCACCCGGCCCAGGCCATGACGCAATTGCGACAGGACGATCCCCCCGCGGCTGCCCTGCGCTACCTGGAGGCCCTCATCGCTGCCGAGCAGAACCGCACCGACGCGGCCCTCGATAGCCTCGACAGCCTGGCTCGAGAGCTCCCCGACCTCTCGCTGATACCGGCCAGCGCCGCCGATATCGCCCTGGACGCAGGACGCCGGGACGCCGCCCTGGCGCGGGTCCAGCGCATTCTTCGACTCGCGCCGGACTACTTCCCGGCCAGACTGTTGCAGGCCGAGATCCTACTGCAGAACGACCCGAACCAGGCCTTCGATGTGCTCCGCGAGCTCAGCCAGCAAGCTCCGGAAGATCCGCAGGTCTTCACCCTGCTGGCCGAGTCGGCCGGGCGCTCGGGCCATGAGGTCTGGGGTCACCTGGCCCGCGCCGAGCAGCTGCAGCTCACCGGGCGCATCGACCGCGCCATTCGTCAGCTCGAGGTGGCCGAGGATGTCGCCAGGCGTGACGACGACTTCGGCATGATCAGCCGCATCGAGCAGCGCCGCGAGGAGTATCTGGAGTATCGCGACGCGCTACAGCAACTTTGAGCGATGCAAGAACGCCTTGCCGACATGACCCGCGAGGCGTCGTGCGACGTCTCAGCGCTTGAAGTTGAGCATCCGTTCCAGCGGCTTCAGCGCACGCCGACGCAGTTCGGCATCGACGAAGATCTCGCCGCTGTGATCGCGCAAGGCACCCGCCAGGTTGTCGAGGGCGTTCATCGCCATCCACGGGCAGTGCGCGCAGCTCTTGCAGGTCGCGCCGTTGCCGGCGGTGGGCGCCTCGAAGAGCGTCTTCTCTGGCACTGCCTGCTGCATCTTGAAGAAGATGCCGCGATCCGTGGCGACGATCATCTCCTGCTGGGGCAACTCGCGTGCCGCATTGATCAGCTGCGAGGTGGAGCCCACCACGTCGGCGACTTCCACCACGCTGGCCGGCGACTCGGGGTGCACCAGTACCGCGGCATCCGGGTAGATCGACCTGAGGTCATCGACCCCCTTGGCCTTGAACTCCTCGTGGACGATGCAGGCCCCGTCCCAGAGCAGCATGTCGGCACCGGTCTTCTTCTGAATGTAGCCGCCCAGGTGCTTGTCCGGCGCCCACAGGATCTTCTCGCCCCTGGTGTGCAGGTGCTCGATCACGTCAACGGCGATGGAGGAAGTCACCACCCAGTCGGCCCGCGCCTTCACCGCCGCCGAGGTGTTGGCGTAGACCACCACGGTGCGGTCCGGGTGCGCATCGCAGAAGGCAGCGAACTCGTCCGCCGGGCAACCGATATCCAGGGAGCAGGTGGCCTCGAGGGTCGGCATCAGCACGCGTTTCTCGGGGGAGAGAATCTTGGCGGTCTCGCCCATGAAGCGCACGCCGGCCACCACCAGGGTCGAGGCCTCGTGGCGTGCGCCGAAGCGCGCCATCTCGAGGGAATCCGACACGCAACCGCCGGTCTCCTCGGCCAGCTGCTGAATGGCATCGTCGGTATAGTAGTGAGCGACGAGCACCGCGTTGCGCTCTTCCAGCAAGCGCTTGATCTCGTCGATGCGGGCTTCGTCTTCGGCAGGAATTCGGGTAGGGCAGTAGGCGCGAGCCAAGTGCTCCTGCACTCTCGCGCGAGGCGTCATGATCGTCATCGTGTCTATCACTCTTTCGGCAGGGAATCCCCCTGCATTTCAAAGCCAGCTCATGATCTACTGCACTGACGGCGATACGGCGTTGGAACTGCTCTCGTGCGCGAGCCCGGTCAAGATACTCATTTACAACTCGTAAACTCCGCTCTTTCGATCATTTCCGCCTTGTCTCGCCTTCGTTCGTAACGATCCTGAACGGGCTCTTAGAAGCGCCGCGATGTCGGCGATCTCTTCGCCGGGCGACGCACCCAATTCACGAATTTCGACAAGTCTAACGTGAAAATGCTCCCTGACGTAAGCAAAACGCCCCCGCATTCGAGAATGCGAGGGCGCCGGAGCTTGGTGGGTCGTGTAGGATTCGAACCTACGACCAATTGGTTAAAAGCCAACTGCTCTACCACTGAGCTAACGACCCGC
>NZ_FQUJ01000003.1:206939-428156 GCF_900128925.1 Modicisalibacter ilicicola DSM 19980
GATGGTGGGTCGTGTAGGATTCGAACCTACGACCAATTGGTTAAAAGCCAACTGCTCTACCACTGAGCTAACGACCCCCTCGACAGGGCGCACATATTACTGACAGCGCTTCAGGATGACAAGTAGGTTTTGATTGACAAGCACATTGCCAGCGCCCATTCCTTACCCCATAGTAAGGAAAAACCGAAATTGAAGGATTGCTTCATGACAACTTCAACGCTTACTTCCAAAGGACAGGTAACGATTCCTGCCCAAGTTCGAGCCTCGCTAGGAGTCGGCGCCGGGGACCGAATAGAGTTCGTGGAGGTTGAAGAGGGCAAGTTCGCCATCCTGGCGGTCAATCGCTCCATTCAGGAGCTCAAGGGCATGATTCGCAAGCCAAAGAGGCCCGTGAGTATCGAGGAGATGAACGCCGCCATCGCCCGGCAAGGAGCAGGCTCGGAATGATCGGCCTGGATACCAACGTGGTCGTTCGCTACGTGGCTCAGGACGACCCACAGCAGTCGCCCAAGGCCACGGCAATGATCGAATCCCTTTCCGCGGACGAACCCGGCTTTATCACGATGGTATCGATGGTGGAATTGGTGTGGGTACTGCAAAGCTGTTACCAAGCCACCAAGGAAGAAGTCGTCGGCGTTCTCGAAACCATTCTGAGAACGCGAGAACTGGTCGTCGAGCAAGCGGAAATCGTTTGGCAAGCCCTGCGGTGTTTCGACGGTGCCAAGGCAGATTTCGCTGACTGCCTGATCGAACGCTGCGCCAGCGCGGCTGGATGCAGCCACATGGTGACGTTCGACAAGCAGGCTGCCAAAGCCGCCGGCATGCGGCAGCTGACCTGACTCAAGGACGCTACAAGGTTACTCTTCCAGAATACTCTCCAGCTCCCGGGTCGCTTCGCGCATCAGCGGCACCTGCTTCAACAACTGCTCGATAGGCTGGCGCATGCTGGGAGCGTGAATCGCCAAGGATGCCAGCACATGATTGGCTCGGTCGTAGACCGGCACCGCCACTGCCACCATGCCTTCGATGAACTCCTCGTTGTCGGTGCTGATGCGCTCGCGCTCGATGAGCTTCAGCCGCTCTTCGAGTTGCTCGGGAGTCGTTGCCGTATGGGGGGTATGCGGCTTGAGGGCAAGGCTCGCGATCAGGGTGCGACGCTGTTCCCGAGGCATCAACGCCAGAAACAGCTTGCCGCTGGCGGTGCAGTGCAGCGGCAGCCGGGACCCCGGCACCAGTTGCACGCGCACCGGCCAGTTGGTCTCGACCCGATCGAAGTAGATGACCTCGTGCTCGCTGCGCACCGAAAGGTTGCAGGTCTCCCCCACCTGCTCCGCCAAGCGCTGCAGCACGGCGCGCAGCGACGCGCTGACGCTGGGGTTGGCGAGTATCCCGAAGGCCAGCTGTTTCATGCGTGGGCCCGGCGCGAGATGGCGACCATCCAGCTCGCGCTTGATCAATCCTTCCTGTTCCAGCTGTCCCAGTAGCCGGTGTGCCGTGGGCTTGGGAATATCCAGCCGCTTGCCGATCTCCGCGGCGGTCACCCCGCCCTCGGCCCGCACCACCTCTTCCATGATGGCAATGGCTCTGAGCAGCGTGGAATTCGTGGACAGTGACATGCAATGCTCCCTGCCGTGTTCGAGGCCGCAATGATACCGCGGCACGTGGCCAGACCACGAGCCGCGGCACGGGAACCCCCTGCCCGAGTGTTCAGCTGCCGCCGAAGGACACCAGATAGAGCGACAGCGAGGGCCACAGGGCGATGGTCAGCCAGCACAGCACCAGCACGAAGAAGTAAGGCAGGATAAACTTCACCAGTCGCAGGTAGGGGATGCCGGTGATGCTGCTGGCGACATAGAGGTTCAGGCCGAAGGGCGGCGTGATGAAACCGATGGCCGCGCCCACCAGGAAGATCACCGAGAAGTGCACCGGGTCCACCCCCACGTTCTGGGCGATCGGCGCCAGGATGGGTGCCAGGATGATGGTGATCGGCAGGCTCTCCAGCACCATGCCCGCCACCAGGATGATCACCATGCAGATCCCCAGCACGAGGTAGTAGTTGCCCAGCCCGAGCAGCAGGTCGTTGAGCAACTGTCCTACCCCGAGCACGGACAACAGCTGCTGCATGACCACGGAGATCGCGATCAGGGGGGCCAGCATCCCGGCGATCTGCCCCGAGCGCAACAGGATGGCCGGCAGGTTCCTGAACTTGATCTCCCGGGTGATCAGAAGTCCGGCGATCAGCGTGAAGCCGACGGTGACCGCCGCCGCCTCGGTGGGCGAGAACTTGCCGGAGTAGATGCCATAGAGCACCACGCCGATGGTCGCGAATCCCAGGTAGGCCTTGCCTGCATGGCGCAGGCTGTCACCCGGCCGGAACGGAATGAGCGTGCCCCAGCGGTTGCGGCGGGCGACCCAGTTGCAGGCCAGCATCATCACCAGCACCATCAGCGCGCCCGGCACCATGCCGGCGATGAACAGGTCGCTGATCGACAGGTTCATCATGAACCCGTAGACGATGAAGATGATGCTCGGCGGAATGATGATGCCCACGGTACCGCCGGAGGCCGCCGTGGCCGCGGAAAAGCGCTCGTCGTAGCCGTTCTTGACCATCTCCGGCTGCATGATGGAACCGATGGTCGCGGTGGTGCCGGCGTTGGACCCGGAGATTGCCGCGAACAGACCACAGGCTCCGAGAGTGGCCATGCCCATGCCGCCACGCATCCAGCCCACCACCGAGTAGGCGAAGTCCGATAATCGCTTGGCGATCCCCGCGGCGTTGATCAGATCCCCGGTGAGAATGAACAGGGGCAACGCCAGCAAGCCGAAGAAGCGCAGCCCCTGGAACAGGGTCACCCCGATGTTGGCCAGGCTGAAGTCGATGATGATGCTCACGCCGACCACCCAAAGGCCGATCACCAGGAAGATCGGCACGCCGATGAGAAACAGCCCCACGATCACGAAGGTGACGAGGCCGATCAAGGTACCATCCGTCATGACAGCCTCCTTTAGTCCATGATCGCAGGTTGCAGATGGAAGGACTCGCCGCGCTTGAAACGCTGGATGTCCATGTACAGGTTCTGCAGTACGCGAAAGATCAGCAGCACCCAGGCGACCGGCGTGGCCAGATAGAACCACCACTGCATGACGTCGTTGGTACCACTCACGATGGCGAAGTTGTCATAGGCCAGGGTCACCTGCTGGGTCGAGTAGTAGATGACCAGCACACCGAAGCCGATCCACAACAAGGCATCCAGGATCAGGCACAGGAACTGCCCCACATAGGGCATGCGCATGCGCAACTCGTTGAGGGAGAGGTGGCTGCGCTTCTTCACGTTGAGCGACGCGCCGAACCAAGTCAGCCACAGGAACAGCAGGATGGGGATGCTGGTGCTCCAGGCAACCTGCTGGCTGAACAGGAAACGCCGGATCACCTCGACGAAGATGATGCCCGCCATCCCCGAATAGGCGATCAGGATGATCGTCTTCTCCAGGTTCTCGTCGAGCCACAGAAAGGGTCTGAGCCAGGCCGGACGGGCCCGGCCTGGAGTGTTGTCGTCATGGGTCATGGGAGTCTCCGGGTTATGCACGCCACCAGCGGTTCGGCTTCACGTTGACCGCCGCGGTGTCCCGAGGAATCTCTCGGGCGATATCGTGAATCTCCTGATAGACATCGACGCCGCCCGCCCAGCTGCTAAGGCGCTCGCGCCACTGCTCCCAAGGCTCGGGATTGAACTCCGGCGAACACATCTGCTCGGCCTGCTGGCGCACCTCGTCCGAGAGCGGCGCCACCCGCACGTTGTTCTTGGCAAAGACCGTGCCGGCCTGCGGGTTTTCCGTGGCGCCGACGACCTGGGTGCGTCCCGCCTCGTTCATGCCCTGGGTAAAGATCTGCGCGGTGTAGGCGGACTCCATCACCTGGTCCTGGAGATCGCTGCCCAGCTTGTCGAAGACCGGCAGGCTCATGGCGGTGTGCTCGGTCCCGGCGAAGAAGCGCAGGTCCACCGCCTGGGACACCACCGGTGCCATGCCGGCATAGGCGACCGCGGCCATCCAGGTTTCCGCACCATCGAGCAGGCCCTGGCGCAGCCCATCCAGCGTCTCTTCCCAGGCCACCGGCACCGGGTTGAGATTCATCAGTTGCATGGCGATGCGGCCCAGCTGGGTGCCCGTCACCCGGTTCTTGGTGCCGGCCAGGTCCTCGAGGCTGGTGACCAGCGGCTTGTCTGCCCATTTGAGGCCCATCATCAGGCCACGCAGGTCGCAGTGGGTGAACAGGAACTGGATCTTGTGGCGATCACGCAGCGGCTCCCTGAAGAGCTTTTCGCTGCGGTTGTCGTAGAAGAAATGGAACATCGACGCCGTGGAGGGAAACATGTAGGCGAAGTCCAGCACGTTGTAATAGGGTGCGCCGCCGGCCGAGTTCTGGGTCGAGGCCGAGAACATATCGACGATGCCCTGCTGGGTCTTGCTCACGCAGTCGAGCTGGTTGCAGACCTCGTTGCTGCCCATGAACTCGACCCGGATGGCGCCATTGGTACGGGCCTCGATATCCCGGGCAAAGAACAGCTGGCCGGACTTCTGGATATCCAGGTTCCGATCGTTGAAGCCTGAGGCCCCGAAACGCAACGTGTGTTTCGGCGTGGTCTGACTGCGCTGCTTCTCCTCTTCTTCCGCGGCCCGCGCCAGGCTCGAGGCAGTCATGGTGGCCCCCAGACCGGAGGCGGCCAGCAAGGTCGAGGTCAGGCCGAAGCGGCCGGAGATGCGGACGAAATCGCGACGGGAGATGCCCGTCTCTTGTTGTTGGCTCATGGAGGGCTCCTGGTGTGCTGATTGTTGTGATGGCCCAAGGGGCTTGATCAAAGCTAGGCCACTCCCACCCAGGATGCAAATTATTTTGAAATATTTTGTCTCAATATTGACCAGCGGACCTCAATGAACAATCATATCGGAACAAAATGTCTCACTAACAAAGGTGACATATGTCCATGTCAGCCCCTCGCCCCTCCGAATACGACTACATCATTATCGGGGCTGGCTCCGCCGGCTGCGTACTCGCCAACCGCCTGAGCGAGGACCCGGGTGTCGAGGTATTGCTGCTCGAGGCCGGCGGACGTGACTGGAACCCCTGGATCCATGTGCCGGTGGGCTACTTCAAGACCATGCACAATCCGGCCACCGACTGGTGCTACCTGACCGAACCCGATCCCGGCATCGCCAATCGGCAACTGCAGTGGCCTCGGGGCAAGGTGCTGGGCGGCTCGAGTTCGCTCAACGGACTCCTGTACATTCGCGGCCAGAAGCAGGATTACGATGACTGGGCGGGGGACGGCAACACCGGTTGGGACTATGCCTCCGTGCTGCCCTACTTCAAGAAATCCGAATGCCAGTCCCGAGGCGCCGACGACTACCACGGCGTGGACGGCCCCCTGCACGTCTCCGACCTGCGTCTGCGGCGCGAGATCGCCGAGCGCTTCATCGACGCTGCCAAGGCGATCGGCATCCCCGGCAACAGCGACGTCAATGGCCAGGATCAGGAAGGCGTCGGCTACTTCCAGCAGACTGCCTTCAAGGGGTTTCGCTGCAGCACTGCCAAGGCTTTTCTACGTCCGGCCCGCAAGCGCCGCAATCTGACGGTGATGACCCGCGCCCAGTGCAAGCAACTGCTACTCGACGGCAAGCACGTTCATGGCGTGGTCTTCGAGCACCAGAAGCAGGAGAAGACCGCCCGGGCACGGCGCGAGGTCATTCTCAGCAGCGGCGCCATCGGTTCGCCGCAGATCCTGCAGTGTTCCGGCATCGGCGAGCCCGAGCACCTGAAGTCGGTGGGCGTGGAGTGTCGGCACACCCTGCCCGGCGTGGGCGAGAACCTGCAGGACCACCTGCAGGTGCGCCTGGTCTTCAAGACAAGCTGCAGCACCCTCAACGATGAGGTGCGCCACCCTCTGAAACAGTTCATGGTAGGCACCCAGTATGTCCTGACCCGTACCGGGCCGCTGACCCTGGCGGCCAGCCAGGTCTATGTCTTCACCCAGTCCCGGGAGGGGCTGGATCGACCGGACATCCAGTTCCACATGCAGCCGCTGAGCGCCGACAAGCCCGCGGAAGGCGTGCACCCATTCTCTGCCTTCACCTCGTCGGTGTGCCAGTTGCGCCCGCACAGTCGCGGCAGGGTGCGCATCACCAGTGCGAACCCGCTCGACTACCCGGCGATCCATCCGAACTACCTGAGCGCCGAGGAAGACCAGCGCGTCGTGGTGGACGCCATCAAGGTGGCGCGGCGCATCGCCGAGGCAAAGCCGCTGGAAGAAGTCATCACCGAAGAGTACGTGCCGGGAGAAAAATTCCAGACCGATGAAGAGCTGCTCGACGCCGCGCGTCAGTACAGCCAGACCATCTACCACCCCACCAGCACCTGCAAGATGGGCAGCGACAGCGACCCCATGGCGGTGGTCGATGCGCGCCTGCGGGTTCACGGCCTGAGCGGGTTGCGAGTGGTCGACGCCTCCATCATGCCGAGCATCGTCTCAGGCAATACCAACGCCCCCACCATCATGATCGCGGAGAAGGCCGCCGACATGATCAAGGAGGATCATGGCGGTCCGTCATAAGAAAAGCGAATAGCGATACGTGGCTAACAACTGGATCGAATAAAAAAGGCGCCAGAGTCTGACGCCATGAAAAGCTCACGATCCCGTGAACAAAAAACGAATCTAGGCGCTGTCTGAAAAGTCGGTGAGCGAAGTCCAGCGCTAAGCCCGCTCCTGCGGGCTAACGCATTTCCCACATCCGTGTGGGTTACAAAGCAAAAATTGATGAAAGAACGGAGTTTACATGTTGTAAATGAGTATCGGGTAAGCGGATTAAATGGTTGATCTTACCTTTGCATGAGAGTGAGACAGACCGGCATCTCATCGGATTATCTGGTTGATGCTTCACCTACTGCTGGTGCATGTTTCCTTCGCTAATTCCAGCAAGAACCCCACACGCCTCAACTTCCCGGTCATCGTTGCAACTCGCTCTCAGTGAAACGAGTTGTTTCTCAAGCGCTTGCAGAGCGGTTATCTGCGACCGCACATGAGAGATGTGATCATCGAGCAAGGCGTTGACGGCGGTACAAGGCTGATGAGGGTCGTCCTGATAGCTCTGTAGTTCGTGAATCTCAGCCAGTGACAGGCCCAGGATTCTGCAGCGACGGATGAAGGCCAGCCCCTCACCATGCTTCTCGGTATAGACACGGTAACCGTTGTCCTGCCGATCAGGCGGCGGCAACAAGCCCTGCTGTTCATAGAAGCGGATCGTCTGTGTTTCGACCCCTACCAACTGCGCCAACTGACCAATGCGCATCAGCCTCCTCCCCAACGGATTCTTTACTCTATTGACCTTATAGTAGCTTTATAGTTTTAAATGGTACCACAACATTGTTCAAGTGGAGTCGTATCATGAGCAAATCCTGTGGTGGCGCCTGTGGCGGTGATGCAACGTCCGCAGCGGATACCGATATACAGGCCTCCTCCGAGGCGCCAGGGAGATGGGTCAGTGTTTATGCCGTGCCGAAGATGGACTGTCCATCAGAAGAACGAATGATTCGCCTAGCCCTGAACGGCTTTGAGGAGATTCGGGCGCTGTCCTTCGACTTGTCGAACCGCCGGCTGAAGGTCGTGCATGACGGCGAGGTCGAGCCCGTCACCTCGAAACTGAAGACCTTGGGGCTAGGCGCCTCGCTTCAGGAAACCGTCGCTGCAAATCCGGAGACCATCAAGGCCGCCGAGTTTTCGGCAGCTTCTGCTAAGCAAGAATCCGGGACCCTGCGCTGGTTGCTCGGCATCAATGCACTTCTGTTCGTGGTGGAAATGACTGCCGGTCTGATCGCCCAGTCCACCGGCCTGATTGGAGAATCCCTGGACAATTTTGCCGATGCGGCGGTGTACGGGCTTGCCCTTTATGCGGTTGGACATAGCGTGAAAATGCAGGTACGTGCCGCGCATCTTGCTGGTGTATTGCAACTGATCTTGGCTGTGGGCGTGCTCGTAGAGGTGGTGAGACGCTTTGTATTCGGTAGTGAGCCTGAATCGCTGGTGATGATGGCTATCGCATTCGTCGCATTGATTGCCAATACCAGTTGTCTGCTGCTCATATCCAAACATCGGGAAGGCGGGGCGCACATGAAGGCAAGCTGGATATTCTCGGCCAACGACGTGGTGATCAACCTGGGGGTCATCACCGCCGGCGCCCTGGTCGCGTGGACCGGTTCCAATTATCCGGATCTGATTATCGGCACCATCGCGGGGGGCATTGTACTTAACGGTGCCAGACGCATTTTGGCGTTGAAGGGTTAAATAATGCTCATTATTGGCAAAAAGCTCTCGCCGTATGCCCTATTGTCCATATCGGGCCTGCTGGCAGCGTCTGATCAGGCTGTAAAGTGGCTGGTGCAGAAATCAATGGCCTATGGCGAGTATGTTTCGGTGACCCCGTTCTTTAACTGGGTGCACCTATGGAACACCGGTGCCGCATTCAGTCTTTTTGCGAATGGTGGAGGCTGGCAGCGCTACTTTTTTATCGGAATCGCGGTAGTGGTCTCGATTTTTCTGATCAAGCTGATCCTTGAAAATCGTCATAAAGGAGAAGCCATCGCTTACAGTCTTATCCTCGGTGGCGCCATGGGCAACCTGATTGACCGTGTCTTTCGCGGCTATGTTGTGGATTCCTTTGATTTCTATTGGCGAGACTGGCATTGGCCGGCCTTCAACCTGGCTGATATTGCAATTGTCCTCGGTGCCTTACTTTTCGTTTCCAGCAGCTTGTTGGGTAAAAAAGCAAACACCAATGCCGAGCCGGATGGATCTGACTGACACCTACGCCTATACAACACCATGACCGAACTTCCCGACAACATCCTTCACCTGCCGCAATACCAAGTACTGGGCTGCAAATCAACCGACGACGAAATGCACTTCCAGGTGGACGTGCCCGATCCCATCGCCTGCGAGGAATGCGGCGTGCAGGGTGAGTTCGTACGGTTCGGCAAGCGTGACGTTCCCTATCGTGATCTGCCCATCCACGGCAAGCGGGTCACTCTCTGGGTGGTCCGCCGCCGATACACCTGCCGGGCCTGCAAGACAACATTCAGGCCCCAGCTACCGGAGATGGTGGACGGATTCCGTATGACACTGCGGCTGCATGAGTACGTGGAGAAGGAATCCTTCAACCACCCCTACACCTTTGTGGCGGCACAGACCGGCCTGGACGAGAAGACGGTGCGCGACATCTTCAACGCCCGCGCCGAGTTCCTGGGGCGCTGGCACCGCTTCGAGACGCCCCGCATCCTGGGCATTGACGAGCTATACCTGAACAAGCGCTACCGCTGCATTCTGACCAACATTGAGGAGCGAACCCTGCTCGACCTGCTGGCCACCCGCCGCCAGGACGTGGTGACCAACTACCTGATGAAGCTGAAAGACCGGCAGAAGGTCGAGATCGTCAGCATGGACATGTGGAACCCCTACCGGGCAGCGGTCAAGGCTGTGCTGCCCCAGGCCCGTATCGTGGTCGATAAGTTCCATGTGGTGCGCATGGCCAACGATGCCCTAGAGAGAGTGCGCAAGGGCCTCAGAAAGGAGCTGAAACCGTCCCAGAGCCGGACTCTCAAGGGAGACCGGAAAATCCTGCTGAAACGCGCTCACGAAGTCTCAGACCGGGAGCGCCTCATCATGGAGACCTGGACAGGCGCGTTCCCGCAACTGCTGGCCGCCTACGAGCACAAGGAGCGCTTCTACGGCATCTGGGACGCCACCACACGGCTCCAGGCAGAAGCCGCCCTGGACGAGTGGATAGCCACCATCCCGAAGGGCCAAAAGGAAGTCTGGAGCGATCTGGTCAGGGCAGTGGGAAACTGGCGCGAAGAGACCATGACCTACTTCGAGACGGACATGCCCGTCACCAACGCTTACACGGAGTCCATCAACCGACTGGCCAAGGACAAGAACCGTGAAGGGCGCGGTTACTCCTTCGAGGTGATGCGGGCACGAATGCTCTACACCACGAAGCACAAGAAGAAGGCACCGACTGCGAAGGTCTCTCCTTTCTACAAGAAAACCATCGGTTACGGACTGCCGGACTTCGCAGAGGAACTCAACTACGGAGTCGATCTATCAACCATCTGAGGGTGGTATCAGATTGATGGGGTGAAGGTGCCCCATCAACCATTAAATCCGTATACCCTGAGTATCTTGAGACAATTTTTAACGCCGTATGGGCAAGCGCAGACACTTTTCAGCCAATGCCTAGTCGATGGACATGGCCTCAACGGTCACTTTTCCGCGCTTTCAGAAGCTGTAGCGCAGGCCGGCGGCGAAGGTATCGGCATGCATGTCGTCGAGAATGTCGGCAGTATCGATATCGTCGATACGCTCCCAACGACCATAGGCGGCGACGGCATCGGTGAACTGGTAGGTGGCCCCGTTGCCGGCCTCGAGGCGCGCCCCCTGGTAAGTCTAGTCGCCGCCACTGACGACGCTGAGGTCGCCACCGCTTGCGAGCTGGCTGCCGACCGCCCGCAGGTCGTTGACCTCGTCGCGCCGGTAGCGGCTGTTGCCGAACAGCCCGCCGCTGGTTTCCTTTTCGTAGAGGGAGTAGTCCTGGTCGTGGGCGGCCAGCAGCTGGACGTCGTCGCCCGCGTACAGATAGGCCTCGTCGCCGGCGCTGGCGTCGCTAGCAATCAGGCGTCGTCACTGGCACTGAAGGGTATGTCCTCTCGGCCACTGCCTTTCAGTCTATCCAGCGCGACCTCCATGGCTTCCGCATCGCCAAACACCGACTCGTACTGAGCCGCACAGGCCCTCAAGTCCGTTTCACAGAGGGCAAGCAGCGATTCTTGCTGGTCATCCGATAGCGCATGATACTTCTGCTCGATCGCCGTGCAATCGCCGCGTGCCTCACACCCATCTAGTTCATCAACGTAGTCGTCGATCTGCTCGTGGCTGAGGTAGTTGTACTCCGTCGCCTGGGCCGCAATCTGCGCGCCCTGGTTCACGTCGCCACCCGAGAGCTCTGCGGCGACGATGCCGGTGAGCTGCGAGGCAAATACCAGCAGTTTCGGGTCATCGTCGACCAGCGTGGCCAGGTAATCGACCAGCGCTTCATTGGCCCCCGCCGGGATTGCTCCGTCACGGAACTCTCCGCCCATCGCTTCCGCAACGAGGCCACCACTGAGCGCATGCAGGGCGATCTTCTGCGGGCTACCGTCGGGCCAGTTATGTTCGAGCGCAAAGTCACCCACGGCATTGAAGAGCACCCCCGAGGCGACGTGGGCCATGGCGCCCTCTAGGTTGGTGTTCAGGTTATCGCCCAGGCTGCCGCCGTAAGAGATAAAGTATCATCCTTCAAGGTTCGATATGAGAAGCTATCACGCCCACCCTGTAATCTATTGCTTTACATATGTAATCTATCAGGCTACACTAACTCCATGATCAAGACCTTCAAGAGCAAGGGCCTGGCGACACTGTGGGAAACTGGTAAATCCAAGATCGACAAGCGTATGCATAGGCGCATCCTGATCCGGTTGGCCGTGATCAACGAGGCCGCAAGCGTTGAGGACATCAACTTACCGGGCTATAGCTTCCACGACTTGCAGGGCTTCAACCCCAAACGTTACACCGTGCATGTGAACGGCCCATGGTGCCTCACCTTTGAATTCGAGGGAGGCAACGCCTATCAGGTTGATTTTGAGCAATACCACTGAGCGAGGTGGAACCACTATGGCTATTACCGCAAAGCAGAACCCCAACCGTTGCCCGCCGCACCCCGGAGAGGTGATCGAAGACATGCTGGAGGATTTGGACTTCAGCAAGAGCGCCATCGCGAAGATGCTGGGCATCTCACGCCAGCAGTTGCACGCCATCCTGGCCGCACGTAAGCCAGTATCGCCAGAAATGGCTGCACGTCTTGGCAAGCTATTCGGGAATGGTCCCAGCCTATGGCTGCGTCTCCAGGCGGCTCACGACGCCTGGCATGCCGAGCGCGAAGTAGACGTCAGCGCGGTGCCCTCGCTGAGTGTAGCCTAAAAGGCTTCAGAAACAGTGTCAGTACCGAGCTTGTGGGGATGAATCTTTATTTCTAGGGATGAAACTTTGTTTTCATCCCACATCAAGTGCCTCCCTGAACAAGGGATAGTCATCCACCAGGTGTTGATACTGCTGCTGGCAGGCGGTGGTGTCCGTGGCACACATCGCGGTCAGTTCGTCTTGCTGAGCCAGACTCAGTTGCCGGTACTTCTCTTGTACTTCCGCGCAGTTATTGTTGGCCTCACACGCCTTGGCCTCTTCTGCATAGGCATCGACCTGCTTATGCGTCAAATAGTTGTATGTTGTCGCCTGAGCGGCAATCTGCGCGCCCTGGTTCACGTCGCCACCCGAGATTTCGGCAGCGACGATGCCGGTGAGCTGCGAGGCAAACATCAGTAGCTTGGGGTCATCGTCGACCAGCGTGGCCAGGTGATCGACCAGCGCTTCATTGGCCCCCGCCGCGATTGCCCCGTCGCGGAACTCTCCGCCCATCGCTTCCGCGACGAGGCCACCACTGAGCGCATGCACGGCGATCTTCTGCGGGCTACCGTCGGGCCAGCCGTGCTCGAGCGCGAAGTCGCCCACCGCATTGAAGAGCACGCCCGAGGCGACGTGGGCCATGGCGATAGATCCAAAGCTAGAGCAACTCTGATTCCGGATCTATATCATCTAACCCAATCAAGCATTGCTCAATACCGAAGACGTCGGCCTGCTCTTTCATTAAAGAGACGACATCATGAAGGGCCATTAAATAACCCAGTTTATAGGTATCGGCATTGGTCTCCTGAGAAGCATCCTTTTCAGCCTTGGCAAGTTCAGCACTCTCTTTTATCAAAACTCCTAAATCATAAACATAATTCTTAAATATTTCATCGGACATCTCTAATTCCTCTCTGACAGTATGCCTTTCAAGATATCCCTCTGCTCCTCTTGACGTCGTATGTCCGAAGGCCATTTCTTATTTACAAGAGCTTCCTGCTGGCGAGGGTCTAATTTAGACCAACCCTCGACGTACTTAGCAGGATCCTTGATTTTTGCTTGATGCAGGGCTATTTGTTTCTCTATCTTGGCAGCGCCTTTAGCCAACTCTTCAGTAGGACGGTCTTGGTTATTTTTCAAGAAACCGGCATGCTTTCCACCACTCTTAGCTATACTAAAAGCATTTCCTACTCCCCGATACTTTCCAACCCCTCCCATCGAGGCCAGTATCGCGCTAGACGCCAGCGCGGCATCTTCATCGCTGAGGTCGTAGTTCTCTCGAAGATGCTGAGCAAACCCCACCTGAGAGACCGCTGATTCCGCCTCCATATACTGGCTGAAAAGTGGCCCCGCATCCATGCCAATGGACCAGGGAACGTCTTGGTCCCCCAGACCATCAAGTGCCTCTCTGAACAAGGGATAGTCATCCACCAGGTGTTGATACTGCTGCTGGCAGGCGGTGGTGTTCGTGGCACACATCGCGGTCAGGTCGTCTTGCTGAGCCAGGCTCAGTTGCCGATATTTTTCCTGCACTTCTGCGCAGTTATTGTTGGCCTCACACGCCTTGGCCTCTTCTGCATAGGCATCGACCTGCTTATGCGTCAAATAGTTGTATGTTGTCGCCTGGGCCGCAATCTGCGCGCCCTGGTTCACGTCGCCACCCGAGAGTTCGGCGGCGACGATGCCGGTGAGCTGCGAGGCAAACACCAACAGCTTGGGATCGCCCTCAACTAGCGTGGCCAGGTGATCGACCAGCGCTTCATTGGCCCCCGCCGCGATCGCCCCGTCGCGGAACTCTCCACCCATCGCTTCCGCGACGAGGCCACCACTGAGCGCATGCAGGGCGATCTTCTGCGGGCTACCATCGGGCCAGCCGTGCTCGAGCGCGAAGTCACCCACCGCATTGAAGAGCACCCCCGAGGCGACGTGGGCCATGGCGCCTTCGAGGTTGGTGTTCAGGTTATCGCCCAGGCTGCCGCCGTTGAAGGCGGTTTCCAGGCTGGCATTGGCGATGGCTTGGGTGGCGCGGTTACCCGCAAAGCGGCCGATGCCTTCGAGACTGCCGAGATCCAGCTGCTGGGTGGTGCCGGTGGCGGCATCGGTGGCGCCGCCCCAGAGTTGGTCCGAGCCCTGGGCGAGCCCGGCGGAACCAGCGGCGATCAAGGCGCCGCGCAAACTATCCGAGGAGAGGGTGTCGTCAAACGCCTGACCAAGATCCCCGCCGTTGTTGATGGTGCTGATGGTGGCGGTCGTGCTCAACGAGGCGGCCCCGGCGCTCACCGCGGCAAACGAGGCGGTGCCCGCAGTGAAGCCAGCCAGGCTCGCCGCCGCGGGCCCCACAAAAGCGATCGCGACGATGGCGATCGCCAGAGCCGCGCCGGCGCCTAGGCCGGATTGTTCGTAGTCCCAGCTGTCGTGGAGTTCCTTGACCCGCTGCCAGTCGACATCGCCGCGCGCTTCCATGGCCTTGAGCCAGGCCAGGGCCGGGTCGGCCTTCACCATGGCGTCGAGGGTCTGGCTGACCGTCTGCTGGTCGATGTCCTTCACGTCGATGGCGATGCCGTCGGCGGCCTGGATGGCGAGGTTGCCCTGGGCGATCAGTTGGCTTTGGCGCAGGGTCTCGTCGGTGCGGCCCTGGCCATTGGAAGACTGCCAGGCGAGGTTGCCGCTACGTTTCTCGTGGGATTCGACGTGCAGATCCCGGGCGGCCTCGAAGTGGATGGCACCGCCGCTGGCCAGCGTCAGGTCGTTGCCGGCCTCGAGGCGCACGCCCTGGTAGGTCTGGTCGCCGCCGCTGACGACAGTGAGGTCGCCACCGCTTGCGAGCTGGCTGCCGACCGCCCGCAGGTCGTTGACCTCGTCGCGCCGGTAGCGGCTGTTGCCGAACAGCCCGCCGCTGGTTTCCTTTTCGTAGAGGGAGTAGTCCTGGTCGTGGGCGGCCAGCAGTTGGACGCCGTCGCCCGCGTACAGATAAGCCTCGTCGCCGGCCTTGGCTTGGCTTGCAATCAGGCGCAGGTCATTGCCGGCGATCAACGAGAGGTCATTGCCCGCGGTCAGTTCGCTGCCCTGCTGGCGGCGCTTGAGGCTCTTCTTCTGCTTGGCGCGGGACTCGAAGCTATCGCTCTGAACGCTTTCAGCCGAGGCCAGAGTGATGGTGTTGCCGGCCTGGATCGCCAGGCTGCCGTCGGTATCGACACGGCTGGCAATCGCCGTGACATTCTGGCCGGCCTGAAGGGTCATATCCTCGGCGGCGCTGAGTTCGCTGCCGACCTGTTCGGCCTGGAGGGACGAAGCAGAGAGGCGCCTTAAGGCCAATTGCGTGCTGCGACTGTCTTCCTTGGACGCCAATAGAATATCGTTGGCCGCCGCAACGTTGAGTGTGCCGCCGCTGTCGACCTGGCTGGCCTCCAGGCGCACGTCGCGTCCGGCGTTTAATGTGGTGTCGTCGCCACTGGAAAGACGGCTGGCGACTTGCGTGACGCTGCGCTTGTCGTAATGAACGCGGCGTGACAGCCCTGCCCGCGTCGTGTCCTCACCGGCCTCGAGGCGGATGTCTCGAGCCGCGTTGACCTCCAGGGCACCGCCGGCGGTGGCCTCGCTGGCCGTGACCACGACATCGCGCCCGCTGGCAAGGGCTAGATCGCCGCCGGTGATGATGCTGGCACCCAGTTGCGATGTGCTCTCCCACGTTGGCCCTCGACCATAGGTTTGCGCGCCCCCGCGGGTATCCTGCACGGCGCTATTGGCGATATCGCGCCCTGCCAAGAGGGTGGCGTCACCCTGACTGTCGATTTCGGCGCGATTGAGGATGTCGCGCCCGGCGGTCAGTGCCAGGCTGTCGCGGGCGCTGATCAGGCCACCTTGATCGAGGTAGGTGGCGTAGGATTTTTCATAGCCGGCAGTTACCGCGGTGCGATCGTTGACGATATCGCCGTCGATGGCGTCCAGATCGACCCGGCCGCCGCGAATCTCGCCGGCCATGGCGTTGCGGATCGACTCCTGTGCCGTCAGGGCAAGTCGATCATCCGCCTCGACCAGGCCACCCTGGAGGATAGTGCCGCCACTGGTCGCGGCGAGATTGTCGCTGGCCCGGATCGTGCCCACATTGATCAGATCGCCACCGGCAATCAGTTCGATATCGCGGCCCTGGATCAGGCTACTACCCCGCACGTTACGCGCGTCGACCTGGGCGAGATAGAGCACCGGGGCCAGCACGGTCTCACCCTCGACTTCCTGCTTCTCCATCCAGACGATGTCGTGGGTGAGCGCGGCGGTCTGCTGAGGAGTCAGACCAACGCCGACCTTGAGTTGCAAGGCATCCTTGGCCGCGACGGCGTTATCCATCAGATAACGGTACTGGGCGTAGTCGTTCGAGAGGGTGTCGTCGAGGAAGCGCTGCCCGGTGTTGGCCTGAACGGCGTCGCGGATCAGGCGCGATTCATAGCGGCCATCGCCGAGTAGCTTGTAGGCGCCATCATCGGTGTAGCCCAATTTGTCGAGCATATAACCGGACCCCAGGAAGCTGTCGACGCTGGTGAGTTCCGGATTGGTCTCGATCAGATAACGGCTTTGCGGTGAGCTGTTGCGAACAAAGAGCCCGTAATTGCCCTGGGGCAGGCGGAAAGACGACAGCTGAGTGGGTGCGACACGGGCAAAGACGGCGTCGTGATAGTTGGCGACGGCGTCTGAGCCGACCAATGGACTATCGGCAGACGTGTCGGTCCGGGAATTAAGCGTGATCTCCAGCGAGTTGACCGGGGCGCTGGTGGAACTATTGCCAAGGCGGCCATTTAGCTGGGTGTGGGTGTTATTATTGATAGTGCCGTTTTGAATAGTGTCGCCCGCATTGATGACAACTCGATTTCCCGCCTGAATTATTCCGCTTTCGCCACCATCCAGATCAGTAATAGTGGTCACATCACTTTTCAGCGTGTTGCTGTTTAATTTTGAGGGAAGGCTTAAAAGGTTACCGCCTGAGCCGACTCCTCCTTTCTGATTCCATTCAGCGACCATCGAGGAAAATTGATCAACATCACCATTAGGGACCGTGTAATATGTTGTTTCATTTTTTGTATCAGTCTTACTTCTAGTCACATAAGCAGAAAGAGTAAATTCATAGGCTCGCTCATGATCTACCGAACTCAGCCCACCTCCTGAATTTTCAAGGCTATGTGCAAAAATATAAATATCGTTATTCGCATAAATATTGCTATTAGAGTTTAGCATTTTGTGGCTTTTTATAGTAAGATTGCCACCAGAAGAAATGATCCCGTCGGCTGAATTTTTTGATATTAAGTATTCACCTAGCTCATGAACTGCCACACTGTAACCATATTTATCTCTACTACTATCCCTAAACCGACAGGAATTAGGCCCCGTCATCGTATGTCCTGAGCACTGATGAGTACCGCTTTCATATCTGTAGCCAGGAATTAAAGTTTTGTCTACGTCGATATAGTTCGATGTGGCGTTGTAGAAAGTATCGAACTCATCTTTCGTATTTAACAGGGAGGCTGTATGTAAACTTACCCCCCTTTTCGCCTCAATCGTCCCCGAACGATTCTCAAGGCTATCCGCTTTATTGTTCTGATCATCGCGCGCAAAGTTGAGAGCGCCTTGGCTGTAGATATCGCCATAGCGGTTGAAGAGGCGCTTACCATGCAAGGTCATATCACCGCCGGAGAACAACAGCGTATCGGGGCGATTGTCGATAGACCCATGACTTGCGATGCGAAGATCCTGCTGGCTGCCCAGAGTGCCACGGTTGTTGACGTAATTGGCCTGAATGTCGACATTGCCTTGGCCCGTCAGGCGGCCCAGGTTATCGAGGGTGCCACTCAGGAAATACGTCGAGGTATCACCGCTGGCAAGCCGGCCGTCGTGCTGGGTCAGGTGGCGCGCCCTCACGGTGAGATCGCCCTGGGTGGAAATCAGGCCACGATTGGTGATGTCGCCGCTCGTACGCAGCGATAAGGCATTATTCGCCAATAGCTCGCCGGCGTTGTTAAGGCTCGTCGACTCCAGGCTCAAGTTATCGGCGGAGGCAATGCGCTCGTCCTCTTCGACTGTCAAGGCTTGATCGAGCGTGATACCGAGCGGCCCCTTGAACAGCCATTTGCCAATACTCATGACTTGCTCGATGGTCGCCAGGCCGCTACCAGCGCCCTGCACTTGCCCATCCTGATTGGTCAAGGCACCGGCTATCAGATTGAATAGCCCCATGCCGGCATGATTCAGTTGGCCCTGAACATTGAGGAGTGTCTTTGCCTTGAGCCAGAAGTCCTGGTTGGCGATATCAACGCGACCCGCATCATTGTCGAATGTGCCGGCCATTTCCAGGCGACTTTCACCACTCTCTCCCAATGCTCGTAGATCGCCATCGTTGTTATGCAGCGTGTCGGCGTGAATATGCAGGCCTTCACTGGCTTCGACCATGCCACTGGCGTTATCCAGTCGACCGGCTTCCAGATGAATGTTGCGTCCTGCCAGCAGCCCTTTACGGTTATCTATCGCTCCGACCCCATCCAGCCGCAGACGATCGCCAATCAGAATGCCGTCAGTATTATCCAGCTCCAGGCCCCCCGTAAGTGCTAACTCACCTTGTGCGACCTGCAGGGCCCTTCGTGGTTATTTAATCGGTCGCTCATGCCAAGGTTCATCGCCTCTTGCGCGGCAACCAATCCCCGTTCGTTGTCGAGATTGCCCAATACCAAAGTGACGCGATCACCGACCACGTCACCCTGCTGATTATTCAAGTGATTGGCTTGAATCATGACATCGGCGGCAGTCACCACACCCTGGGCACTGTTGTCGAAGCCCTCGACCACTGCGGCTTCGATGGCCTGCTGCGCCACCATGACGCCGCCCTTATTGTCGACCTCCCCCGCCTGGAAACTGATATTGCGTGCCGTCAACTGGCCATCCCGGTTGATCAAACTGCCAATACTGGCCGTAAGATCCCCATCGTCGAGGAAAAAAGAACCTGACGTGTTGTCGATCCGGTCGAAGGCAAGCTCAACGTTTTGCTGCTGGCCGAACTGTATCGTGCCTCCCAGGTTGTCCAGATAGCGGGCATCCAGTTCGAGGGCGTTGGTCGCGGCCAACGTCGCCGCTTCGCCCTGGTTAGCGAGGGTTTCGGTCGCGATCGAGACGCGTTGACCCCGAATGACGGCGGTATTGACGACACGCTCGCGAGCATCGATCGCAATCTCCTGGGCGAGCAATTGCGCCGTGTTGCGCGTTTCGCGCGCTTCGACCGCAAGGCGGCCGGTGGCATCGAGACGACCATCGTTATCGAGCTGATCAGCTTGCAGGGAGAGGTCGGCACTCGGCTGACGTTGGCCATCCTGAATCCCGGCAATGATCTGGCCGGTGTTATGCAGACGCTGTCCCGCGTCCAGCATGATATTGCCGGCGCTGGTCAGGTTGCTTTCGACATCGAGATGTTCGTCGGTACGTATCCCGACCCCCTCCACTGCATGCACATCGGCGTTTAACGTCGCTGAATTAGCCTCGACTATCACGCGCCCCACACTGGAGGCATTGTTCAGGCTCAGATGGCCGGCAGCGTCGATCTCGATGTCACCGCCGCTGGCCGCCATGTCACCCGCCAACCGGACCCCCACGCCAGCCTCGGTGCCGACCAGCTTGATGCTACCGGCGTACATGCCACCCAGCGCCGAGGCATCGATGGCCAAATCGGGTACATCGCCCTTGCCTTGGCGCGGCATGGTCGCCAAGGTGTCGGCGTCGACATCGCTTGCGCCGGTGACAACATTGAGCCTGTTGGCGTGTAGCTCGGCATTCAGCTTGGCAGCACGGGTGATGATGTCGAATTGATCGACCTGGGTGGCGTCGAGCCCTAGCCCTTCGATGGTGACCTTGCCTTGATCGACGGCAAAATGCTCGAGTTCGCCATTTTCGATAACGGGCTTGCCCGTGGAGAGCGTCACTCTGGGGCTGTTGATGAAGCCGCAGCCACTACAGGTGATGCCATAGGGGTTGGCGACGACGACGTTTGCCGCCTGCCCGGCGACTTCGGTGTAGCCTTCGAGTCGGCTGGGGCTGCCACCATTGACTTCATTGATGATCAGTTGCGCCGCCTTGCCACGCAGGTTGGGGTTACCGACGACAAGGCCGCCAAGCTGAGTCGACTGCAATTTGCTCGTGGCGTTATTTAGAATCACGCCCTGCTTGGCGACGTTATAATCCTTGAAGGTGTTGTGCGAGAGCCCTTTGCCGTTAGGTGTCGCGATGTTGACGATGGGCACTCCATTGCCGGCCTTGTCCAGGGTGGTATTGCTGGAATTGGGCGCCACCCGGATGCCATCGGCAAAAACGACGACCGGATGCCAGAACATCGTGTTGACGAGGATGATGGACACATAACGGCTCAATGGGCTGTTAATATTCACGGTCTTTTCCCTGCGCTATTTTTTTAATTCTCGATAATCGTATTCAACACATCATTTAAAAGAAGGCTTCGACGCTGAAGTACACCGGCGTCTCTCTTTTTTCGAAGATATCGGGCCGTTCGAGCGAGTGGGCGAAACTAATATTTGCCGCGAGGTGTTCACCGCGCAGTCCGAATCCAACGGCATAGCCGCTTAAACGGCCACTCAACTCAGGGTTGTATCTACCCTGGTGGATCACACCCACGTCATAGGCCAAGGAGGCTTCCACGTTATTGAACACCGGCCGGGCGACATCGAGAGGGCGCTGCCAGGTCACCTGGTTACGCCAGTAACCTCCGCTATCCCCACTCAAGGATTGCTCCTTGAAACCACGCACCGAACTTTGCCCACCGAGGCTCAAGCGCTGCGGGCTATACAGAACGTCCGTACTCCATTGCCCATTGATCAGGCTCGAAAAACTCAATTGCTGCTGAAAGAGAGAAAATGGCTGTAGATAGCTCAGGGTGAGTGTCGTCTTTTTATACTGGGCCTTGGGCGTCCCCGGCATGTCCTCGCTATCCGACTGAGCCCCAAAGACCGTCAGGCCTTTTTGCCAACCGGCATCGATATTGAAAAACGCATTGCCGACACGACGACCGTGGTTGAGTCCGATATCGAGTTCACTTAGCCGCTGGCTGCTCACCTCGATACGCGCCCCATCGATGTAATTGCGCGTCGAGAGACGGCTGATGCCGACACTGGCGGACGTCTTGCTCACGCTGTCGCGGGCCAGTAGACGCTCGGCTTGTAGCCGGTGACGCTCGCTCTTGCCTTCAAGCGCAAAGGTGAAGCCGCTGGCTTCGGCAAGTGAGCGATAGTCGCTTTGCGTGTAGCTGTAGGAAAAGGACCAATACCCGTAAGGCAGGCTGTAATCGAGATAGCCATTTCCCGATCCGTGCCCCGGCTCGGTACTGGCATCATGGCCCAGTTGAGCCATGAAACGGTCGGCAAGGCCAAGGGGACTGTCCCATTCCAGACCTGCGCTCTGCTGCTGTTCGCCGGTGCCATCGCTGCCGCCGTTGTTGTGTCCTAGCGTAACGCGCCAAGGCTTCTGTCTCGCATTGGCTATCTGGACACGACTCCCCCCAGGGGTATTACCCGGCACGAGCTCCATGGTGGCTTGATAGGAAGGGAGTCGATTCAACTGGTCGATCAGCTGTTCCAGATCGCGCAGATTAAGCGCGTCTCCCGCCTCCGCTGGCGATGCCATGCTCAGCTCGCGAGGCGTCGGAGAATCTCCCTGGCTTTCAATCGCTTCGACCTTGCCTTCGATGACGGCAACGCGCAGCGTTTTTCGGGAAAGGTCTTGTTGAGGCAAATAGGCACGTGTCGTGATATAGCCACGGTCGATATACGCCTGGGTGATCGTGCGCAGGAGTTCATTCAGGTCGCTGACCGTCAGGCAGCGATCGATGAATGGACTGACTAGCTGTTGCCATGTCTTGTCGTCGAGGAGTGTCACGCCCTCCAACGCGATATCGTCGACCGGGAAACATTGCGCTTCGGGTGACGTAGGTACCGATGGCAGCTCCATACGTTCGCCGGGAAGGCGTTCCAGCTCTTGTAGTTTCTGCTGCTGCTCTTCCAGCAGGCGCTGCTGGTCCTCACGGATGAAGTTTCGAGTCGCAGGACTCTCGGTCGTGCCAGAGGGCATATCGGCGGCAAGCACGGCACTCGACCACCAGCATAGAGCGACAAGCCCCAGGTAGTTCAGGCACTTTTCTTTATACCCCATCCGTTTCCCGCCACTTTTCCAAGAAGCCAATTTCAAGGAATAACGGCAGCGACAAGAAAATATTTAACAAAAATTAACAAAGGCTTGCTCCGACGCTGGAACAAGCCTTCTACTCAAACACCCTCGATCGAAAACCGCGTCAGCGCTTGTGTCGCGGCGCCTTGGGCTTGCGCATGGCGCGCACCGGGCGGCGCTTGTTCTTGTCGCGGCTCCAGCGGTTCTGCTCGTCCGGGGTCAGGTCGGGCACCTTGCGCGGTTCGAGACCGGCCAGGTGGGAGAGGTCGTCGATCTCGTCCTGGCTGAGTTCGACCCATTCGCCGGCCTTGGCCCGCTTGTCGATGAAGATGTTGCCGTAGCGCACGCGCTTTAGGCGGCTGACGGTGAGCCCCTGGGATTCCCACAGCCTGCGCACCTCGCGGTTGCGCCCTTCCATGATCACCACGTGGAACCAGGTGTTGATGCCTTCGCCGCCGAACTCCTGCACGTCGGTGAAGCGCGCGGGGCCATCCTCGAGCATCACGCCCTCGACCATGGCCACGACCTGCTCGCGCTTGACGTTACCCATCACCCGCACGGCGTATTCGCGTTCGACCTGGGTCGAGGGGTGCATCAGGCGATTGGCGAGTTCGCCGTCGGTGGTGAACAGCAACAGGCCGCTGGTGTTGATGTCCAGGCGGCCAATGGCGATCCAGCGCTCGCCCTTGAGGCGCGGCAGGCGTTCGAAGACGGTGCGCCGCCCTTCCGGGTCCTTGCGGGTGCACAGCTCGCCCTCGGGCTTGTTGTACATGATGACCCGGCGCGGCACTTCCTCGGCGCCGCGCAGGTTGAGCGGGCGGTCGTCGAAGGTGACCTTGTCGCGGGCCTCGACACGGTCGCCCAGGGAGGCGACCTGGCCGTTGACCTTGACGCGCCCGGCGCCGATGGCGGTTTCCATCTCGCGGCGCGATCCCAGGCCGGCTCGGGCGAGGACTTTCTGCAGTTTTTCGGTAGGAGTGGTAGTCATGAGTCGGACGTAGTCTCGTCTGATGAGTGTTCCGCGCCCGCGAGGCCGTCATCGTCGCTTTCGCTCTCGACGGTCTGCGGGTTGCGGGCGCGTTCGGCCAAGCGCGCTTCGAGATCGGCGAAGCTGAGTCTCGGCCGGTCGGACGCCATCCCGGCGTGGGTTTCGTCGTCGGCCATCCCGGCCGTCGTTTGCTGCTCTTCTTGCTTTTCTTGCCCTTCTTGCAACGATTCCGGTGCTACCGGCTCGTTCAGCGCGGGGGCGTCATCGGTGCTGCCGTCTTCGCTCGGTGCTGCGTGCCCCGCGCTCGCCTGGGCTCCCTGAATATCGATCTCGTCTTCGTATCGCGTCTCTTCGAGCAGGTCGAAGCCCTTGAGTTCGTGCATCGGCGGCAAGGCATCCAGGGTCTTCAGGCCGAAGTCGTCGAGGAACTGGCGGGTGGTGGCGTAGACCGCCGGACGCCCCGGCACGTCGCGATGGCCGACCACGCGAATCCAGCCGCGTTCGTTCAGGGTGCGCATGATCGAACTGCTCACCGCAACGCCGCGCACCTCTTCGATATCGCCGCGTGTCACCGGCTGGCGATAGGCGATGAGCGCCAGGGTCTCGAGCAGTGCTCGCGAATAGCGCTGCGGACGCTCGTCCCACAACCGCGAGACCCAGGGCGAGAGACGCTGGCGAATGCGCACCTGAAAACCGGAGGCCGACTCGGTCAACTCCAGCGCCGAGTTCTCCAGCCGCGCGGCCAGTTCCGCCAGGGCATCGCGCAATTCGCGGCGCGGCGGACGCTCCCGTTCGTCGAACAGGCCCTCCAGACGCTCCACCGGCAAGGGTTCGCCCGCCGCCAGCAGCGCTGCCTCGAGAATCTCGTCGAGCCGGACGCTATCGCTCATGGTGTCTCCTCGAAGGCACTTTCGCCATCATCGTCACCGTCACCGGCAAGTTCGTCTATCTCCTCCGTCTCATCGACCGGCCGACGCGCCCGCACATGGATCGGCGACAGTGGCACGTTCTGCACGATCTCGATCATCATTTCCTTGGCCAGTTCGAGGATCGCCATGAAGGTCACGATCACCCCGGCGCGCCCTTCCTCGAGGGTGAACAGCGATTCGAAAGTCGTGAAGTGCTCGTGATCGAGACGCTCCATGATGGCCAGCATGCGCTCCCGGGTGGAGAGCACCTCGCGGCTGATGGTGTGGGACTGGTTGAGTTCGGCACGCTTGAGAATGCCCGACAGGGCCCGCAGCAGCTCGTCGAGTTCGACCTCGGGATGCACCACCCGGGTTTCCAGCATCGGCAGGCCCGCGCTGGCACCGAACCAGTCCCGGCCCAGGCGGGGCAGTTCATCCAGCCCTTCCGCGGCGAGCTTCAAGCGCTCGTACTCCTGCAGGCGGCGAATCAACTCGGCACGCGGGTCCTCTTCGCCCTCCTCGTCGTCGCCCCTGGGCGGACGCGGCAACAGGGTACGCGACTTGATCTCGGCGAGCATCGCCGCCATCAGCAGGTATTCGCCGGCCAGGTCGATCGCCATCGCCTTCATCAGCTCGACGTATTCGATGTACTGATGGGTGATGGCGGCCACATCGATGGCGAGGATATCCAGGTTCTGGCGTCGGATCAGGTAGAGCAGCAGGTCCAGCGGCCCCTCGAAGGTCTCGAGGAAGACCCGCAGTGCCTCCGGCGGGATATACAGGTCCTGGGGCAGCTCGGTGATCGGCTGGTCGTGCAGACGCGCCAGTACCGCCGCCGTTTCCTGAACGGCCGCCTGGTCCGGCGATTCGACGATATCCGACATGTCACCCACGCGCGCAAGTTCCTCTGGCTATTCTGTGCTTCGCAGCGCACCACCAAACCCGCAGTCTACCAAGGTAGAGGACACGGCAGAACGTTGGATTGACGAGGTTTCAACCCGCATCTCCGGCAGCCGAGGCTTTGCGATGGCGGCCCACGTAATCGAACAGCTTCTCGCGCACCTGCCAATGGCGCCCTGCCCGTCGGCCGATCACGAAATCCGGCGCCTTGAGGCGTCGGCGCTCGGCGATGACTGCCTCCGGCGACGTGGGCCGCCAGTTCGCCCCCGGGGCACGCAGGTGATGGCGCAGGAAGGCCGCGGCGAAGGCGCCGCGCTGGGCCGGCGTTTCCAGCGCGAACCACTCGTCGAGGGTCGCGCCGTCCTCGTCGTGGTAGGTCACCTTGAGCCGCGGCAGCCCGCGCCCGTTGCGGGTCGCCTCGAGCTGCATGCCGCTGACCCTAAGCACCCGGGCATCCTTCAGGCGCAGCGCCGCCTTCAGCTTGTCGTCGGGATCGACCAGCCGTTCGCCGCAGCCGTGGCAAGCGCGGGCGGCGATGTCATTCTCGGCGCCGCAGGCCTCGCAGGTCTTGAAGCGGAAGCGGAAATCACACTGGCTTCGTTTTCCTTGATGATCATCAACAAGCCCTTGGCAGCGCCGGCCATGATGCTCGATGACGAGATCGCCGTCGCGCTTGCCCCAGAAAAGGTTGGCATGGCCGCAGGACGGGCATTCCACCTGCACCGGTTCGCTGTCGCTGTCCGGCTTGGGCGAGCCGATCTCGGGCGCATAGAGGTCCCAGGGATTGCCGGCGTAATCGAGGATCAGGCAATCGGTCTTGCCGGGTGCCAGGCGCAGGCCGCGGCCGACGATCTGCTGGTAGAGACCCACGGACTCGGTGGGCCGCAGGATGGCGATCAGATCCACATGGGGCGCGTCGAAGCCGGTGGTGAGCACCGCGACATTGACCAGGTACTTCAAGCGCTCGGTCTTGAACGCCTCGATCAGCCGCTGGCGCTCCCTGGAGGGCGTCGCTCCGGTAATCAGCGCTGCCTCGTCGGCAGGCAGGTAACCGAGTATCTCCTCGGCGTGGTCCACGGTGGCGGCGAACAGCATCACCCCGCGGCGGTCGCGGGCACGGGCGACGATCTCCTCGATGATGGTCGGCGTGGCGCGGTTGCCACGCACCACCCGGTTGAGCTCCTCCTCGGCGAACAGCCCCCGCGCGTTGGGGGCGAGTCGCGAGAAGTCGTAGCGCTCCACGGCGGCGTCCACGCGGACCGGCGGTGCCAGATAGCCCTGCTTGACCATCAGCCGCAGCGGCTGCTCGAACACGCACGCCTGGAAGAAGCAGTCCGCCTCGCCGCGTACCATGCCGTGACAATGGCGATGATAGATGAAGCCCTGCCCCAGGCGGTACGGGGTGGCAGTCAAGCCGAGAATCTTGAGGCGTGGATTGGCGCGCTTGAGGTGGTCGATGACCTGGCGATAGCTGGCGTCCTTGTCCGGCGACACGCGGTGGCACTCGTCGATCACCAGCAGCGTGAAACCGCCCTTCTCGAAACTGTCCAGGTTGCGCACCACGGACTGCACCGAACCGAACACCACCTGGCGCTCGGCCTGCTTTTGCCCCAGCCCGGCGCTGAAGATGTCCGCGTCCAGGCCGTAGGCCTGATACTTGGCATGATTCTGCTCCACCAGCTCGCGCACGTGGGCCAGTACCAGCACCCGGCCGCGAGCCAGGCGCGCCAGTTCGGCGATCACCAGCGACTTGCCGCTGCCGGTGGGCAACACCACGACTGCCGGCGCGTGGCTGTCGCGAAAGTGCTCGACCACCCGCGTCACCGCCTGCTGCTGATAGGGGCGAAGCCTGGGCGGCGATGGAACGGGCGCGATTCGCGCACTGGATTCTTGGCTGGACATGATGCACGCATGTTACGCGGGTAGCCGTCATTCCCCAATGGCTGACACCGGCCGGCAAATGGGGCTATGGTGAACGAAGCCCCTGGGCGAATGTCATTATGGTTGTCGACTCATGAGTAACGAAAAGGAGTTGGACGATGAAATTTCCCGCCAAGGCTCCTACCGGACCAGAATGTCCCGAATGTGGCAGCAAGGAGAAACGCTTTCCGCCCGGCCGCGAGGGACAGTACCACGTGTTCTGCGAACAGTGTGGCTACGACTTCGGTCGTTTCGACACCTTGAGCCGCAGCTACGAGCACATGCTAGACGATCTGGAACGCAAGCTCGGGGTGAGCCACGCCCCGCTGGATGAGCAGGGCAAGCCCATAGAACCCTAGCGTTCGTTCTCAGCCCAACCACACCCGCGCGTTGCGGAACATCCTCAGCCAGGCGCCATCCCGGGTCCATTCCAAAGGCCGCCAGGAGTTGGTGACCGCCCGGGCCACCCGCTCCGGGTGCGGCATCATGATGGTCACCCGCCCATCCGGTGTGGTCAGGCCGGTGATGCCGGCGGGGGAGCCGTTGGGGTTGGCCGGGTAACGCGTGGTCACCTGACCGTAGTTGTCCACATAGCGCAGGGCGATCTGGCCGCTACCCTGCATGCTGCGCAGGTGCGCACTGTCGCGGAACTCGGCACGCCCCTCGCCGTGCGCGACGGCGATCGGCAATCGCGAACCCTGCATGCCGGCCAGCAGGATCGACGGGCTCTCCTCGACCTGCACCATGGAGACGCGAGCCTCGAACTGTTCGGACTCGTTGCGCACGAAACGCGGCCAGTTCTCGGCACCGGGAATCAGCTCCTTGAGCTGGGCGAGCATCTGGCAGCCGTTGCAGACGCCCAGCGCGAAGCTGTCGTCCCGGGCAAAGAACGCGGCGAACTGCTCCCGGGCCCGCGCATTGAAAAGTACCGACTTGGCCCAGCCGCCCCCGGCGCCCAGCACGTCGCCGAAGGAGAAGCCGCCGCAGGCCACCAGTCCCTTGAAGTCCTCCAGGGATGAACGTCCGGCGAGGATGTCGCTCATGTGCACGTCGATGGCCTCGAAGCCGGCCTTGTCGAAGGCCGCCGCCATCTCCACGTGGCCGTTGACGCCCTGCTCGCGCAGGATCGCCATGGGCGGCCGCGTGGTATTGATGAACGGCGCGGTGATCTCCTCGTCGACATCGAAGCTGGGCGTGGCGGAGAGCCCCGGATCGCGCAGATCGAGCAGGTCGTCGAACTCGGACTTGGCGCAGGCCGGATTGTCGCGCAGCGCCTGCAGGCGATAGCTGGTCTCGGCCCAGGTACGCTGGGTCAGGGCGCGGGTGGTCTCGAGCAGGGGGTGCTCGAACAGCGTCACGCGAATCTGGTCGTCGTAGCGCGGCCGGGCGATGACACCGCAGGTATCGATACCCGCCGCCGCGAACTGCGCCAGCACGAACTCGGTGTCCCGGCGGTTGACCTGGATCACCGCCCCCAGTTCCTCGGCAAACAAGGCGCCGGCGGCCTCGAAGGGGTCGTCGATCAGCCAGTCCAGCTTGATCTCGAGACCACCGCGACCGGCGAAGGCCATCTCCAGCAGGGTGATCAATAGCCCGCCGTCGCCGCGATCGTGATAGGCCAGCAACTTGTCGTCGGCGTTGAGCCCCTGGATCACGGTGAAGAAGGCCTTGAGGTCTTCCGCGTCGTCGAGGTCCGGGCACTCGTTGCCCACCTGGCCATAGACCTGGGCCAGCGCCGAACCGCCCAGGCGGTTTTTGCCCTCGCCCAGGTCGATCAGGATCAGATCGCTCTCGTCCTGGTCCAGGCGCATCTGCGGCGTGAGGGTTCTCAACGCATCCGTGACCGGGGCGAAGCCGGTCACGTTCAACGACAGCGGTGCGGTGACTGCCTTGGTCTCGGCCTCCCCGCTCTCAAGTTCAGCCTCGCCCTCCTGCCAGGCGGTACGCATCGACATGGAGTCCTTGCCCACCGGAATGGCGATGCCCAGTGCCGGGCAAAGCTCCATGCCCACCGCGTGCACGGCGTCGAACAGCGCCTGATTCTCACCCGGGTGATCCGGGGCACTCATCCAGTTGGCCGAGAGCTTGACGTCGGAAAGCTTGGCGATGGGCGCCGCGGCCAGGTTGGTGATTGCCTCGGCCACCGCCAGGCGAGCACTGGCGGCGGGGTCGATCAACGCCACCGGCGGGCGTTCGCCCAGGGCCATCGCCTCGCCGGCGTGGGTATCGAAACTGGCGGTGGTCACCGCCACGTCGGCCACCGGCACCTGCCAGGGGCCGACCATCTGATCCCGCGCTACCAGGCCGGTGATCGAACGATCGCCGATGGTGATCAAGAAGCCTTTGGAGGCCACCGCCGGCAGACGCAGCACCCGATCCAAGGCCTCGCGCAGGTCGAGATTGTCGAAGTCGGCGCCGGGCATTTCCAGGGTGCGGCGCTGGAACTCGCGCTGCATCTTCGGCGGCTTGCCGAACAGCACGCTCATCGGCAGGTCGATCGGCGTGGTCTCGAAATGCGCGTCGTGCACGGTCAGGTGGTGCGCCTCGCTGGCCTCGCCGACCACCGCATAGGGGCAGCGCTCCCGTTCGCAGAGGGCATCGAAGGTATCGATATCTTCTGCCGCCACCGCCAGCACGTAGCGCTCCTGGGCCTCGTTGCACCAGATCGCAAGCGGGCTCATGCCCGGCTCGGCGTTGGGCACGGCACGCAGCTCGAAACGTCCGCCGCGCCCGCCATCCTTGACCAGCTCCGGCAGGGCATTGGAGAGCCCGCCGGCGCCCACGTCATGGATGAAGCGAATCGGATTGTCGCTACCCAGCGCCCAGCAGCGGTCGATGACCTCCTGGGCACGACGCTCCATTTCCGGGTTGTCGCGCTGCACCGAGGCAAAATCCAGATCGGCACTGGAATGCCCCGACGCCATGCTCGAGGCGGCACCACCGCCCAGGCCGATCAGCATGGCCGGGCCACCCATGACGATCAGCTTGGCGCCAATCGGAATCTCGCCCTTTTGTACGTGGCCTTCGCGGATGTTGCCGTAGCCGCCGGCGAGCATGATCGGCTTGTGATAGCCACGACACTCGATGCCCTCGAGGCCGACGATATCCTGCTCGTAGGTGCGAAAGTAGCCGGCCAGGTTGGGTCGGCCGAACTCGTTGTTGAAGGCCGCGCCGCCGATGGGCGCCTCGAGCATGATGTCCAGCGCCGACTTGATGCGCTCGGGCTTGCCGTAGTCGAAGGCCTCCCAGGGCTGCACGAACTCGGGAATGTGCAGGTTGGAGACCGCGAAGCCGGTCAGCCCCGCCTTGGGCTTGCCGCCGATGCCCGTCGCGCCTTCATCGCGGATCTCGCCGCCGGCGCCGGTGGCCGCCCCGGGAAACGGCGCGATGGCCGTGGGGTGGTTGTGGGTCTCGACCTTCATCAGGATATGAATCGGCTCCCGATGCACCGCATAGACGGCCTGCTCCCCTGCCTGGCCGGTCAACGGCGCGGGAAAGAAACGCCCCGCTTCGCTGCCCCGGATGACCGCGGCATTGTCGCTGTAGGCCGAGAGGATATCGTCGCTGGCGCACTCGTGGGTGTGCTTGATCATCCTGAACAGGGAGCGGGGTTGTGGCTCGCCGTCGATGACCCAGTCGGCATTGAAGATCTTGTGGCGGCAATGCTCGGAATTGGCCTGGGCGAACATCATCAGCTCGACATCGCTCGGGTTGCGCTCGAGCTCCTCGAAGGCCCGTACCAGATAGTCGATCTCGTCCTCGGCCAAGGCCAGGCCCAATTCGGCATTGGCCGTAGCCAGCGCCTGGCGGCCCCCGCTCAGGACATCCACCGTCCCCAGGGGGGCCGGCGCCTGGTGCGAGAACAGCTTGACCGCATCCGAGGCGTTGGCCAGCACCGACTCGGTCATGCGGTCATGCAGGGTGGCGACGATGGCCTCGAAGGCCTCTTCGCTCAACACGCCCCGCAGGCTGATCCGGTAGGCGACCCCACGCTCGATGCGCCGAACCTGACTCAATCCACAATTGCGGGCGATGTCGGTGGCCTTGGATGACCAGGGCGACAGGGTACCCAGCCGGGGCACGACCAGAAACAGGTGACCGTGATGCGAGGCCTCGCCGTGGCACCTCGCGCCATAGGTGAGCAGGCTTTCGAGCGTGGCACGAGCATCGGAGGTCAACTCGTCATCGTGGTCGATGAAATGGACATACTCCGCCTCGAGGGATTCGACCTCGGGCACCCTATCCTGCAGGGTATTCAGCAGCTTGGCGTGACGGAAAGCGGAAAGGGCGGGCGCTCCTCGCAGTTCGAGCATCTCGGGAAAAGCCTCTGAAGAAAGCCGAATGGGGGGCCGCAAGCGGCGGCAATGAGGGCCACATGATACTGGAAAGCATGGTCGGCGAGAAATCGGTTGATTACAGGCCACATGACAGCGCCACGAACCAGAGGTATCGTACGAATTCCTTATCTGTCGATTAAGATGCATGTACAAGAGCTTCGCCCGCGACCCGCGCTGGTGGCGAATCCCGCTGATCATTCTGGTCCTGACCCTGGTGCCGGATCTCTCCTGGAAGTCGGGTGATCCACTGCTGAAGAAGATTCGCACCCGGGACTTTCTTCAGGTCATCACCCGCAACACCCCGACAACCTATTACCAGGGGCGACAGGGGCCGACCGGCTTCGAGTTCGAACTGGTGCGACGTTTTGCCGATCATCTGGGCGTCAGCCTGGCCATCGACACCACCGAGAGCATCGACGATGTCCTGACGATCGTGCGCCAGGGTGACGCCGATCTCGGTGCCGCCGCCCTGCCCATGGGACCGATCCCGTCCGGCATCCACTACAGTCGGCCCATCCTCGAACTGCAGCCGCTAGTGGTTTACCGTCGCGACCTGCCGCCGGTACGCGACCCGGAAGACCTGATCGGGCGCAAGGTGGGAGTGATCCGCCACTCCGGGGCCAGCCAGGCGCTGCGCGAACTGCAGCGCCAGCTTCCCGAGCTGGGTTGGCGGGAGTCCACGGGTGTGGAGGTCGCCGATCTGCTGCACATGATCGAAAACGGCGAGCTCGACGCCGCCGTGATCTATGCACACCAGTTCAAGCTCAATCGCCTGTTCTACCCGGGGGTGGAGGATGGCTTCACCCTCGGCGAGTCGCTGAGCCTGGTCTGGGCGGTGCCGGCCAGCGAAGGCCTCGGGCTTCTGAGGGAGGTCAACCGCTTTCTCGACAAGCTGCGCAGGGAAAACATCCTCCACGACCTGGTCGACCGTTACTTCGGCCACGACGACTACCTGGAATACGTCGGGGCGCGTCTGTTCATTCGTCACGTCCAGAAGCGCCTGCCCCAGTACGAAAGCGCCTTCAAGGAAGCTGCCCGGCGCACCGGTATCGACTGGAAACTGCTGGCCGCCCTGGGTTATCAGGAATCGCACTGGAAGCCCCGCGCCACCTCGCCGACCGGGGTACGCGGCTTGATGATGCTGACCCAACCCACCGCCAAGCAGATGGGCATCAAGAATCGACTCGATCCGCTGCAGAGCATCGACGGCGGTTCGCGTTACCTGGTCAGCGTGAAGGAGCGGCTGCAACCGGAGATCAGGGAGCCGGATCGCACCTGGATGGCACTGGCGGCCTACAACGTCGGCCTCGGGCACCTTTACGACGCCCAGAAGATCGCCGAGATACGCGGCGGCGACCCCTACAGCTGGGCCGACGTGCGCGATTCGTTGCCTCTCTTGCAGAAGCGCGAATGGTACTCCAAGGGCAACTACGGCTATGCCCGGGGCGGCGAGCCGGTGATCTACGTGCGCAACATCCGGCGATATTACGAGATTCTCAACTACGTCAGTCGCAGTCAGCAGCAGTTCTATCAGCTCAACCAGCGCTCACCGAATGCCCAGGAAGAGAGTCAGCTATTCGATATCGTGCCGCCGGTGTTGTGAGGAACTACTCGCGGCGCTGGGCAAAGAATGTCTGCAACAGCTGCTTGGCGCGGCTGGCCAGCACGCCGCTTTCGACCTGGACGCGATGATTGTGCCAGGGCTGGGCAATCAGGTTGGCGCGAGACTCGATCATGCCGGTGCGCGGTTCCGCCGCCGCATAGACCAGCCTTGCCAGGCGTGCGTGAATGATCGCCCCGCTGCACATCATGCAGGGTTCGAGGGTCACGTAGAGCGTGCAGCCGTCGAGGCGATAGTTGCCGAGGCGCATGGCGGCATCCCGCAGCGCCTGCACCTCGGCATGGGCACTCGGGTCGTGACGGGAGATCGGGGCATTGTAGCCGGCTCCCAGGATCTCGCCCCGGGCATCCACCACCACCGCGCCCACCGGCACCTCGCCGGCCGCCAGCGCCTCCCGGGCCTGATCCAGGGCCCGGTGCATGTAGAATTCGTCGCTGCGCATGGCACCGCTCTCCAGTATGATGCGGCCGGTAGGCCACCCATGTTTAAACAGACGTATGAGCGCCAGTGGCGCTTTGCTACGGCACCGAGTCATCTAGGATAAGAACATGACCCACGCGTTGGATACACTCGTCGAACTGCTCGCCCTGGAAACCCTGGAGGAAAACCTCTTCCGCGGCAGGAGCCAGGACCTGGGCTTTCCCCAGCTGTTCGGTGGCCAGGTCCTGGGCCAGGCCCTTTCGGCGGCCAGCCAGACGGTAGATCCCACACGCCGGGTGCACTCCCTGCATGGCTATTTCCTGCGCCCGGGGGATGCCAGGCGCCCGGTCGTCTACCAGGTCGACCGCGTGCGCGATGGCGGCAGCTTCACCACCCGGCGCGTCAGCGCCATCCAGAACGGCAGGACGATCTTCTTCGGCAGCGCCTCCTTCCATGGCGAGGAAGAAGGCTTCCACCACCAGCCGCCGATGCCGCCCTTGCCCAAGCCAGACGAGTTGATGGCTGCCGGCATGGAAGTGGTCAACTTCCAGGGTCATCCCATCGAGTTCCTCCACTTCGAGGACGAGGAGGACTTCCCGCGAAAGCGCCTGTGGTTCCGCCTGGCAGGCGAACTCCCCGAGGATGCGGCACTCAACCGCTACCTGCTCGCCTACAGTTCCGACTTCAACCTGCTGCTCACCAGCCTGGTTCCCCACGGCATCCAGTTCCGCGACCCCCGATTGCAGATCGCCAGCCTCGACCACGCGCTGTGGTTCCATCGCGACGTCAAGGTCAACGACTGGCTGCTCTACGACATGGACAGCCCCTGGGCCGGTGGCGCGCGGGGCTTCGCCCGGGGCAGCATCTACGATCTGCAAGGGCATCTGGTCGCCTCCAGCGCCCAGGAAGGACTGACGCGAATGCGCTCCTGAACAGGCCTCTCAGCGGCGCCGGTACGTCTTCTGATGTTCGTTTCATACGCTGTCCCGGGGCGCGCCAGTCTCGCACTTCACGCACTCGAGCTCGAATCCGAGCATGGACGCTCGCCCCTCGACGCTCGTGACCCAGGGGCGTACCACCCAGGGTGGCGTATGGCGCACGTGCTGGAAATGGCCACAGGCCAGCTCTGCCACCCAGTGATCCTCGTCATCCTTGTGATAGCCGGTGATGGGCTGCTTCATTCTCTCGCTCTCGACAAGACGTTCCCAGCGCCAGCCCCTTGCGGGCACCGTCCTCGTTGGCAAATAACCCTGTTCCCGTTCTGCTTCGTTGAGTAAAATTCGCCCTTCGATCACGACGTCACGGGAATGCAACATGGGTAGGGCCTTCCAGAACCGCAAGGAATCCATGGCCAAGACGGCCGCCGCCAAGACCAAGGTGTACAGCAAGTACGGTCGCGAGATCTACGTATGCGCCAAATCGGGTGGCGTCGACCCCGCCGGCAACCTGACCCTGCGCGGGCTGATCGATCGCGCCAAGAAGGACCAGGTGCCCTCCCACGTGATCGACAAGGCACTGGACAAGGCATCGGGTGCCGGAGGCGAAGACTTCTCCCCGGCGCGTTACGAAGGCTTCGGCCCCGGCAACTGCATGGTGATCGTCGACTGCCTGACCGACAACCCCAACCGCACCTTCGGCGACGTGCGCTCCTGCTTCACCAAGACCAAAAGCAAGCTCGGTACGCCAGGCAGCGTCAGCCACATGTTCGATCACTGCGCCATTCTGGCCTTCGCCGGCGGCGACGAGGATGCCGTGCTCGAAGCGCTGATGGAGGCGGACGTGGATGTCACCGACATCGAGAACGAGGACGAACGCATCACCGTTTTCGCCCCGCATACCGAATACGCCAAGGCCAAGCAGGCCCTTCTCGACACCTTCGGCGAGATCGATTTCGAGGTGGACGAGATCCAGTTCGTGCCCCAGACCACCACCGTGATCGAGGGCGACGACGTGGCGATGTTCGAGAAACTGCTCGACATGCTCAACGACCTGGATGACGTGCAGAACGTCTATCACAACGCCGAGGTGTGAGCACCCCGCTGCCGGCTGCAAAGGGCGTCCTGGCGGCCCAGGCAGAGACCGGCTCATCATTCAAGACAGGAAGTCATCATGAAAAAGCTTGCGCGCATCACGTTCATCGGCACGGCACTCATCCTCGGTGCGACCCATGCCAATGCCGACGCCCTGGGCGTCACCGCTCGCCTCAACGGCGCCTACTCGGACTGGGAATATCATGACCGGGAAAGCGACAACGGTTTCCAGGGGGACCTGTCACTACGCTTCGAACATCCCATCCCGCTGCTGCCCAACATCGCCGTGGGCGCCGAACACAAGAATCAGGATTTCCCAGGAGAGGGGAACAGCCTCAACGCCGAGTTCTACTATGAGTTGATCGACGTGCTGGGTGCCTCCCTGGACGCCGGTCTCGGCTTCGAGCGTTGGGAGATGGACGCCGACGGCATCGATGATTCCGACAATGCCTATGCCAATGCACGTGCCCACTTCCGGCTACCGATCAGTGCCCTGGGCGTGGAAGCCGAGATCAAGCAGAATCTTGACGGCGATAGCGTCGAGCACGATCGCTGGCGCGCGGGGCTGACTTACGACCTGGTGGACCTGATCGCGGCATCGACCACCGTCGCTCTCGGCTATCAGGACGAGACCATGGAGATCGAAGGCAATGAGTGGGAGAGCAAGGGGGCCTATCTGGGCCTCGAGATCGATTTCTGATCGACACGACCTGTGAAGGCCGGGGTTTCAACGCCCCGGCAGCCCCACCTGCACGGTCTCGCCGCCGTAGCCATGGGTCTGGTCGCGTCCCTGCACGATCACCTCGTTCACCTCTGGTGGGATCTCGATACCGGACAGCCGTCGGGTGAAGGGCTGCTCGTTGGCGTGGTCATGCAGCAGTTCGCGCACGCCGAACACCGCTTCATCACGACTCATGACACGAAAGGCATCCGCATAACGTTCCGCGGAATCGTAGGGTGACGACACGGTCACGTCGAAATCGAAGCGATTCTCGCCGCTGGGCATGACCTCGACGTCGACGATATCCGGATACTTCTGCTGACCCGCGGATTCGGCCATGACAAGGCCCGACGCAGCAATTGCCAGGAGGGCGAAGGCGGTCTTGGCGGTAGGGATCATGTCTGCTCCTCTATCGTTTGCACCGATATCCAAATTGAAGCGGCTTGTTGTTCATGTATATCGCGCAGCCAGCGCTGAGCCTCGGCTCACCCCAGGAACGCACGGTAGGCTTCCAGCGCATCCTCCACACCCGCTTGCAGGAAGCGCTGGCCGTGCTCGACGCTGGCCAGTGACGGATCCGACCCCATGCGCCCGTCGGGAAAGCGCTGCCGAAACGTCCGGGCATCGCACTGGGCGCTTCCGCCGGGGGCGATGGGCGGCGACATCGCCACCGCCTTGACCGCTTCCGGGTGTGCGGCCCAGGACAATGACACCTCCGAGGGCGTGGCGTGGCCACCTTCCGCGTCGCCAAACAACTCGCTTGCCAGTTCGCGTCCGCGTCGCCCCGTGAACCAGTTGTAAAGCGTCAACTGCAACTCGTCTCCCGAATGCTCGCCCAGGCTGCGTTCGGCCTGGATCTCGGCGAAGGCGGCATTCACCGTGGCGATATTGCCGCCATGGCCATTGAGAAAGAAGATATGGGTGAAGCCATGGCGCGCCAGGGAGCCCACGGTATCGCGCAGCACCGCGATCAGCGTGCTGGGGCGCAGGCTGACGGTGCCCGGAAACGCCAGGTGATGCTGTGCCATGCCCAGGTTCTGGGTCGGCCCCACCAGCACGTCATGCCGCTCGCCCAGGGCCCAGGCGATGGCCTCGGGGCAGATCGCATCGGTGCCCACCAGCCCGTTGGGCCCGTGCTGCTCGGTGGAGCCGATGGGCATGATGATGCCCGTCGAACGCTGAAGATACGCCTCTACCTCCTGCCAGGTGGCCAGTTGCAATCGCATGAGTCATCTCCTTTTCGCACCGAACCGATACTACAAGCGTCCTATCTTCTCGGGCAGGTCTCGGATGGTGGGTCGTGCTCATCCACATCCCCGGGATGGCGCACTTTCAGCGAGCTTCACGGCAGATGACGCGGCAAGTCTATGGCGTCGTGGAGGATTCTCAACACTTCGATGCGACGCCCGATCGCATCCTCACCTACCCGAAAAAGCAAGAAATGCCGCCCCTTCCGCCCGCGGCGAGCAACATGCAGCACCCGAACGCCTTTGCGTATATCATCCCGCGCTCGAACCCCAGGAACGTCTGGGCCTGAGGTTAGCGCGGTAATCGCGGCTGTCAGTGTCTCGGCGTAAATCCGGGCTTGCGCCTTACCAAAATGCCGCGCCGTCCAAGCCGCGATGCCTTGAAAGTCCTCTTCAGCGGTCTTTGTCAGCCGAACCGTCCATCGTTCATGCCGCGTCATGCCGTGCCGTTACCCTCGATGGCATCCTCGGCGAGAGCCGTCAGATGCGCCTGCAGCGAATCCGACGATTCAAAGAGGCGAAAACGCTCGGCTTCCATGTCGGCGATGCCGATATCCGCCGCCCGCTGCAAGGCTTGCAGCCGGGCAGTCTCCTCCCGGTCTCGGCTCTCGATCAGCCGTAACCCCTCGCGCAGCACCTCGCTGGCATTCTGATAACGGCCCGAGCCTACCAGACGCTCCACCAGGCTAGCCTGGGCGTCGGTGAGCACGACATTGCGGGTCGGCATGAGAAAACCTCCTCTGAACACTATATTGGCATAATATGCCAATATAGCCGGAGCGACAACGAATCAACCACCACTGCCACTCACCCGCCAGATGACATTGCCCACGTCGTCCGCCACCAGCAGCCCGCCCTGCCGGTCGATGGCCACACCCACCGGCCGGCCCTGGGCCTTCTCGTCGGCGTTGACGAATCCGGTCAGCACATCGATCGGTTCACCGGCGGGCATGCCCTGCTCGAAGGGGACGAAGATCACCTTGTAGCCGCTGCGCGGCTTGCGATTCCAGGAGCCATGCTGGCCGACGAACATGCCATCGCTGAAGCGCTCGGGCAGATCATTGCCCTCAGCGGCCGTCAGGCCCAATGACGCGGTGTGTGGCCCAAGGGCATAATCGGGAACGAGGGCGCTGGCGACGAGATCGGGTTTTTGCGGCTCGACCCGCTCATCCACATGCTGACCGTAATAGCTGTAGGGCCAGCCGTAGAAGCCGCCTTCTTCCACCGAGGTCATGTAATCCGGCACCAGGTCGCTGCCCAGTTCGTCGCGCTCGTTGACTGCCACCCAGAGCTCGCCACTCTCGGGTTGCCAGGCCAGGCCCACCGGGTTGCGCAGCCCCGAGGCGAAGACGCGATGCTCGCCGGTGGCCGGGTCGATCTCCCAGATCGCCGCGCGGCCTTCCTCGTTTTCCAGGCCGTTTTCGCCCACGTTGCTGTTGGAGCCCACGCCAACGTAGAGCTTGTCGCCGTCCGGACTGGCGATCAGGCTCTTGGTCCAGTGGCGGTTGATGGGCCCTGCAGGAAGCTCGACGAGGGTTTCCCCCGGGGCGGTGATCCAGGTCTGGCCCTCCCGATAGGGAAAGCGCACCACGGCATCGGTATTGGCGACGAAGAACTCGTTGCCGACCAGGGCCATGCCGAAGGGTGAATTCAAGCCCTCGAGGAAGGTCGAGCGCTCGTCCGCCACGCCATCGCCATCGGTATCGCGCAGCAGGGTGATGCGATTGGCGCTCTTGCCGCCGGCGCCGGCCCGTTCCATGAACCATCCCATGATCCAGGCGCGAAGCCCTCCGGCTTCCTTGGGCGGGCGATTGGTCTCGGCCACCAGGACATCGCCATTGGGCAGCACGTGGAGCCAGCGAGGATGATCGAGCCCATCGGCGAACGCCGTCACCTCGGTGCCCTGAACGGCATCCGGCTTCTCACCCGATGGCCAGCCCGTGGCCGGCGCGATGTTCACCGTGGGGAACAGCGTCTCGCTGGGCGGAGGCAATTGCGGGTCGGGGCCTGTCCCGGCGGAGACCGGCAATTTGGCCATGTCGCCGCAGGCGGTCATCATCAGGGCAAGGAGCCCGAGAATGCTCGGGAGCAGCAGAGGCATGGCGGCACCCTCATCTGGCAGACTTGTGATATTTCTGAGATCAGTGTCGGCCATAGTGGCCGACTCGACCAGAGACTCCGACATGCCGGGTTGAGCTTCCTCCTCTCGCTTGTCGAAGGTTTCATCGGCAACCGGCATCGTACCGGCACCAAGCTATCGCCTCACCCGAGCATCTAGGCAGCCGGCTCGGCCGCCTCGGCCTCGGATGCCGCCTCGTGCTTGCGTTCGGTGCGGGCGATGATCGAGGTGCCAACCAGATCGCCAGTGACGTTGAGTGCCGTGGCCCCCATGCCGACCAAGGCATCGATGGAGGCCAGCAGGGCGACCGTCTCGATCGGCAACCCCACCTGGGCGAAGACGGTGGCGATCATGACGATACCGGCGCCCGGCACGCCGGCCGTGCCGATCGAGGTCAGGGTACCGATCAGCACGATCTGGACCATGCTCATGAAATCCAGCGGCGCACCGATGACGTTGGCCGCGAAGACGGCGGAGATCGCGATGCGTATCGCCGCACCGTCCATGTTGATGGTGGCACCGAGCGGCAGACTGACCCCATAAAGGTTGCGGGGCAGTTCCAGGCGCCGGGCGGCATCGAGGGTCAGCGGCAAGGTGCCCGAACTGCTCTGGGTAGCGAAGGCCGTGGCCATCGGCGTTCGCGCCTCGCGGAAGAAGGCTTTCAGTCGCACCCCGAAAAGACGCATCAGCACGCAATAGATGACGAGATGGACGGCCAACGCAATGTAGAGCACCGCCACCATGTCGCCCAACGACAGAATCGTGGCCATGCCCTGCTTGCCGACCGTCTCGGCGACGATCGCGAAGACGCCGATGGGCACGTACTGCAGCACGCCAGCCATGACCTTCAGCGTCATTTCGTTCAGGCCGTTGATCACCCGATAGAGGTGCTCGCCAAGATCGGCATGGGTCCTGGAGGTGCGCAGTTTCAAGAGGGCGAGACCGAAGACGATGGCCGTGAAGATGATGCCCAGCAGGTTCACCTCGGCGAACGCCGTGAAGACGTTATCCGGCACGATGTTCAACAGAACCTGCACGAATCCCGGGTTCTCGGGTACCTCTACCTGGGCATTCTCGTCGAGGGTCAGACCGCTCCCCGGCTCGAACAGCGTGGCGACGCCAAGCCCGACGACGATCGCCAGCGCGGAGGTGACGACATAGTACGCAAGTAGCTTGCGACCCATGCGCCCCATGCTGCCAGGGCTGGCCTGATTGATGCCGACCATCAGCGTGAACAGCACGATCGGCACGATGAGGAACTTCAGGAGCCGCAGCAGCAGGTCGCCGAACGGCGCCAGCCAGTCGGCGGCCGCCTGCCCGCCCAGCAGGCCGACGATCACACCGAGCACGAGGGCAATACTGACCCGCAGGATCAGCGAGGCATCCAGGTAGGCTCGCAGCAGCGTTTTCATCGGTCGCCTCCGGCGGGCTCGCCGTGGAAGCGATGCTTGGTCGACACGCGGCATGTCGGAATGATGGGGCAAGAACGTGCTGGTGCCATGATGCGACTTCTTCATCCGTGAAGGGGATGATTGTGAGGGATCGGTCGTGTCGCGGCAAATCGCTCGGCACCCGATCGGGCGTCTCGAGATCGAAACAAGCATAGCCAAAAGCTATTTAAATGATACGAAAAACCACGTAACCCGATGATCGAGCTTGGGCGTATGCTCATACTCAAAACCCTGCTTTTCACCGCAGCAGTAACAGGAGAACGCCATGAACGAGAACAATACCAAGACCGCTGGCAAGTGCCCGGTCATGCACGGGGCTCAGACCAGAGTGGGTGGAAGGGGCGCGACGAACCAGTACTGGTGGCCGAACCAGCTGAACCTCAACATCCTTCACCAGCACTCCGCGAAGTCCAGCCCGATGGACGAGGATTTCGACTACGCCGAAGCGTTCAAGACCCTCGACCTCGCCGCGGTGAAGAAGGACCTCGAAGCGCTGATGACCGACTCCCAGGACTGGTGGCCGGCCGACTATGGCCACTACGGCCCGTTCTTCATTCGCATGGCGTGGCACAGCGCCGGCACCTACCGCATGGGGGACGGCCGGGGTGGCGCCGGCACCGGCAACCAGCGCTTCGCTCCCATCAGCAGCTGGCCGGACAACGGCAACCTGGACAAGGCACATCGTCTGCTGTGGCCGATCAAGCAGAAGTACGGCAACAAGCTCTCCTGGGCCGACCTCCTCATCCTCACCGGTAACGTCGCGCTGGAATCCATGGGTTTCAAGACCTTCGGCTTCGCCGGAGGGCGCGAGGATATCTACCAGCCGGAAGAAGACATCTACTGGGGTGCCGAAGAGGAATGGCTGGCCACGAGCGACAAGGCCAACAGCCGCTACAGCGGCGATAGGGAACTCGAGAATCCGCTGGCCGCCGTCCAGATGGGCCTGATCTACGTGAACCCCGAGGGTCCGGACGGCAATCCCGACCCCCTGGCGTCCGCCCGGGACATCCGTGAGACCTTCGCCCGCATGGCGATGAACGACTACGAGACGGCTGCCCTGACGGCTGGCGGTCACACCTTCGGCAAGACCCACGGCGCGGGTGACCCGTCCCATGTCGGCCCCGAACCGGAAGCCGCTCCCATCGAGGACATGGGCCTGGGCTGGAAGAGCAGCTACGCCAGCGGCAAGGGTCGCGATACCATCACCAGTGGGCTCGAGGGCGCCTGGACACCGACCCCGACGACGTGGGACATGAGCTACTTCGACATGCTGTTCGGTTACGAGTGGGAGTTGACCAAGAGCCCCGCCGGCGCCAACCAGTGGAGGCCGAAAGGCCTCACGGAAAGGGACATGGCCCCGGACCCGGAAGATGCCTCGAAACGCGTGCCGATCATGATGTCCACCGCCGACATCGCCATGCGGGAAGACCCGTCGTACCGCAAGATCTGCGAGCATTTCCACAAGAACCCGGAAGAGTTCGCGGACGCCTTCGCCCGGGCCTGGTTCAAGCTGACCCACCGGGACATGGGCCCGAAGGTGCGCTACCTCGGCCCGGAAGTCCCGGCGGAGGACCTGATCTGGCAGGACCCGGTTCCGGCGGTGGATCACGAGCTGGTCGACGCCGGGGACATTGCCGAGCTCAAGGGCAAGATCCTCGCCTCCGATCTCTCCGTGCCCGAGCTGGTCTCGACCGCCTGGGCCTCCGCTTCCACCTTCCGGGGCTCCGACATGCGCGGTGGCGCCAACGGCGCCCGCATCCGCCTGGCCCCGCAGAAGGACTGGGAAGCCAACCAGCCCGGACAGCTGGCAAAGGTGCTCCAGACACTGGCGGATATCCAGGAAGCCTTTAACGGCGCCCAGTCGGGCAACAAAAAGGTGTCATTGGCCGACCTGATCGTCCTCGGCGGCGGCGCCGCCATCGAGAAGTCCGCGAAGGATGCCGGTCATGCCATCGAGGTTCCATTTGCGCCGGGCCGCACCGACGCCACCGAGGAGCAGACCGATGCGGAATCCTTCGCGCCGCTCGAGCCGGAAGCCGACGGGTTCCGCAACTACCGCCGGACCGCGTTCACCGTCTCCGACGAGGAGATGCTGGTCGACAGGGCGCACTTGCTGGGGCTGAGCGCACCGGAAATGACCGTGCTGGTGGGCGGCATGCGCGCGCTGAACGCGAACGTCGGCCAGTCACCGCACGGCGTGTTCACCACGCGTCCGGAAACGCTCACCAACGACTTCTTCGTGAACCTGGTCGACTTGAACATCGAGTGGAAGCCGACCTCGGCGGATGCCGACGTGTTCGAGGGCCGCGATCGCCAGACCGGTGAGGTGAAGTGGACCGGCACCCGCGTGGACCTGATCTTCGGCTCCAACTCACAACTGCGTGCGCTGACCCAGGTCTATGCCCAGGACGACGCAAGGGAGAAGTTCGTGAAAGACTTCGTCGGCGCCTGGAACAAGGTGATGAACGCGGACCGCTTCGATCTAGCATGATATTGGCCTGCGTGATTTCAGCAAGTGCAGGTCATTAAAAAACGAAGGCGGCGTTTCAATGGAAGTTGAAACGCCGTTTTTTTATGACTCCTCGACACTGGGCGTGGAATTCGTCTCCTGAGCCAAGGCTCGAAGTGCCTATCGCTCGCTGAAGCGAGCTCCCACAAGTGATCAAAGCCATCGGGTGGTGCGGGCCCGATTTATCGGGCGATGGATCAGGCCAACTCCACATGAAACGTCGAAGAGCTAGAAATACTTGACCACTACATGATCGCTTTACGTGCCCCCGCCAAACCACGCCCAAGGGGCTGGGGCTGAGCTTGCAGCAAGCCTTGAGCTTGCCCAGTTCTGCCATAGCCACGTTGCCTCCATCAATCACGATCACCTGCGCTCGTGGCGAGCCAGCTTGATTGCGAACAGCGGCAATTTGCGGCCAGGGATGCTTTCTGATTCCCGCTCACCGATACGCATGCCCCCGGCTACAGTATAGAAATGCTCTGCGTTCGGATCACCTTGGATGATTAGCTGTGTTGCCCCTAGCGCGGCCGCTGCCGCCTTTGCATGTTCAATAAGTGCACGGCCAATGCCACTTCCGATGTGAGTCGGCTCGACAAACAGTGCCTCCAGCTCCCACTCTGAGTCCGTTAGTCTCTCCAGTGCGTAGTACCCGACAATACTCTCGCACAGCTCCGCGACGGCACAGTGAAAGCGAGGGTCATCGAGGTTGGTCGCGGGGACGGTAAGCTCGTTTCGACATGCCTCCATGAACTGACTGGAGTAGCCCCAATACGCTTTCGAACTGAAGGCCAGTGCAGAGAGCATCTCTGCCTCATTCGCATGCGCTGGGCGGATTAGAAGCTGTTTCACCGTGGTGCCTGACACGAAGTTGTGAATAGCCTCGTGTATTCTAGGCTGAATCGCCCCGGGCCAGAGAATCAACTGGCCCGGGGCGCTAGATTGTTACGGGAAGAGGTGTCTCGCTTTAAACCGCCATGCCTGCTCTGGCGGCGCGCGCCGCATGCAGCTTCTTGTAGCTCTCGATCAGGCGCTGGTGTCTGTCGATTCCTTCCAGCGTCATGCTGGTGGGCGTCAGGCCGTGGAAGCGCACCTCGCCGGTCACCGAGCCGACCACGGCGTGCATGGTCTCGTCACCGAACATGCGCCTCAGGTTGTAGAGGTAGTCGTCCAGGGCCAGCTCGTCATCCAGGGTGATTTCCAGCACGGCCTGCATCGCCTGATAGAATAGCCCCCGCGCGACGGTGTTGTCGTTAAACTGCAGGAACATCTCGACACGGTCCAGCGCCTCCTCGAACTGCTGCAGCGCCAGGTGGATCAGCAGCTTCAATTCCTGGAGGGTGAGCTCGGACCACACGGTGTTGTCGTCGAACTCGATGCCGATCAGGGTGACGACCTTCATCTGCTCGTCGAGCGCACTCTCCTCCAGGCGCTCGAGCAGGTCGGCCAGTTGCGCATCGTCCAGGGAATGCAGGTTGAGGATATCCTCGCGGAAGGCCAGCGCCGTGTTGGTGTTGTCCCAGACCAGGTCCTCCACGGGATACACCTCGGAATAGCCGGGCACCAGGATGCGGCATACCGGCGCGCCCAGGTCCTCGTGCACGGCCATGTAGGCTTCCAGCCCCTCGTCCGCGAGGATCTGGAACAGGCGGGCCGCCTCTTCCTCGTTGGTGCCGGAAAAATCCCACTCGCAGAACTCGACGTCCTGCTTGGCGCTGAAGAAGCGCCAGGAGATCACCCCCGACGAGTCGATGAAGTGCTCGACGTAGTTGTTCGGCTCGGCCACCGCCTGGGAGTTGAAGGTGGGCGGCGGCAGATCGTTCAGGCCCTCGAAGCTGCGCCCCTGCAGCAGCTCGGTGAGGCTGCGCTCCAGCGCCACCTCGAAGCTGGGATGCGCACCGAATGAGGCAAACACGCCGCCGGTGCGCGGGTTCATCAGGGTGACGCAGGCCACCGGGAACTGCCCGCCGAGGGAGGCATCCTTGACCAGCACCGGGAAGCCCTGCACCTCCAGCGCTTCGAGACCCTCGACAATGCCGGGGTATTTCGCCAGCACGGCCTCGGGCACGTCGGGCAGCGCGATCTCTTCCTCGATGATGCGCTTCTTCACCGCCCGCTCGAAGATCTCCGACAGGCACTGTACCTGGGCCTCGGCCAGTGTATTGCCGGCGCTCATGCCGTTGCTGAGGTAGAGATTCTCGATCAGGTTCGAGGGGAAGTAGACCGTCTCGCCGTCCGACTGGCGCACGAAGGGCAAGGACACGATACCGCGTTCCACCTTGCCGGAGTTGGTGTCGAACAGGTGCGAGCCGCGCAGCTCGCCGTCGGGATCAAAAATCGCCCGGCAATGATCATCCAGTATGCCCGCCGGCAGTTCGTCGTTCGGCCCCGGCTGGAACCACTCCTCGTGGGGATAATGAACGAACGCGCTATTGGCGATCTCCTCGCCGAAGAACTGATCGTTGTAGAAGAAGTTGCAGCTCAGGCGCTCGATGAACTCGCCCAGCGCCGAGCACAGCGCGGCTTCCTTGGTGGCGCCCTTGCCGTTGGTGAAGCACATCGGCGAGGCGGCATCGCGAATGTGCAGCGACCACACGTGCGGCACGATGTTGCGCCACGAGGCAATCTCGATCTTCATGCCGAGCTCCTCGAGGATGCCGGTCATGTTGGCGATGGTCTGCTCCAGCGGCAGATCCTTGCCCTCGATCCAGGTGCTTTCGCCCTCGGCCCCGTTCTTGACGCTGGTGCCCATCAGAAGCGCTTGCGCGTCTTCATCGATGTTGTCGACCACCTCGATCCGGAACTCCGGGTTGTTCTGGATCACCCGCTTGACCGAGCAGCGCTCGATGGAGCGCAGGATGCCCTCGCGGTCCTTGTCGGACAGGTCGTTCGGCAGCTCGACCTGAATCCTGAAGATCTGGTTGTAGCGATTCTCCGGGTCGACGATGTTGTTCTGCGACAGCCGGATGTTCTCGGTGGGGATGTCTCGCGCGTTGCAGTACACCCGTGCGAAGTACGCGGCACACAGCGCCGACGAGGCCAGGAAGTAGTCGAACGGCCCCGGCGCGGAACCATCGCCCTTGTAGCGGATCGGCTGATCGGTGATGACGGAGAAGTCGTCGAACCTGGCTTCCTGACGCAGGTTGTCGAGATAGTTGACCTTGATTTCCATGGACAGTGGCCGTGTTGGTGGCTTTCGGCTGGCTATGGCGCGTCATTATCCAGCTTTTCCGGCCCTTCGTCTGCAAAACGGCACGCTGATTCGGGTGATTCCCGCCCGCGACAGGCACCGAAAAGTGGAATGCCCCGGGTGCCCGGATACCCCAGGGGCCGCTATCATGGCTTGGCCGCGGGCGTTTCGGCTTCCTCCTCGACGGGCTCCTCCAGTGGCTCGCCCGCCTCGTTCTGGAGCTGGTGATCGTACGCCGCCTGGAGGCCGCTCTCCTCGTCAGCCTCTTCCTCTTCCCACTGGGCAATGTGGCCCGGGTAGAAGGGCGACAGGATGCCCACCAGGATGCCGAGAGCAGCGAACATGGCAAACGCATCGGCATAACCGAAGGCATTGACCAGCCCACCGACGACTGGTGAGCCGGTCGCCTGTCCGAGCGATACCGCCATGAAGGGCAGTACCGGCCCCACCGACAGTCGGCCCGGCAACAGGCGGATACCGGTCATCAGATAGAGCCCCGTCAGGCTCATGTAGGCCAGGCCGAAGACCAGCGCGGAGAAGGCCGCCAGCACCGGCTGGGCGGGGCTGGCGGCGAGCAACGCCAGGCTCGCCGCCAGCATCATCAGCATCAGGGCATGGGTAATGGGGGGATTGTTGCGATCGGCCAGGTCGGCCACCACGGCACCGCCGAGACCGGCGATGCCTACCGCGAGCCATAGCCACCCGGTGGCGCCGGGCGGCAAGCCGCCGAGGGTGACCACCAGGTCGGGCGCGAAGATCCAGTACGCGGAGGAGATGAACCCCATCAAGTAGGCAAACAGCGAGAGCCTGATGAGGCGCGACCACGGCAGTTCACGGATCGGGGGCGGCGGCGCGGCGTTGGACGGCACGACCCGCGACACCGAGGGCAAAAAGCGCCAGGCGGCAATCACGCCAATGGCCGCCAGGACGGCGAAGGAGAGGTACGCGACACGCCAGGCGCCGGCCAGGAACAGCACCGTCGGCACGGCGACGATCACGCCGATGCTGGTCCCCGCGTTCATGACCGAACTGACGCGGCCGTGCAGCGAGCGTTTCACCAGCGCCTGCATGCCGGCCGTGAGCGCGGGCATCATCAGGCCAGTGCAGATGCCGCACGCGAACACTCCCGCGCCCAGCATCAGCGCGTCGGAGGCCTGGCTGATCAGCGCCAGACCACCAACGCCGAACAGGCCGGACAGCATCGCCGTGTAGCGGGCGCCGAGATAATCGGTCGCGAGGGGCGCGACCGCCGTGGCCAGCAGGAAGCTGATGAGCGGCAGCGCACCGATGATGCCGATCACGTACGGCGTGAGTTCCAGCTCGTCGCGGATCGGGGGCACGAAGAGCCCGAAGGCGAAGCGCGCAAGCCCGTAACTGATCGCGATAAGCGCTGCACCGAAGATCGCGAACCCTGTGCTCGAAAGAGGTTTCATGGCCCCTCCGCCAGATGAATTGCGAAGATTCCGGTCCATTGCACTGCCAGGCCCGACCTACCGCGATAGCGGCGCTATAGACTCGACCTTGCAACCGCCCCCCGTCAATATGCCACCCTGCGATAAGCACTCAATCGCCCGACGTGAGGCTATCCTCAAGATTCCACTTTACCCGCAGGCGGGAAGGAGCATCCCCATGAGCGACAGGAATGCCTACGAGCAGAAGCTGCGTGCCAAGCTGGATGAGTTGCAGGCCGAGGTGGACAAGATGAGGGCTCGCGCCCAGGAGGCCGAGGCCGATGCGCGTATCGAGCGGGAGCAGGAAGCCGATCACCTCGATAAAAAACGTGAGGAGATGCGCCAGAAGCTCGACGAGCTGCGCAACTCCAGTGACGACGCCTGGGACGACATCAAGGCCGGCGCGGAACGCGCCTGGAGTTCCCTGAACGAATCCCTCGAACGGGCGCGTTCTCGCTTCAAGTAGTCCGGAGCCCCTTCCCCGGAGCGCCTCTTTCTCCGGAGCGCTCCCTGTGGCGCTCCCCTTTCACATCACTCGCCCAGGCCTCGACGACCAGGCCCGTGGGTGGTCGATAACGGATGTTCCATGGAAGAGATCGGCCTGAGATGGCTGCTGGGCCAGGGCGTCAGCCTGGTGGCCCTGGGCCTGTGCCTGGTGGCCTTTGCCAGCAAGCGCGACGACAAGCTGTTCGTGCTGCTGCTGTTCGCCAACGTCGCCTTCGCCGCGCAGTTCGCGCTCTTCGAGAGCTGGGTGGCGGCCGGCATCTCGGCGCTGATCGTGCTGCGCATCGCCCTGGTGCGCCGCTTCCCGCGTCACCGCGCGCTCATGATCGGGATGCTCCTGGCCACCCTGGCGGTGGCCCTGCTGACCTGGAGCGGCCCGCGGGACATCCCGGCGTTGGCAGCGGGGCTGCTGGGCACCTGGGGCATGTTCATGCTGCGCGGGATCGCCATGCGCGCCGCCCTGGCCGTGGCGGCGCTGTGCTGGGTCATCAGCAACCTGCTGGCCGGCTCGGTCGGCGGCACCCTCGCCGAGAGCCTGATCTTCCTGACCAACGTGATCACCATGCTGCGCCTGCGCCGCGATGCCCGCCTGCGCCATATCCACGGCTGAAGCGGAGCCATCGCCCTTGTAACGAATCGGCTGAACGGTGATGACGGAGAAATCGTCGAACCTGGCTTCCTGACACAGGTTGTCGAGATAATTGACCTTGATTTCCATGGGTTGATCTTGATTTCCATGGACAGTTAGCTCACCAACACCTCTAACTCCTGGTCATGCTCAGGAGACTGGCGGTGCGTCAGCTTAAACAGATTGACCTGCAGTGCAGCAGAGGCGATATCCATCACACTAGGCTCCAGTGCGTAGCTACCGCGAGCATCCAGCCACGTCAGGATGTCCGAGAGGTGCCAAAGCGAGGCGTTGCCTTCATGAACGGGGTCGGGGAAAGTATCTGGATTGGCCAGCATCAACTTACGTAGATTCTGACGGGACATGCCAACCATTTCCGCCACGTCGGTCAGCCCGACAAAATCGGGGGTTACCTCAATCAGCCGCACTGTCGGCAGAGCCTGCTTCACGTCCGCCAATGCACTGCACAACGCCTGCCATGCGTCATCGGCTTCACGGGTGAACTCAAGCGCCAAACGCCCCGGCTGGCCGATACCGATCAGTGCGTCATCGCAGCCGGCTTCTCCAAGTCGCTCGATCAACGCGTCAGTGTCGGTATCTTGCTCGGTAAGCCGGTATTTGAGTGTGAAGATATATTCCATGACGTGCTCCCTAAGCGTCTTCCTGATCACTGCCCTGCTTCTGGTGCGTCGTGCAGTTGTCAACCACTCGTCGAATAGCGCGAGCGTGTGCCGTCGGATTTCTCGGAGTGCTCCATACACTTGCGATACAGAACTCACCGCAACGACACTCGTTATCGTTGTAGGGGCAGTAAATTCGACCCCAGGCATGGCCGCTGGCGGTCTTGATTCGCCAACCATTTGATTCTGCGTGGCGAAGTGCTGCTTCGATCTCTTTATTGGGATGGGAAGCTCGTATCATCGTCTCGCCCGAGTATGGTTGCAAAAAATAGGGTTGTCAATTGACAACCCTATTGATAATTCAGCTATTCGTTCTCACTCCCACTCGATCGTCGCCGGAAGCTTGCTGCTCACGTCGTAGGTCACTCGCGACACGCCACCAAGGCCGTCGCCGACCACGCCCACGGACTTGACCGGCAACAAGACGGCGAAGGCCTGGCTGGTCCTGTGGTACCAATCGGCGCTGTGCGACTCTTCGATGAAGATGCCATCGACTTCTTTAAGCTGTTGAAGACGAAAAGAGCCAACTACACTGCAGCCGAATGGACAGGATATCATCGACAGGAGAAAACCCGGGCCGCCCTGGGCGGCGCGTCTTCGCCTGATCAGCAAAAGGAGCTTGCCGTGATCGCCACTGCCGAACGCACCTATCGAAGCGGGCTGCATCCGCTTCATGGGGTATTGCTTGCCGGAACCCTGCCCCTCTTCCTTGGCGCCGCGTTGAGCGACTATGCCTACTCATCGACTTATTACATACAGTGGACTCACTTCGCATCCTGGCTGATCGTCGGCGGTCTCGTGTTCAACGGCCTCGCGCTGCTATGTGCACTGATTGGCCTGTTTCGGGCCGATGGCCGTCGTCGGCTTTCCCTCGTTTACTTCTTTCTGCTATTGGCCACCTGGATACTCGGCTTCATCAATGCGCTGGTTCATACCCGGGATGCCTGGGGCGTGATGCCCACGGGTTTCGTGCTTTCGATCATCGTTGCCGTGCTGGCCTTTGCCTCGACCTGGCTCGGTTTCTCCCGTCTCGGCGCTGGAGGCAAGTCATGAAATTTTCCGGCATTCGCTACGGCGCTCCGCTTTCGATATCCCTGATTTCGATACTGCTGATCGCCGGGGCAACCAGCGCTGACGAAGTGGAACGACCCTACGGCGCCAACCCAACGCTGCCCGAGCCACAGCGCGGGCTGTTGCCCGGCATGACAGTGCCCGAGCCGGCGCCCTGGGGCGACCAGAAACCCACGGTGCCCGAGGGCTATTCGATCACGGCCATCGCCACCGATCTCAAGGTGCCGCGCCAGACACTGGTACTGCCCAACGGCGATATCCTGGTGGCCGAAGGTAAAGGCGGTGGCAAAGCCCCCAGACCGAGACCGAAGGATTTCATTGCCGGTATGATCATGGCCCAAGGGACCACCTCGGTCGCGAGTGGTGACCGGTTGACGCTGCTGCGCGACAGCGATGGTGATGGCACCTATGAAGAGCAGACGGTTTTCGCCGAAAACCTCAACGCGCCTTACGGACTTGCCCTGATCGATAATGATCTTTTCGTGGCCAACCAGGATGCGCTGGTGCGATTCGATTACGAGGAAGGCCAGACCCAGGCCAGCGGCCCGCCCGAGGTAGTGACGCTGCTACCTTCCGAGATCAATCACCACTGGACCAAGGCGCTCACCGCCAGCGCGGATGGGCAGTTCCTCTACGTCGGCATCGGCTCCAACAGCAACATCACCGAGCGCGGCATGGCGGCGGAGGTCGGCCGGGCAGAAATCTGGCAGATCGACGCCGAGACTGGCGCGCACAAGCCTTATGCGACCGGCCTGCGTAACCCCACGGCGCTGACCATTCAGCCGGACACGGATCAGCTCTGGGCGGTAGTCAACGAGCGCGACGAACTCGGGCCCAACCTGGTGCCCGACTACCTCACTTCGGTGCAGGAAGGCGGCTTCTACGGCTGGCCCTATAGTTATTGGGGGCAGAACGTCGATTCGCGCGTGCGCCCGCAGAACCCCGAAAAGGTGGAATCGGCGATTTCACCCGATTACAGCCTCGGCTCGCACCGGGCACCGCTCGGCGTCGACTTCTCCACGCCCGCCGTGGGCGATGAATTCGCGGAGGGGGTATTCATCGGCGAGCACGGCAGTTGGAACCGCGCGGACCCCGTCGGCTACAAGGTGGTCTTCGTACCATTCGAGAACGGCGAGCCCGCTGGTGACCCCATCGACTTAGTGACGGGCTTTCTGACCGAAGATAGCAAGACACGCGGTCGACCGGTCGGCGTGACCGTTGCCCCGGACGGCGCCGTGATTATTGCCGACGACCTTTCCAACATCGTCTGGCGGGTGATGCGGGAGGGAGCCAATGCGCCGCAAGAAGCACCCGCCACCGCTGATAATGAGTCCACCACGTCCGAGGGTGGAGCCGCCGCCGCTGAAGATAAACCCGCTGCAGCCGAGGATGAGCCTGCGACATCTTCTTAAACAAGACGTAAGTTTATGATGGCATAGTGCAATACCTCGAAGGGCTTCCCTCGGGGTATTGTGCGTTTGTGCGCATCCCATCTCGCCAGATATCGACCTCTCTACACCCCGAGCTCACCACTGACTTGAGGGTGCCCACCAGCCAGCATGTTCATGATCAGGCGTATCGTCGTTTCCTTATTGGCGGGGTCGGACTCCGCCACCAGAAGCGTCAGCGCCGCCAAACCGACATCGTTGATCACGGGTTCTTCAACTTACACATTGCTCCATGCTCAGTGTAGTTGGCTAAAGACTTCCGGATGTTGCTCAGCAATACGCAACAGCGCGACTGCTGGGCCTTGTGGCTCTCTACGCCCTTGCTCCCAATCTTGCAAGGTGCGAACGCTTACTCCCATGAGGCCGGCAAAGGCTGACTGAGACATTTTCAGTTTCAGCCGAATAACCTGCGGCGCTGAGGGCTCGGACAGTTCGTGAGTGCGCAGTGACAGATTGCCCTTTTTGAATTGCTTGATTTCATCAAGCCCAGCAAGGATTTCTGCACCGAGATTCCTATCACTCATTTTTGATGGCCTCCGCTATCTGCTTGAGCATATGCCCGGGAATCGAAGCACGCTCAGATTTACTGTACAACGTGAGCATCCATACTTCGTGGTCAGACTTTTTTCAATAGTAGATCGCTCTAATGCCACCACTCTTGCCCGATCCCGCTGGTGCCCAACGAACCTTGCGAACACCACCAGAGCCTTTGATGAGATCGCCGGCATCAGGCTTCTGCAAAAGGTATGTTTGAAGCCCACGGTATTCTTCGTCCGTGAGGTAGCTCGGCAACAACTTGGTGAACGTAGAGGTTTCGATGAATAACATTGCCAAAATGTACGGCAATGCCGTACAAATGTCAAGGCCAGATTAGTTAGCCGAGTTCTGTTCCCAAGCACAAAAAAGCACGCCGATTGGCGTGCTTTTCTCTTACCGCGAAACAAAAAGCTTACGAGCTAAGCGGAGTCACTCCCACTCAATCGTCGCCGGGGGCTTGCTGCTCACATCATACGTCACCCGGGATACACCGCTGATCTCGTTGATGATGCGGTTGGAGACCTTCTCCAACAGCTCGTAGGGCAGGTGCGCCCAGCGGGCGGTCATGAAGTCGATGGTTTCCACGGCGCGCAGGGCGATGACCCATTCGTAGCGGCGGCCGTCGCCGACCACGCCGACTGACTTGACCGGCAGGAACACGGCGAAGGCCTGGCTGGTCTTGTGGTACCAGTCCGCGTTGTGCAGTTCCTCGATGAAGATGGCGTCGGCTTCGCGCAGGATGTCGGCGTACTCCTTCTTCACCTCGCCGAGGATGCGCACCCCCAGGCCCGGCCCCGGGAAGGGGTGGCGGTAGACCATGTCGTAGGGCAGGCCGAGTTCGAGACCTAGCTTGCGCACTTCGTCCTTGAACAGCTCGCGCAGCGGTTCGACCAGCTTGAGCTTCATGGTCTCGGGCAGGCCGCCGACGTTGTGATGCGACTTGATGACATGCGCCTTGCCGGTCTTGGAGGCGGCGGATTCGATCACGTCCGGGTAGATGGTGCCCTGAGCGAGGAAGTCGACGCCTTCGATCTTCGCGGCCTCGGCGTCGAACACGTCGATGAAGGTGTTGCCGATGGCCTTGCGCTTGGCTTCCGGGTCGCTGACGCCTTCGAGCCGGGACAGGAACTGCTCCTCGGCATCGACGCGGATCACCTTCACGCCCATGTGATTGGCGAAGGTCTCCATCACCTGGTCGCCTTCGGCCTTGCGCAGCAGGCCGTTGTCGACGAATACGCAGGTGAGCTGGTCGCCGATGGCCTTGTGCAGCAGCGCCGCCACCACCGAGGAGTCGACGCCTCCGGATAGCCCCAGCAGCACATGCCGATCGCCGACCTGGTCGCGTACCCGGGCGCTCAGGTCCTCGACGATCCTTGCCGGGGTCCAGAGTCGCTCGGCCTGGCAGATGCCCAGCACGAAGTGCTCGAGGATGCGCTGGCCCTGCAGGGTGTGGGTCACTTCGGGGTGGAACTGCACACCAAAAAAGCGCTTATCCGGCCAGCTCATGGCAGCGATCGGGCAACTCGGCGTGGAGGCGGTGACGGTGAACTCGGCGGGTGCCTCGGCGACCTTGTCGCCATGGCTCATCCACACATCGAGCAGCGCCTTGCCGTCATGGTCGACATGATCCTTGATGTCCCTGAACAGGGCGTCCTCGCCCTCGATGCGAATCTGCGCGTAGCCGAACTCCCGCTTGTGGGAGCCCTCGACACGCCCGCCCAGCTGCTCGGCCATGGTCTGCATGCCGTAGCAGATGCCGAACACCGGCAGGCCCAGCTCGAACACGCACTGCGGCGCCCGGGGCGAATCCAGCTCGGTCACCGACTCCGGCCCCCCGGCGAGGATGATGCCGTTGGGGTTGTAGTCGCGGATCTCGGCCTCGGTGATATCGAAGGCGCGGATCTCCGAATAGACGCCGATCTCGCGCACGCGACGGGCGATCAGCTGGGTGTACTGGGAGCCGAAGTCGAGGATCAGGATCTTGTGGGCGTGAATGTCGGTCATCGGATGCTCTCTAAACAAGCAACGGCACTTTCCGCGCCGCTGAATAACAGGTATCTGCCAGCCGCCGGGATCGAGAATCTTTCGAGCAATGCTCAGGGGAGGCAAACAGCGGCGAAGCAGCGGAGTTTACATGCGGGTAAATGAGCATGCTGAGCCACTGTTTAACACTGCCTGAGCGAGCGCAGATGATTCTCAACCCACCCGGTAGTTGGGGGCTTCCTTCGTAATCTGCACGTCATGAACATGCGACTCGTTGAAGCCCGCGCCGGTGATCTTGACGAACTGCGGCTTGGTGCGCATCTCGTCGATGCTGCGGCAGCCGGTATAGCCCATCGAGGCGCGCAGGCCGCCCATCAGCTGGTGGACGATGGCGCTCATCATGCCCTTGTAGGGCACCCGGCCCTCGATGCCTTCCGGCACCAGCTTCTCGGCGCCGGCGCTCTTGTCCTGGAAGTAGCGATCCGCGCTGCCCTGGCTCTGGGACATGGCGCCCATGGAGCCCATGCCGCGGTAGGCCTTGTAGGTGCGCCCCTGGTAGAGTTCGACCTCGCCCGGCGCTTCCTCGGTGCCGGCCAGCAGGCCGCCGATCATCACGCAGCTGGCGCCGGCGGCGATGGCCTTGGCCAGATCCCCGGAGAAACGCACGCCGCCATCGGCAATCAGCGGAATGTCGAACGGCTCCAGGGCCGCCGCGACATTGGAGACCGCGGTGATCTGCGGCACGCCGACACCGGCGACGATGCGGGTGGTGCAGATCGAACCGGGGCCGATGCCCACCTTGACCGCATCGACACCGGCCTCGGCCAGGGCCTTCGCCGCATCCGCCGTGGCGATGTTGCCGCCGATGACCTGAATCTGCGGGAAATGCTCCTTGACCCAGGCCACCCGCTCGATCACGCCCCGGGAGTGGCCATGGGCGGTATCGACGACGACCACGTCCACGCCCGCCTCGGCCAGGGCGGCGATGCGCTCCGACGTCTCGGCACCGGTGCCTACCGCGGCACCGACCAGCAGGCGGCCGTCGGCGTCCTTGGCGGCAAACGGGTAGGTGCGTGCCTTCTCGATGTCGCGGAAGGTCACCAGGCCGCGCAGGCGGAAGTCCTTGTCGACCACCAGCATCTTCTCGATGCGATGCTCGTGCAGCTTGGCCTTGATCTGTTCCAGCGGCGTGCCCTCGAGCACGGTGACCAGCTTCTCGCGGGGCGTCATGATCGCCTCGACGCTGTCGCTGTAATCCGGCTGGAAGCGCATGTCGCGCCCCGTGACGATGCCCACCAGGGTCTCGCCCTCGACCACCGGAAAGCCCGAGAAGCCGTATTCACTCGCCATGGCCAGCAGATCCTGCAGCTTGGCCTGAGGCGCCACGGTCACCGGGTCCTTGACGATCACGCTCTCGTGCTTCTTGACCTTGCGCACCTCCGCCGCCTGGCTGGTGATGGTCATGTTCTTGTGGATGATACCGATGCCGCCTTCCTGGGCCATGGCGATGGCCAGGCGCGCTTCGGTGACGGTATCCATGGCGGAGGAGACGAGCGGGATGTTGAGGCTGAGATTGCGGGTCAGGCGGGACTTGAGGCTGACGTCCTTGGGCAGGACATCCGAGTAGCCGGGGACGAGTAATACGTCGTCGAACGTAAGAGCTTCTTGCGCCATACGTAGCATGTCGGTTACACCCAATGAGCAGGTTGTGAAGAGAGGGGGGCGTGAAATGGATAGCCGAGTATTATAAACCTCCATTCCCGACGTCTCAATGCACGTTCGAAGAGCGTCGTGATAAGCTGCGGCGAACCTGGCTGGAGCCCTCTTCATGGCTGATCCCACAACCCTTTCCGTCAGCGATCTCAATCGCCAGGCCAGACTGATGCTCGAACGCGGCTTCGGCGACTGCTGGGTGGAAGGCGAAATCTCGGGGCTGGCCAGGCCGGCCTCGGGGCACTGCTATTTCACCCTGAAGGACGACCGGGCCCAGGTGCGCTGCGCGCTGTTCCGCACCCGGGCCCGCTTCGCCGCGCCCTTCGCCAATGGTGATCACGTGCGACTGCGCGGTCGGGTGTCGATCTTCGAGCCCAGAGGCGACTATCAGCTGATCGTCGAGGCGGTGCAGCCCGCCGGTCAGGGCGCCCTGCTGGCGGCCTTCGAGCGTCTGAAGCACCAGTTGTCCGCCGAAGGCGTGTTCGCCAATGCCCGCCCCCTGCCCTACCCGCCGCGCCACCTGGCGCTGATCACCTCGGCCACCGGCGCGGCGGTGCGCGATGTGCTCGCGGTGCTGGCGGCGCGCTGGCCGCTATTGCAGGTGACGCTGCTGCCGGTGCCGGTGCAGGGGCGCGAGGCGGTGCCGGCGCTCATCCGCGCGATTGCCGTCGCCAACCGTTCCGAGCACTTCGATGCCCTGCTGATCACCCGCGGCGGCGGGAGTCTCGAGGATCTGTGGGCCTTCAACGACGAACACCTGGCCCGGGCGATCTTTCATTCGCGATTGCCGGTGATGTCCGCGGTAGGTCACGAGGTGGATGTGACCCTGGCGGATTTCGCCGCCGATGTGCGCGCACCCACCCCCTCCGCCGCCGCGGAACAGCTGGTGCCGGATCGCCGCGAGCTGCAACGCCGCCTGAACGCCGGAATGCAGCAGCTGATCCGCGCTCAAGGCTTGCGCCTCGACCAGGAAGCCCAGCGGCTCGACCATCTGCGCGCCCGGTTGCGTCATCCCGGCGAGCGTCTGGCTCGGCAACGCCAGCACCTCGATCAGCTCGAGGCACGCCTGAAGCGGGCCATGCAGCAGCGCCTGATCGATGCCCGTCAGCACCATCGCCTGATAGATCGGAGCCTTTCGCGTTTCGACCCCGCCCAGCAGGTCATCGAGGCCCAACGTCGCCTGGCCCGGGCACGGGAGCGCCTGCACGTGGCATTGCCCCGACGCTTGCAGGAGGAGCGCCGGCGACTCGCGGCCCTGATGCGTGAGTTGAACGCCGTCAGCCCGTTGGCGGTTCTGGAGCGAGGCTACGCGATTGTCGAGAACGCGCAAGGCCAGGTGATCAAGCGCGCCGAGGACACCCGCCCGGGCGAGCGGCTCAGCGCACGGCTGGCCGAAGGCAGGCTCACGCTGGAAGTGAAGAGGCGCTATCGACGCTAATCGACCTCTTCCGCGGTCGCGCCCGGCTTGAACACGCTGGGCTCCAGGTCATGGCGGCCCAGCAGTTTGTAGAAATCGGTGCGATTGCGTCCGGCGATGCGCGCCGCCTGGGTCACGTTGCCCTCGGTGATCTTGAGCACCTTGATCAGGTAGCTGCGCTCGAAGCTGGCCCGGGCATCGTTGAAGGACGGCAGCGCGTTCTCCTCGGCCATCAGCGCCTGGGAGACCAGCGCCTCGGGGATGATCGGCGAGCTGGTCAGGGCCACGCACTGCTCGACCACGTTGACCAGCTGGCGCACATTGCCCGGCCAGGCGCTGGAGGCAAGCAGGTTCAAGGCTTCCGAGGAGAAGCCCTTGACGAAGGGCTTGTGTCGCGCGGCTGCCTGGGTCACCAGGTGCTTGGCCAGCAGCGGCACGTCCTCGGCACGGTCCTTGAGCGGCGGCAGGCGCAGGTTGACCACGTTCAGGCGGTAGTAAAGATCCTCGCGAAAGTCGCCCTCACCCATGGCACGGTCGAGATCCCGATGGGTCGCCGAGATGATGCGCACGTCGACGGGGATCGAGGTCGTCGAGCCCAAGGGGCGCACCTGGCGGTCCTGCAGCACGCGCAGCAGCTTGACCTGGAGCGGCAATGGCATGTCGCCGATCTCGTCCAGGAACAGCGTGCCCCCGTCGGCAGCCTGGAAAAGGCCTTCGTGCTGACTGACCGCGCCGGTGAAGGCGCCCTTGGCGTGGCCGAAGAGCTCGCTTTCCAGCAGTTGCTCGGGCAAGGCCCCGCAGTTGATGGCGATGAAGGGCTTGTCGGCCCGGGAGCTGGCCTGATGAATGGCCTTGGCCAGCAACTCCTTGCCGCTGCCGCTGGGGCCGGTCAGCAGCACGCTGACATCGGAGCCGGCCACCATGCGTGCCTGCTCGAGCACCCGCTCCATGTGCGGACTGCGGGTAATGATGGCGGCACGCCAGGCGCTGTCGCCATCGCCGGAAGTGCCCGCGGTCTGGCTCAGGGCATCCTCGATGGCGGCGAACAGCTCGTCGCGATCCACGGGCTTGGTCAGGAAGCTGAATACCCCCTGGCGCGTGGCACTGACCGCATCGGGGATCGAGCCATGGGCGGTGAGAATGATGACCGGCAAGCCCGGCGCGAGTTTCTGTACCTGATGAAACAGCGCCATGCCATCCATTTCGTCCATGCGCAGGTCGGACAGCACCAGGTCCGGGCGCGCCTGATTCAGGCTGTCCAGTGCCTGGCGGCCGCTCTCTGCCGTCGTGACCCGATAGCCACGGCTCTCCAGGCGCATTCCCAGCAACTTGAGCAGGCTGGCGTCGTCATCCACCAATAGAATGTGGGCGGCATGCTTCACTGTTCGACTCCTTGAGAGCGCAACGACAAGCCCTGTACCCGCCGGTGGAACACGTCGACATCAGGGCGTCTGGTTGCGCGAATTGATACTTTCTTCGATCGCCGTCAAGGCATCGAGTTTCTCGGCAAGCTCGTCGCGCTCACTGATCACCTGTCGGCGCGAGGCTTCGCTGCTGTAGAGATCCCGCATCAGTTTCCGGCGTGCTTCCAGCCCGTTCAGCCACTGGCGCAACAGCGGCTGCAGATCGCTGGGCGCGGCGGCCAGGTCGGCCTTGAACAGTTCGGCGGCCTCTTCCCACTGGTTCTGGCTCGACCAGGAATAGACCACCGCGCGAGCCAGTCGCTCGTTCTTGGTATCGCCTTCCACCTGTTCGAGGATATGCTCGCGCCACTCCCTGTCGGCGCGCTGGGCGGCCAGCCCAAAGTCGACCCAGGCGCTCAGCATGCAGTCGCTGGCGGTCAGGCTGGGCACATCGGACAGGCACTGATCGGCTTCCGGGGGCGAGTCGGCCCCGGTCATCTCGGGCACGATGTTGCAACCCGCCAATAGCGTCGTCGCCAACAGCCCGGCCATGAATGACATTCTTTTCATACCTGTCGATTCCTTGCGTCTGAATCAAGCTTCAACATCGAGTGCTGAGCTTGTTTATCGTTATCGAGGATGCCGTCGCCATTCCAGGGCAGCGTCAGGCGAAAACACACCGCCAGTTCATCGTCGTCGACCAGGGCCAGCTGACCCTGCTGGGCACGGGCGCAGTCCGCGGCCACGGACAACCCGATGCCCGACCCCTTGATCGGTCCCTTGCGGCGGGCGCGCCCCTGGTAGAAGGCCTCGAAGAGCCGTTCCCGGTCGGCGCTGTCGATCGGCTCACCGCTATTGGCAACCTCGATGATCAGGGTGGGGCCGTGATGACGCGCTCGCACCTCGAGCCTGCCTGCGTCCTCTCCGTAGGCGATGGCATTGGAAATCAGATTGTCGAGCACCCTGGCCGTGCGGTCGCGATCCGCCATCCACTCGATGGGCTGCCGGGAAATGCTGACCTGCATGCCCTTCTTGTCCAGAGCCAGCTGGTGCTTGTTCAATACCTCCTGAATCAATGCGGCCACATTGAAACATTCGCTGTCGGCGGTCTGATTGTGCTGCAACAGGTTGTAGTCCAATAGCTGCTCGATCAGTCGCTGCAATTCCAGGCCACTGGTATCAATCAATTCGACGATCTCGAGCTGGCGCGGGGTCAGCTGCCCGACGATGCCATCGGAGAGCAGTCCCGTGCCTTCCCGGATGCTGGCCAGCGGGGTCTTGAGCTCGTGGGACATGTGACGCAGGAACTGCTGCTTCTGCGCCTCGAGTTCGTTCAGGCGCACCGACAGCCAGTCCAGTCGTTCGCCCAGATTGACGAGTTCCGCTGGTCCTTGGATCAAATACGACGCCGCAGGTTCCCTGCCGCTGCCGAGGGTAAGGATGCGGCGCTCGATCTGGCGAATCGGACGAATGATCAACCAGGTGAACAGCAGCATCAGGGCGAGACTCGCCGAGACCAGGGCCGCCGTCTGCAGCCACAGTCGGTGCTGCACTTCTTCGGCCTGGGCGCTGATGCCCTCGATGCGGTTGTCGATGTAGCGGTTGGTCGCCTCGCGCACCGCGCTGGTGTGCTCCCCGAAGCTGACGAAGGCATCCAGGTTCTCGCTGATTTCCTCGGCCGTCATGGTCGGCAACGCTTCCAGGGTCTGGATCTGTTCGGTGAGGGCCGCAATATCGGGGTTATCGGGCAACAAGCGATCCTGGGCCTCGAGCAGGGCGGTGTACTCCTCGAGCTTGGAGGCATAGATCTCCATCAGACCGGGTTGCTCGACGACGGCGTACTGCCGCGCGCTGCGCTCCATTTCCAGCGCCAGGTTGGACAACGCCCGGGCACGCCGAGTCTGTTCGACGGCCTGACGAGCGCTGATGTCCGCGAGGTAGGAGAGTTCGGAAAGCGCCTGACCCGCCTGGAACATCAATACGGCAATGGGGAGCATCACCACGAGAAAGGCCAGCAGCACCAGCTGAAGTAGAGATCGGGGACGCCAGCGGCGTGAGACCTGTGAGGTCATGGCAACCGTTCTATGCAGAAAAAGGATCGAAATCATGAGTATTGCTTGCATAGCATAACAGAGTTGCCGCCCGGCAAAATCGCGCGGGCTTGCTCGACGCAAAAAAAGAGGGCCGGCATTTGCCGGCCCAAGGTACGCAGGGAACTGAAGGGTCAAGTGAGTGCTCACCAAATGCCTACCTGACTAGACACCCGCCGAGTACTCGGGGTCGGCCCCTGAGGGGCCCGAAGCCATGCAATCGCGTCAACGTCAGACAGGGACTCGCGACTCCATGTCCGGCGGCGAACCGCCGTGCTTCGTTCCTGGGATGCGTTGCCTGGGCAGCGCATCGAAATTGGTCCCCCTTGCGGGGGAGTGGCATCCATGCCGGGCATCCTTGCCCACTAGGTACCCTTCCATGCCGTTCGGCGGTACCTTCTCATCGCAACCTAAGTCACACATCGCGTGGAGCAAACGCTACTGGCAACCATGGCGGTTCAAGCACAACGTCATGAACCTGGAGCGACCAGACTGGAAATGGTTCGAGCCGTTTGAGCCATTTCCTTTGCTCATCCCATATATTGCGACAGGCGTGCCAATATCTAGCTTATTCCTTAAAAAACAATACCTTGAAAACAAAAAGGATAGGCCAATTATCACTCGACCAAGATCGGGGAACAGAAGGGGCCCAAAAGGCCGCCGGTTTCGTCTCCAAACGGCAACGGTCATTCATCCTTACTCGACGATCCTAATAAAAACAAAAACTTGAGGAGTATCTGACTGGCGACATGGAGACAGAACCGGGCCGCACCCCTCAGCTCAGTGGCTTGAGCAGGATCTTCGACTTGCGGGCATGGTTGTAGGCGTCCCGGCGGAGCGCAGGCAAGGCATCGATGCGCACGGGCCCGAAGCCATGCTCGATGAACCAGTGGGCGGTGTGGGTGGTCAGGGCGAACAGTGCCTTGATATCGCGACGCCGGGCACGCCGTTCCACCTCGGCCAGAAGCAGTTCCGCCCTCGCGTTGCCACGATAGTCGTCGTGAATGGCCACGCAGGCGAGCTCCCCCATGCCGGCGTCGGGGAAGAGATGCAGGGCGGCACAGCCGATGATCATGCCGTCGCGATCGATGACCAGATAGTCGTCGATCTCCTGTTCGAGCCGCTCCCGTGGGCGCTCGACCAGCATTCCATGCTCCTCGAGGGGGCGCAGCAGTTCGAGCAGGCCGGCGATGTCTCCCAGTTCGGCGGGGCGCAGCTGTTCGTAGCGATGCTGGGTGATCATCGTGCCCACCCCGTCCCGGGTGAACAGCTCGCCCAGCAGGGCGTCATGGTCGTGCCAGGACAGCAGATGGGTACGCCCGACCCCGTGGCGGGCCGCCTCGCAGGCCGCGCTCAAGTGCCGCGCCAGTTCGCTGCCCGGGATGGCGGCACGGCGCAGCGGTTCCGCCTCGATGGGCGTCAACTGCCTCTGCAGCCGTCCACTGTCGTCGTACAGGCCATCCGCTTCACCGAGCAGGATGAGCTTGTCGGCCTTGAGTGCAGTGGCCGCGTGCCGCGCCACTTCGGAAGCCTCCAGATCGAAGACCTCGCCGGTACTCGAGAAGCCCAGCGGTGGCAGCACCACCAGGGCGCCGCGATCCAGCAGGGACTCGATGGAACCGACCCGCACCCGGCGCACCTCCCCACTGTGATCGAAATCGATGCCGCGACGCACCCCCAGCGGCTTGGCCATGACGAGGTTGCCGGACACCGCGGTCAGCTCGACGCCATGCAAGGGGGTATTGGGCAAGCCGAGGGAGAGCCGGGCTTCCAGCCATAGGCGCTGTTCCGCGGCGATGCGCTCCACGCAGCGCATGATCGCCTGATCGGCGACCCAGCGCCCGTCGTGGCGCTGAGGGTCGATACCCGCCTCGCCGAGCGCCCGGCTGACCTGGGGCCGAATGCCGTAGACCAGGACCAGGCGCACCCCGAGGGTATGCAGCAGGGCGAGATCCTGGATCAGCTGTTCGCCGCGCCCATCGGCCATGGCCTCGCCCTCGATCAGGATGACGAAGGTGCGACCCCGGTGGGTGTTGATGTAGGGCGACGAATTGCGGAACCAGTCGACGAAGGGAAAGCGCGTATTCAAGGCCTGCACCCCGGTAGCAGGAAACTGAGTCAAGGAGGACTATATCAGAGCCGGCAAAAAGCGGGGCACCGCTTCAGGCCCCGCTTCTGCAACGTCTTCTTCCGCTGGGTCAGCTGCCGAACATCCCCTTGAACATGAAGAAGAACAGGATTGACAGCAGCGCGCCGGCCGGCAGGGTGATCAGCCAGGAGAGGATGATGGTGCCGAGCACGCGCAGGTTGAGCGCCGCCATGCCCCGGGCCAGCCCCACCCCGAGTACCGCGCCGACCAGGGTGTGGGTGGTGGAGACAGGCAGGCCGGTCCCCGAGGCCAGCACCACCGTGGTCGCTGCCGCCAGGGTGGCGGCGAAGCCGCGACTCGGTGTCAGTTCGGTGATCCCGGTGCCCACGGTGGCGATCACGCGATGGCCATAGGTCACGAGACCCACGACGATACCGCCGCCCCCCAGCACCAGCACCCACCAGGGGAGGGCCGCCGCGCCACCGACCTGCCCCTGGGAGTTCACCACGCTGATCACCGCTGCCAACGGCCCGACGGCATTGGCGACATCGTTGGAGCCATGGGCAAAGGCCATGGCGCAGGCGGTGAACATCATCAGCACGCCGAAGATGCGTTCGACGCTGGTGAACTGGAAGTCGCCGTTCTTGTTGCCCTTTTCCCGATTGACGCGCCCTTCGAGCTTGATGCCCAGGGCCATGACCACCAGCCCGATGCCGATGGCGATCATCAGGCTTTCGCCGAACCCCAGTTCCAGGCCCACGTGGGAGAGCCCCTTGACGAGGGTCACCATGGCGACGATGAAGCCGACCAGGAAGATGTAGACCGGCACATAGCGCTTGGCCGCCGAGAAGGGATCGTTGCTTTCGAAGATCAGCATCTGGACCGACTTGAACAGCACGAAACCGACGGTGCCGGCCAGCACGGGAGAGACCACCCAGCTGGCAGCGATCTGGCTGACCTTGGTCCAGGCGACGGAATCGACACCCAACCCGGCCACGGAGAAGCCGACGATGGCCCCGACGATGGAGTGGGTCGTCGACACCGGCCACCCCCGGGCCGAGGCGATCAGCAGCCACAGTCCCGCCGCCAGCAGGGCGGCCAGCATGCCGTAGACCAGCAGCTGCGGGTCGTCGCTCAGCAGTTGCGGATTGATGATGCCCTTGCGGATGGTCTGGGTCACCTGCCCCCCGGCCAGCCAGGCGCCGAGGAACTCGAAGACCACGGCGATCATGATCGCCTGCTTGATGGTGATGGCCTTGGAGCCGACCGATGTCCCCATGGCGTTGGCCACATCGTTGGCGCCGACCCCCCAGGCCATGAAGAAACCGAAGACGCAGGCAAGAATGATGAATACGTCACCGTATTGCGCAATGATTGACATAGGCAGCAGTTCTTTATGGATGGCGTGCGTTTATCGAACCCTGTCGCGCCTTCGACACGGCGATGGATTCAGCGGGCAGTGAGAATCTGAAGACGGCTACCGACGCGCTCGGCGCGATCCGCCAGGTCGCCGATCCAGTCGATGATCTTGTAGAGGAACATCACGTCCACCGGGGGCAGCTCCTCCTCGAGATCGAAGAGCTGACGGCGAATGGCGATTTCCTGGGCATCCGCCTGGTGCTCCAGGTCGTGGAGGTCGCGAATCAGGTTCTCCATGAGCTCCGCCACATTGCGTCCGAAGCCGGATTCGAGAAGCACCTCGAGCTCTTCCAGCGCCTTGCGCGCCTGGGCCACGGCGGCGATCGCGATGCCCAGGTAGTCGCGCATCGGCGTGGCCAATGGCTCGGGAATGTGCATGGAGCGGCCCATCATGATGCCGGTGATGTCCCGGGCCCGATTGGCGATCTTGTCCTGGACGCTGATCAGCTCCAGCAGATCCGAGCGGGAGACCGGCAGAAACAGGGTGTTGGGCAGGTTGAGACGCAACTGGGTCTTCAGCTCGTCGGCCTCGTTCTCGAGAATGGTCACCTTCTCGCGATAGCGAGCGGCTTCTTCCCAGTCGTCCGCCAGGGTGGCATCGAAGAAAGGCAGCAACTGGTCGGCACACTCGCTGGTCTTGACGATGTGGGCCAGGAGCGGCTGAAAGGGCGAGCGCCCGAACAGAGCCGAAAAGGGATTGGACGTCACCATAATAGAAGACTGTCATGTGTTGAGAATGGCGTCGATAGTATAGTGACTGGGCCATCCAACGTCATGAAAAATTCACCGAAACGTCATCGACGGGAAACGCTGCATGTCAGAGACCCTGCCCGAGGAAGTCGAACTCAAGCTTGCGCTGGGAAGTCACGGCGCCGCGCAGCTGCTCCGGCACCCGGCCCTCGATGCCCTGCCGCAACGCCGCGAAAGGCTGACCAACACCTACTACGACACGCCCGATGGGGCCCTGGAAGCCGCCCGGGTCGCCCTGCGCATTCGCCGCACGACGGAACACACGCTGCAGACGCTGAAGACCGCCGGCAGCGGCTCCGGCGGGCTCTCCACTCGCGGCGAGTGGGAGTGGGAGATCGACGGCGACGGCCTGGACCGGGAGAGCCTGAGGGACCTGCCCCCGATGCAGGCGCTGGACGACACCCTCCTGGAGACGCTCGCTCCCCGCTTCACCACGGATTTCGAACGCTTGCGCTGGTTGGTCGAGCATCCGGATGCCACCATCGAGGTCGCCCTGGACCGGGGCGAGATCCGAGCCGGCGAGCATTGCGTGGCCATCGAGGAACTGGAGCTGGAACTCAAGGCCGGCGACCCCGAAACATTATGGCGACTCGCCCGGGAGCTTGCCGAGCAGGTGCCGCTGCGCCCGGCCAACGTCAGCAAGGCGGCCCGCGGTGCGGCCCTGGACCGGGGCCACTGGCAGCTTCCCGCGTTGCCGGAAGACGCCCGGGCACGAGCCGACCATGCCACGTACCTGCTCGACGCCTTCACCGACACCCGGCGACCGGGCCACCTGCAGAAGGCCGCCGACACCTATCGCCGTCTGGCCGACGATCACCTTCTCGACGCCGCCGTTCGCCACCACGCCCATGCCCTGGCCGCGGCACTGGCGCACCCAGCGTGGCTGACCGCTGCCTTCGGCCAGCATAGCCTCGCCCTGTATCAGGCGCTGTAACCCCATAAGGAGTCCCCCCTTGTCATCCTCGCTTCGTCCCGGCGGCATCGGCCTGCGTACCTGGCTGTTCCAGCTGATCTTCGAATCGGACACCCGGCTCGCCAAGAGCTTCGATATTGCCCTGATCAGCCTGATCCTGGTCAGCGTCACGGTCGTCATGCTCGACAGCGTGGCCCTCCTGCGCGCCCGCCATGGGGAATTGTTCTACGTGATGGAGTGGGGCTTCACCCTGATATTCACCCTCGAGCTGGCACTGCGGCTCTACTGCCTCGACCGACCGCTGCGCTATCTGAAAAGCTTCTACGGGATCATCGATTTGCTGTCGATCCTGCCCACCTGGCTGAGCCTGCTGATCCCCGGCGCGCAGTCGCTATTGGTGGTGCGGATACTGCGCGTGCTGCGCGTCTTTCGCGTGCTGCGTCTCATGGAGTTTCTGGGCGAAGGCAAGATCCTGCTGCAATCGCTGCGCCGAAGCTCGCGAAAGATCCTGCTATTCCTGTTCACGGTGCTGATGCTGGTGGTCATCTTCGGCTCGCTGATCTATCTGATCGAGCCGCCGGAGGCCGGCTTCACGAGCATTCCAAAGGCCGTCTACTGGGCCATCGTGACCCTGACCACCGTGGGGTATGGCGACATCACTCCGCTGACGCCGCTGGGCCAGTTCCTGTCATCCATGGTCATGATCATGGGCTACGCGATCCTGGCCGTGCCCACCGGGGTGTTTTCCGCCGAGATGATGCGCTCGATTCGCGAGGAGCGCTATTCCGACGAGGCCTGCCCCGGCTGCGGTCACGAAGGGCACGAGCGCGACGCCCGCTACTGCAGGCGCTGCGGCACCTGGCTCGACGAAGAAACTCCCGACCCACATGGAGAAAAGCGCGGCGACGAGCAAACCGCTACCCAATAGCCACTGACGACTAAAAAGCCGCATTCGATGCGGCTTTCGGGGGCTGGCGGTGATGCACTCAACCGCGAAACGGCGAGGTATCGCCACGCCCTTCTCGCAGGATCACCGGCGGGATGTCCCGCAGGTCGATCACGCTGGTCGGCTCCAGGGAGCAGGCGCCACCGTCGACGACCAGGTCCAGGTGGGCGCCGAAGCGCTCGCGAATCTCCTCGGCGTCGGTCATCGGCAGCTCCTCGCCCACCGGAATCAGCGTCACGCTCATCAGTGGGCCGCCCAGGGCGTCCAGCAGGTCGTGGGTGATGCGATGATCCGGCACGCGCACGCCGATGGAGCGGCGCTTGGGATGCAGCAGCAGGCGTGGCACCTCGTTGGTGGCATCGAGAATGAAGGTGTAGGGCCCGGGAGTATTGTTCTTGAGCAAGCGGAAGGCCGCGTTGTCGACCTTGGCATAGGTACCGATCTCGGACAGGTCCGAGCAGACCAGGGTGAAGTTGTGCTTGTCGTCCAACGAGCGCAGCCACTTGATCCTCTCGATGGCCTTCTTGTCGCCCAGATGGCATCCCAGGGCATATCCCGAATCGGTAGGGTAAGCGATCACACCGCCCTGGCGAATGATGGATACCGCCTGGTCGATCAGGCGCTTCTGAGGATTCTCGGGATGGATCTGGAAAAACTGGGTCATGTCGTCTCCTGGCATCGTGCGTTGCGGCTTCTTCTTGTTGCTAGGCTTTATCCGAAAAGTGCCTGCGCTCGCCCATACGGCGTTAAAAATCGACTCAAAGTACTCATTTACACCGCGTAAACTCCGTCTTTGGGCTCGCGACATCCATGTCGCTTGCTCTTCGAGCAGCCATGCTGCCCAAATCGGCTATCCTGCCGATTTGTCGTCGATTTTTGCCTTGTGACCCACATGGATGTGGGAAATGCGTTAGCCCGCAGGAGCGGGCTTAGCGCTGGCCGTCGCTCGTCGACTTTTCAGACATAACCTAGTTGTTTAGCTTATCTCGTTATGCGATTTCAGCCAGCAAAGGCGGCAAGAGCGGGATGACACCAGACCGGGGATGGCGCGCCGCGCGGCGCCGGGCTCATGCTGCCCGGCGCCAGGTGACCGCCGGGGAAATGGAAATCGCTGCCCAGGGAACCATGCAGCCCGCGTTCCTGGAGCTGGCGCGCCAGGTCGCGGGTCATGTCCGGGTTCTGGAAACCGCTGATCAGCTCGGCCGACTCCCCTCCCGCCGTGGCGAAGGCATCGAGCAGCAGGCCGCGCTTGCGCCGGGTCAGCCCGTAGCGCAAGGGATGCGCCAGTACGGCCACGCCACCGCTCTCGTGAATCCAGCCGAGGGCGGTGCTCAAGTAAGGCCAGTGCGCCTTGACGTCACCACGCTTGCCGGCGCCGAGATGCTTCTTGAAGGCCGTCGCCATGTCCGGCACCAGCTTCGCCTCCACCAGGGCGCGAGCGAAATCCGGCCGCCCCAGTGGGCGCTCGCTATCTGCCTGGGCCCGGGCGCGAGACAGCGCGTCATCGAGCCCGATCTGTTCGAGGCGTCGCGCGATCTCCTCGCCGCGAGCAATGCGTGCCCTGGCCTGGGCGGCCAGGGCCTCCCGCATGGCGGTGCTGGCCCCTTCGGGCAACAGCGCCACCACATGAAGCGTCATGCCCTGCCACTGGACGGAGAGCTCCGTGGCCGGCAGCAGCCGAACACCCAGTCGCTGCGCCTCGACACTCGCCTCGGCGAGACCCGCCACGGTATCGTGATCGGTCAGCGCCATGTGGGTCACGCCCCGCGCGTGGCAAAGAGCCACCAGGGCCCTGGGTGACAGGGCGCCATCCGAGGCAGTGGAGTGCATGTGCAGATCGAGACCGGCAGCCGACTCGAGCGTATCGGGAAGTGGCATCATCGCATGACGCCGCTCGGCGTCTTTGTCAGAATAGGAGCGCCATGGTGCGCGCCCCGCCGACGCGGGTCAATGGCGTCCCGATCACCACAGGATCCTTTCATGAAGCTGCTGCTGGACTTTCTTCCCATCGCGATCTTCTTCGCGGCCTATCACCTGAGTGGCGACATCGTGCTGGCGACGCTGGTGCTGATCCCCGCCACCCTGGCCCAGGTCGGTGTCATCTGGTGGCGCCATCGCCGGCTCGAGAAGATGCACCTGGTTACCCTTGGGCTGTTGGTCGTGCTGGGCGGTGCCACGGTGCTGTTTCGCGATGCGGCCTTCATCCAGTGGAAACCCACGGTGGTCAATGCCCTGTTCGCCCTGGCCTTTCTGCTCTCGCCGCTGTTCGGCGGCAAGACCCTGGCCCAGCGCATGATGGGCCAGGTCATCGGCCTGCCGGCGGCCATCTGGACACGCCTGAACCTCGCCTGGGCCGGCTTCTTCCTGGTCCTGGCGATGCTCAACGTCTACGTGTTCAAGACCTTCAGCGAGGCTACCTGGGTCAATTTCAAGCTCTTCGGCATGCTCGGCCTGACCCTGGCCTTCGTGCTCGCCCAGGGCGTCTACCTGAGCCGCCACATGCTGGCCCGGCCCGACGCTTGCGACAATTGATTTCACACGCCTCGACGTTCTTTCACATGAGGAAAAACGCGCCATGCTCTATGCCATCATCAGCGAAGACGTGAACGACAGCCTGGACAAGCGCATGAGTGCTCGTCCGGACCATCTGGCTCGCCTCGAACAGCTGCGCGACGAGGGCCGCCTGGTGATTGCCGGTCCGCATCCCGCCATCGACACCGAGTCCCCGGGGGATGCCGGCTTCACCGGCAGCCTGGTGATCGCCGAATTCGAGGACCTGGAGGCCGCCCAGGCCTGGGCAGACACCGACCCCTACGTGAGCGCCGGCGTCTATGCCGACGTGACGGTCAAGCCGTTCAAGAAGGTCCTTCCCTGAGGATTCGTGCCAAGTATTGAGTTCAGGCAACTTTGCCCTACGGCAATTCTGCCATCATGAGGTGTGCCTCCCGGCGGTACACGACAGGAGCACCGCCAGCCTTCGAGACAAGGGGTGGACCGTGATGACCAATGCTCAGTGCAGTACGACACACGCGAAGCACGACCACTACACGACCCGGGCCATCGATCGCGCCTTCAAGGCAGGGCTTGCCCAGGCGACCCTGGGCATCACCCCGGCGGGGGTCGCCACGAGCCTTTTCGAATGGCTTTCCCACCTCGCCCTCTCGCCGGGCAAGCAACTGGAACTGATTGCCGAGGCCCAGCGCAGTGCCATCCGCCTGGCCCAGCATGCCGGCCAGGTGAACCCGGCGCTCGATGCCCGCCCGTGCATCGCACCGCTCGCCCAGGACAGGCGCTTCGAGAATGACGCCTGGTCGCGCTGGCCCTACAGCCTGATCTATCAATCGTTCCTGCTGCAGGAGCAGTGGTGGCAGAAGGCGACCAGCGACATCGACGGCCTTTCCCCCGACACCGAGGAGGTCGTCTCCTTCATCGGCCGCCAGGTACTGGACCGCTGGTCGCCCTCCAACTTCCCGTGGCTCAACCCCGAGGTCACCCAGGCAACCCTCGACCAGGGCGGCATGAACTACCTCAACGGCTGGCGCAACTTCATCGATGACTGGGAGCGGCGCATGACCGGACAGCCGCCCGCCGGCAGCGAGGCCTTCGAGGTCGGCGCGAACCTGGCGGTGACGCCGGGCAAGGTCGTCTACCGCAACCACCTGATCGAGTTGATCCAGTACGCCCCCGCGACAAAGGAGGTCTACGCGGAGCCTATCCTGATCGCGCCGGCCTGGATCATGAAGTACTACATACTCGACCTGTCACCGGAAAATTCCCTGGTGCGCTACCTGGTCGCCCAGGGGCATACGGTCTTCATGATCTCCTGGCGCAACCCGGGCCCCGAGGATCGCGACCTGGACATGGACGACTACCGCACGCTCGGCATCATGGCGGCTCTGGATGCGGTGACCGACATCGTGCCCGACAGGCTGGTACATGCCGTGGGCTATTGCCTGGGCGGCACGCTGTTGTCGATTGCCGCCGCCGCCATGGCCCGGGACGGCGACGATCGCCTGGCCTCGCTCACGCTGCTTGCGGCCCAGGTCGATTTCACCGAGGCCGGCGAGTTGACGCTGTTCATCAGCGAGAGCGAGGTCGCCTACCTCGAGAGCATGATGTGGGATCGCGGCTACCTGACCGGCGACCAGATGGCCGGCGCCTTCCAGTTGCTGCGTTCCAACGACCTGATCTGGTCGCGCATGGTCCGCGACTACTTGCTCGGGCAGCGCCAGCCGATGAACGACCTGATGGCCTGGAACGCCGACCTGACCCGTATGCCCCATGCCATGCACTCGCAATACCTGCGCCGCCTCTTCCTCGATAACGAACTGGCCACGGGACGCTTCTTCGTCGGTGAGCGGCCGATCGCCATCACCGACATCCGCGCGCCCATCTTCGCCGTGGCCACCCGTCGCGACCATGTCGCACCCTGGCGTTCGGTCTACAAGATCCATCTGCTCACCGATGCCGACGAGGTGACCTTCCTGCTCACCAGCGGCGGGCACAACGCAGGCATCGTCAGCGAACCGGGACACCCGCGGCGACGCTATCAACTGCATACCCATTACGAGAAGCAGAGCTACATCGACCCCGACACCTGGCGCCAGACGACTCCGGAGCAAGAAGGGTCCTGGTGGCCGGCCTGGCAGGCCTGGCTCGCGGAGCGTTCCTCCCCGAAGGTCGAACCACCGGCGATGGGCAGCGAGACACATCCGCCGCTGATGGAGGCGCCGGGCAGCTACGTGCTGCAGCCCTGATCTCGTCACAGGCAGGGGAGGACAATTTGCCCGGAAGGGCATGCCCAGGGAGGAAGATTCGATGCAGATGGAAGAGTTTCAGACCCTCGGCGACCAGGATCGCCCCGCGGCATGGCACGCGCTTCAAACGAGCGAGGCCCTGGCCGCCCTCGACAGCGACGATCGGGGGCTGAGCACGGAAGGCGCCGAGGCGCGCCTGCAACGCTTCGGCCCCAACCGTCTCGAGCAAGCCAGGGGGCGCAGTGCGCTACGGCGACTGCTCGAGCAGTTTCATAACGTGCTGATCTACGTGCTACTCGGCGCAGCGGCGGTGACCGCGCTGCTCGGCCACTGGGTGGACACCGGGGTGATCCTGGGCGTGGTCATCGTCAATGCCCTGGTCGGCTTCCTCCAGGAGGGCAAGGCCGAGAAGGCGCTGGACGCCATCAAGCAGATGCTCTCGCCCTATGCGGCAGTGATCCGTGACGGCAAGCGCGGTAGCGTGCCGGCCCAGAGCCTGGTGCCCGGGGATATCGTGGTGCTCAAGTCCGGCGATCGGGTGCCGGCGGACCTGCGCCTGCTCGACAGCCATGGCCTGCAGATACAGGAAGCGGCGCTGACCGGCGAATCGCTACCGGTCGAGAAGAGCGCCGCACCGGTGGCGGAAGCGACGGACCTGGCCGAACGCACCTCGATGGCCTTTTCCAGCACCCTGGTCACCTCGGGACGCGGCCGTGGCGTCGTCGTGCACACCGGCCAGCACACCGAGATCGGTCGCATCAGCACCCTGCTGACCCAGGTCACGCCGCTCGAGACGCCGCTGCTGCGCCAGACCGCGGTATTCGCTCGCTACCTGACCCTGGCCATCCTGTTTCTGGCCAGCGTCACCTTCCTGTTCGGCTACCTGGTCGGCGGGGCCTCGGCCGCCGACATGTTCATCGCCGCCGTGAGCCTGGTGGTGGCGGCGATTCCCGAAGGCCTGCCGGCGATCATGACCATCACCCTGGCCATCGGGGTGACGCGCATGGCCCGGCGCAACGCCATCATTCGCCTCTTGCCGGCGGTGGAGACCCTGGGTTCGGTCTCGGTCATCTGCTCCGACAAGACCGGCACCCTGACCCGCAACGAGATGACCCTGCAGCGCCTGGCCACCCCGGAACACGACTATCAGGCCAGCGGCATCGGCTACCGGCCGGAAGGCGACATCCTGCTCGACGAGCGGCCGGTGACCCTGGCGGAGCAACCGGACCTCCACGCCCTCGTCCAGGCGGCCACCCTCTGCAACGACGCCGAACTCGCCGAGGAGCAGGGCCAGTGGCGGGTGCATGGCGATCCCACCGAGGGGGCCATCATCACCCTAGCGTACAAGGCGGGGCTCGACCCGGCCCAGGAGCGGCAGCGATCCCGGGTCGATATGATTCCCTTCGAGTCCGAGCACAAGTTCATGGCCACCCTGCACCGGAATGACGAAGGCCAGAGCCATGCCTATGTGAAGGGCGCGCCGGAGCGGGTGCTGGAGATGTGCCGATTCGACCATGCCGCCACCCTGGAGGCGTGGCGGACCCGGAGCGAGGCCATGGCGAAGGAAGGCATGCGTGTATTGGCGGTGGCCTCCCGTCCCGCGGAAGCCGACCAGTCCGCCCTCGCTCACGAGAACGTGCGCGAGGGCCTGACGCTGCTGGGTCTGCTGGGCTTCTTGGATCCGCCGCGAGAAGAGGCCATCGCCGCCGTGGCCGAATGCCAGCGTGCCGGCATACGGGTCAAGATGATCACCGGCGACCATGCCACCACCGCGGGTGCGATCGGCCATCGTCTGGGGATCGGCAACGATCGCGGCGTGATGACCGGACACGAACTCGACGGACTCGACGCGACCCGGTTCGCCAAGGCCGCCAACGATATCGACATCTTTGCCCGCACCACCCCCGAACACAAGCTGCGCCTGGTCGAGGCGCTGCAGGCCGAGGGGCAGGTGGTGGCCATGACCGGCGACGGCGTCAACGACGCGCCGGCCCTCAAGCGTGCCGACGTGGGGGTCGCCATGGGCCGCAAGGGTACCGAGGCGGCCAAGGAAGCCGCCGAGATGGTGCTCGCGGACGACGATTTCGCCTCCATCACCCACGCGGTCGAGGAAGGGCGCACGGTCTACGACAATCTGCGCAAGGCGTTGCTGTTCATCCTGCCCACCAATGGCGGCCAGGCCCTGGTGATCATGGCGGCGATCCTGCTGGGCCTGACCCTGCCCATCACCCCGGTACAGATTCTCTGGGTCAACATGATCACCGCCGTGACCCTGGCCTTGGCCCTGGCCTTCGAGCCGGCCGAGCAGAATGTCATGGGCCGCCCGCCGCGGCAGCCCGACGAGCCGATTCTCTCCGGCTTCCTGGTGTGGCGGATCCTCTTCGTCTCGGTGCTGCTGATGGCGGGAACCTTTACGCTGTTCTTGATGCATCTCGAGGCACACGGCTTGAGCGTGGCACGAACCATTGCCGTGAATGCCCTGGTCGCCGGCGAGATCGGCTACCTGTTGAACAGCCGCCGACTCCACGCCAATACCTGGACGCTGGATGGCCTCTTCGGCAGCCGCGCGGTGCTCATCGCCATCGCCACGGTCGTCGGCTTCCAGCTACTCTTCACCTACCTGCCACCCATGCAGAAGCTGTTCGATACCGCCGCGCTCGACGCCGGGGCCTGGTTGCCGATCGGCTTGTTCGCCATCGGCCTGTTCCTGCTGGTCGAACTCGAAAAGCTGCTGGTGCGCCGTTTTCGTCGCTCATCGACTCCTGGCTTGAAAGACGAGGCGAAACCTCATGCACGACATCATTAACCCGACCTACCGGCACGAGCCCGGCGCCCGCTACCGCCAGCTGCTCGAGGCCACCCGCGAACTGGAACCGATCTCCACCGCGGTGGTCCACCCCTGTGACCGCCTCAGCCTGGAGGGCGCGCTCGAGGCACGCCAGCATGGCTTGATCACTCCCTTGCTGGTCGGTCCGGAAGCCAGGATTCGCCAGACCGCCCGGGACGCGACACTGGACATCACCGACCTGGAAATCGTCGATACCCCCCATAGCCACGCAGCCGCGGCACGGGCCGTGGCAATGGTGCGCGAGGGACGGGCAAGTGCCCTGATGAAAGGCGCCATCCACACCGACGAGGTGATGGCAGCCGTGGTGGATCGAAACCTGGGGCTGCGTACCGAGCGACGCATGAGTCATGTCTTCGCCCTCGATGTCCCCCACTATCCCAAGCCGCTGTTCATCACCGACGCCGCCATCAACATCTACCCGGACCTGGCGATGAAGCGCGACATCGTGCAGAACGCCATCGATCTCGCTCATGCCCTGGGCATCGAGCGGCCGCTCGTTGCCATCCTTTCCGCCGTGGAGACGGTCGACGGCAAGATCGCCTCGACCATCGACGCGGCGGCATTGTGCAAGATGGCCGAGCGCGGCCAGATCACCGGTGGCGAACTGGAGGGCCCGCTGGCCTTCGACAACGCGATCTCCCCCGAGGCGGCGAAGGCCAAGCACATCGACTCGTCCGTGGCCGGTCACGCGGATGTGCTGGTGGCGCCGGATCTCGAGGCAGCCAACATGCTGGCCAAGCAGCTCATCTACCTGGCGGAGTCACAGTCCGCGGGCATCGTCCTGGGGGCACGCGTCCCCATCATGCTCACCAGCCGCGCGGATGACGTCCTGTCTCGTCTCGCCTCGGCGGCGCTGGCACAACTCTACGTTCATCATCACATGAGATCTGACCCATGACTGACGTGGTTCTCGTGGTCAACACCGGCTCCTCCTCCATCAAGGTGGCCACCTATGCGCTGGTCGACCCGGAAGAGCCGCTGTGGAAGGGAGAAATCGACGGCATCGGTCGTACGCCGACCTACGAATCACGCTCGGGCAAGGCCCCTGGTCCGCAGCAGGCCGTGCCTTCCGAGTTCGCCCGGGGCCACAGGTCGCTGATTCACTGGCTGCTCGAGCGCCTTCGGCAGGAACAGCCAACGCTGAAGGTGGCGGCCGCGGGGCATCGGGTGGTGCATGGCGGACGTCGTTTCAGCGCGCCGGCCCTGGTGACGGAGACTGTGCTGGAAGAACTGCACGGCCTGAGCGCGCTGGCCCCCAGCCACCAGCCCCACAACCTGGCGGGCATCCAGGCCGTTGCCGACACCTGGCCGGAGATCCCACAGGTGGCCTGCTTCGACACCGCCTTTCACCGTAGCCAACCGAGGGTCGCGCAACTCTTCGCGCTGCCCCGCTGGCTCTCCGACGAGGGGGTCCTGCGCTACGGCTTCCATGGCCTCTCCTACGAATATATCGCCAGTGTGCTGCCGGACTACCTGGGCACCCGGGCCGAAGGGCGCATCGTCGTCGCCCACCTTGGTCATGGGGCCAGCCTCTGCGCCCTGCGCGACCGGCACAGCATCGCCACCAGCATGGGCTTCACCGCTCTCGACGGTCTTGTGATGGGCAAGCGCTGCGGCGCCCTCGATCCCGGCGTGGTGCTGCACCTGCTGCGCGATCGCGGAATGAGCATGCAGCAAGTCGATGCCCTGCTCAGTCATGAGTCAGGCTTGCTCGGGGTCTCCGGCATCAGTGATGACATGCGGGATCTGCTGGAAAGCGACGACCCCCACGCCCGGGAAGCCATCGAGCTGTTCGTCTATCGCGCCTTGTCCCAGCTGGGCGCGCTCGTCGCGCAACTGGGAGGGCTGGATGGCCTGGTGTTCACTGCAGGCATCGGCGAGCACTCCCCGGAGATTCGCCGGCGTCTCGTGGCCGGTCTGGCGTGGTTGGGGGCGAGCCTCGACCCCGCGGCCAATGCCGCCGGCGCCTCCTGCATCAGCAGCCCGACGAGCGCGCTGCCGGTCCATGTCATCGCCACGGATGAGGAAGGGGTCATCGCCAGGCACACGTGCAGATTGACTCAGGCGATGACCCTCTCCTAGGGCGAGCACCTTCCTACCTCTCACCAGTCACCGAAAAGTGGCCGAGGCATGGACGCTCTTCGCGGTGCACTTCCCTGATACGCGGCCTTCGGGTCGCGTTCTTCGATATGGCTCGTTTAACGCCCCCTTTTCGACCTTTGTATAATGCGCACAGCGTTTTATCATAGGCATCAGACATTCCCTCTCACTTTTATCAGACCCATCAGGCGCCAGCTTTTACTGTTTCATTTTCATTTCAGCATGGGATTCACCACATGACCGACGTTATCCTTGTCATCAACTGCGGCTCCTCCTCCATCAAGGCGGCCGCCTATGCGGTCGAGGAACGTCCTGCACCGGTATGGAAGGGAAATATCACCGGTATCGGTAGCGCGCCAGTCTACCGGGCCCTTTCCGGTACTGCCGCGGGCGAGAGGATGGCCCTGGCGACCGACATGACGACCCACCGTTCGCTGATTCACTGGATGCTCGAGCGCCTTGGCCAGGAGATGCCCTCGTTGCGGGTCGTGGCGGCCGGCCACCGGGTGGTGCATGGCGGGCGTCACTTCGACGCTCCTGCCCTGATCGACGACACGGTGCTCGAGACGATACAGGGCCTCAGCGATCTCGCTCCGGGCCACCAGCCCCACAACCTGAGCGGCATTCATGCGATCGCCGAGGCCTGGCCCGAGATCCCCCAGGTGGCCTGTTTCGATACCGCCTTTCATCGCACACAACCCCGCGTCGCCCAACTCTTCGCCCTGCCGCGCCACTTCGCCGACGAAGGCGTTTTGCGCTACGGCTTCCATGGCCTCTCCTACGAATATATCGCCAGCGTGCTGCCACGCCATGCGGGCAGCCAGGCCAACGGTCGTTTCATCGTCGCCCATCTGGGTAACGGAGCAAGCCTGTGCGCCATGCAGGAAGGCCGCAGCGTCGCCACGACCATGGGCTTCACCGCGCTGGACGGCCTGATGATGGGCAAGCGCTGCGGTGACCTCGACCCCGGAGTGATCATGCACCTGCTGCGCGACCGGGGCATGAGCGTCGACGAGGTCTATCACCTCATCCGCCGGGAATCGGGCCTGCTGGGCGTTTCCGGCATCAGCAACGACATGCGCGATCTGCTGGAGAGCGACGACCCGCGGGCCCAGGAGGCCATCGAGCTCTTCGTCCATCGCATCGTTTCGCAGCTGGGGGCGCTGGTCGCTCAGCTCGGCGGCCTGGATGGCCTGGTATTCACGGCGGGCATCGGCGAGCGTTCCGCGCCGATCCGCGAGCGCATCGCCGCCAGGCTGGCGTGGCTGGGGGTGCGCCTCGACCCGGCGGCCAACGCCGAGGGCGCATCCTGCATCAGCACGACGGACAGCGCCTTGCCGGTCTTCGTCATTCCCACGGACGAGGAAGGCGTCATCGCCGCCCATACGCGCACCCTGGCCTGCGCGACGCCTCGCGCCCAGCGCAGGGAACGGGAAGCGCTGGCCTGTAGCTAGCAGGACGCTTCTTGTTCACAGCAACTGTGGACAAGCCTGTTAAGAGACAGCGGACGGCTGGCGCCAGGCCACGGCCTGTGTCAGCCTGGCAGGGCTGTTCAATTCTTGACCATGGCCTCGACTGCGGAGACGACGCTCTTGGACGACCGCCCCGCCCCACTGCCGCCACTGGCCGCCCTGGAAACCGCCCGCCTGGCCTGGGCCCAAGCGGACGATGCCGCGGAAGCCCCGCATTCGCTCGCCTTCGGCGATGTCTACTTCTCGCGCCAGGACGGCCGGGCCGAGACCGAGCATGTGTTCGTGCAGGGCAACCGCCTGGCCGAGCGTTTCGCTGCCTGGCGAGAGGGCCGGCCCTTCGTGATCGGCGAGACCGGCTTCGGCACCGGCTTGAACGTGCTCTGCGCCTGGGCCTGTTTCGACACCCATGCCGCCGACGGCGCGCGGCTGCACCTGATCTCCACCGAGAAGCACCCGCTGACCCGCGACGATCTGGCGCGTGCCCTGGCCGCCTGGCCCGAGTTTGCCGGACCTGCCGGCATCCTGATAGATCAATGGCCCGAGCCCGTCAGTGGCGTACATCGCCTGGTGCTCGACCCGCGGGTCGTCCTGGACCTGCACTTCGGCGACAGTACCGAGCGCCTCGTGCACCTCGAAGGGAAGGTCGACGCCTGGTTCCTCGACGGCTTCGCCCCGGCCAAGAACCCGACCATGTGGCAGCCGGCACTGTTCCAGGCCATGGCGGCCCGAAGCCGCCCCGGCACCACCTTCGCCACCTTCACCTGCGCGGGCCTCGTCAAGCGCGGACTCGGGGAGGCGGGCTTCCATTGGGAGAAGGCCCCGGGATTCGGGCGCAAGCGCGAGATGCTGCGCGGTCATCTCGTGGCTTCTCCGGCGGATAGGTCGCGCCGTCATGTTCCCTGGTTCACGCCACCGCCCTCCCGGCCGACGCAGCATGTCGCGGTGATCGGTGCGGGGCTGGCCGGCGCCAGCACCGCCGAGGCGTTGGCCCGACGCGGCGTGCGGGTCACCCTGCTGGACCGGCAGGCACCGGGCGCCGAGGCTTCGGGCAATCGCCAGGGGGCGCTCTACGTCAAGCTGGCCGCCGAAACCAACCTGCAGAGCCGCTTCTACCTGGCCGGGCTGCTCTACACTCGGCGCCTGCTCGCCCGTCTCGATCCGCAGCGTCGCCTCTGGCGCGATTGCGGCGTGCTGCAACTGGCGTTGAGCGCCAAGGAGGCCCGCCGTCAAGCGGCCTTCCTGAACAACCATCCGCTGCCCCGGGGCATCGTCGAGGGGGTATCGGCTCGGGAAGCCAGCCGTCGCGCCGGTGTCGCCCTTTCGCAAGGCGGGCTCGACTATCCGGGCGCGGGCTGGGTACGCCCGGAAGCCCTGTGCCAGCGACTCGCCGAGCACCAAGGCATCGATTTTCGTCGAGCCGAGGTGACGGCGCTGGCCCCCGACGGGGAAGGCTGGCAGCTGGCCTCGAGTAACGGGGAGATCATGACTGCCGATCAGGTCGTGGTCGCCAACGCCTGGCGGGCACCGAGCTTCGCGCCTCTCTCCTGGCTGCCGTTGCAGCCCATACGCGGCCAGGTCAGCGCCCTGACGTTGCCCAGGGGCATCGAGCAGGCTCTGGACCGTGTCGTCTGTGCCGGCGGTTACGCCATGCCGGCACTGGAAGGCGTACAGACTTTCGGCGCCACCTTCGGCCCCGGCGACACCGATGGCGAGTTGCGCGATATCGACCACGCCGCCAACCTGGCGGAATTCGAACACCTGCTGCCCGCCTACGCCGAGGCGCTGCGCGCCAGCGGTGCCGACCTCGATCCGGCGCAGCTGCAGGGACGCGTCGGGCTGCGGGCAGCCAGCCCCGACAAGTCGCCCTACGCCGGGCCGGTGCCCGATGCGACGGCCTGGCGCCAGGATTACGCGATGCTGCAAAAGAACGCGCGGCACGTGCCCGCCACGCCGGGCCGTCACCATGCCGGCCTGTGGATCAGCGCCGCCCACGGCTCCCGGGGGCTGGCCAGTGCCCCGCTGTGCGCCGAGGTGCTCGCCTCGCGCCTCTGCGACGAACCAATGCCGCTGGAACGCGAACTCGTCGATCACCTGCATCCCGGTCGCCGGCTGATCGCCGAGATCATCCGCAGCGGTCAAGCTCGGTAGCCAGGCTTTATTTGAAAAGTGGGCAAGCGCAGACACTTTTCGGCAACGTCTAATCCTCCTCGTCGTCGGCCAAGTCTCTGCCAAATGCCCGCCACTGGGCCAGGGTCATGATCTCGGTCGTCTCGGTCTGCAGGTCGTGGACGACGAGCAGCTCGCTGCGCTCAAGCTGGCGCTTGAGTTGCGCCACCCAGCCACGCATGCCCTCGCCGGTATCGGTGGTGTCGTACCCTTGGCGGGTGACGAAGGTCTCAAGCAGGGCATCGAGGGTTTCCCCGGGCAACATGCGATAAGGAACCTCCACGAAGCGACCGCTCATGATGCCTCTCCTTTTTCCCAATCCGCCAGCCGAGCGAGGAAGGCTTTCTCGTCCAGCACCTCCACACCCAGTTCCTCGGCCTTGGCAAGCTTGCTGCCTGCCCCCGGCCCGGCGACCACCCCGGCGGTCTTCCTGGAAACACTGCCCGAGACCCGGGCGCCCAGCGCCTGAAGCCGCGCCTTGCCCTCGTCCCGGGTCATGCTCTCCAGGGTGCCGGTGAGCACCCAGGTCTGCCCGCTCAAGGGTTGTGGCCGAGCACTCACTTCCGCTTCTTCCCAGGTCACGCCTGCCTGGATCAACTGCGCCACGGTGTCGCGATTGTGCTCCTCGGCGAAGAAGGCGTGCACATGGGCGGCGACCACCGGCCCCACGTCCTCGACAGCCTCGAGGTCCTCGAGCCCGGCCTTCATGAGTGTCTCGAGGGTGCCGAAGTGCCGTGCCAGGTTGCCGGCCGTCGCCTCGCCGACCTCGCGGATGCCCAGGGCGTAGATGAAGCGGGGCAGCGTCGTGCGCTTGGACTTCTCCAAGGCGGCGATGAGGTTGTCCGCCGATTTCTGGCCCAGGCGCGGCAAGGTTTCCAGCTCGCTCGCCTGCAAGTGAAACAGATCCGCCGGGGTCTTGACCCACTCGCGCTCGATGAGCTGGTCGATCAGCTTGGTACCCAGGCCGTCGATATCCAGCGCCCGGCGGCTGGCGAAGTGCTTGAGCGCCTCCTTGCGCTGGGCCGCACAGTAGAGCCCGGCCGGACAGCGCACCACCGCTTCGCCCTCGATGCGCTCGACCTTCGAGTCGCAGACCGGGCAATGGGTGGGAAACTCGATGGGTCGCGCGTCCTCGGGCCGCTCGCCCTCGACGATCCGGACCACCTGAGGGATCACGTCGCCGGCGCGCCGAATGACCACCCGGTCGCCGACCATCACGCCCAGGCGAGCGATCTCGTCCTGGTTGTGCAGCGTGGCGTTGGAGACCAGGGCACCGGCCACAGTGACCGGTTCGAGACGTGCCACCGGGGTGATCGCTCCGGTGCGCCCCACCTGGAACTCCACCGCCTTGAGTCGGGTGGTCTGTTCCTGGGCCGGAAACTTGTAGGCGATGGCCCAGCGCGGTGCCCGGGCGACGAACCCCAGCTCGCGCTGCAGGCGCAGCTCGTCGACCTTGATGACCGCTCCATCGATGTCGTAGTCCAGGCCCTCGCGCTTCTCGCCCAGGCGCCGACAATAATCAAGGAGCGCCTCGCTGCCCTCGACCCGAGCGAGCTCGGGACTGGTGCGAAAGCCGAACTCGCGAAGCCGGGCCATGTGGGCCGAATGGGTCATCTGCATCTCGCCATCGTCGATACGCGCCACCTGGTAGGCACAGAACTCCAGAGGGCGCCGGGCGGTGATGCGTGGATCGAGCTGGCGCAGGCTGCCGGCGGCCGCATTGCGCGGGTTGGCAAACACCTTGCTGCCTTCCTTGCGGGCGCGCTCGTTGAGCGCCTCGAACCCCGAGTGGCGCATGTAGACCTCGCCGCGCACCTCGATCAGCTGCGGGAGCGCATCGCCGCGCAGCTTGAGGGGGACCGAGCGAAGCGTGCGCAGATTCGAGGTAATGCCCTCACCGGTGCGGCCATCGCCCCGGGTCGCACCGCTGACCAGCACGCCGTTCTCGTAGACCAGCGACACCGCCGCTCCATCGAGCTTGGGCTCGCAGCAGAACGTCAGGTCATCTTCATCGCGCTCCAGACGCTCATTGACTCGCCGGACGAAGGCCACGAGCTCTTCCTCGTCGAAGGCGTTGTCCAGGGAAAGCATCGGCACCGCATGACGGACTTCGGGAAAGCCTTCGGCCGGGGCGGCGCCGACACGCTGGGTAGGCGAATCCGGCGTCACGAGTTTGGGGTGCGCCGACTCGAGCTCCTGAAGACGGCGCAGCCGACGATCGTAGTCGGCGTCGGTCAGCGTGGGGTCGTCCAGGACGTAATAGCGGTAGTTGGCGTCGTCGAGTTCGGCGCGCAGGCGCGCTGCCTCCTCGTGAAGCTCGGGGGGTTTCTGGCTCATGCGAGTCGCGGGTCTCGAAGCGGCAAAAACCGCATTGTAGGCATGCCCTGCGATTGCCGCAAAAAAGGCGGGGCCTGGTGGCCCCGCCGGTCGATCGTTCAATTGGCCTGGTAGCGATGCAACCGATGCCGACGACCAAACTCCTGCACGCGCTGGCGAGCGAACTCGACGGTCTGGGCGGTCATGACGCTGCGGTTTTCGTCCTTCAGCTCGCCCCCCAGGTTACGTACCAGCACCATGGCGGTTTCCACCATCGCCTCGAAGGCTGCGGACGCATCCTCGGCCCCGGGCAACGGCATCAGGAAGGTCACGCCCGGCGTGGCGAAGTCATCCATCGCCTCCAGATCGAAGGTGCCCGGCTTGATCACGTCGACCATGGCGAACTGCAATTCGCTTTCGGGCTCCTCCGTCTCGTAGCGCAGGAAGATGCCCATTTCGCTGTAGCGCAGCCCGCAGGCCAGCATCAACTTGAGCAGGTCCGGCCCCTTGAAACCCTCATCGTTGCGTGCCATGACGCTGATGACGATGATCTCCTCGGCGTGGGCCAGGGTTTCACGGGCGCGCTGGGCACTCACATGGTGACGCCGTGCCTTCTCGACGACCGGATGCGGGGTGACGGTGTCGTCCTGACGCTCCCTGACCTGGTCGGATGTCGCTTGCGACTCGGCGAACTCTTCCGAACCGCGAGTCTCACCGATACCGTCGCCCGCCGGCTCGAACCGAGGCTCGGTTGTCGCGGCGGCAGGCGCCTCTTCCCGGTCCTGGGTCGCCTGGACGTGCCGCTCGGTGGGGCTTTCCGGGAAGTCCGACGGAAAATCAGCGCTGTCACCCAGGGAGGGTTCCCGATGGGGGTGGGTCGACTCTCCTTCGTGACGATGAAATGCGGAGGAGACCCGCTGCATCGACTGCGAAACACGCTGACCACCGGAACGCAGGGCCGCGGCCACACCGGCACGACTGAACGTGCTCTGACCGGATTCCTCGGCCGCCGGTGCAAACTTCTCGTAGGCGACCCGGCTCGAGGAGGCTGCCTGTTCCGGTCGCGCAGTTTCCTCCCTGGCCTGGGTGGGTCGCGCTTCGCGCGCTGCCGGGACCGACTCCCGGGTGGACCCGGCCTGCGAGGTGGAAGTCGTGGCAGTAGTATGAGTGCCCTTCTGGCCGGACGCGGCGGCTCGCGGATCGCGACCCGAGCGGGCGGTCGGCTTGTCCTGTTCCTGCGCCATGCGCGAGAAGACTTTCGACGGCCCAGGGTGATCCTGGCGCTGGAGCTTGGGCTTGGGAGACACCGTGGGTTGCGTCGCGGGCTTGACCACGCGAGCGCCGCCGTTGGGTAGCTCCCAGTTGACTTCGGCCTCGCGAGCCGCAGCCTCGGGGTCGACTGCCGGAGCCTCCTGCTCCCCACTGTCACCGCTCTCGCTTCGATCGGCGTGATCGAGTCGAGGCACCTTGCGCTGGCGCTGCAGGCGACGCACACCATCGACGACGATGGTGGTCACCAGAACCAGCCCCAGGATAATCAACCACTCTCTTAGTTCCATGGGTCGTCTTGCCTGTTTGCTAAGGCGCCATGCCTGTAAGTTATTTGCTCAATAGCATAGCGCGATTGCCAAAAAAAGGGCTACTTTTTTTAAATGTCAAGTTTTACCTCAGCCCAGCGCAATCGCCCTTCATTTGTCCCTGATACCAATACTAATGGATGTTGGTAACCCTTTTGGGCTTTTTCTGCAAGTTTTCTATGCCTCGGCCAGCTCCGCCGCTTCCTCTACACCCACCGACACGAGGCGTGACACACCGGGCTCCTGCATCGTCACCCCCATCAATCGATCCGCCGCTTCCATGGCGATCTTGTTATGCGTGATATAGATGAATTGTACAGAGTCCGACATCTCTTTCACCAGTGCCGCATAACGACCGACATTGGCATCATCCAGTGGTGCATCCACCTCATCAAGCATGCAGAACGGCGCCGGATTAAGCTGGAAGATTGCGAACACCAGGGATAGGGCGGTCAGCGCCTTTTCCCCCCCGGAGAGAAGATGAATGGTGCTGTTCTTCTTGCCGGGGGGGCGCGCCATTATCGCCACCCCGGTCTCCAGCAAATCCTCCCCGGTCAGCGTCAGCCAGGCGGTTCCGCCCCCGAAAACCTTGGGGAATAGCTGCGAAATACCGTCGTTGACCTGATCGAATGTCTGCTTGAAGCGGGTTCGCGTTTCATGATCGATCTTGCGAATCGCCCGATCCAGCGTCTCGAGGGCCTCGCTCAGCTCAGCATGTTGACCCTCGAGGTAGTCGCGGCGTTCCGCCTGCTGGTCATATTCTTCGATCGCGGCGAGGTTGATGGCGCCCAGGCGCCGCACCTTGTCGCCGATCGCATCGAGACGCGCCTGCCAGGCGGACTCCGTGGCATCAGGGTCGAGGGACGATTCGAGTTCGGTGGCCTCGAGGCCCAGCTCGCTCAGCGCCTCGTCCTGAGCGTCGCCCTTGAGCCGGAGCGCCTGGACCTGCATGCGCGCTTCCTCGAGTCGGCTGCGAAGGCCTTCCAGATTGCGCTCGTGCTGCTGGCGAGCGGCTTCGGTCTCGCGCAGCCGTTCGGCCAGTTGATGGGCCTCATCGCGGCAGGCATTGAGTGCCTGCTCTTCCTTCGAGCGTCGGTGCAGGAGCTCATCGAGCTGCTCTCGCTCCTCCTCCTCCGGTTCGCGCAGCATCTCACGCTGCTCCTCGAGTTCGGCGCACTTCTCTTCGAGACGGGCGCGTGTCTCGCCGCTGCGGCCGCGCTGCTGATCGAGACCGGTGCGTTCCGTGCTCAGACGCTGATGCTCCAGGGCCAGCTGCTGGCCCCGCTCCTGAAGAGGTCGTTGACGGCCCCGCAGACCGGCGAGGCTCTCCTGGGTGTCGCGACGCTCCCGTTCGAGGCTCTCGCGGCGTTGGCTGCTCTGCTCCAGGGTGGCCATTGCCTGCTGCCAGCGCTCTCGGGCCTGCTCCAGCTCCAGGGCGCAGGCTTCACGACGTCCCTCGAGTTCTTCCAGTTCCGCGTCGAGATCGCGACGCCTGGCATCGGCATGCTCCAGCCGAGAGGCGAGACTGGCTTCCTGCAAGGCCATCTGCTGGCGCTGCTGCTGGCAATCACGCTCTTCGCCTCGACTCTGCTCGAGCGCTTCCTCGAGGGAAGCCTCACGCGCCTGGGCCTCGGCCAGCGTCCGCTCTTGCTCGTCGAGCCGCGCCAAGACATCGTCCAGCGCACTGACGACCTCGTCGCGGCGTCGCTGCTGGGTCATGACACTGTCGGCGCTCTCGCCGGCGCCGTGGCGTCGTGCCCAGCCACTGCCCAACCACAGGCCGTCCGAGGTCACCACACTCTCGTCGGGTGCCAGGTGGTCGAGGCGTGCCCAGGCGTCGTGATGATCCCGGGCACAATGGATCGTCGCCAGTATCCGGCCCGCGGCGCCGGCATCACTGACCTGAGCGGCAAGGGTGCCCGGCGGTGCCGTGTGGGGTTCCACAGCCAGCAACGCCAGTTCGTCGCCGCCCGGGGTATCGCCGAGTGCCTGGCGATGCAGCTCGGACACCAGGCGCGCATCGAGCCAGGGTGCCAGCACCCAGGACACCACACGCTCCCACTCGGGACTGACCCGCATGCGCTCGGCCAGCCGAGGCGCGGCGTCCAGGCCGTGGCGTTCGAGCAGGGCATCGAGATTCCGGCCATCTCCATCGAGACTGGCCGCAAGCAGCGCTTCCAGCGAGGCCAGCTCGCCCTGCAGCCGGCTGCGCCTCTGACGCGCCTCTTCCCGCGCCGCCTCGGCGTCGCCGAGCGTGCCACGGAGGCGCTCGCGATCGAACTGCAGCGTCACTCGCCGCGTCTCCAGGGTCTCGAGCCGCAGATCGAGATCGGCCAGCCGTTCGCCGAGCTCCTCGCGTCGTTCACGCAGTTCGCCCGGCTCGGGCAACTCGTCATGCTGCTGGCGGCGGCGCTGGCTCTCCCCGGCCAGGGCTTCCAGTTGCCGCTCCAGATGACGGACGGCATCCTGGGCGCGTTCGGCCTCACGCCCCTTCTCGCGATCCTGCTCGCTGAAGGCTTCCCAGCGCTCCCGGGCGTCCTCGAAGGCCTGCTCGGCGTCTTCCAGGGCCGCATCGAGCTCGGCGAGGGCAGCCGCGGTCTCTTCCTGCTCGGGCCGCAACGCTGCCAGCCGTTCGTCGAGCTCGGCCAGACGGGCGTCATCCTCGTCACCGAGCCGATCGAGTTCGCTCAGTTCGCGGCGCGCCGCTTCCAGCTCCCGGGCGAGACGCTGCTCCTGGCTTCGGGCATGCTCGAGGTGCTGCTCGAGACGTGCGATGGCGGCGCCGGTCTCGTAGAAGCGCGCCTGATGGGCCTCGAGCTGTTCGGACAAGCGATCGTGCTCCAGACGCGACTCCTCCAGCCGGTTCTCGCACTGCCGGCTCCCCAGGATCTCGCGCTCGACCTGGGTTTCCATCTCGCGCACCCGGCTTTCCTGTTCGGTCTGCTGGGCCCGCAACGCCCGGCCGCGCAACACGGCGAGTTCGCCCTTGAGACGGTGTTCCTCGTTCTTCAGGCTCTGATAGCGCTTTGCCGCTTCGGCCTGGCGCTTCAGGCGTTCGAGCTGCTTGTCGAGTTCCTCGCGGATGTCGTCGAGACGCTCGAGGTTCTCCTGGGTGCGGCGCATGCGATTCTCGGTCTCGCGACGCCGCTCCTTGTACTTGGAGATACCGGCGGCCTCCTCGAGGGTCGCGCGCAATTCCTCGGGGCGTGCATCGATCAGGCGCGAGATCATGCCCTGGCCGATGATCGCGTAGGAGCGCGGCCCCAGGCCGGTACCCAGGAAGAGGTCGGCGATGTCGCGCCGGCGACATTTCTGGCTATTGAAGAAGTAGCTCGACTGGCCGTCTCGGGTGACCAGGCGCTTGACGGCGATCTCGGCGTACTGGGCATAGGGCCCGCCCATGCTGCCGTCACGGTTGTCGAAGAACAGCTCGATGGAGGCCTGGCCCACCGGCTTGCGCCCGGTGGAACCGTTGAAGATGACATCGGTCATCGACTCGCCGCGCAGGGTCTTGGCCGAGGATTCGCCCATCACCCAGCGCACGGCGTCGATGACATTGGACTTGCCGCAGCCATTGGGGCCGACGATGGCGGTCATGTTGCCGTCGAAAGGGACCGTGACCGGATCGACGAAGGACTTGAAGCCGGCTAGCCGGATCGACTTGAGACGCATGCGCTCAATCGACGACCCGGTCGATGACGATGTCGACCGGGCCGGTCTGATCGCCCAGGGCGACCGGTCCCGCCTCGCCGGCCAGGTCGCCGGGTTGCGGCGTGGCCTGGCCCGAGGCCGAGACGCGCACCGTCAGGCGTACCTCGTCGACCTGGGAGAGCCGCGCGCTGGGCGCCATGGCATCGCTGTCGTCGAGGGTCACCTCGAGGGGCAGGTCGGCGACCGTGGCTCGCTCCAGGGCCAACGGCGGCAGTTCGCCGGCGCTGTCTCGAGCCACCACGAAGACCGTATCCTGCGGGTCGGCCCGCTCCACGAGAGACTCGGCCAGGCTGACCGAGACCGACAGGGACGGCCCCGTCGCCGCATTTCCCGCCGTGTTGGGACGCTCCGGCGTGATACCCAGACGCTGCTGGGCAATGGCGATGCCATTGCGCAACACCCCCGCCGCCTCTTCGTCATCGAAGCCCGCGATGGCCCGACGCCAGTGGTCGATCGCCTCTTCGTAACGGCCGTGCTCGAAGGCCTCGATGCCCAGCATGCCCAGCACCGTCGGCTGCCGCGGGTCCTCGTCGAGGGTCTCGTCGACCAGCCCCTGCACCTCGGCGGTCAGGGTTCTGTTGGCGGCAAAGAACTTCATCTGCGCCAGCTGGGCCAGCAGCTCGACCCGACGCCCTTCCAGGGCGATGAGCCGCTCCAGGGCATCGATCGCCGCCTCGAGACGACCACTGTCGCGATAGAGCGGAAATAGCGCCATCCACAGCTTGGGATTCTCGGGCTGATGGTCGATCTGCGACTCGAGACGCTCGATCAGCATCGCCATCGAGCCGTTCGGGGCGTTCATCACCTCACGTTGGATGGTATAGAGCGCCAGATCGTCCTGGGCCCCCTCGCGCTGGTACCAGAGCAGGCTGGCCACCACCACCAGCACCATCACCACAGGCACGACCCAGCGCCCGGCCCCGGGGGCCTTCAGGGGGGCACGGCGGCTTTCCTCGGTGTCCTCGAGCAGGCTGCGATCGAGTTCCAGACGGCTCTCCTCGAAGCGCTTGGCATCGATGTCGCCCCGTGCGTGGGCCTGCTCCAGGGACGCCAGGCGGCGCTGGTAGACTGCCACGTTCTGGGCCGCGTCGAGGTCCTGTTCCTCGTAGGCATGCTGCGCTTCGTGAACGGCCCGGGCGCGCCTGAGCGGCAGGGCGATGATCCACAGGGCCGGCAGCAACAGCAGGCCCAGCGCTATCCAGAGTAGATTCATTCGGTCCTCTCGCGATTGATCAGCGCATTGATACGCTCACGCTCTTCCGGGCTGAGGCTGCGATTGGCGGAGCGTCGCCGTGCCCGCACGAGCAACCCGATGATCACGGCACCCAGCACCACCAATCCCGCCGGCAGGCCCCAAAGCAGCCAGGTACGACCGGAGAGACGCGGATTGTAGAGTACGTAATCGCCGAAACGATCGATCATGTAGTCCTGGATCTCGCGATCGGAGCGCCCGTCCTGAAGCAGTTGGTAGACTCGTTCACGCATGTCGCCGGCGATGGGCGAGTCGGAATCGCCGATGGCCTGGTTCTCGCACTTGGGGCAGCGCAGCGCACTGTTGAGGGATTCGTAGCGCTCTTTCAGGACCGGCTCCTCGAACTCGCGCACCTCGATGGCCGCCAGCACCGAGCCGGCGAGCAACAGGCAACACAGCGCCAGCAGGGCCCGGATCATTCGTTGCGCCATCTTTCCACCTCCGGCACGATCGTCTCTTCGACATCTTCGGGTCTGATGTACCCGGTGTGGTGATAACGGATGATGCCGTCGGCATCGACGAGAAACGTCTCGGGGGCGCCATAGACTCCGAGCTCGAATCCCAGGGTCCCCTCGGGGTCGAAGATGTTGACCTCGAAGGGATTGCCGAACTCCTCGAGGAACTCCATTCCCTTGGCACGGGTGTCCTTGTAATCGACCCCCACCAGACGGACGCCGCGCTCCTCGAGTGCCAGCAATTGCGGCATCTCCTGCTTGCAGGTCGGGCACCATTCGCCCCAGACGTTGACCAGGGTCACCTCGCCCTTGAGCAGGGATTCGTCGACCTGCCTCTCGGGATCTTCCAGCGTCGAGAGCTCGAACCGGGGGAATTCCCGGGCCAGCAGGGCCGAGTCCCGGGCGCTGGGATCGAGTGCCAGCCCCTGATAGAGGAACACGCCCAGCGCGAGGAACAGCAGCAGCGGAATCAGCAGCAGCAACCGACGTTTCATGCCCGTGCCCCCTCGAGGCCGGCGGCATCCGCCGTTCGTGCCTGTTCCGCGCGGCGCTTCACGCGCCGGTAGCGACGATCGACCACCGCCAGCACACCGCCCACCGCCATCAAGAGTGCACCGAGCCATAGCCAGCGCACGAAGGGCTTGAACTGGACCCGCATTGCCCAGGAGCCGTCACCCAGGTCCTCGCCCATGGCGACATAGAGATCGCGCAACAACCCCGGGCGCAGCGCCACATCGGTCATCGGCATGCCCCGGGCCAGATAGAAGCGCTTCTCGGGATACATGGTGAAGCGATGCTCACCGTCGCGGCTGACCGCGATGGTGGCGGTATCGGCGATGAAGTTGGGGCCGCGGCGCTCACGCAACTCCTGCATGGCGAAGGTATAGCCGGCGATCTCGGCACTCTCGCCCGGCGCCAGCCGAATGTTCCGCTCGACATTGTAGTTGGACACCATGGTCACGCCGACGATGGTCACGGCCAGCCCCAGGTGCCCCACCACCATGCCCCAGTAGGCCAGGGAGAGGCGCTTGACCCCCGCGCCCGGGCTCGAGGCGTTGCGCAGCTTGTCGAAGAGATCGCGTGCCAGGGAGAGTACCAGCCACAGCGCCGTGACCAGACCCAGGGAGACCCAGAGATCCCACTCCCCGCCGTAGAGCAGCGGCGCCACCATGCCGATGACCAGCGCCGCGACGCCGGCGGCGGCCAGGCGCTTGAACAGTTCGCGCCCGCTCGTCTGCTTCCAGCGCGCCAGTGGGCCGAGCCCCATGAACACGCACAGCAGGACCGTCAGCGGCACGAACAGGGCGTTGAAGTACGGCGGGCCGACGCTGATCTTGCCCAGGCCCAGGGCATCGAGCAACAGGGGGTAGAGCGTCCCCAGCAGCACGGTGACGGTCATGATCACCAGCAGGATATTGTTGACCAGCAGCAGCGCATCCCGGGAGAGCCAGTTGAAGCCGACGCTGTGGCTCATGCGCGGGGCGCGCAGCGCAAAGACCAGCAGCGACAGCCCCACCGTCAGCCCCAGCAGGACCAGGATGAAGGTGCCCCGCGCCGGGTCGTTGGCAAAGGCGTGCACCGATGTCAGTACGCCGGAGCGCACCAGGAAGGTGCCCAGCAGGGACAGCGAGAAGGTGATGATCGCCAGCAGGACCGTCCAGCTCCTGAAGCTGCCGCGCTTCTCGGTCACTGCCAGGGAGTGGATCAATGCCGTGCCGGAGAGCCAGGGCAGCAGCGAGGCGTTTTCCACCGGGTCCCAGAACCACCAGCCGCCCCAGCCGAGCTCGTAGTAGGCCCACCAGCTGCCCAGGGCGATGCCCACGGTGAGAAACGCCCAGGCCACGTTGGTCCAGGGCCGCGCCCAGCGGGTCCAGGCGGCATCGAGGCGTCCGCCGAGCAGGCCGGCGATGGCGAAGGCAAAGACCACCGAGAAACCCACGTAGCCCATGTAGAGCATCGGTGGATGGATGACCAGCCCGAAATCCTGGAGCAGCGGATTGAGATCGGCGCCGTCCTGGGGCATGTTCGGCAGCAGCCGCTCGAACGGGTTGGAAGTGACCAGCACGAACAGCAGAAAGCCACTGCACACCATGCCCATCACGCTCAGCACCCGGGCGACCATGTCCCGGGGCAATTGACTCGAGAACTGGCTGACCGCGAACCCCCAGCCCCCCAGGATCAGGCTCCACAGCAGCACCGAGCCCTCGTGGCTGCCCCATACCGCCGTCGTCTTGTAGTACCAGGGCAGCATCGAATTGGAGTTGTTGGCCACGTAGGCCACGCTGAAATCGTCGAGCAGAAAACTGGCGGTCAAGCACAGGTAGGCGATCGCCAGGAACAGGAACTGGCCGCCGGCCAGCGGCCTGGCGAAGGCCATCCACAGCGGCCGGCGAGTCAGGGTTCCAGCCATCGGCACCAATGCCTGGAACAGTGCCATGAGCAGCGCCAGGATCAACGCGAAATGGCCGAGCTCGGGAATGATCTTGCTTAGCATGAGGGCTCCTCGATCCGGGCTCCGGATCTATTCAAGCGTGTCCGTGGGCATCTTGCCCTGCATGACTTCGGCCACTTCCGGCGGCATGTAGTTCTCGTCGTGCTTGGCCAGGACCTGACCGGCCCGCATCAGGCGCTCTTCCTCGAGCTTGCCGACCACCACCACGCCCTGCCCCTCCCGGAACAGATCCGGCAGGATGCCGCTGTAGCGTACCTTCAGGTCATTCTCGTAATCCGTCACCACGAAGGTGACATCCAGGCTCTCGCTGTCACGCTGCACGCTGCCTTCCTTGACCATCCCGCCGGCGCGGATCTGACGCTCCAAAGGCGCCTCGCCCTTGGCGATCTGCTCGGGACTGAAGAACAGGTTGATGTTGCTGCTCAGCGAATAGAGGGTCAGCCCCACGGCGATCGCCGCCAGGGCTGCCAGCCCCAGCACGATCATCAGGCGCTGCTTGCGTTTAGGATTCATGAGCATCCTCCCGACCGGCATGGCGTTCCCGGCGCTGGCGTCGTTGAAGATCGCGAAGCAGATGACGACGCTCTGCTCGCGCATAGAGTGCACTGCCGATCAGCAGCACGGCGGTCAAGCCCCAGGCGGACCATACATAGGGCGCGTGCCCTTCCATGGCCAGCAATGCCAGGAACGAATCGAAGGCCATTATTATCCTCTCCTCGCGGTGCCAGCGACAAGCTCGCGCACCCAGCGCTTGGCGGATTCACGGCGCAATATCTCGTTGCGGGTACGGGTCAGGGTCAAGGCAATGAAGAAGCAGTAGAAGCCCAGCACCATGACCAAGAGCGGCAACCACATCTCGACCGGCATCGCCGGGCGCTCCGTGAGGGTGAAGGTCGCCGGCTGGTGAAGCGTATTCCACCAGTCGACGGAGTACTTGATGATCGGAATGTTGACCACGCCCACCAGCGCCAGCACCGACGCCGCCCGGGAGCCGCTGTCACGGCTGGCGAAGGCGCCACGCAGGGCGATCACCCCCAGGTACAGGAACAGCTGGATCAGCATCGAGGTCAGGCGTGCGTCCCAGACCCACCAGGTGCCCCAGGTCGGCATGCCCCACACGGCGCCGGAGAACAGCGCCACGAAGGTCATCGCCGCCCCGAAGGGCGCGATGACCGCCGCGGCCATGTCGGCGATCTTGATCTTCCAGACCAGGAAGATGACCCCGGCCACCGCCATGGTGACGAAGCAGGATTGGGCGAGAATGGCCGCCGGCACATGCACGTAGATGATGCGGAAGCTGTTGCCCTGCTGATAGTCCGACGGGGCGAATACCAGCCCCCAGACGCTGCCCACCAGCAGCAGGAGGATTGCCAGCGCCCAGAACCAGGGCTGGAGTCGTGCACTGATCGCGTAGAACCACTTGGGCGAACCCAGCTTGTGTATGAAGGCCCACATGCCGTTACTTCCTCAACCGTTGATACTGATGCGCAACGCCGCAGCGATGGCCCAGGGCGACAGCATCAGCGCCAGGCAGAGCTGGGCGCCGAGAATCGCCAGATGCGGGGCGGCGTTGCCATCCAGGATCACCACCTGCACCGCGCCGGCCCCGAAGATCAGCACCGGAATGTACAGGGGCAGCACCAGCAGCGACAACAGCACCCCGCCCCGCGACAACCCCACCGTCAGTGCCGCCCCGATGGCGCCGATCAGGCTCAGGCTGGCACTGCCGAGCGCCAGGGAGAGCGCCAGCACGGCGAAGCTCCCGACCGGCAAGGCCAGCATCAGCCCCAGTACCGGGGCCATCAACGCCAGGGGCAACCCGGTCAGCAACCAATGTACCAGTACCTTCGACAACACCAGCGCCGGCAAGGGCTGAGGCGAGAGCAGCAGCTGCTCGAGGCTGCCGTCGTCATAGTCGCCGCGAAACAGCGTATCCAGCGACAGCTGCGTTGCCAGCAACGCTGCCACCCACAACAGTCCCGGCGCGATGGCGGCCAACAGTTCGGTGTCCGGTGATATGCCGAGGGGAAACAGCGTGATGACCAGGGCAAAGAACACCAGCGGGTTGATCACCTCGCTGCGCCGGCGCAGCATCAGGGTCAGGTCACGCTTGACGGTTGCTGCTATTGCGACCCCGAGTCCCGCTTTGGGTTCAACGACTTGCATTCACTCTCCTGCGACGCTACAGGCGCGATGCCCCAGCGTTATTCGACGCAACTCCCCCAGGGGGGCCAACTCGTGGTGAGTGGTGAGGATCACGCTGCCGCCCGCCTGGGCATGGTCCAGAAGACGCTGCTCCAGCCGGGCGACCCCATGCTTGTCGATGGCGGTGAACGGCTCGTCGAGCACCCACAGCGGGCGTGGCGTCAAGGTCAGTCGCGCCAGGGCCACCCGCCGCTGCTGGCCGGCGGAGAGCTGGGCGACGGGCACGTCCTCGAAGCCATGGAGCCCGACATCCGCCAGCACCGCCATGCGCTCGGCCTCGTCGCCGCGCTCGCCGCAAAGTGCCTGGTACCAGGCAAGATTCTCCAGCGGAGAGAGCGCCGCCTTGACCCCGGGGGTATGGCCCAGATACAGGAGATTGGCAAGAAACGCCGAACGCGCACGTCGCATCGGCTGACCGCACCAGTGCAATTCGCCACTGTAATCGGTGAGCTGGCCCGAGAGGATCTTGAGCAGGGTCGTCTTGCCACTTCCGTTGGGGCCTTCCACACGAAGCACTTCGCCGGGCCCCACTTCCAGGTCGATATCCTGAAACAACCGCCGATCGTCACGTTCGCAGGCCAACCCGCGTGCTTCAAGACGAAATGTCACCCATGCCCCCTACCAGTCGACATCAACGGCGCACTTTACAGGGAAAGCGTTTTTGCGACTAGTCGCGATGTTGCGTCAGCGCGTCGCATCGCGTGGATCGAGGCACGTTTTCGCGACCCGTGGCGCTTGCTATGATGCCGCCTGATCGCCCTAGCCATGCCCTTGGAGACGCTCATGCACCACTATCTGCACCGCCTGCCCAATCTTCCATTGCAGGAAGGGGCCTGGGAGGAGGTCGACGCCACCGACCTGGTCGAGATCCCACTGCTCGGCCAGGTGGCGGCAGGGCTGCCGATCGAGGCCTGTCCCGACCAGGACAGCGTGCAGGTCCCCTCCCGCATGGTACGGCGCAACACCTACGCGCTGCGGGTCCGTGGCGACTCGATGATCGACTGCAACATTCACGATGGCGACGTGATCATCATCGAACGCCACGAGAGCGCCGAGAATGGCGAGACCGCGGTGGTGATGATCAACAACCAGGAAGTGACCCTGAAGAAGCTCTACATCGACCGCTCCGGCGTGCGTCTGCAGCCGGCGAACGAAGCCATGCCACCGATCTTCCTCAGGAACGACGATGTCCAGGTGCTGGGCCTGGTCATGGGGGTGATGCGAACACCCGGCATCGCCGCCTGATGCGCTATCCGATCCCCGATCTCGCCGACACGGACATCCACGTCGCCGAGCTCGACGTCGAGCGCAGCCGCTTCATCGCCTGGGTAGGCCACGCGCCCAGCGCCACTCGTTTCGAGACACTGCTCGCCCGAGCCCGTACCGCCTACCCCGATGCCAGCCATCACTGCAGCGCCTTCATCGCCGGGCCACCCGACGAGCAGACCGCCATCGGCTTTTCCGACGATGGCGAGCCCGGCGGCACCGCCGGGCGGCCGATGTTCCAGGTGCTGGAAGGCTCGGGACTGGGCCAGACCGGCTGCGTGGTGATCCGCTACTTCGGCGGCATCAAGCTGGGCACCGGCGGACTGGCCCGTGCCTATGCCCGGGCGGTACAGAAGGCCCTGGAAACGCTACCGCGCAGGGATTTCGTCGAACGCCGCCTGCTTCGCCTCAAGGTCGATTTCGCCGGCGAGGCCGAGGCCCGAACCTGGCTCGCCGAGCATGACGCGCCCATCGAGGCGGCGGACTACACCGCCGGCGGCGTGACCCTGACCGTCCGCTGGCCGAGCGACACCCCCGTCGATCTCGCCCCGCTCGCAGCCCGGCTTAAAGGCCAATTGACGCTGCTCGATTAAATATTCACCTAGCTTGCGCGGTCGTCGCGAGCGATGGCGAGGCCAGGCGATACGCATCGAAGACGCGGAGTTGGTGCAAATGAGCAGTCTGATGATGCGTTTCAACAACGCCTCGTCGAGCGCAGCAGTCCGTCAACCGAGATACTTGATCATCACGCCGGCGGCTACCGCCGATCCGATCACGCCGGCCACATTGGGGCCCATGGCGTGCATCAGCAGGAAGTTGTGCGGGTTGCACTCCAGTCCCACCTTGTTCGAGACCCGTGCCGCCATGGGCACCGCCGACACCCCGGCCGAGCCGATCAGCGGATTGATCGGCATCTTGCTGACCAGGTTCATCAGCTTGGCCATGAGGATGCCGCAGGCGGTACCGATGGCGAAGGCCACGATGCCCAGCCCGAGGATGCCCAGCGTCTCCAGGGACAGGAAGCGGTCGGCGATCAGCTTGGAGCCCACCGACAATCCCAGGAAGATGGTGACGGTGTTGATCAGGGCGTTCTGGGAGGTATCCGACAGCCGCTCGACCACGCCGCACTCGCGCATCAGGTTGCCGAAACAGAACATGCCCAGCAGCGGTGCGGCATCCGGCAGGAACAATACCACCAGGATCAGCAGCACCAGCGGGAAGAAAATCTTCTCCCCCTTGGAGACCGGCCGCAGCTGGGTCATGACGATCCGGCGTTCCTTGGCGGTGGTCAGCGCGCGCATGATCGGCGGCTGGATCAGCGGCACCAGCGCCATGTAGGAATAGGAGGCCACGGCGATCGCGCCCAGCAGCTCCGGGGCCAGCAGGCTCGACACATAGATGGAAGTCGGCCCATCGGCCCCGCCGATGATACCGATGGCCGCTGCCTGCTGGAGGGAGAAGTCCATCCAGCCCAGGGCCGTGAAGCCCACGGCGCCGAGCAGCGTGGCAAAGATGCCGAACTGCGCCGCGGCCCCCAGGAACAGGGTACGCGGATTGGCCAGCAGCGGGCCGAAATCGGTCATCGCCCCGACCCCCATGAAGATCACCAGCGGAGCGATGCCCGAGGCGATGGCCACGCTGTAGAACTGGTAGAGCATGCCGTGGTTGAAGCCGGCATCCATCGCTGCGTCATTGGCCGCGCGTACCAGGGCCGGGGAAATATCGCCGTGCAGGGTGTCGGCGATCGCCTGTCGCCAGGTGCCGATATCCACCGAGCCACCGATTCCCAGTTCCAGGGTTTCCGAGAGGCGCTCGAGCACCTCAGGCCGGGCCAGATGGGCCGCCTGTTCCGCCGCCGACAGCGCCAGACCCGCTTCGGGGATGTTGGCGAGGATGCCCCCGAAGCCGATGGGTACCAGCAGCAAGGGCTCGAACTTCTTGTTGATGGCCAGATAGAGCAGCAGCAGACCGACAATGATCATCACCGCCTGGCCCAGGGTCATGTTGTAGAGCCCGGAGCCTTGCCAGAGACTGAGTAGCTTATCCATGCGGCAGCTTCCTTAAAGCACGATCAGCGTATCGCCCACGGCTACGCTGTCGCCCTCCCTGACCTTGATCTCGGAGACCGTGCCGGCCTCGCTGGCACGCACCTCGGTCTCCATCTTCATGGCCTCGAGAATGATCACCACGTCACCGTCCCCGACACTGTCGCCGGGCTTGACGTTGACCTTGAAGATATTGCCGGCCAGCGGCGCGCTGATGCGGGCGCTGATGCGGGCACCGCTCCCGGCCGCCGGTGCCTCGCTCTTGGCCGGCGCGGCAGCCTCCTCCTGCACCGTGGCCTGAACCTGGCTGACATCCCCCCCCTCGGCGACCTCGACCACGTACTGCTTACCGTTGACGGTGATGGTGTAGGTCTCGGGGCCATTCTCCGGCGCCCTGGCCTGGCTGGGCGACGCCTTGGCACCGTCGCCGCCGGAGGACTGGGCATCCGGTGCCCCGGGCGCCGGCTCGAAGGCGTCAGGGTCGTCACGGTGCTTGAGGAATTTCAGGCCGATCTGCGGAAACAGTGCATAGGTCAGGACATCGTCGATCTCGCGCTCGCCCTCTTCGAGACGGACGCTCTCCTCCCTGGCCTTGGTGCGCAGCTCGTCGCGCAACCGATTCATCTCGGGTTCGAGATTGTCCGCCGGCCGGCAGGTGATCGGTTCACCACCCTCCAGCACCCGCGCCTGCAGCTCCTTGTTGAACGGTGCCGGGGCGGCGCCATATTCGCCCTTGAGCAGCGCCTGAACCTCCTTGGAGATCGACTTGTAGCGCTCCCCCATCATCACGTTCATCACCGCCTGGGTACCGACGATCTGCGAGGTCGGCGTGACCAGGGGAATGAAACCGAGGTCCTCGCGCACCCGGGGAATCTCTTCGAGCACGTCGTCGAGCCTGTCGCCGGCGCCCTGCTCCTTGAGCTGGCCTTCCATGTTGGTGAGCATGCCTCCCGGCACCTGAGCCAGCAGGATGCGCGAGTCGATGCCCTTGAGCGAGCCCTCGAAGGCGGCGTACTTCTTGCGCACCTCCCGAAAGTAGGCGGCGATATCCTCGAGCAGCGCCAGGTCCAGCCCGGTATCCCGCTCACTCTCCCGCATGATCGCCACCACGGACTCGGTGGGGCTGTGGCCATAGGTCATCGACATCGACGAGATCGCGGTGTCGACATTGTCGATGCCGGCTTCTACGGCCTTGAGGATGGTCGCGGTGGAAAGGCCAGTGGTGGCATGGCACTGCATGTGGACCGGAATCGACAGGTGCTTCTTCAATCGCGAGACCAGGTCAAAGGCAGTGTAGGGGGTGAGCAGTCCGGCCATGTCCTTGATCGCCACGGAGTGCGCCCCCATGTCCTCGAGGCGCCGGGCCAGTTCTACCCAGCCTTCCAGGGTATGCACCGGGCTGACGGTATAGGAGATCGCCCCCTGGGCATGACCGCCGTTGTCGATCACCGCCTTGAGCGGACGCTCGAAGTTGCGCGGGTCGTTCATCGCATCGAAGACCCGGAAGACATCGACACCGTTGGTGCGCGCCCGCTCGACGAAGGCGTCCACCACATCGTCGGCATAGTGGCGGTAACCGAGCAGGTTCTGGGCACGCAGCAGCATCTGTTGACGGGTGTTGGGCATGGCCTCCTTGAGCGCGCGGATACGTGCCCAGGGATCCTCCCCCAGGTAACGGATACAGGCATCGAAGGTCGCCCCGCCCCAGGACTCCACCGACCAGAAGCCCACACGATCGAGCTTCTCGGCGATCGGCAGCATGTCGTCCAGCCGCATGCGCGTCGCGAACAGCGACTGGTGCGCATCGCGCAGCACCACATCGGTTATGCCCAGCGGGCGTCGAGTATCGGTCATGATAAGATCCCTTGCCTATTTTGATCCTTGAACCCGGGTACGGCGGCCCCGTGCGGCCCTGCGCCTGCTCGATCAGCGGTGGTGGCGCTGTCGATAACGCCGTACCGCCGCGCTGATCACCGCGATCAGCTGCTCGTCCGTGCCGTTGTCGGATGGTGACGACGGGGATGCGTCGTCTTCAGTGGCCGGGGCCGGCTCGAAACGCATCACCAATCGCGACATCAGCGTCGTTGCCATCACCAGCAGGGTCAGGAAGACGAAGACGAAGCCCATGCCGAAGGCCATCAGGCTCAAGCCTTCCTGCATCAGTGAAGTGTTGTCCATTCGATACCCCCTCCCTCTTCGAAGAATGGTTCCATGCAGCGGTCACGACGGACAGGATGTGACTGGTAAACTTGTCGCGGGCTATCGAGTGTTGACGATTTCTATGTGGAGCTTACGTGGTTAACTTACTACATAAAGGGCGGATCGGCCTAGCGCCCATGGAGGGCGTGATCGATGCCGTGACCCGCGAACTGCTCGCCAATCGCGGCGGCATCGACTGGGCCGTGACAGAATTCGTGCGCGTGGTGGATACGCGGCTGCCTCCCCGCGTCTTTCACAAGCACTGCCCCGAACTGCTGTCACCGCAGGTGACGACCTCCAATGGTATACCGGTACATCTGCAATTGCTCGGTTCCGACCCCCGGGCCCTCGCCGCCAACGCGCGCCAGGCCCTGAGGCTGGGGGCCACGAGCATCGACCTCAATTTCGGCTGCCCGGCCAAGACCGTCAACCGCCACGATGGCGGCGCCTCCCTGCTGCGTGACCCCGCCCGGGTCCAGCGTGCCGTCGAGGCGGTCACCCACGCCGTCGACGGCGCCATCCCGGTGACGGCCAAGCTGCGCCTGGGGTACGCCGACTATCGTCTGGCCCGAGCCTGCGCCCAGGCCGCCGAGGCAGGCGGCGCCAATCACCTGGTCGTGCATGCCCGCACTCGCAACGAAGGCTACCGACCGCCCGCCCACTGGGAATGGATCGCTCGAATTCGCCATCGCGTGGCAATTCCGGTGATCGCCAATGGCGACATCTGGACCCTCGAGGACTACTGGCGAGCCCGCAGCCTGTCGGGGTGCACCGATGTCATGCTCGGTCGCGGCGCGCTCGCCGACCCCGACCTGCCTGCACGCATTCGCCACTGGCAACGTACCGGAGAGCGCCTGCCCGAGACCCCCTGGGCGGTGCGTGGGGCGATCCTGGCCGACTATGCTGCACTGCAACGCACCACACTACCCGAACGCGTGGTGGTTGCGCTACTTAAACAATGGTTGAACCACATGCGTGACCGGCACGAGGAGGCCAGGGCACGTTTCGCGCTGCTGCGGCGCGAGACAGGTCTGGACGCGTTTCTGAGAGGATTGGCCAGTGTCGAGGGTCCGGCGGGTTCCGGACGAACCGCGTCCGTGCATCGATCTCGAGATCGCACGCACACAGAATCGCCCGCCCCCTGAGGGAGGCGGGCGACGAAATCTGGCACGCCCGGGAGGATTCGAACCTCCGACCACCTGATTCGTAGTCAGGTACTCTATCCAGCTGAGCTACGGGCGCAAGGACTTGCTTCAATAGCTTGCAACAGAGATGGCACGCCCGGGAGGATTCGAACCTCCGACCACCTGATTCGTAGTCAGGTACTCTATCCAGCTGAGCTACGGGCGCTTGTCTCGTGTGGCAACGTGCCGATGATATCTCGCCTGGTGCTTCGCAGACCAAGGTGAATGGCGGAGAGAGAGGGATTCGAACCCTCGATAGGGCTATAAACCCTATACTCCCTTAGCAGGGGAGCGCCTTCAGCCACTCGGCCATCTCTCCCTCATCAACACGGCGCGTAGGTTACCGATTCTGGCTTTTCCTGTCCACCCTTGGACGGGAATTTTCCGGGGAGGCGCGGACCTTCCCTCAAACCTCGGAGTCACCCTCGTCGCCATCGATCTTCTCGCGCTGGATACGCTGGTAGATCTCCTCGCGGTGAACGGCAACATCCCGGGGGGCATTGACACCAATGCGCACCTGATTGCCCTTCACGCCTAGCACCGTCACGGTTATGTCGTCACCGATCATTAATGTTTCGCCTACACGGCGAGTCAAGATGAGCATGCTGATCTCCTTTCAGACTTCTTCCAAAGGGTACGTACGCTGCAGCGCGGACGGCTCGTGCAGTGCAGTACCTTGTATTCTTGCGCACCGTGATTCACCGCTAGACAAGCCTTGTGACGACATTACAACATCCGATCAGATTGGATTGGATGAAAAGCGCACGAAGACTAGCCTTTCTGACCAATTTAATCCAGATTCGGATCGTTTGGGTTCCGGGAAAGGGCCTACTCGCTTTCAACGTCTTCCTTGTCCAGGCCAAAGGCTCGGTGCAGCGCGCGAACGGCCAATTCCATCTGCTTTTCGTCGATCACCACGGAAATCTTGATTTCGGAGGTCGAAACCATCCGGATGTTGATGTTCTCTTCGGCCAGGGTGCGGAACATCCTGGAGGCGACGCCCGCATGGGAACGCATGCCGACGCCCACAAGCGAAACCTTAGCTATGTTATCGTCACCACGCAATTCCCCCTCCCCCAGATCAGGCAGCACCTGCTCCTTGAGGATTCTCATGGTCTGCTTGTAATCGCCCTTGGCGACGGTGAAGGTGAAGTCGGTATAGTCGCCGGCCGGTGCCACGTTCTGCACGATCATGTCGACTTCGATATTGGCGTCGGCGATCGGGCCAAGAATGCGTGAAGCGACCCCCGGGACATCCGGCGTGTTGAGCAGGGTCAGCTTGGCTTCGTTGGCGGTAAAGGCGATACCGGAAATGAGCGGTTCTTCCATGGAATCCTCGTCGTCTTGGTCAGCGATGATCAGGGTGCCCGGGCCGTCCTCGAAACTGGACAGCACACGCAGCGGAACGTTGTACTTGCCGGCAAACTCCACGGCACGAATCTGCAGCACCTTGGAGCCCAGACTCGCCAGCTCGAGCATCTCCTCGACGGTGATGGTTTCCAGGCGCTGGGCCTTGGAGCAGACCCGGGGGTCCGTGGTGTAGACACCGTCGACATCGGTGTAGATCTGGCACTCGTCGGCTTTCAACGCCGCGGCCAGAGCCACCCCGGTGGTGTCCGAGCCGCCCCGCCCCAGGGTGGTGATGTTGCCCTCCTCGTCGACGCCCTGGAAACCGGCGACCACCACCACCTGACCCTCGGCGAGGTCCTCGCGCAGGTCATCGGTCTCGATGCGCTGAATGCGCGCCTTGGTGTGGGCGCTGTCGGTGCGGATACCGACCTGGGCACCGGTGTAGGAAGTGGCGGGCACCCCCGTTTTCTGCAGGGCCATGGCCAGCAGCGAGATGGTCACCTGCTCGCCGGTGGAGACCAGCATGTCCATCTCGCGAGGCGTGGGCTCGTCGTTGATCTGTCCGGCCAGTTCGATGAGGCGGTTGGTTTCACCGCTCATCGCCGACACCACCACGACGACCTGATGGCCCTCGTCGCGGAACCGCTTGACCTTCTCGGCGACGGCCTTGATGCGTTCTACCGAACCTACCGAGGTACCGCCAAATTTCTGTACGTATAGCGCCATGGGTTGCCTGTCCGTGTGGTCGTAAGTTCAAAGGAGCTCAGGAGACACTCGAGGCCGTCGTTCCGGCACGGCCAGAGTCCACGTCACCTAAGCCAATCGATTCTCCAGCCAGGTCGGCACGCTGGCGAGGGCCCTCGGCAGCGCCACGGGGTCGTTGCCACCGGCCTGCGCCATGTCGGCACGGCCACCCCCCTTGCCACCGACCTGGGCGGCGACATGGTTGACCAGGTCACCGGCCTTCACCCGATCGGTAAGATCGTTCGTCACCCCGGCGATCAGGCTTACCTTGTCGTCATCGGCCACTCCCAGCACCAGAATGCCCGATCCCAGCTTGTTCTTGAGCTGATCCAGCAGCCCACGCAACTCCTTGCCCGAGACGCCTTCGATCTGCTTGGCCAGCACCTTGACGCCGGCCACCTCGCGGGCCTCGCTCAGCATGTCGCTGCCGGCGGCACTGGTCAGCTTGGCCTTGAGACGCTCGACTTCCTTCTCCAGATCGCGATTGCGCTCGACGAGTGCGGCCACGCGCTCCTCGGCCCGCTCGGGCTTGGCCTTGAGCCGCTCGGCGATACGCGCCACCCGTGCCTCCTGATCGCGGAAATGGTCCAGGGCGGCCTCGCCGGTGATGGCCTCGATGCGCCTCACGCCGGCGGCGATGCCGGTCTCGGAGAGAATATGGAAGCAGCCGATGTCGCCGCTGCGCGCCACGTGGGTGCCCCCGCACAGTTCGATGGAGAAATCGTCGGTGCCGATGGTCAGCACGCGCACGCTGTCGCTGTACTTGGCCTCGAACAGCGCCGCCGCTCCCTTGGCCTTGGCCTCGTCCAGGGTCATCTGCTGAATGCGGGTGTCCGCATTGGCCAGCACCTGCTGATTGACGATGGCCTCGACCTCGGCAAGCTGTTCGCGACTCATCGCCTCGAAATGACTGAAGTCGAAACGCAGACGCTCGGCGCTCACCAGCGAGCCCTTCTGCTGCACGTGATCGCCCAGCACGCGCTTGAGGGCCTCGTGCAGCAGATGCGTCGCGGAGTGGTTGCGCATGGTCGCCACGCGCAGGCTGGCATCGACCCGGGGCGTCACCGCCGCTCCCACCTGCAGACGGCCTTCGATCATCACGCCGTGGTGCAGGTGGTGCCCCCCCTGCTTCTGGGTATCGGTCACCTGGAAGCGTTGCCCGTCGCCCTCGAGATAACCGGTGTCGCCCACCTGGCCACCGGACTCGGCATAGAAAGGCGTGCGATCGAGCACCACCACGCCCTTGTCGCCCTCCGCGAGTTCGGCCAGCGCATTGCCGGCTTCGTCGACCAGTGCGGTAACACGGGATCGATCCTCGAGTCGCTCGTAGCCGCTGAAGGTGGTCTCGCCCTCGAGCTCGAGGCCCGCGGTGTAATCCGCGCCGAACTGGCTGGCGGCCCGGGCTCGCTCGCGCTGGGCCTCGAGCTCGCGCTGGAAGCCGACCTCGTCCAGGGTCACGCCGCGCTCGCGACAGATGTCCGCCGTCAGGTCGAAGGGAAAGCCGTAGGTGTCGTAGAGCTTGAACACCGTCTCCCCGGCCAGTACCTCGCCCTTCAGGTCGGCAAGGGCCGCCTCGAGCAATCCCATGCCGTGATCCAGGGTGCGCGCGAACTGCTCCTCTTCCTTGAGCAGGATCTTCTCTATCTGTGGCCGTGCCTTTCTCAGCTCGGGATAGGCGCCTCCCATCTCCGCATCCAGGGCCGCCACCAGGGCATGGAAGAACGGCTCCCGGGCGCCGAGCTTGTGGCCATGACGGATCGCCCGGCGAATGATCCGGCGCAGCACGTAGCCACGCCCTTCGTTGGAGGGCAGGACGCCGTCCACGATCAAGAAGGCGCAGGAGCGGATGTGGTCGGCGATGACCCGCAGCGAGGGCGCCGTGGTGTCCGCATGTCCGGTCGCGTCGGCAGCGGCACGCAGCAGGTTCTGGAACAGGTCGATCTCGTAGTTGGAGTGCACCCCCTGCATCACCGCGGCAATACGCTCCAGCCCCATGCCGGTGTCGATGGACGGCTTGGGCAACGGGTTCATGTTGCCGGCGGCGTCGCGGTCGAACTGCATGAACACCAGGTTCCATATCTCGATGTAGCGATCGCCGTCCTCTTCCGGGCTGCCCGGAGGCCCGCCCCAGACGTCGGGGCCGTGATCGTAGAAGATCTCCGAGGAGGGGCCGCAAGGGCCGGTATCGCCCATCTGCCAGAAATTGTCCTCGTCGAGTTTCGAGAACCGCTGCGGATCGATGCCGATCTCTTCCTTCCAGATACGCTCGGCCTCGTCGTCGCTGACGTGCACGGTGACCCACAGCTTCTCCCGAGGCAGGCCCAGGGTCTCGGTGAGAAAGGTCCAGGCGAAGCGAATGGCGTCCTGCTTGAAATAGTCGCCGAAGCTGAAGTTGCCCAGCATCTCGAAGAAGGTGTGATGGCGCGCGGTATAACCGACGTTGTCCAGGTCGTTGTGCTTGCCGCCGGCACGCACGCAGCGCTGGGAAGAGGTCGCGCGCACGTAGGGACGCGGATCGCGCCCCAGGAACACGTCCTTGAAGGGCACCATGCCGGCGTTGGTGAACAGCAGGGTCGGGTCGTTGTCCGGCACCAGGGAGCTCGACGGCACGATGGTGTGCCCCCGCTCCTCGAAAAAGCTGAGAAAGGCCTGTCTGATGTCTGCGCTTTTCATAGAAAACCCGTGGCAATGAGCGTTTAGGCGCTGCGGGCAGGCGGTCATGGCCATTCATGAGGGGCGATGATCGCTTGGCGTACCGTGAAAAGACGCCACCCGGGGCCGTCGCAAGGCGCACCAGTATAACGCAGTCGGCAAGCGACTAAAGAGGAAAGCGTCGCGGCAGGAAGGCTCAGCGATCGTCCCAGGCATGGGACAGGGCATGGAGGGTCTGTTCGAAATCGAAGCCCCGACCGGCCAAAAAGCGTTCGCGGCGGGCGCGCTCCCGGGGCGTGGCCCCGGGGCCATCGAAGCGCTTGGCCAGGGTCTCGCAGGCAAGGGAAAACCAGTCGGTGCCAGCGGCACCCTTGGCCTCCTCGAAGGCCCAGTGGATCAATTCCCGGTCGATACCCCGCTCGCCCAGCTCGGCGCGTATCTTGAGCGGCCCTTGCCCCCGGGCGATGCGCGAGCGCAGAAAGATCTCCGCGAAACGCGCATCGGACTGCAGGCCTTGCTCGGTCAGGTCATCGAGCGCCTCGGCGACGCTCTCGGCCGCATGCCCCTTGGCGGCCAGCCGCCGCTCCAGCTCGGCCCGGGAGTACTCGCGGCGGGCCAGCAGCCGGATGGCCTCGTCCCGGGGAGTCGCAGCATCGCTGCCAGAGGCGAGACCGCGCATGGGTTACAGCAGGCTGTCTTCGCTGTCTTCACCGGCGGCTGCCGTGGCCTCCGGCTCGGCTTCCTTGGCCTTGGGCTCGGGGGTACTGAGCAGCTGGCTTCGAATGCCGCTTTCGATCTCGTCCATGATCGCCGGGTTGTCCTCGAGGAACTGGGCGGCATTGGCCTTGCCCTGGCCGATCTTGTTGCCCTGGTAGCTGTACCAGGCACCGGCCTTGTCGACCAGCTTGCATTGCACACCGAGATCGATGACCTCGCCGGCGTGATAGATCCCCTTGCCGTAGAGGATCTGGAACTCGGCCTGGCGGAACGGCGGCGCCACCTTGTTCTTGACCACCTTGACCCGGGTCTCGTTGCCGGTGACCTCGTCCCCCTGCTTGACCGAGCCGGTGCGGCGAATGTCCAGGCGCACGCTGGAGTAGAACTTCAGCGCGTTGCCGCCGGTGGTGGTCTCGGGGCTGCCGAACATCACGCCGATCTTCATGCGGATCTGGTTGATGAACACCACCATGCAGTTGGCGTTCTTGATGTTGCCGGTGATCTTGCGCAGCGCCTGGGACATCAGGCGCGCCTGCAGGCCGACGTGGGAGTCGCCCATCTCGCCTTCGATCTCCGCCCGGGGCGTGAGCGCCGCCACGGAGTCGATGATGATCACGTCGACCCCGCCGGAGCGCACCAGCATGTCGCAGATCTCCAGCGCCTGCTCGCCGGTGTCCGGCTGGGAGACCAGCAGGTCGTCGAGGTTGACGCCCAGCTTCTCGGCATAGCTCGGGTCTAGGGCATGCTCGGCATCGATGAAGGCGCAGGTCTTGCCCTGCTTCTGGGCCTGGGCGATGACCGACAGCGTGAGGGTCGTCTTGCCCGAGGATTCCGGCCCGAAGATCTCGACGACCCGGCCCAGCGGCAACCCGCCGATACCCAAGGCGATATCCAGCCCCAGGGAACCGGTCGATACGGAGGGCATGGTGACCCGCGGGGCGTCCCCCAGACGCATCACGGTACCCTTGCCGAACTGGCGCTCGATCTGCGAAAGCGCCGCATTGAGGGCCTTGGAACGGTTGTCGTCCTGTGCCATGGATGTCTCCCGATACGCTTACTGTATGATTGACCAGTATTATGCCGTAAAAAACGCCGCCCGCCTACTCTTGATGCCGACCCAAAACGAACCTTTCGCTCGTGACCTACTTCTCGAGCCAGCGAATCAATCCTTCAAGTGCCACCTTCACCGCCTGGCGTCGCACCGCACGACGGTCGCCCTCGAAGACGTGCCGCTCGGCCTGCTGGCGCGAGGCGTCACCCCAGGCGAACCACACGGTGCCCACCGGTTTCTCGTCGCTGCCTCCCTCGGGTCCGGCAATGCCACTGACGGCCACCCCGATGTCGGCACCGCTGTCCAGACAGGCCCCCTTGACCATGGCTTCCACGGCTTCCTGGCTGACGGCCCCGTAGCCCCCGAGCAGCGACCCCGAGACCTTCAGCAGGCGCCGCTTGGCCCCATCGGCGTAGGTCACGTAGCCGGTCTCGAAGTAGTCGGAACTGCCGGCGATGTCGGTGATCGCCACCGCGACGCCGCCCCCGGTGCAGGACTCCGCCGTGGTCACCTTGGCTGTCCGGCGACGGCAGGCATCGCCCAGGCGTTCGCTCAACTCCAGCAACTCCTCTTCGTGCTCCATGCTCCACCTCTACTGCGAGAGTGAATGGTATGCGTAGGATAGCGGCTTTTGCCCCCGTTTAAAGCCGGGCAGCAGTCATGCCGCCGGCGGAATCGTCACTCCCTGCCTTTGCCTTCACGAAACTCTCGCAGCACCTGCCGACAGCCCGGCCCGACGTTCTCGCCGGTCCCGGGCTCGATCCACGGCAGGATCGCGAGAGGCGGGGCCAGGACGGCCCCCAGCACCGAGAGCACGCCACGGGCCACGAGCTCCCGGGACACCACTTCCACCCGAGGCGCGTCGAGCCTTCCCTGGAGCGTCACCGGCGAGTCGGACGCCAGCAGGCTGGGGTCCTTGGGGTGCGCCTCGAACACCAGATCGAGTCTTTCGTCACCCAGATCGATCGACCCGCCGCCGGTCAGGTTGGTATCGGCGGTGTCGATGAAGAACTGCTCCACCCGGGCCATGCCGTTCGTGGCATCGAGTCGCGTAAAGGCACAGCGCATGACCACCTCGTCCGAGTCGACCAGCGCAGCGGTCAGTGCTTCGGCCAGATCGAGCCCCAGGGCTTCGACGACCAGCATGTCCAGGCGCCCGCCAGACATGGCCAGCGCCAGGGTGCCATCCAGCCCCGCCATCGCCTCGTCCAGCGAGTTGCCGCGAAAGCGCACCCGCCCCCGACCACCCACGGTGCCGGCGGTGTCTCGGGCGATGTCGGAGAGCTCGACCTTGCGTAGCACGGGCTTCAAGTTGATACGCCGCAAGGAAAGTTCGAGGCGGCCGTCGAGAGGCTCGTCGCGGGCGTCCATGCGCACCTGGGCACGCAACCGGCCGCCGCCGATACCTGCCTGCAGCGGCTCCAGGGTCAGCACACCCGCTTCCAGACTCAGATCGAGTTCGAATTCCGACATGGGAATATCCTTCGCCGAGACATTGGCCGCGCGGTAATGCACCTCGGCATCCATGCGCCGCAAGCCATCCAGATTCCACTGCGCGTCGGGGAAGATGCCCGGCCGGCGCGCCTGCTCGACCGCACGGCGCTGCTGCCGGGCGGAAGCGGTCTCGCCGCTTTCCGTATCCGGCGCCACCCCCAGCAGAGGGGCCAGGTCGTCCAGGTCCAGGCGCCGGGAATTCAGCGTCGCCCAGAGCTTGTTGCGCTCGCCCAGTCGCAGTCGCACGTCACCACCGACATCGCTGTTGCCGAAGCGCCCGCCCAGATCGAGCAGACGCACCAGTTCGTCCTTCACCCGCAGTTCGCCCTGCACGTCATAGGGCGGCAACGCCGGCAGGTTCAGGCCGGTCAGCCGGTTGAGACGCGCCGGGTTGGGGCCGGACAGCCGGAATTTCCCTTGCACCCGAGCGATCTTCAGCGGCTGCTCGAGGCTGCCCTCGACTTCGAGCCGGGATTGCCGGGAGGTGGCCCATCCCTGCACCGGATAGGCCTTGTCGGGGTCGTTCAGGGTGAGCAATGGGCCGACCTTGAGATCGTATTCGAAGGGCTCCCCCCGCCGGCTGCCGCTACCCCGGAGCCGTACGCCCGCTTCGGACGTTTCGCCGACAGCCGTGCTTTCGGCGTTTACGCGCAGCAAGAGATCCGACTCAGGCGCTCGATAGGCAAGCGAGGTATCATCCAGCGCCAGCGCACCCTGCTCGAGACGCGCGTGCAACTGCCCGTCCAAGGTGCCCAGCTCGGAGAACCCCAGGGGCGCCAACGCCTGGCCCAGGTCCAGCTGCCCCATGCGGGCATCGATAGCGCCATCGAGGGTGTCGGAGCCCACTTCCAGCCAACCCCGGGCCGTCATTTCCCCCGCCCCCAGGGCGGTGTGCAGGCGCTCCAGCGTCAGCCGCCCCCGCTCGAGATCGCCTCGGAGGCTCACGTCGCTGAACCGGGTGTCCGCGTAACTCAGCCTGTCGACGGTCATCTCGATACGGGCGTCGATTTTGGCCAAAGGCGCCAGGCGCTCGGCCCAGCGTCTCTCCCAGGCAAGCTTTTCGACCTTCTGTTCGACGGCCTGCTCCGCTGCTCGCTGCCCCCGTGCGCTGCCCGGCTCACCCACGCCCCAGGGTTCGAGCTCGAGCCGATCGGCGGCGAGCTGGACGTGGAGCCGTGGTCGTTTTTCCAGGGTCACGCTCACCGAGCCGCTAACAGCGCTGCCGTCCTGATAGGCCCCCTGGCCATCGAGCAGGAGCCGGGGTGGGCCCTGATCGGGTTTCCGGGTACGAAAATCGGCGGCGAGATCCAGGCCCAACGCGGCATCACGATAGGTCAGGCGTCCTCGATCGATGCTGATCATCTCGGGATCGATGGGCGCCCCGCCGCCGGCGCCCTCCTTTTCGTCCTCGAACAGCCCCGTCCAGCTGGTGGCGCCATCCCTGCGCCTGGCCAAGTGAAGTTCGGGGCGCTGCAGATGCAGACGCTCGAGCGGGACGCTGCCTTGCACCAGCGCGCTCAGGTCCAGGGTGATCGTCAGCGCGTCGAGATCGAGCATCCGGGAATGAGCGACCCAGTCGGGGTTGGCGATGGTGAGCTCCTCGAGACGAACCGTCAGCGGCCAGCCCCAGACGATTTCCAGCGCACCGATTTCCACGTCGCGCCCGTTCAGACGCTTGGCGGCCTGGCCTTCCAGCCACTCCCGCACCCAGGGCGACTCGACCAGCAGCAAGGCGCCGGCCAGCACTGCCCCGAGCCCCAGCGCCACCCACAAGCCCCATCGAGCAACCTTCCTCACGCTGCCTCCTTGGCATGCCGACCGCCGTGCGAAACGTGACGGCTCGCACCTCTTCCGTCCTGTCCGAGCGCTCTCTGACAGCATAGCCGCTGCCCTCGACACCGATCGAACTGTCGAAGCCTCGGTGGACTGGGATAGAATGGCGGGCCCATGAATGCAGGGAATCCGGACACGCCATGCCAGACGCGATCGAGACGAAGAGCCCCCAGCACACCCCGATGATGGCGCAATACCTCAAGATCAAGCGCGAGCATCCGGGCGTTCTGCTTTTCTACCGCATGGGCGATTTCTACGAGCTCTTCTTCGACGATGCCCGGCGCGCCGCCCAGCTGCTCGACATCACCCTCACCCAGCGCGGCCAGTCCGCCGGCAAGCCGATTCCCATGGCTGGCGTGCCCTACCACAGCGCCGAGGGCTATCTGGCCCGCCTGGTCAGGTGCGGCGAGTCGGTGGCGATCTGCGAGCAGATGGGCGACCCCGCGACCAGCAAGGGACCAGTGGAGCGCAAGGTGGTGCGCATCGTCACCCCGGGCACGCTGCATGACGAGGCGCTGCTCGACGCCAAGCGTGACAATCTGCTGGTCACCCTGCACCGTCACGATGGCTGCTGGGGCATCGCCTGGCTGGAGCTTTCCAGCGGCCGTTTCAGCGTGCTGGAAGTTGGCAGCGACGCCGACATGCTCGGGGAGATACATCGTCTCGACCCGGCGGAACTGCTGGTCGCCGACGGGCTGGAACTGCCCGCTGGCCTCGGGGAACGCCGCGGGCTCAAGCGCCAGAGCGAGTGGCTGTTCGACCTGGAATCGGCAACCCGGCTGCTGTGCGATCAGTTCGGCGTCGCCGACCTGCGTGGCTTCGGCTGTGCCCATCTGGCCCTTGCCGTCACCGCCGCCGGCGTGCTCATCGACTACGCCCGGGACACCCAGCGCTCGCGCCTGCCCCACGTCACGGCGCTGGGGGTGGAGAGCCGCGACGATGCGGTGGTCATCGATGCCGCCAGCCGGCGCAACCTGGAGATCGACACCAACCTGGGCGGCAGCGCCGACAACACCCTGGCCAGCGTACTCGACACCACCGCCACGGCCATGGGGTCGCGCCTGCTCAAGCGCTGGCTCAACCGGCCGCTGCGCAGTCGCGAGCGAATCACCGCCCGGCAGGGTGCGGTGCAGCTGCTGCTGGGTGACGAGGCGCATGCGCCGCTGCACGACCTGCTCAAGCGGATCGGCGATGTCGAGCGCATTCTCGCCCGGGTCGCCCTGCGCAGTGCCCGCCCTCGGGATCTGGCGCGGCTGCGCGACGCCCTGAACGCCCTGCCCGATCTCCAGGAACGCCTGGCCGCCCTGGACGATGGCAGCGCCCTTGACGATCTGCGCCACCACATTCGCCCCTACCCCGAGCTGGCCGATCTCCTGAGCCACGCCCTGATCGACAATCCACCGGTAGTGATTCGCGATGGCGGGGTGATCGCCGCCGGCTTCGACGAGGAACTCGACGAGTTCCGCGGCCTGGCCGAGCATGCCGGCGACTACCTGGTGAAGCTCGAGACCCGCGAGCGCGAACGTACCGGCCTGGCAGGCCTCAAGGTCGGTTACAACCGGGTGCACGGCTATTACATCGAGATTCCCCGTGCCCAGGCCCGGGACGCCCCGGCCGACTACATCCGCCGCCAGACGCTGAAGAATGCCGAGCGCTTCATCATCCCCGAACTCAAGGAGTTCGAGGACAAGGCGCTGTCGGCGAAATCCAAGGCCCTGGCCCGGGAGAAGCTGCTCTACGAGAACCTGATCGACACCCTGAACGCCGCCCTCGACGCCCTGCAAGCGACGGGCCAGGCCCTGGCCGCGCTCGATGTGCTCACGACCTTCGCCGAACGCGCTCAGACCCTGGATTTCGTGCGCCCCCGATTGCTCGACGCGCCAGGCCTCTGCATCCTCGGCGGGCGTCACCCGGTGGTCGAACAGGTCAGCGAGGCACCCTTCGTGCCCAACGATCTGCGCCTCGACCCCCAGCGCCACATGCTGGTGATCACCGGCCCCAACATGGGGGGTAAATCCACCTACATGCGCCAGGCGGCGTTGATCGCGCTACTCGCCCACTGCGGCAGCTTCGTGCCCGCCGACCAGGCCGAGATCGGCACCCTGGATCGCATCTTCACGCGTATCGGCTCGAGCGACGATCTCGCCGGCGGACGCTCGACCTTCATGGTGGAGATGACCGAAACCGCCAGCATCCTGCACAATGCGACCGCCGAAAGCCTGGTGCTGATGGACGAGATCGGACGCGGCACCAGCACCTTCGACGGCCTGTCCCTGGCCTGGGCGAGCGCCGAGCACCTGGCCCGAGTCAAGGCCTTCACGCTGTTTGCCACCCACTACTTCGAGATGACCGCCCTGGCCGAACAGCTCGAAGGCGTGGCCAACGTGCATCTCACCGCGGCGGAACACAAGGATGGCATCGTATTCATGCATCGGGTGGAGGACGGCCCCGCCAGCCAGAGCTATGGCCTGCAGGTCGCCCAGCTGGCGGGCGTGCCGCAATCGGTGATCGCACGGGCCCGGGACAAGCTGGCCGGCCTGGAACAGCAGGAGATCGACCAGGGCCCGCGCGGGCGTTCACGGCAAGAGAGCGGGCCCAGCGCGGTACCGCAACAGGCGGACCTGTTCGCCAGCACGCCGCACCCCCTGGTCGAGGAACTCAGCGACCTTAGCCTGGACGAGCTCTCGCCACGCCAGGCGCTCGAGCTTCTTTACCGTTGGAAAGAGAGTGTCTAGAATCCCGCCCGATAGAACGGATAATTATAAATATTCAGTTAATTTATAACCTGATTACCGATACTGGCCCATCACGATCGAGGAAGCCACCATGACATTCGTCGTCACCGAAAACTGCATCCGCTGCAAGTACACCGATTGCGTCGAGGTGTGCCCGGTCGACTGCTTCTACGAAGGCCCCAACTTCCTGGTGATTCACCCCGACGAATGCATCGACTGCGCGTTGTGCGAGCCGGAGTGCCCTGCCGAGGCGATCTTCGCGGAAGACGAACTGCCCAGCGACCAGCAGGGCTTCATCGAGATCAATGCCGAACTCGCCGAGGTCTGGCCGAACATCACCGAGAAGAAGGACCCACCGGAAGATGCCGAGGCGTGGGATGGCAAGCCGGGCAAGCTCGAACACCTCGAGCGTTGACCTTCAGCCCGTCCGCGCCCAGTACCTGATGCTCGTCGTCGGCGGCCAGGCATGAAAAAGGCGACCCGAAGGTCGCCCGCTCCTAGCCGTTCCCTGAGGGTCACTCCCTGTACCCGCTTCCCTTGGCCCACTCCCTGTTCGGTCTCGACGCCCTGTCGTACCGAACGGGCCATCAATCGCCTCCTGCGGTTGGCGTCCTGCCAACGATGTCCTGGAAGGTATCTTGACATCCCTTAAGCCCTATCTCAAAGGGGGTACTCAGATCGGGTTATTATCGGCCTACACCCTCGTCAACTTGAGAAAAAATAATTCCATTTAAAATCAAATATATAAAATAAATGATGCATAAAAAATGCACTAATATGCCCTATTTTGTCCATAAAGACGTCGCCAAATTGTAGGAAATATCTTACAAGAATTGGAGACATTGACGACAAACGAGCACGGTCGAATCCCCCCAAACGCAATCCGGCGGTATCGGATCAACCGATACCGCCGGGGAGAGGCTCTAGAACGAACCGGTGCAAGCGCACCGGCGTCAGAAACGACGGGTCAGCCCTGGCCCTTGATGGCCTTGAGGCCAGGGTAGAACGCCTTGTCGCCCAGCTCCTGCTCGATCACCAGCAGGCGGTTGTACTTGGCGACCCGATCACTGCGACTCAGCGAACCGGTCTTGATCTGGCCGGCGCTGGTGGCCACGGCCAGATCGGCGATGGTGGTGTCCTCGGTCTCGCCGCTGCGATGCGAGATGACAACGGTGAAGCCGGCATCCTGGGCCATCCGGATGGCGTCCAGGGTTTCCGAAAGCGAGCCGATCTGGTTGAACTTGATCAGTATCGAGTTGCCGATGGACTCGTCGATGCCGCGCTTGAGGATCCGCGTGTTGGTGACGAACAGGTCGTCGCCGACCAGCTGCACCCTGTCGCCGAGCCTGTCGGTGAGGAGCTTCCAGCCCTCCCAGTCGGACTCGTCCATGCCGTCCTCGATGGAGACGATCGGGTACTGCTCGACCAGTTCGGCCAGGTAGTCGACGAAACCGGCCGCATCGTAACGCTTGTCTTCCCCGGCGAGATCGTACTGGCCATTCTCGTAGAACTCGGAGGAGGCGCAATCCAGGGCCAGGGTGATGTCCTTGCCCAGGGTGTAGCCGGCATTCGCCACCGCCTGCTTGATCACCGCCAGGGCCTCGGCATTGGATTCCAGGTTGGGGGCAAAGCCACCCTCGTCGCCCACCGCCGTGGCGAGCCCTCGCCCGGAGAGCACCTTCTTCAGGGCGTGGAAGACCTCCGCCCCCATGCGCAGCGCCTCGCGAAAGGTCGGCGCGCCGACCGGCTGGATCATGAACTCCTGCATGTCGACGTTGTTGTCGGCATGCTCACCGCCGTTGACGATGTTCATCATCGGCACCGGCATGCTGTACTTGCCGGGCTGGCCGTAGAGGGTGGCGATATGCTCGTAGAGCGGCATGCCCTGCTCGGCGGCCGCCGCCTTGGCGGCCGCCAGGGACACGGCCAGGATGGCGTTGGCGCCGAGGTTGCCCTTGTTGTCGGTACCGTCGAGTTCCAGCATGGCGTTGTCCAGCGCCCGCTGGTCGCGGGCATCCATACCCAGGAGACGCTCGCGGATCCTGCCGTTCACTGCCTCGACCGCCTTGAGCACGCCCTTGCCCAGGTAGCGCGTCTTGTCGCCATCGCGAAGCTCCAGAGCTTCCCGGGAGCCGGTGGAAGCACCGGAAGGGGCACAGGCACTGCCCCGCCTGCCGCTGTCGAGAATGACCTCGGCCTGCACAGTCGGGTTGCCGCGGGAGTCGAGCACCTCGAGGGCACGGATATCGGCGATCTCTGCCATGGTCGTATCTTCCTTCTGGGTCGTTGAACGGATGCGAGGCGGACTCAGCGAACCTCGATGTCGGGAAATCCCTTGACCAGCTCGTCGAGTTGCTTGAGCTGGCTCAGGAAGGGTTCGAGCTTGTCCAGCGGCAAGGCGCAAGGCCCATCGCACAGCGCCTTGTCCGGGTCGGGATGCGCCTCCAGGAACAGGCCGGCCAGGCCCACGGCGACACCGGCCCGGGCCAGCTCGAAGACCTGGGCGCGACGACCGTCGGCACTGTCGGAACGGCCACCGGGGCGCTGCAGCGAATGGGTCACGTCGAAGATGACCGGAAAGCCGGTCTGCTTCATCTCGCCGAAGCCGAGCATGTCGACCACCAGGTTGTTGTAGCCGAAGCTCGAGCCGCGCTCGCAGAGGATCAGGCGCTCGTTGCCCGCCTCCTGGCACTTGGCGAGCATGTGCCGCGTTTCGTGGGGGGCGACGAACTGTGGCTTCTTGATATTGATCACCGCACCGGTCTCGGCCATGGCCACCACCAGGTCGGTCTGGCGCGCCAGGAAGGCCGGCAACTGGATGACATCGGCCACCTCGGCGACGAGTTGCGCCTGCCAGGGCTCGTGCACGTCGGTGATCACCGGCACGCCGAAGCGGGCCTTGACCTCGGCCAGTATCTCGAGCCCCTTCTCCAGCCCGGGCCCCCGATAGGAGTGGATAGAGCTGCGGTTGGCCTTGTCGAAGCTGGCCTTGAACACATAGGGAATGCCCAGCCGAGCACAGACATCGACGTAAGCCGCGGCAACATCCAGGGCCATGTCCCGAGATTCCAGCACGTTCATGCCGCCGAACAGCATCAGCGGCAACGAATTGCCGGCCCTCAAGCCGGCGAATTCGACGATCCTGTCGGTCATTTCTCGGCCCTCACGTTACAGCCCCTTGGGTGCGCGTGCGCTGCGCCTTGTGCTCCAGCGCCGCCTGGACGAAGCCGGAGAACAGCGGATGGCCATCCCGCGGCGTGGAGGTGAATTCCGGGTGGAACTGGCAGGCCACGTACCAGGGGTGGTCGGGCAGTTCGATCATCTCCACCAGGGAATTGTCGACGCTCTTGCCGGAGACGACCAGCCCGGCCTGCTCCAGCGCCTCGACGAACTGGTTGTTGACCTCGTAGCGGTGGCGATGACGCTCGGTGATGGCCTCAAGCCCATAGGCCTGATGCGCCCTGGAACCGGGCTTGAGCTGGCAGACCTGGCCGCCCAGGCGCATGGTTCCGCCCAGGTCGGAAGCCTCGTCGCGCAGCTCGATCTGGCCTTCCGGCGTGATCCACTCGGTGATCAGGCCGATCACCGGGTGCTGGGTGTCCCGGGTGAATTCGGTGGAATCGGCATCTTCCCAGCCGGCCACGTGCCGCGCGAACTCGATCACCGCGACCTGCATGCCCAGGCAGATGCCCAGGTAGGGAACGCCCTGCTCGCGAGCGTAGCGCGCCGCCATGATCTTGCCCTCGACACCCCGCTCGCCGAAGCCGCCGGGCACCAGGATCGCGTCCTTGCCGGCCAGGCGCTCGGTGCCATGGCGCTCGATGATTTCCGAATCGACATAATCGATGTTGATCTTGACCCTTGACTGGATGCCGGCATGCACCAGGGCTTCGTTGAGCGACTTGTAGGCGTCGAGCAGTTCCATGTACTTGCCGACCATGGCGATGTTGATCGACTTCAAGGGATTGAGCTTGGCATCGAGCACATGGATCCATTCGCCGAGATCGGCCTCCGGAGCGTCGAGGCGCAACTTGTCGCAGACGATCTCGTCGAGGCCGAACTCGTGGAGCATCAGCGGGATGCGATAGATGGTATCGGCATCCTGCAGCGGCACCACGGCCCGCTCCTCGACGTTGGTGAACAGCGCGATCTTGCGTCGCTCGGTCTCCTCGAGTTCGACCTCGCTGCGACAGATCAGGATATCCGGCTGGATGCCGATGGAGCGCAGTTCCTTGACGCTGTGCTGGGTCGGCTTGGTCTTGGTCTCCCCGGCAGTCTTGATGTAGGGGACCAGGGTCAGGTGCATGAACAGCGCACGGTTGGGCCCCACTTCGCTGCGCAGCTGACGAATCGATTCGAGGAACGGCAGCGACTCGATATCGCCCACGGTGCCGCCGATCTCCACCAGCGCCACATCGAAGCCCTCGCCCCCTTCGTAGACCCGCCGCTTGATCTCGTCGGTGATGTGCGGAATCACCTGCACGGTACCGCCGAGATAATCGCCACGCCGCTCCTTGCGCAGCACATGCTCGTAGACACGGCCGGTGGTGAAGTTGTTGGCCTGGGTCATCTTGGTACGAATGAAACGCTCGTAATGCCCCAGGTCGAGATCGGTCTCCGCACCATCCTCGGTGACGAATACCTCGCCGTGCTGGAACGGGCTCATGGTGCCCGGATCGACGTTGATGTACGGATCCAGCTTGAGCATGGTGACCTTGAGGCCGCGCGCCTCGAGAATCGCCGCCAGCGAGGCCGAGGCGATGCCCTTGCCGAGGGAGGACACAACGCCGCCGGTCACGAAGATATATCGCGTCATGGAGAACCTGTCGAAACTGATCAAAAGGCCCGGCAGAAAGCCGCGCCAGGATGGGTCGACAGGATAGCAGATTCAGGGTGGGGGCTCAATTTCGGCATGACGATGGCTGGGTAGCGCAGGAGCCCGATTCATCGGGCGATGAGGCGGTCTTTATCGCTCGGTAAATCGAGCTCCTACGGTGCGATAGCCAATGATGCCGACCGGCCTTACACCTCCAGATAATCGAGAATCCCCTCGCCGGCCTGGCGACCCTCATGGATCGCGGTGACCACCAGGTCCGAGCCGCGCACCATGTCGCCACCGGCGAAGATCTTCGGATTGCTGGTCTGGAAGGCGAAGGTGCCATGCTCCGGCGCGGTCACCCGGCCCCGCTCGTCGGTCTCGATTCGCTGGGGCTCGAACCAGTCGATCTCGCTGGGCTGGAAGCCGAAGGCGATGATCACCGCATCCGCCGCCAGCACCTCCTCGGAGCCCGGCACCACTTCCGGGCGCTGGCGGCCGTTCTCGTCCGGCTCGCCCAGTCGGGTGCGCACCAGCTTGACGCCCTCGACCTTCTCCTCGCCGAGCACCGCCACCGGCTGGCGATTGAACAGGAAGTCCACCCCTTCTTCCCGGGCGTTGGCCACCTCGCGCTTGGAACCCGGCATGTTGCCCTCGTCGCGGCGATAGGCGCAGGTCACGCTGGTCGCCCCCTGGCGAATCGAGGTGCGGTTGCAGTCCATGGCGGTATCGCCCCCGCCCAGCACCACCACCCGCTGCCCCTCCAGGGAGATGTAATCCGCGGGGTCCTTCTCGAACCCCAGGCAATGGTTGACGTTGGCGACCAGGAAATCCAGCGCCTTGTGCACCCCGGGCAGGTCTTCTCCCGGGAAGCCACCCTCCATGTACTTGTAGGTGCCCATGCCCATGAAGACGGCATCGTACTTCTCGAGCAGGTCATCGATGCTCACGTCGCGGCCGATCTCGGTATTGAGCCGGAACTCGACGCCCATCTCCTCGAACACCGCGCGACGACGCTCCATGACGTTCTTCTCGAGCTTGAACTCGGGAATGCCGAAGGTCAGAAGCCCGCCGATCTCCGGGTAGCGATCGAAGACCACCGGCTTGACGCCGTTGCGTACCAGGATATCGGCGCACCCCAGGCCCGCCGGGCCGGCACCGATGACCGCCACGCGCTTGTCGGTCCAGGTGACCTTGGACATGTCCGGGCGCCAGCCCATGGCGAAGGCGGTGTCGGTGATGTACTTCTCCACCGAGCCGATGGTCACCGCACCGAAGCCATCGTTGAGCGTGCAGTCGCCCTCGCAGAGCCGGTCCTGGGGACAGACCCGTCCGCACACCTCGGGCAGGGTGTTGGTGCGGTGGGACAGCTCGGCGGCCTCGAGGATGTTGCCCTCGCTGACCAGCTTCAGCCAGTTGGGGATGTAGTTGTGCACCGGGCATTTCCACTCGCAATAGGGATTGCCGCAATGCAGGCAGCGATGGGCCTGACTGGCCGCCTCGCTGGGCTTGTAGGGTTCATAGATCTCGGTGAATTCCCGGGCCCGGGTCCGCGCGTCCTTCTTGCGCGGGTCCTGGCGGCCGACATCGATGAACTGGAAATCGTTGTTCAGACGGTTTGCCATGGTCATGTTCCTCTATTCAGGCCGCCGACGGGATTCTGCCAGCAAGCCGTTGAGGCTCGCTGCCTTGGGCTTCACCAGCCAGAAGTGGCGAATGAAGTCGGAGAAGTCCTCGAGAATCTCGCGTCCTCGGGCCGAGCCGGTCTCGGCAACGTATTCCTGGACCACTTCCCGCAGATGACGCCGATAGGCCTCCATGGCCTCGGTGTTGATGCGATGGATCTCCACCAGCTCATGGTTGTACTTGTCGACGAAGGTGCGATCCTCGTCGATCACGTAGGCGAAGCCACCGGTCATGCCGGCACCGAAGTTGACACCGGTCTCGCCGAGCACGCAGATCATGCCGCCGGTCATGTATTCGCAGCAGTGATCGCCGGCCCCCTCGACGACCGCGTGCACCCCGGAGTTGCGCACGCCGAAGCGTTCACCGGCGGTACCCGCGGCAAACAGCTTGCCGCCGGTGGCGCCGTAGAGGCAGGTATTGCCGATGATCGCCGTCCTGTGGCTCGCGAACTGGCTGTTCTTCGGCGGCACGATGACCACCTTGCCGCCGTTCATGCCCTTGCCGACGTAATCGTTGGCATCGCCCTCGAGATACAGATGCAGCCCCCGGGCGTTCCAGACGCCGAAGCTCTGGCCGGCGACACCAGTGAAACGGGCGACGATCGGCGCCTCCTCGAGGCCTGCCTCGCCATAGCGCTTGGCGATCTCACCGGAGGCCCGTGCCCCCACCGAGCGGTCGCAGTTGGTGATGGTGAATTCGAACTCGCCGCCGGCCTTCCCCTCGATGGCCGTCATCAACGCCTCGAGCACCTCCTGGTTCTTGGCTCCCAGATCGTGGGGTTCGTTGCGGCTGACCTGACAGAACTGCGGCGCCTCCTCCGGCACGAAATCGTTGGTCAGCAGTGGCGTCAGATCGAGCTTGCGCTGGGACGCGGTCTCGCCCTCGAGCACCTCGAGCAGGTCGGTGCGTCCGATCAGGTCGGTGAGCTTGCGCACCCCCAGCATGGCCATCAGCTCGCGCACCTCCTCGGCGATGAAGCGGAAGTAGTGCTTGACCATGTCCACGGTGCCGCGGAAGTGTTCGTCGCGCAGATACTGGTGCTGGGTGGCGACACCGGTGGCACAGTTGTTGAGGTGACAGATGCGCAGGTACTTGCAGCCCAGCGCCACCATCGGCGCGGTGCCGAAGCCGAAGCTCTCGGCGCCCAGGATGGCCGCCTTGACCACGTCGAGGCCGGTCTTCAGGCCACCATCGGTCTGCAGGCGAATCTTGTCGCGCAGGCCGTTGATGCGCAGCGCCTGATGCACCTCGGGAAGCCCCAGCTCCCAGGGGCTGCCGGCATGCTTGATCGAGGTCAGTGGGCTCGCCGCGGTGCCGCCATCGTAGCCGGAAACGGTGATCAGATCCGCGTAGGCCTTGGCCACCCCGGTGGCGATGGTGCCGATGCCGGGCTCCGAGACCAGCTTGACCGAGACCTGGGCGGTGGGATTGACCTGTTTCAGGTCGAAGATCAGCTGGGCAAGATCCTCGATGGAGTAGATGTCGTGATGCGGGGGGGGCGAGATCAGGGTCACGCCGGGAACGGAGTAACGCAGCCGGGCAATCAGCTCGTTGACCTTGCCGCCGGGCAGCTGGCCGCCCTCGCCAGGCTTGGCGCCCTGGGCGATCTTGATCTGCAGCACCTCGGCATTGACCAGGTAGGCCGGCGTCACGCCGAAGCGTCCCGAGGCGATCTGCTTGATCTTGGAGCTTCTGATGGTGCCGTAACGCGCCGGGTCCTCGCCCCCTTCGCCGGAATTGGAGCGCCCGCCGGCCTCGTTCATGGCCTGGGCCAGGGCTTCATGAGCCTCGGGAGACAGTGCCCCAAGAGACATGCCGGCGCTGTCGAAGCGCGGCAGCAGCTCCTCCACCGGCTCCACCTCGTCAAGCGGCAGCGGCTCGGGAGCCGGCTTGAGCATGAGCAGGTCGCGGAGGGTCGCCACGGGGCGCTCGTTGACCAGACGGGCGAACTTCTTCCACTGGGCATAATCGCCCTGCTGCACGGCCTGCTGCAGGGTCATCACCACGTCCGGGTTGTAGGCGTGATACTCGTGATCGTGCACGTACTTGAGCAGGCCGCCCTGACGCAGGGTCTTGCGTGGTGTCCAGGCATCCCGGGCGAGCAGTTCCTGCTGCAGCTGCAGTTCGGCGAAGCCGGTGCCCTCGATGCGCGACATCATGCCCGGGAAGCACAGGTCCATGACCTCGGAGGAGAGCCCCACCGCCTCGAACAGCTGCGAGCCGCGATAGGATGCCAGGGTCGAGATGCCCATCTTGGAGAGAATCTTGTAGAGCCCCTTCTGCAATCCCTTGCGATAGTTCTCCCGGGCATCCGCCGGGTTGCCGACCAGCTCGCCGCTGCGGTGCATGTCGGCCATCACCTGATAGGCGAGGTAGGGATAGATCGCCGTGGCCCCCACGCCGAACAGCACAGCCATCTGGTGGGCATCCCGGGCATAGCCGGTTTCCACGATCAGGTTGACCCGGGGGCGCAGGGCCAGACGGCCCAGATGGTGGTGTATCGCCCCGGTGGCGAGCACGGCATGCACCGGCAACCAGCCTTTGTGCAGATCGGCGTCGGAAAGCACCAGGATGACCGCCCCTTCCTTCGTTGCCCGCTCCGCTTCCTGGCAGAGTTCGAGCAGGGCCTGCTTGAGGGTGCTCTTCTCGGGGTCGTAACTCAGGCTCAGGGTCTGGCTGCGAAATGCCGCGTCGTCCTGGGTGACCAGGGCGGTGAACTTGCGCGGCGACAGCACCGGCGCGGTGAGGATCAAACGGTGCGCGTGATCCGGGGTGGTCTCGAAGACATTGAGCTCGGCCCCGCAGCAGGTCTCCAGCGACATCACGATCGCTTCGCGCAGCGGGTCGATGGCCGGGTTGGTGACCTGGGCGAACTTCTGACGGAAATAGTCGGTGAGCATGCGCCCCCGACGGGACAGCACCGCCATGGGCGTATCGTCGCCCATGGAACCGACCGCTTCCTGGGCGCTTTCGGCCAGGGGACGCAGCAGCTGGTCACGCTCCTCGAAGGTCACCTGGAACATCTTCTGATACACGGCGAGTTCATCGGCATCGAACGGGTGGAAACGCGCCAGTTCGGTCAGCGCCGACTCCAGGTAGTGGGCGCGGTCCTTCAGCCAGCGCTTGTAGGGGTAGGCCGACTTGAGCCGATTGTCGATATCCTGGGTGTGCAGCACCTCGCCGGTATGGGTATCCACGCCGAGGATCTGACCCGGTCCGACCCGCCCCTTGGCCACCACGTCCTCGGGCTGGTAACCATAAGTGCCGATCTCGGAGGCCAGGGTGATGTAGCCGTTCCTGGTGATCACCCAGCGTGCCGGGCGCAGGCCGTTGCGATCGAGCATGCACACCGCATTGCGGCCGTCGGTCATCACCAGGCCCGCCGGCCCGTCCCAGGCCTCCATGTGCATGGAGTTGTATTCGTAGAAGGCACGCAGGTCCCCATCCATGGTCTCGACGTTCTGCCAGGCCGGCGGCACCATCATGCGAATGGCGTTGTACAGGTCCATGCCGCCGGTCAGCAGCACCTCGAGCATGTTGTCCATGCTCGACGAGTCGGACCCCCGGGTGTTGACGATCTCCTCGAGCTGGGTGATGTCGGGCAGCAACTCGCTGACGAAGTTCTCCTTGCGCGAGTTGGCCCAGCCGCGATTGGCCTCGATGGTATTGATCTCGCCGTTGTGGGCCAGGAAGCGAAACGGCTGGGCCAGGGGCCAGCGCGGCGCGGTATTGGTCGAGAAGCGCTGATGGAAGACGCAGGTCGAGGTCTCGAGACGTGGATCGCCGAGGTCGTGATAGAAGGTCGGCAGGTCCACGGGCATCATCAGGCCCTTGTAGGAGAGGACTCGGGACGACAGGGAGCAGACATAGAAGTCCTCTTCGTTCTTGAGCTTCTGCTCGGCAAGACGACGGGCCATGAACAGATCGACATTGAAAGCCGGGGCCGCCCGGTCGTCATCCGCTTCGACGAATATCTGGCGAATCCGCGGTAGGCACTCCAGCGCCATCGGGCCACAGACGCTGGGGTCGGTGGGCACGTCCCGCCAGCCGTGTACCGTCAGGCCGCGCTCGACAAGTTCGCCCTCGAGTGTCTCGCGGGCCCGGGCTTCCCGCTGATCGTCATCCGGAAAGAACACCACGCCGACGGCAAAGCGCTCGCCCAGCTCGACCCCCAGGCCCTCCCGGGCCAGCTCGCGCATGAAGCCGGTGGGCATGGCGAACAGCAGGCCGCAACCGTCGCCGGTCTTGCCATCCGCCGCGATTCCGCCGCGGTGGGTCATGCAGGTCAAGGACTCGATGGCGGTTTTCAGCAGGTCGTGACTGGGCTCGCCTTGCATGTGAGCGATCAGGCCGAAGCCGCAGTTGTCACGAAACTCGCCAGGCTGATGAAGACCTTTTCTCATGGGCGTGCCTCTCAAGCGTTCGAAAGTATCGGTAAGCCGAGCCGCTGCATGGGCGGCTGCGATCTTTTATTATGCAATTCATGCATACGTCATGCGCGATAGACAAGATGAGGAAGATTACATCGACTGGGCACGCCAATGCAAAAGCCCTCACGCCCGTGGGGCCCTGGCGCCGCCGCAAGAGACTAGTCTAGCCGTCAGGCTCGGGAATAGCCTTCCAGAAAGGATTCGAGCAGTGCCGGTGGCGTATCGTCGTGCAGGCAGGCATCGCCGAGTGCCCGCAAGAGCACGAGGCGAATGCGGCTGTCGCGATTCTTCTTGTCCAGGCGCATGCGCTCGAGAAACGCCTTGGCATCCATGTTCGCCGGGGCGGCCAGGGGCAGGCCTGCCGACGCCAGCAGGGCGCTCACGCGCTCCACCTCGACCTCGGCCAGCCAGCCCAGTTGCCGGGAAAGCAGGGTCGCCATGTGCATGCCGGCCCCCACCGCCTCGCCATGCAGCCAGTAGCCATAACCTTGATGCGCCTCGATGGCGTGGCCGAAGGTATGGCCCAGGTTCAGCAGTGCGCGCACCCCCTGCTCGGTCTCGTCCGCAGCGACGATCTCGGCCTTGGTGGCGCAACTGCGCAGGATGGCCTCGCTGAGGGACGTCTCGTCCAGCCCGCGCAGGGCAGCCATGTGGGTTTCCAGCCAGGCGAGAAAGTCGAGATCGCGGATCAGGGCGTACTTGATCACCTCGGCCAGCCCGGCGGTCAGTTCGCGACCGGGCAGGGTGGCGAGCGTGGCGGTGTCGATCACCACCGCTCGCGGCTGCCAGAACGCGCCGATCATGTTCTTGCCACGCGGGTGGTTCACCCCGGTCTTGCCGCCGACCGAGGAGTCGACCTGGGAGAGCAGCGTGGTCGGCACCTGGATGAAGGCCACGCCCCGCTGATAGCAGGCCGCGGCGTAGCCGGTCATGTCCCCGATCACGCCACCGCCCAGGGCGACGAGGGTGCATTGGCGATTGAACCCGGCCTCGAGCAGGGCATCCCAGATTCGCTCCACCGAGGCCAGGGTCTTGGTGTGTTCGCCATCCGGCAGGATCAGCTCGCGTACCTCGAGGTCATCGCCTAGCCCTTGCTTGAGCGATGCCAGATAGAGGGGTGCCACCGTCTCGTTGGTGACGATCAACACCTGCCGCCCGGCCAGGTAGGGCCGCAGCATCGCCGGGTCGCCGAGCACTTGCGAACCGATGTGGATGGGATAGCTGCGCTCCTCGAGAGCGACGTTCAGGGTTCGCGGCGGGGCTTGGCGCGCATTCATGGCTTCAGGCCTTGGTTTGCAGAGGGTCGATGAGGCGCGTCACGCGACGCAGTATGTCGTTGACCACGGATTTGGGACCGCGGCGGTCGGTGCGTATCACCAGGTCGGCGGTGGCCCGGTAGAGCGGATCGCGCACCTCGAAGAGCCCGCGCAGTACCGCCTCGGGGTCCTTGTGGCGCAGCAGGGGGCGGTTGCGGTCCTTGGCGGTACGCCGCAACTGCTGTTCGACGGTGGCATACAGATAGATCACCGTGCCGCGCTCGCGCAGGGCCCGGCGGTTGGCTTCGCTGATGACCGCCCCGCCCCCGGTGGCCAGCACGATCTCTGGTCGCTGGGTCAGTTCCTCGATGATCTGTCTCTCACGCTCACGAAAGCCTTCTTCCCCCTCCACATCGAAGATCCAGGGGATGTCGGCGCCGCAGCGCCCCTGGATCTCGTGGTCGCTATCGACGAAATCGCGCTGCAACTCGGCCGCCAGAAGGCGGCCGATGGTGCTTTTGCCGGCCCCCATGGGGCCGACCAGAAAGAGATTGGGAAAACCCTGCATCAGCGAATCGCCAGTCTGTCCTCGATGATCTTCGGAGTGATGAAGACTAGCAATTCTACCTTCTGATTGCTCTGTTCGGTATAGCGGAATAGATGGCCCAGCACCGGGATGTCTCCCAGGAAGGGCGTCTTGAACAGGTTCTTCAGCTGCTCGGTGGTCAGGATGCCCCCCAGCACCACGGTTTCACCATTGCGCACCAGCACCTGGGTCTCGATCTCGTTGGTGTCGATGGCCGGCGCGCCGGCGAAGCTGGTATCGGCCACACTGTCCTTGTTGATGATCAGATCCATGATGATGCGATCATCCGGGGTGATCTGGGGCGTGACCGCCAGGGACAGCACGGCCTCCTTGAACTCGATGTTGGTGGCCCCGCTGGACGTGGCCTCCTGATAGGGGACCTCCTGGCCCTGCTTGATCACGGCCTTCTTCTGGTTGGCGGTGATCACCTTGGGCTGGGAGATGGTCTGGCTCTTGCCTTCGCTTTCCAGGGCGCGCAGCTCCAGATCGAGCAGGATATCGCCGGAGAGATAGCCGAAGCTGAAGACGCTGCCAGGACTGAGGTCATCACCCAGATCCACCGAGAGCCCGCCGTTGGGCGCCTGGCCATTCGAGGCCCCGCTCAGGTCCAGGCTGCTGCCGTCACCCAGCACGCCGTTGACCGCGTCCGTGGAGGAGAGCCCCCAGTTGACCCCCAGTTCCCGGGCTGCGCTGTCCCGAGCGATGACGATGCGCGCCTCGATCTGGACCTGGCGCACCGGCACGTCCAGCCGGTCGAGGGTCAACTTGATCGCCTCGAGCTGTTCCGGGGTCTCCTGGATCAGCAGGGTATTGGTGCGCGCATCGACGCTCACCTTGCCCCGCTCGGAGAGCAGGCCCAGCCCCTCGGCGCCGCGCAGCAGTTCCGCGAGCTCATCGGCCTTGGCATAGCGCACCTGGAGATACTCGGTGGTGAGCGGCGCCAGCTCCTGCTTCTGGGCCTGGGTCTCGAACTCCAGGCGTTCCATGGCCGCCAGCTCCTCCGCCGGTGCCACCACCAGCACGTTGCCGGTCTTCCGGCTGGCCAGGCCGTGGCTCTTGAGCACCAGGTCCAGCGCCTGATCCCAGGGCACTTCCTGCAGGTTCAGCGTCACGCTGCCCTGGACGCTGTCCCGGGCCACCAGGTTGAGGCCGGTGAAGTCGGCGATGATCGCCAGCACCTCGCGCACCTCGATATCCTGGAAGTTGAGGGTGATGGGCTTGCCGGTATAGGGGAAGCGCTCACGCTCCTCGGCCTCGCGCTCGGCACGAGGCACGGGCTTGGCCTCGACCACCAGCTCGCGCCCGTTGAGCGTCGAGATCATGGCATAGTCGCCCTGGGTCTCGATCAGCAACTGGACGCCAGGGCCTTCCAGCTGCGGCACGATGCGCTGCATCGGCGTTCCGAAATCGCTGACATCAAGGATCTGGAAGAGCGAGGCCGGCAGGTTGGCATCGCCGAGGTCTGCCACGATGCGCCGGTCGCCGCGCTCCTCGACCCGGGCATCGACACCGCTTCGATCGAAGGTCACCGTCAGCCGGCTGGCGCCCTTGTCGCCCCGACGGAAGTCGATATCCTCGATGCGCGGCTCCAGCGACGCTGTCGAACGCGGGGTGGCGACCGGCTGCGGGTTGGCGACAGGCTGCGCGCTGGCAGGCTCGGGCCTGGCCTCGACGAGTGTCGGGGACGCCTGCTGGTCGGTCACGCCGCCGCCCAGGGTGAGCACCAGGACGTTGCCCTGTTCGCGAATGGAGTAAGACAATGTGTCATCGAGCCCGAACACCAGACGGGTCCGCTTGCCGGACTCCACGGCCACCAGGTGGTCGACACCGGCCAGGTCCAGATCGAAGCGTCGCCGGTCGATCGCACTCGCCGTTTCCAGGAGGTCGACGGTCAGGCGCGGCGGCGAATCGATGCGATAGCCGCGCACTTCGGGCAGCCCTCCCGAGAAGTGCAACAAGACCTCGAGTTCGTTCTCGCTGCGCTGGTCGAAATCGATGCCCACCAGTGACGACTGGGCCAAGGCCGGCGCCGCGCCTCCAAGCAGCATCGTCGCCAACATCGTGCGAAAGAATTGTCTCATGTCATTCCCCTGTAACCTGCGTTCTGTCGCCTCAGCCTTGGCGCTTTTCTTCATCTTCATCGTTCAGTGCAATGGTGCGGCTGCGCTCGATCCAGCCACCCTGGCCATTCGGCACGATCTCCATGAGTTGCACGGAACGCTCATCGATACGGGTGATGCGTCCAAAATCGGTACCCAGATGCTCCCCGGGATGCAGACGATGCACTTCTCCCTCGGGGTCGCGGACCAGCACCGAAGCCCGGTCATCGATCCGCAGCGTGCCCAACAGGGTCAGCGACTCCAGGGCATAGGCTTCGAGAGGCTCCTTGCGGCGCTCGAAATCCGGTGTCAGGGAGCTGTCGTCGACGGTGGCCTGTTCGGGTTCGGGCCGTTCCGGGACGAAGGGGCTTCGCCCGGCCGCCTGGTCGTAGGTCACCGGTCGGTATTCCGGCGCCTCGGGAAGCGGGGCGACCTGGCCGGTGGGCCGAGCCCGCAATTCCGCAAGCTGACGCTCGAGCGTCGGCAGATCACTGTCGCTGCAGCCGACCAGCATCAATGCCAACAGCGACCCAAGCACACGTCTTTCTCTCATGGCTGGCTCTCCGAGCGGTGGTTGTAAGTCTTGGCCAGCATCGACAGACGCAACGTATCCGTCTGCTCTGCCGGGACGAGCTTGAAATCGTGCAGGGTGACGATGCGCGGCAACCCCGCCACTCCCGAGAGGAAGGCAGCGATACGGTGATAGTCGCCCTGGACCTGGATGTCGAACGGCTGCTCGGTGTAGAACTCCTGCGGCTTCGGTTCGAGCAGCCGGATGAAATCGATGGTCAACTGGTTGTCGTGCGCGGTGTCGCTGATGTTGTCGATCAATGCCGGGACTTCCACACCGGTGGGCAACATTTCCAGCAGCACGGCCATCCGCGCCTCGAGCTCTCCCATCTGCTTGCGCATCGTAGGCAGGCTGGCGGCCTGATAGGCCTTGCTTTCGTAGCGCTGGATCAGCTCGCGCTCTTCGCTCCGGGCGCGTTCGAGCAGCTCGGCTCTGGGGGCTGCCACGTACCAGTTCATGGCCCAGAAGAGCCCCCCCAGCACCAGCAGATGGCAGATCACCTTCAGCGATATCGGCCAGGTACCGGCTTCCCGCACATCCAGTTCACGCCAGTCGAGATCGCGTAACCGCTGCAATTCCGCCTTGAGTGTCATGGTGTGCTCTCCTTCTTGGTCTGGCTGGCCTGGCCAGCGACGGATCCGGGCAATATCTCCATGACGCTCATCCCGAAGCGCCGGGTGGTTCCGGACTCTTCGGCCTGCACCTCGGAGAGCAGGGGAACCTCGAACACCTCGGTGGCCTCGATGGCCCGCAATTGATCGGATACCTGGCGGTTGGTGTCGGCCCGGCCGATGAAGCGCAACTGGTTCTGCTGGCGCGTCAACTCGGTGTAATGCACGCCCTCCCCCAGGCTGTAGACCAACTGGTTGAACACGCGCACCGTCTGGGGGCGACTGAACTGCAGTTCGCGAATCAGCTTGATCTGGGTCAGCATTCGCTCCCGCAACTCCTGATACTTGCGAATCTCTTCGATGTCCTTGTCGAGGATCTGCATCTGGGCCTCGATGAACTGGTTACGCTCGCGCTGCACGTCCAGCGCCTGCTGATAGAACTGCGTCAGCCCCCAGCCTCCGGCGATCCCCATCAGGGCCGCCAGCCCCACCCCGACCAGGAAGCGGCGATGACGTTTTTCTCGCTGCGCCTCGCGCCAGGGCAGCAGGTTGATTTCGATACTCATGAGCGAGACCTCATGGCCAGGCCACAGGCCGTCAGCATGGCCGGGGCATCATTGGTCAGGGTCGAGGCATTGACCCGGGAATTGATCGTCATGCGTGCGAAGGGATCGGCGATCTCCACGCTCATGCCGCTACTGGCGGCGAGCTTCTCGCTGAGTCCCGGTACCAGGCAGGAACCGCCGGCGAGGATCAGTCGCGTGACCTCGGGGTTGCGTCCGGCGGTGTAATAGAGTTGCAGGGACCTGCCGATCTGCTGGATCAGGGTATCGATGAAGGGGGTCAGCACATGGTCCTCGTAATCCTCGGGCAGGCCGCCGCGCTTCTTGGACAGCCCCGCCTCTTCCAGACTCAGGCCATAACGCTCCCGGATGTCCTCGGTCAGCTTGCGCCCGCCGAAGACCGTGTCCCGGCTATAGATGGTGCGTCCCCGCTGCAGGACATGGAAGGCGTTCATCGTGGCGCCGATGTCGACCAGGGCGACACACTCATCCTCGTCGCCGGAAAGCCCGAACTGGTGGCTCAGTTCACCGAAGACCCGCTCCGTGGCAAAGGTCTCGATCTCCACCGCCGTCGGCTCGAGCCCCGCCTGAAGGACGGCGTCGGTAAGCTGACCCACCTCCTGCTGTCGACAGGCGACCAGCAGCACATCCTGCTGATCGGGATAGCGGACGTTGGCCCCCAGACGCTGAAAATCGAAGGCGACTTCGTTGAATGGGAAAGGAATGTGCCGGTCGGACTCGAGTTGAATCCGCGCCTCGATTTCCTCGTCACTCAACGATGACGGCAGTATCAGCGTCTTGGTGATGGCCGCATTGGGAGGAATCGCCACGACGGCGTGGCGACTGTGAGGGCGGGCCTGGTCGACGGCACGACCGATGGCCTCCACCACCTCCTCCATGTTGCGGATGCGGCGCTCGACCACGGCCCCCTCGCGCAGTGGGCGCACGGCATAGCTTTCGACGTGGTAGTGCTGCCCACGACGCCTGAGTTCGATCAGCTTGACCGTTGCCGAGGTGATATCGACACCGACGAGCCCCTTGGCGGACGCATTTAGCCCTAGCAATGTATGGCCCCTATGCACGTTGCGGTTGTTCGTTTGTCTCTTTATCGGCCCGTGCAGAAAAATCATTAATGCTGTCGATGTACATAGGCACCTGCCCTGCCTGAACTTTCACACTTCTTCCTCTCAAGGAGTCGACGAGACTGGTTTCCGCATCGCCAGCTTTCTATATAATGCGCAGTTCAGAATACCTGGCTGGACATACCCGCTTTACGATTGCCCGGCACGGGGGTCGTTCGCCGCTTCACCGCTCGGTCGCCATTCGATTACCACGGATATCGCCATTTCATGAAGTTTTTCAGACGCCTGCTTTCCTCGACCCTGTGGCTCTTGCTTTCCCTTGGCGCCGCTAGCGTGCTGGCGGTGATCGGGGCTGCGTTGTACTTCGCCCCAGGCCTGCCGGATGTGCGCCAGTTGCAGGATTACGAGCTGCAGACGCCGCTGCGCATCTACACCCGGGACGAGAAGCTGATCGGCGAATTCGGAGAGGAGCGGCGCACCCCGGTCACCTACGAGGCCATCCCCCGGGACATGGTCCAGGCGTTCCTGGCGGCGGAAGATGCCAGCTATTTCGACCACCCCGGTGTCGACCCCAAGGGCCTCGCTCGGGCGGCATTCGAGTTGATCGCCAGTGGCGGTGACATTCAGTCCGGCGGCAGCACCATCACCATGCAGGTGGCCCGCAACTACCTGCTGACCCTGGATCGCACCTTTACCCGCAAGATTCGCGAGATCCTCCTGGCCCTGCAGATGGAGCAGATTCTCAGCAAGGAGGAAATCTTCGAACTCTACGTCAACAAGATCTTCCTGGGGCATCGCGCCTACGGCATCGCCGCTGCCGCGGAGACCTATTACGACAAGCCTCTGGAGGCGCTGACCCTGGCCGAAAAGGCCATGATCGCGGGGCTTCCCAAGGCGCCCTCGACCTTCAATCCCCTGGCCAACCCCGAGCGCTCGCTGATCCGCCGCAACTGGATCCTCTACCGCATGCGTGAACTGGACTACATCGATAGGGCCAGCTACGAGGAAGCGGTCCAGGCACCGCTGACGGCACGTCGCTACACGGCCCAGGTCGAGGTCGAAGCCTCCTATATCGCCGAGATGGCGCGACAGTTTGCCGTCGAGCGCTTCGCCGATGATGCCTATACCGGCGGCTACAGGCTCTATACCACCCTCGACAGCCAACTGCAGGAGCAGGCCCGCGAGGCACTGGTGAAGGGATTGATCGACTACGACACCCGGCACGGCTGGCGCGGCGCCGAGCAGACCGACATCCCGCCGAGCCTGGTCGAAGCCCAGGATCAGACTCAGCGCGAGGGTCTCGAGGAAGAGCTTTCCGCATCGCCGGAAATCATGGAGACCGCACGTCAGGCCGCCCAGAGCAGCGAGGCAAAGGTCAGCGGTATCGAGGGTGATGTCAGCAACTGGCTCAAGGTGCTGGATCGCACGCCGGTCATGGGGCCGTTGCAGCCCGCGATCGTGGCATCCACCGATGGTCAGCAGATGCAGGTACTGACCCGCGATGCCGACCTGGTCACCCTGGAGTGGGAGGCCCTGAAGTGGGCGCGGGAATACCGTAGCCCCGAGTGGCGCGGCGAGGAACCCACTAGCGCCGAACAGATCGCCAGCCCGGGTTCGCTGGTACGCATACTGCGCGACGACGAGGGCGACTGGCGTCTTTCCCAGCGCCCCGGGATCGAGGGCGCGATCGTCGTGCTCGACCCCCGAACCGGAGCCATCCGGGCGCTGCAGGGTGGCTTCAGTTTCGCCCAGAGCAAGTTCAATCGCGCCACCCAGGCCAACCGCCAGGCCGGCTCCATCTTCAAGCCTTTCATCTACCTGGCCGCACTGCAGGAAGGTGACATGACCGCCGCCACGGTCGTCAACGATGCACCGGTGGTGATGAGCGACGTGAGCGGCGATTGGCGTCCGGGCAATTCCGAGGGTGAGTTCCGCGGGCCGACCCGATTGCGCGTCGGTCTCTACCGGTCGCGCAATCTGGTGACCATTCGCGTGCTGCAGGCCCTGGGACTGGAAAATGCCCGAGAATTCCTCGAACGCTTCGGCTTTGCCGAGGGACGCCTGCCCCAGGGGCTCTCCCTGGCCCTGGGTAGCGCTTCACTGACCCCGCTGGAGATGGCCAACGCCTATGCCGTGCTGGCCAACGGAGGCTTCAAGGTGACCCCCTGGTACATCGAACGGGTCCTGCATGTCGGCGAGGAAGCGCCGCTGGCCGAGTCCACGCCGCAGGTCGCCTGCCCCTCCTGCCCCGAGGGCGCCGGCGAAACCCGCATCGACGACAGGACCTATCCGCTGGCCAAGCGAGTCGTCGACCCGCAGGTACTCTATATCCTGCGCGACATGATGCGCGACGTCATCGAGCGCGGCACCGGTCGCGCCGCCCTCGACCTGAACCGCAGCGATATCGTCGGCAAGACAGGCACCACCAACGAGCAGCGCGATGCCTGGTTCTCGGGCTTCAACAGCGACCTGGTGGCCACGGTGTGGGTCGGCAAGGACAGCAACGAGAGTACCGGCGAGTACGGTGCCCAGGCCGCGCTGCCGATCTGGAAGGATTTCATGCGCAACGCGCTGGAGGGCAAGCCGGAGAGCATCCCCGAGCGCCCCGAAGGCATCGTCACCGAACGCATCGACCCGGAGACCGGACGCCTGCTGCACGACGATCAGCCGGGTGGCATCGAGGAGCTGTTCCGGGAAGGCAATCTGCCCGACTTCGAGCCCAGACGCATTCAGCGCGAACTGGAAGATCGCAGCGGTTCACAGGGCACCGGCACCTACGAAGCGATCTTCTGACACCCGGCAAGCTGGTGAGGGTGCCGTGTCGCCCTGCCGGCTTCGCCACCTCCCCCTCCCCCTGGCGCTTCCCGAAAGCGCCAGCATGACGACGAGAAACCAGGAGCTTTCGACATGCCACGCGTCAGGCTGGCAGCGACGCTACTCATCAGCGCCTTGCTGCATAGCACCTCAGTGCATGCCGCCTCGTTCTATGCCCCACCCGCGCCCGAGGACGACGCGCCGGTTTTCAGTGGGCAGGCGGAGCTGGGCTACACCCATCTCTCGGGCAACACCGATAGCGAGACCCTCATCGCCAAGGGCCGTCTGACCTGGTTGACAGGTCGCCTCACCCACAGCCTGCGCGGCGAGACCCGCAAGGTCGAGGAAGACGATGAGACCAGTGCCGAACGGTACCTGCTGGCCGGTCGCGAGCGCTACGACTTCGATGGGCCGCATTACCTGTTCGGCTTTGCGCGCTGGGAGAGGGACCGCTTCAGCGGCTATCGCTATCAGACGACCCTGATCGGCGGCTACGGGCGGCAACTGCTCACCGGCCCCACGCACACCCTGTCGGTCGAGGCGGGCCCGGGCTACCGGCGTGATGCCCTGGAGAATGGCGAGGTCAAGAACCTGGCGGTGGGCTACGGCGCACTGGATTATGAATGGGAGATTTCCGAGGGAACGAACTTTCAGCAGGAACTGTCCGTGGAAGGCACCCGGGAGAATGTCACGACCCGCTCCTTCACCGCCATCACGACCCAGCTCAACGCCAGCCTGGCGCTGCGCATCTCTCACGAGATCAAGAACAATTCCGACCCGCCGGACGACGCCGAGGTGGACACGGACAGGACCACGGCGGCCTCGCTGCTCTACAATTGGTGAGCGGACGAGGCCGCTGCCTGCCCGCTTCCCGGCGGGGTTCGATCAGTTCCCGTAGACGTCATCGACGCTCGTCAGGGGATAGTGGGCGGGATAGGGGCGCCGCGCCACCCCGGAATCCACCGCGGCCTGGGCAACGGCGGAGGAAACCCGGTCGAGCAGACGCGCATCCAGGGGCGTGGGAATGATGTAGCCGGGCCCGAATTCCAGCGACTCGACCTCGTAGGCCTCGAGCACCTCCCGGGGCACCGGCTCGCGCGCCAGGTCCTTGATGGCGTGCACCGCGGCGATCTTCATCTCCTCGTTGATGCGCGTCGCACGCACATCCAGAGCGCCCCGGAAGATGAACGGAAACCCCAGCACGTTGTTGACCTGGTTGGGATAGTCGGAACGCCCGGTGGCCATGATCACGTCACTGCGGGTCTCGTCGGCCACATCGGGGTGAATTTCCGGGTCCGGATTGGAACAGGCGAAGACCACCGGATTGGCGGCCATTTTCGAGAGCTGCTCGGGACTCAGCAGATTGGGGCCCGAGAGGCCGACGAACACATCGGCACCCTCGATCGCTTCATCGAGGGTCCGCAGTGGCGTCTGGGTGGCGAACATCGCCTTGTACTGATTGAGGTCGCTGCGACCGCTGTGGATCACGCCCTTGCGATCGATCATGTAGATGTTCTCGGCCCGGGCCCCGCAGGACACCAGCAGTTTCATGCAGGCGATGGCCGCCGAGCCGGCGCCCAGGCAGACGATGCGTGCCTGCTCGATCCGCTTGCCGGCGACGTCCAGGGCGTTGAGCATGCCCGCCGCCGTGACGATGGCCGTGCCGTGCTGGTCGTCGTGGAAGACCGGAATGCTGCAGCGCTCGATCAGGGTGCGCTCGATCTCGAAGCATTCCGGGGCCTTGATGTCCTCGAGGTTGATGCCTCCCCAGGTATCGGCGATGCGTGCCACGGTATCGATGAAGGCCTGGGGGCTTTCGGCATTGATCTCGATATCCACCGAATTGATGCCGGCAAAGCGCTTGAACAGCACCCCCTTGCCTTCCATGACCGGCTTGCTGGCGAGAGCCCCGAGATTGCCGAGTCCCAGTATCGCCGTGCCGTCGGAGATGACCGCCACCAGGTTCCCCTTGCCGGTGTAGAGGTAGGCATTTTCGGGGTCCCTGGCGATTTCCCGCACGGGTTCGGCAACGCCCGGGCTGTACGCCATCGACAGATGCTTGGCAGAGGTGGTCGGCTTGGTGATTTCGATCGACAATTTACCCGGTATCGGCTGGGAGTGATAATCGAGCGCCGCTTGCTTCTTAGCGTCTGTCATGAGTGCTGTCCGGTTGGCCGCGAGGAATTCTCGTTCAGAGTATAGAAAAAAAGCTCATATAACAACGACGCTTAACTTTCTGATTATTATAAATTATTCGCAAAATACAGAAACCATTTCCAAGAAACACGCCAACTTTCTGCCACCCGAGCCAGCGTCAGGCTCGCTCGCCGATGCACTGCACGAAAAAACCCGCCATGGCAGGCGGGTCTCGTCGGTCCAAGCATAACGCAGATCAGTTACGCTTCATGGCGGCGCCGAAACGCTTGTTGAAACGCTCGACACGGCCGCCGGTGGTCGCCTGCTTCTGTTTGCCAGTGTAGAACGGGTGGCAATTGGAGCAAACATCCACGAAGAAATCTTCGCCAGCGGTGGTGCCGATCTCGTGAGTGGCACCGCAGGAGCAGGTCGCGGTGACCTTCTTGTAATCCGGATGGATACCTTGTTTCATCTGAAGCCTCATTGAGCTGTATGCCGCCACCTGGTCCAGGCCAGGCACCGCACACGGGTTGTGAGATAACCGGTTTCCCCTGAGCGCCCGATGGCAACGGCCCCGGCCGCTCGAAGGGTGCACATTGTAGCAGAGCTATTGCCGGAGACAAATTGTCAGCGCCATCCTTTGCTCCCAGGGTGCTCGGCGTCGCTGTGCCCACCCCCCTGCGCAGGCTGTTCGACTATCGCCCCTGCCCTTCCGGCCCCTCCGGTGGCTGGCGACCCGGGCTGCGTGTTCGCGTGCCCCTGGGCCGTCGCGAGGTGATCGGCATCATCGTCGAGTGCCGCGACACCAGCGACTTCGAGTTCAGTGCGCTCAAGCCCGTCAGCGCCTGCCTGGACAGCGATCCGCTGCCCGCCGACTGGCTCTGGCTATGCCATTTCACCGCGCGTTATTACCAACACCCGCTGGGAGACACCCTGCATCAGGCCCTGCCGGTGCTGTTGCGCCAGGGGCGCCCCCTGGAAGCCCGCACCCGGGAGCGCTGGCGCGTGACCGCTGCCGGTCGGGATGCCGAGACTAGCCGCCTGGGACGCGCGCGGCGCCAGGCAGAACTGCTCGAACTGCTGCGCCAGCACCCGAGGGGTGTCATCGGTTCGGTGATCAGCGCCCAGGGCTTCGGCCGTGCCCAGTTGAAGGGGCTGGCCGACAAGGGGCTGGCGGAGTGCCGGGAAGAACCGCTCACCGCCAGCGCGGCGCCTTCGGGGGGTGGCCTGCTGGCCGAGCCGGCCCTGGTGCTCAATCGTGAGCAGGCCGGCGCCCTGGCCGCGCTGCATCAGGAGCTCGACCGTTTTCATGCCTGCCTGCTGCAAGGCGTGACCGGCAGCGGCAAGACCGAGGTCTATCTGCAACTGATCGAGGCGGTCATCGCCAGGGGTCGCCAGGCGCTGGTGCTGGTACCCGAGATCGGGCTCACCCCCCAGACCCTGGCCCGCTTCCGCCGGCGCTTCCGCGTCCCGGTGGTGGCCTTGCACTCCGGACTGACCGAGGCGGAGCGCCTGGATGCCTGGGAAGCAGCCCGGGCGGGCCGCGCGCCCATCGTCATCGGCACGCGTTCCGCCGTCTTCACCCCCTTGGCGCGGCCCGGGGTCATCGTGGTCGACGAGGAGCACGACAACTCCTTCAAGCAGCAGGACGGGCTGCGCTACCACGCCCGGGACCTGGCCATCGTGCGTGCCCAGCGTGACGACATCCCGGTGGTGCTGGGCAGTGCCACCCCATCCCTCGAAAGCCTGGTGCAGGCACGCAGCGGTCACTACCGTCATCTTTTCCTGACCCGGCGCGCCAGCCACCATGCCCCGGCCAGGCTCGAACTCGTCGATCTGCGTGGCCGGCCGACCCAGGGCGGCCTGATACCGCCCTGCATCGAGGCCATCGGCAACACGCTCGACGCCGGCAGCCAGGTGCTGGTGTTCATCAACCGGCGCGGCTTCGCACCGACACTGGCCTGTCATGCCTGCGGCTGGCTGGCCGAATGTCGTCACTGCGATGCCCGCATGACCCTGCATCGCCAGCCGCCTCGCCTGATCTGCCACCATTGCGAACGTCAGTCGAGGCTTCCCGAGGCCTGTCCCGATTGCGCCAGCGCCGACCTGCGCCCGCTGGGCACAGGTACCGAACGCAGCGAGGAAGCCCTCTCCGCCCTGTTCCCGAAGGTGCCGGTGCATCGTATCGACCGCGACAGCACCCGCCGCAAGGACGCCCTCGAACAGATGTTTGCCGAGGTGCATCGCGGTGAACCCTGTCTGCTGATCGGGACGCAGATGCTGGCCAAGGGGCATCATCTGCCCCACGTCACGCTGGTGGTCGTGGTCAATGCCGATGCCGGGCTCTATGCCAGCGACTTCCGCGCCCTGGAACACAGCGCCCAGCTGCTGACCCAGGTGGCGGGACGCGCCGGGCGCGCCGAACGCCCGGGCCGGGTGATGGTGCAGACCCTGCATCCCGACGACCCTCACCTGCGCCTGCTGGCGGAGAGCGGCTACGACGCCCTGGCCGAGATGCTGCTGGAAGAGCGCCGGCTGGCCGCCCTCCCCCCCTATCGCCGCATGGCACTGATACGCTTCGAAAGCCCCCAGGAAGCCGAGGCCACCGCCCTCGCCGGCTCCGCGGCCACCGCCCTGCGCGCCTGGCTCGGTCAACGCAGCCTGGACGTGAACTGCCTGGGGCCGGCGCCCGCCCCCATGGAGCGTCGCCAGAACCGCTACCATGTGCAGCTGATGCTCTCGGCGGCCAGGCGCAGTTCGCTGCACGAAGCCAGCGCCTTTCTGGCCGACTGGCTCGAACGCTCCCGCGAGGCGCGGCGCGTGCGCTGGTCGATCGACATCGATCCACAGACCCTCAGCTAGGAACTTGCCCCAGGAAGGCCTTAGAGGTTTAAAGCCGGTCGGCAATTGTCGATAATGGCCGACTACGTTTGACGAACGACGATCCCTCGCTGCCGCATCGACGCCCACGGCGCATCGTCGACCATTCGCCAGGGCGACAGGACACCGCACGCATCCTCATGAAAGACACCATCACTTCACTGCTCGACCAAGCACTTGCCACGCTCAAGCAGCAAGGAATCGTGCCCGACGATGTCCACCCGACGTTCAAGGTCGAGGCGACCCGGGACAAGGCCCACGGCGATTACGCCAGCAACCTGGCCATGCTGCTGGCCAAGCCGTCGCGCAGGAAGCCACGTGAGCTCGCCGAAGCCCTGATCGAGGCCCTGCCGACGAGCGCCGCCGTGGAGAAGGTCGAGATTGCCGGTCCCGGCTTCATCAACTTCTTTGCCGCCACCGACGCGGTGGCCCAGATCGTGCCGACGGTGCTCGATGCCGGCGACAGCTTCGGGCGCAGCCTGGCGGGTGCCGGCGAGAAGGTGCAGGTGGAATTCGTCTCGGCCAACCCCACCGGCCCCCTGCACGTGGGCCACGGCCGCGGTGCGGCGATCGGCGATTGTCTGTGCCGCCTTCTGGAAGCGACCGGCTTCGAGGTGACCCGGGAATTCTATTACAACGATGCCGGCGCCCAGATCACCAACCTGGCCCTGTCGGTGCAGGCTCGCATCAAGGGGCTGACACCGGAAGATGACGCCTGGCCCGAGGACGGCTATCGCGGCGACTACATCCGCGACATCGCCGAGAGTTATCTCGCCGGCGACACCGTCGATGCCGACGACCAGCACGTCACCGCGGCCGCCGATCCCGAGGATCGCGAGGCCATACGCCGCTTCGCGGTGGCCTACCTGCGCCGCGAACAGGACCTCGACCTCAAGGCCTTCGGTGTCGAGTTCGACGTCTACTTCCTGGAGTCCTCGCTGTACCGCGACGGCAAGGTCGAAGAGACGGTGCAGCGGCTCGTCGATCGTGGCCATGCCTACGAGGAGGATGGCGCCCTGTGGCTGCGCACCACGGACTTCGGCGACGACAAGGATCGCGTCATGCGCAAGCGGGACGGCGACTATACCTATTTCGTTCCCGACGTGGCCTACCACCTCGACAAGTGGCAGCGCGGCTTCGCCCGGGTGGTCGACGAACAGGGCGCCGACCACCACTCCACGGTGACCCGGGTGCGCGCCGGCCTGCAGGCCCTCGAGGTCGGCATCCCCGAGGGATGGCCGGACTACGTGCTGCACCAGATGGTGCTGGTGACCCGCTCGGGGGTGGAGGTGAAGCTTTCCAAGCGGGCCGGCAGCTACGTCACCCTGCGCGACTTGATCGACGAGGTAGGGCGCGATGCCACCCGCTATTTCCTCGCCGCCCGACGTGCCGACTCGCAGCTCACCTTCGACATCGACCTGGCCCGTTCCCGGTCCAACGACAACCCGGTCTACTACATCCAGTATGCCCATGCCCGGGTGTGCAGCGTGATGCGCAAGGCAGACGTCGATGGACGACCCTTCGACCTCGAACTGGCCAGGCAGCACCTGGCGCTGCTCGAGGAAGAGCAGGAAAAGGCACTGATGAATCGCCTCGCCCGCTTTCCGGAGGTGGTGGCGCATGCCGCGGCCAGTCGCGAACCCCAGCAGATCGCCCAGTACCTGCAGGAGCTCGCTGCGGATTTCCATACCTGCTACAACGCCGTCAAGGTCATGGTCGACGACGACGCCTTGCGCAATGCACGCCTGGCGCTGGGCCTGGCGACCCGTCAGGTGATCCGCAACGGCCTGGACCTGCTGGGTGTCGGTGCCCCGGAGGAAATGTAAGCCATGGCCAGCCGCACGACGACCCGCAGGTCGAGCCAGCGCCCACGTCCCAAGGGCGCGACCACGCGACGCTCCCCACGCAAGAAGCAGGGCGGTGGCGTGAGCATACCCGGCTGGTTGTGGGGGCTCGGCGGGCTCATCGCCGGCTTTGCGTTGTCGCAGTACTTCCAGGAGACCGCCCCGCCCATGGCCACCGTGGTGCCCAAGCCCACCAGCACTCAGGGCGCCTCGCGACAGGCCGCATCCGACGACGACCGGGCGGCCGCCGAGGAAGAGGCTCGCATGCCGACCTTCGAGTTCTACACCCTGCTGCCGGAATCCGAGGTCATCGCCCCCAAGGTCGACGACGTGCAGGGCACCCCGGCGACCGCGGCGGTCGCCGACGTGGTCGAAAGCGACTCGGCCGTCAAGGAGCCCAGGGTCGCTGCGGACCAAGGTGGCAGCTACATGCTGCAGGCGGCCTCGTTCAAGAACGCCGCCGATGCCAAGCGTCTGGCAGGTCGGCTCAAGGACTTCGGCCTGCTGGCCAAGATCACCGAGGTCAAGGCCCAGGGCAACCAGACCTGGCATCGCGTTCAGGTCGGCCCCTACCAGGACACCCGGGAGCTCAACCGTGCCCAGGACCTGATGGTGACCCAGGGGATCGAGCCGTTGATGATCAGGTTGCAGGACTGAAGTTCTAGCCCCCTTAGTCCTGGCAATGCTTGATTTTCCTGCCCGCCACCCGCACTTCCTAGGGTGATTGCGTAACGGGCGTGTGTTTCACGAACGGGCGCCCAAAGTCACCGGGTGGGAGCGATCCCGCCTCGAGGGAGTTTTCCAAACATGACGACGATCGTGTCCGTGCGCCGCGGCGATCAGGTGGCCCTGGCCGGCGATGGCCAGGTGTCACTCGGCGATACGGTGATGAAGGGCAATGCGAGCAAGGTGCGCCGCCTCTACCGTGGCCAGGTGCTGGCCGGTTTCGCCGGCGGCACCGCCGACGCCTTCACGCTGTTCGAGCGTTTCGAGGCTCAACTGGAGAAGCACCAGGGGCACCTGGTCAAGGCCGCCGTCGAACTGGCCAAGGACTGGCGCACCGACCGTGCCCTGCGCCGCCTCGAGGCGATGCTGGTGGTGGCCGACAAGCATGCCTCGCTGATCATCACCGGCAATGGCGACGTGGTCGAGCCCGAGCGCGGCATCATCGCCATCGGTTCCGGCGGCAACTACGCCCTGGCCGCGGCCCGGGCACTGCTGGAGAACACCGAGATCGGCGCCCGGGAAATCACCGAGAAGGCGCTGAACATCGCCGCCGACATCTGTGTCTACACCAATCACCACATCACGCTCGAAGAGCTCTAGGCCCATCATGTCCCAATCCCAGATGACGCCCCGTGAAATCGTCCATGCGCTGGACCAGTACATCATCGGCCAGCACGACGCCAAGCGCGCCGTGGCCATCGCATTGCGCAACCGCTGGCGGCGCATGCAGCTCGACGACACCCTGCGCCCCGAGGTGACCCCCAAGAACATCCTGATGATCGGTCCCACCGGGGTGGGCAAGACCGAGATCGCCCGCCGCCTGGCCAAGCTCGCCCGGGCACCGTTCATCAAGATCGAGGCCACCAAGTTCACCGAGGTCGGCTACGTGGGGCGCGACGTCGAGTCCATCGTGCGCGATCTGATGGAGATGGCGATCAAGATGGTCCGCGAACAGGCCAAGGAAGAGGTACGCCACAAGGCCGACGATGCCGCGGAGGATCGTATCCTCGATGCCCTGCTGCCGCGCCCGAGGGGCAGCGAATACGACAGCGGCCGGGACGACTCCTCGACCCGTCAGCTCTTCCGCAAGAAGCTTCGCGAGGGTCAGCTCGACGACAAGGAGATCGACATCGAGATCACCCCCCAGTCCGCCGGCATCGATATCATGACCCCGCCGGGCATGGAGGAGATGACCAGCCAGCTGCAGAGCATGTTCTCCAACCTGGGGCGACAGAAGACCGAGACCAAGCGAGTGGCGGTCAAGGACGCCTGGCAGCTCTTGCGCGACGAGGAAGCCGCCAAGCTGGTCAACGACGAGGAGATCAAGCGTCGCGCCATCGCAGCGGTGGAAGAGAACGGCATCGTCTTCCTCGACGAGCTCGACAAGGTCGCCAAGCGGGGTGAATCCGGCGGCACCGATGTCTCCCGGGAAGGCGTGCAGCGCGACCTGCTGCCGCTGATCGAGGGTTCGACGGTGTCGACCAAGCACGGCATGATCAAGACCGACCACATCCTGTTCATCGCCTCGGGGGCCTTCCACCTCTCCAAGCCGTCGGACCTGATTCCCGAGCTCCAGGGCCGCCTGCCGATTCGCGTCGAGCTCGAGGCACTGACCCCGGAAGACTTCCGGCGCATCCTCACCGAACCCTCCGCGTCACTGACCAAGCAGTATCAGGCGCTGATGGCCACGGAGGGGCTGACGATCGAGTTCACCGACGACGGCATCGAACGCATCGCCGAGATCGCCTATCAGGTCAACGAAGGCACCGAGAACATCGGCGCCCGGCGCCTGCACACGGTGATGGAGCGCCTGCTCGAGGAGGCCTCGTTCCAGGGCGGCGACATGACCGGCCCGCTGGTCATCGACACGGACTACGTCAACTCCCAGCTCGGCGAGCTGGCGATGGACGAAGACCTGTCGCGGTATATTCTCTGATGCATCGTGCGGCGAGCATCGTCTGTTCGCCGCTCCTTCAGGAGACCAAGATGAGCGCTCCCATCCCCACCCGCGTGCACTACCACCAGCAGGCCCGCGAGCTCGAGCTGGGCTACCCCAACGGCGAGAACTACCGCTTGAGCGCCGAGTACCTGCGGGTCTTCTCGCCTTCCGCCGAGGTGCGCGGCCACGGCCCCGATACCGCGACCCTGCAGACGGGCATGAAATACGTCGGCCTGAAGAACATCACCCAGGCCGGCCGCTATGCCCTCAAGCTGCACTTCGACGACGGTCACGACACGGGCCTCTACAGCTGGGACTACCTCTACGATCTGGCCACCCACCAGCAAGCCAACTGGGCCGACTACCTGCGCCGCCTGGAAGAGGCCAAGGCCTCCCGGGAACCGCTGGGCATCCCCCTCAAGCAGCTGTGAAAGTGACGAAGTGTCTCTCGCCACCACGAGAGCGAACGAAAGACAAATACGCTCACGCGAGGCTACAATATCGCCACTTTCGTTTTTTGGCTCGCGCCCCAGCAAGGACCGACATGGACAAACGCACGACCCACTTCGGCTACCAGGAGGTAGCGGTCGAAGAGAAGGCCGCCCGAGTGGCGGATGTCTTTCATTCGGTGGCTGCCCGCTACGACGTCATGAATGACCTCATGTCGCTGGGCATTCACCGCCTGTGGAAGCGCGTGACCCTGGAACGGGCCGGGGTTCGCCGCGGCCACCAGGTGCTCGACATCGCCGGCGGCACCGGCGATCTGACCCTCAAGTTCTCCCGCCTGGTCGGCCCCAAGGGTCGCGTGGTACTGGCCGACATCAACCGCTCGATGCTCGAGGTGGGCCGTGACAAGCTTCTCGATCACGGGGTCGGCGACAATGTCGAATACGTCCAGGCCAATGCCGAGCGCCTGCCGTTTCCCGACAACAGCTTCGACTGCATCACCATCGCCTTCGGGCTGCGCAACGTCACCGACAAGGAGGCTGCGCTGCGCTCGATGACCCGGGTGCTCAAGCCCGCCGGCCGCCTGCTGATCCTGGAGTTCTCCAAACCGCCGAATGCCCTGCTCTCCAGGGTCTACGACAACTACTCCTTCAACGTGCTGCCCAGGATGGGCGAATGGGTCGCCAACGATGCCGACAGCTATCGCTATCTGGCCGAATCCATCCGCATGCACCCTGATCAGGAAACGCTCAAGGGGATGATGGAAGCCGCGGGGCTCGAGCGCGTCGAGTACACCAACATGACCGGAGGCATCGTCGCCCTCCACCGCGGCATCAAGCTGTGAGGATCCGATGTCGCTGACGTCCACACTACTGCTCGGCTGCGCCGAAAGCACGCTGAACGCCCTGCTCGCCCGGGACCCCGCCGCCCCCTCGCGTCTGCGCCGGCTGGCCGGCAAGCGGCTGCTGCTGCGCCTGGAAAGACCGCGCTTCGATCTGCTGATGGGCTTCGACGAGCGCGGCCTGACCCTGTTGCGTCCGGATCAGGCCGAGGAGAGCGACGCCGACGCCATCGTCGAAATCGACAGCGATGCCCTGAGCGCGCTGCTGGGCGGCGAATCACTGGAACATCTGATGTTCTCCGGGCGCCTGGCGGTGCGCGGCGAGATCGCCTTGCTGGAAGGCGCGCGCACCCTGTTGATGGACATCGACCTCGACTGGGAAGGGGCGCTGGCGGAGTGGTTCGGCGACCAGCCCGGTCACAGCCTGGCGGAGGGCATGCGGCGCTTTGCTCGCTTCGGCCTGCGCAGTCAGCGCGAGCTGCGTGCCGACATCGCCGACTTCGTCTTCGAAGAGGCGCGCCTGCTCCCCGGCCAGGGGCAACGCGAGGCACTGCGCGACTATCTGACCGAGCTCGAAATCGCTACCGACCGTCTCGAGGCCCGCGTGAACCGATTGCAGCGCAAGCTTGCCTCTCGTCAGAAGGACATCGCGTGAATCTGCGACTGCTACGCATTTTCTGGGTGGTGACCCGCTTTCGTCTGGATACCCTGCTGCCCCTGGAGCGCCTCCCCCTCTTCCTGCGCCTGGTCTTTCGCTTCTCGCCCCTGCGTCTCGTACCCACCGGCCCGCATTCCCGAGGCAAGCGGCTGCGCCTGGCCCTGGAGGCCCTGGGGCCGGTCTTCGTCAAGTTTGGCCAGATGCTCTCCACCCGCCGCGACCTGCTGCCACCGGATATCGCCGACGAACTCAGGCGCCTGCAGGACCAGGTCCCTCCCTTCCCCGGCCGGCAGGCACGCGCCCTCGTCGAAGAGGAGCTCGAATGCACGATCGAGACCCACTTCGCCCGGTTCGACACCGACCCCATGGCCTCGGCCTCGATCGCCCAGGTGCATGCGGCACGCCTGCACAGCGGCGAAGAGGTGGTGGTCAAGGTGATTCGCCCGCGTATCGAACACGTGATGCGCAAGGACATCGGCCTGCTCTACAGCTTCGCCCGGCTCCTCAGGAGGGTTCCCGAGGCACGCCGGCTGCGCCCCGTCGAGGTGGTGGCCGACTACGAGTCCACCCTCTTCGACGAGCTCGACCTGCGCAAGGAGGCCGCCAACACCTCCCAGCTCAAGCGCAACTTCAAGCACTCCCCCCTGCTCTACGTCCCGGGCATCCACTGGCCCCTGACCCGCCAGCGGGTAATGGTCCAGGAGCGCATCTATGGTGTCCCGGTGGCCGACATGCAGGCACTGCAAGCCCAGGGCACCGACTTGCGCCGGCTCGCCGAGCGAGGCGTGGAGATCTTCTTCACCCAGGTGTTTCGCGACAATTTCTTCCACGCCGACATGCACCCGGGCAACATCTTCGTCAATTGCGATCATCCCGAGGACCCGCAGTACATCGCCATCGACTGCGGCATCGTCGGCAGCCTGACCCGGGAGGACCAGGACTACCTGGCCCGCAACCTGCTGGCCTTCTTCCACCAGGACTACTACGAGGTCGCGGCGTTGCACATCGAGTCGGGCTGGGTCGGCGAGGGCACCCGAGCCAACGAGTTCGCCGCGGCGATTCGCACGGTCTGCGAGCCGATCCTCGAACGCCCCCTCAAGGAGATATCCTTCGGTCAGGTGCTGCTGGGGCTCTTCCAGACGGCCCGTCGCTTCAACATGGAGGTCCAGCCGCAACTGGTGCTATTGCAGAAGACGCTGCTCAACATCGAGGGCCTGGGTCGGCAACTCTATCCCGATCTGGACCTGTGGAGCACCGCCCGACCCTATCTGGAACGCTGGATGAAGGAGCGTGCCGGCCCCCGCGGATTGTGGGAATCGCTGAAGAAGCAGGCGCCGGAACTCAGTCGCCAGTTGCCGGAACTGCCGGTACTGGCGCATCATGCGCTGTCCCACGTGGAACGCGAGCAGCGCCAGCGCCACCTGCAGGCCGAGGCCATCGTCGGCATGCGCCGCCAGCTGGCGCACAAGGCGCGACGCGATCGCCGCCTGCGCCTGGGGGTGTTGCTCCTGGCCCTGGCACTCGCCTGGCAGCCGCTTGTCCAATGGGCCGTGCAGCAACCCTGGCCGGTAGTGATCGCCGCCGGGCTGGGGGCACTGCTGCTGGCCTCGCGCTAGGGAACACTGGATGAAGGCCTGCGCCTCTTGCTTGTGCCGCACGTCGATTTATCCAGCGCCTCCCATGTCCTACACTTTCGATCTCACGGGAGCGTTTGCAGGTGAGCGATATACTCGATCGACTCGGCGAGGTACTCGAACAGCGACGCCACGCCGACCCCGACTCCTCCTACGTGGCGTCACTGCACGCCAAGGGGCTCAACAAGATCCTCGAGAAGGTCGGCGAGGAAGCGACCGAAACCATACTCGCCGCGAAGGATAGTGCCGCCGACCTTGACGAGAATCATCAGGCAGTGGTCGCCGAAACCGCCGACCTGTGGTTTCATAGCCTGGTGATGTTGTCGCATCTCGGCATCGATCATCGACCGGTGCTCGAGGAGCTGGCACGCCGTTTCGGTATTTCCGGGTTGGACGAAAAGGCCGCCCGCACGTCTGAATGAATGGGGCCCGCCCCTGGGAGAGCGTTACATGTTAGGTGGTATCAGTATCTGGCAACTGCTGATCGTGCTCGGCATCATTATCCTGATCTTCGGCACCAAGAAGCTGCGCAACGTGGGTGGCGATCTGGGAGGCGCCGTGAAGGGCTTCAAGAAGGCCATGAGCGAAGACGACAAGGGCGACAAGGAAAAGGACGACACCACCCAGCGCCAAGTCCGCCACGATGAGCAGGGCGAGACCTACGACGTCAAACCCGAACAACGCAGCGGCGAGCGCGTCGAAGACAAGGAAGAGCGGAAATAATCCCGCATGTTCGACATCGGCTTTCTCGAACTGCTGATCATCGGCGTGGTCGCCTTGCTGGTGCTCGGTCCCGAGCGGCTGCCCAAGGCGGCGCGTACCGCCGGACTGTGGATCGGCAAGATCAAGCGCACCGTTTCCGGCATGCAGCGTGAAATCAACGCCCAGCTGGAGGCGGAGGAGCTGCGCCAGAAGCTCGAGGAACACCAGAAAAGCATCAACAGCGGTCTCGACAGGACCCGCAAGAACGTCGAGAGCTATATCGAGTCCTCGGGCGCCGAAGCCGACCCCCAGAAGACGCCTCAGGCGCGGGATGACACCAGCCCGCCGGCGCAGGCGGATCGGCAGCCAAACGCCGAAGCCGCCTCTAGCGCCAGTGCCGAGGCGGCCGAGCATGAGCCCGTCACCCCCTCGACCTCGGTCTCCGGCACCCCCTCTGCCGACGACAAGGATGCCACACCGCGATGAGTGACGCCCCCTCCCCGCGCGACAAGACACCGGAAGATCCCCCCCAGGCACCGTTGATCGAGCACCTGATCGAGCTGCGCTCGCGCCTGATGCGGGCGGTGGTCGCGGTGCTGGTGATCTTCCTCGGCCTCTATGCGTTTTCGAACGACATCTACACCTTCGTCGCCGACCCGTTGATGGCCCTGCTGCCGGAAGGCTCGCAGATGATCGCCACCGAGGTCGCCTCCCCCTTCCTGGCCCCCTTCAAGCTGACCCTGGTGGTCGCGGTATTCGTCGCCGTGCCGTTCGTGCTGCACCAGCTCTGGGCCTTCATCGCGCCGGGCCTCTACGAGAACGAGAAGGTTCTCGCGGTGCCCCTGCTGGTATCGAGCGTGCTGCTCTTCTACGGGGGGGCAGCCTTCGCCTACTACGCGGTGTTCCCGTTGCTGTTCGACTTCTTCGTGCACACCGGGCCGGAAAACGTTGCGGTGATGACGGACATCAACCAGTACCTCAACTTCGTTCTCAAGCTGTTCTTCGCCTTCGGGGTCGCCTTCGAGATCCCCATCGCCACCTTCCTGATGATCTGGACCGGGGCGACCACCGTCGAGAGCCTGTCGAGGAAACGTCCGTATATCATCCTGGGCTGTTTCGTGGTGGGCATGCTGATGACCCCGCCGGACGTCATCTCCCAGAGCCTGCTGGCCGTGCCCATGTGGCTGCTCTACGAGATCGGCATCCTGTTCGGTCGCATCGTACGACGCCGAAGACAGCAGGAAGAAGAGGACGCCGACTGAGCGCCTGGCCGGCGCTCACTTCATCATTTCATCGAGCTTGTCGACCAGCTTGAAGATGCCCGTCGCCGCCTCGGCGAGGCCCTTGGCGGTCATGAAGGCCGGGGTCGTCACCACGCGATGCTCGCGATCCACCACCACCTCGTCGGCACGGCAGCTCTTGTGCAGACCGCCCATGCTGCTGATGGCCCCCGCGATCTGGGCATGGTGACCGACCGTCACCGGGATGGTGACGTCCAGAAGGCGCGGCGCCAACAGCGAGGAGTAGCACATCAAGCCGATCGGCTTGCCGGCCTCGAAGAAGGCCACGACCTTGTCGCGCAACAGCGGCAGAACCGTCATGTCGGCGCCGGCTTCGGCGAAATTCGACAGGTTCTTCGCCACTCCCTGGCCCCCGGGCAGAATCACGCCATCGAAGCCCCCGACATCCAGTGCCTCGAGGGGCTCGATCTCACCCCGGGCCAGCCGCGCCGATTCGACCAGCATGTTGCGCGTTTCATCCTCGCGGGCCTCGCCGCTGACATGATCGATGACCTGGGGCTGGGCCAGATCCGGCGCGAAACAGCGATAGACGATCCCCAGCTGGTCGAGACGCAGCAGGGTGAGCGTCGTCTCGTAGATCTCCGAACCGTCTCGAAACCCGCAGCCGGACAGGACAACCGCCACCTGTTTGCTCATGCCTTTCTCCTCGCATCGGGCCCCGGAGGGGCCCACATGATGGAAATTTCACTCTAGAGCGTCTTTCGGGGTGCGACAAGGCACCGGCGTTTTCGCCACTCTCATGCTTGATATACTAGCCAATACCATCTCGTCGCTGTCATCGCGCTGCCACATTCTCCAAGCAGAGTGGCAAGGCTTGCGACGGCGACCCTCGGACCGGAGACACGAACTTGAGCCTGCTGATCTCACGCCAGTACCCCGCCACCCGTCTGCGGCGCATGCGCAAGGACGACTTTTCCCGACGCCTGATGCGCGAATCGTCGCTGAGCCCGGACGACCTGATCCTGCCGGTGTTCGTGCTGGAGGGCGAGCAGCGACGCGAGGCGGTCGCCTCGATGCCCGGTGTCGAACGACTGTCCCTGGACCTCCTGATCGAGGAGGCGCGGGAAGTAGCCGCCCTGGGTATCCCCGCCCTGGCGCTGTTCCCGGTCATCGATGCCCAACACAAGAGTGAACTGGCCGAAGAGGCCTACAATGCCGGCGGGCTCGTGCAGCGTAGCGTGCGGGCCCTGAAGGAGAGCCTCCCGGAACTGGGTGTGATCACCGACGTGGCCCTGGACCCCTACACCGTGCACGGCCAGGACGGCATCCTCGACGCCCAGGGCTACGTGCAGAACGATCGCACCGTCGAGACCCTGCTCAAGCAGGCGCTCTCTCACGCCGAAGCCGGTGCCGACGTGGTGGCCCCCTCGGACATGATGGACGGTCGCATCGGCGCCATTCGCCGGATCCTCGAGCAGGAGCAGCTGCACAACACGCGCATCATGGCCTACTCCGCCAAGTATGCCTCGCGCTACTATGGCCCCTTCCGCGACGCGGTGGGCTCGGCAGGCAATCTCGGCAAAGCCGACAAGACCACCTATCAGATGGACCCGGCCAACAGCGACGAGGCCGTGCATGAAGTGGCCCTGGACCTGGCCGAGGGCGCCGACATGGTGATGGTCAAGCCGGGCATGCCCTATCTGGACGTGGTCCGGCGCATCAAGCAGGAACTGGCGGTGCCGACCTTCGCCTACCAGGTCAGCGGCGAGTACGCCATGCACATGGCCGCCTTCGAGAAGGGCTGGCTCGATGCCGACAGCGTGATTCTCGAATCGCTCATGTGCTTCAAGCGGGCCGGCGCCGACGGAATACTGACCTATTTCGCCAAACGCGCCGCCCAGTTGCTCGATCAATAACCCGTCGAGGCGCGGCACTCCTCGTCCAACTCGGGAAGTCATGTGATGGAAGAGTCGCGCGATCCCAGGAAGTCATCCGCCGGAGAGGAGCAGGGAGCCTCGCCCATGCAGTCCGGCGCCTCTCCGCCACCGCTGAGGGTCAACCGTACCCGCACCGGCATTCATGCCAAGCCGACCCCCTCGCCGGAGGCGGAGCTGGATGAACCCGAGCTCTACTTCAATCGCGAGCTGTCGCACCTGCAGTTCAACATCCGGGTCCTCGAGCAGGCCCTTGACGCCTCTCATCCGCTGCTCAACCGCCTGATGTTCCTGCTGATCTTCTCCTCGAACCTCGACGAATTCTTCGAGATTCGGGTCGCGGGCCTCAAGCATCAGCTGGAGCTGGGGCGCGACGACACCGGCGCCGATGGCCTGACGCCGAAACAGGTGCTGAAGGAAATCGCACGCATCACCCACGACCAGATCGAGCGTCAGTACCAGATCCTCAACGAGGTGCTGTTGCCCGCCCTGGAAGCGCAAAGGATTCGCTTCCGGCGCCGTAACCAGTGGACCGATGCCCAGCGCGAGTGGGTCCGTGACTACTTCGAGGAAGAGGTCATGCCGGTGATCAGCCCCATCGGGCTCGATCCGTCGCATCCCTTCCCCCGGCTGGTCAACAAGAGCCTCAACTTCATCGTCGAGCTGGAAGGCCAGGATGCCTTCGGCCGGGAAGGGGGCCTGGCGATCCTGCCCGCGCCACGCTCGCTGCCTCGCCTGATTCGCCTGCCCGAGGCGCTGGCCGGGGAAGGCTATGCCGACTACCTGTTCCTCTCCTCGATGATCCATGCCCATGCCCAGGAAGTCTTCCCCGGCATGAAGGTGCATGGCTGCTACCAGTTCCGCCTGACTCGCAACGCCGACATGGCCGTCGATCCCGAAGAGGTCTCCGACCTGGCCTCGGCGCTGCGTGGCGAACTGCTGGCCAGGCGCTACGGCGATGGCGTGCGGCTGGAAGTGGCGGACAACTGCCCCGATGACCTGGCGGCCTTCCTGCTCAAGCAGTTCGAGCTCGAGGAACAGGATCTCTACCGTGTCAACGGACCGGTCAACCTGATACGCATGATGGCCTTGATCGGCAGCATGGATCGCCCCGACCTGCTCTACCGCCCCTTCACCGCCGGGCTCCCCAAGGAACTCCGCGCCGAGGGCAGCCTGTTCGACACCATTCGCCAGGGCGACATCCTGCTCCATCACCCCTTCCAGTCTTTCGCCCCGATCGAGGATCTGCTCCGGGAAGCGGCTCGGGACAGCGACGTGCTGGCGATCAAGCAGACGCTGTACCGCACCGGCGCCGACTCGCCGATCGTCGGCGCCCTGGTCGATGCGGCACGCAACGGCAAGGAAGTGACGGTGGTCATCGAGCTTCGCGCACGCTTCGACGAAGCCGACAACCTGGCCCTGGCCTCGCGACTGCAGGAAGCCGGTGCCATCGTCATCTATGGTGTCATGGCCTACAAGACCCACGCCAAGATGGTGCATATCGTGCGCCGGGAGAAGGGCGAACTGCGCTACTACGTTCACCTCGGCACGGGGAACTACCACTCCAAGACGGCCAAGCTGTATACCGACTACAGCCTGCTCACCGCCAACGAGACGCTCTGCGAGGATGTCCACAGGGTCTTTCAGCAGCTCTCGGGCATGGGCAAGCCCCGCAACATCGCCACCCTCCTGCATGCGCCCTTCGTGCTTCATGAGCGCCTGGTCGAGATGATCAATCGTGAAGCCAGACTTGCCGAGAAAGGCAAGAAGAGTCACCTGATCATCAAGTGCAACTCCCTCACCGAGCCTCGCCTGATTCGCGCCCTCTACCGTGCCTCCCGGGTCGGCGTGAAGTGCGACCTGATCATCCGTGGCATGTGTTGTCTGCGCCCGGGCGTGCCCGGCATCTCGGACAACATTACCGTGCGCTCGATCATTGGCCGCTTCCTCGAACATACCCGGGTGTTCTATTTTCACAACGATGGCAAACCGGAGGCGTGGGCCTCCAGCGCGGACTTCATGGAGCGCAACATGTTTCACCGGGTGGAGACCTGCTTCCCGATCCTCGACAAGAAACTCGCCCAGCGGGTACGCAAGGACCTGGAGACCTACCTGGTGGACAACTGCCAGAGCTGGCTGCTGCTTGAGGACGGCAGCTATCAGAAGCAGGAGGCCGGCGATGCCGCGCCGATCAGCGCCCAGGAGACACTGTTGTACGCCTATGCCGCCAAGCCTTAGTTACGCCTCGCGAAAGGCCTTCAATGTCCCGGGATCGAGGCCGTCGACCTCTACCGGCATGTTCAGCGATTCGCGAACCCGACGTACCCGCAGGCGCTCGGCAAGACGCTCGCTGTCGTCGTCCGGGGTGCGCCCATTGAGTTCGGCCAATTGCTGCATGCCTTGGTGATAGAACGCCAGCAGGTCCAGGGCGCGGGGATCGTGGCGCTCCAGGCCGGCGTCTCGAAGTGTCGACAGATGCGCACTGACCCGGGCCAGGTGATGCTTGAGCTCCCAGGCATAACGCTGGTCCGCCAGCCAGGGCCGTTCGCGAAGCACCGCCACCACCACGCTGGTCGTCAGCAAACCCAGCAGGACCCCCAGCGCATTCATGCCCAGGCTCGAACCGAACCGGGCGGTCAGCACCTGCGAAAACAACACTCCCAGGACGATGAATTGCCCGGTCACGACGACCGCCATGAGGCGTGACTTGCGACGAAACTGCCCGGGGTCGTGATGCTCGAAGCGAAAACCCATGCCTGCCGTCACTCATTCGACCCGTTGCGCAAGCGCTCTGCCGCGCGCCGCAGCAGATCGTCGGTCGCCTCCCATCCCAGGCAGGCATCGGTGATCGAGACGCCGTAACGCAGCGCTCCCGGGTGCAGGGGCTGTCTGCCTTCATGCAGGTGCCCCTCCAGCATCACGCCTACCAGGCTGGTATCGCCACGCAGGCGCTGGGCGAGCACGTCCAGCAGCACCTCGCTCTGGCGTCGATGGTCCTTGCGCGAATTGGCATGGCTGCAGTCGACCATGATCCGCGGCTCGAGCCCTGCCTCCCGCATCGCCCGGCGACAGGCCGCGACGCTGACGGTGTCGTGATTGGGTTGGTCGTGGCCACCGCGCAGCACCAGGTGGGTGTGCGGGTTGCCCTGGGTCTCGCGCATGATCGGCCGGCCCTGGGCATCCATGGCAAAATGGCTCTGGGGATGGGCCGCGGCATGCATGGCGTCGATGGCCACCCCTACCCCGCCATCGGTGGCGTTCTTGAAGCCTACCGCCGCCTCGAGCCCGCTGGCCAGTTCGCGATGCACCTGGGACTCGGTGGTGCGCGCGCCGACGGCCGCCCAGCTCAGCAGATCCTCGAAATAGGGAGCCGCCATGGGCTGCAACAGCTCGGTAGCGACCGGTAGCCCCAGGGCGGCGATATCGCGCATCAGTCGACGTGACAACGCCAGGCCATGGGCCATGTCGTCGCTGCCGTCCAGGTGCGGATCGTAGGCCAGCCCCTTCCAGCCTACGGTGGTGCGGGGCTTCTCGACATAGACCCGCATGACGAGCTGGACGCGGTCGGCCACCTGCTCGGCCAGTCCGGCAAGACGTTCGGCGTATTCGAGCGCCGCCTCGGGATCGTGTATCGAGCAGGGCCCCAACACCACCAGCAGGCGGTCGTCACGACCGTCGAGAATGGCGCGCACCGCCTGGCGCTGAGCGGTGATCCGGGCGCGAAGTTCGGCATCGAGGGGTAGCTGCTGACGCAGCTCGGCGGGGGTCGGCAGCACCCGCTCGCGACTCGAGGGGTGACGTGATTCGATAGCGGCTTCAACCTTGGGCACTTGTGCGTTCATCATCCTGTTTCCTGGCCGGCTCGCCTGGGCGAGATTCATGAGCCCAGCGGGCTACATCGGGAATGTCGTGGGCCACCGATGTGTTCCCGGCCAGAGGCGGCAGACTGTACCGACCGGGCGCTGTTAAATCGCCAATACCCCTCGTCACGATAGCCGGTTGCTTCAGCTCGGCAGGCGAAGAGTGCGGTGGTCATGGTCCAGTCTCCTTGATGGATCGCGTGGTGCTTGCCTTCAACAAAAACCCCCCGGTGGGTTGCCACCGGGGGGTTGATGCTTGGGGACGGAGGCAACCCTGCTGGTTCAGGATGCGCCTCTCGGTTCAGTTCGTCTGGGCCGAACCGCCGGGCGCACCACGGCTAAACCAGCGCCAGTAGCCGCCCCGGTAGCACTCACGCACCATCGCCAGCGCATGCTGGGCGTCGGATACGGGTCGGCTATGAAGGGCAGGCTGCATGGGTGTCTCCTTGGTTGACTACTATCCTACACGGCCAGCGTGCGTTGGCAACCGTCACTCGAAATATTGTACCCAGACAATGGTCGCGGGCAGTGCGCTCATGCCCACCACTACCACCAGTCCCAGGAAGAGTGCCATGAAGCCGCTTTTATCCTTGAAGTTGGGATCGTATTCCGCCATGCATTCGTCTCCTTCGAATCAAATCAGGGGACACTCATCTTAGCGCGTCACGGGTGGGGTGACGACTCCCGGGGTGCGTAGGTGAAGACATCGGAAAATACCCGCTCGGGATTCAACCCCAAGGGCTTCAGGGTATCGATACAGGCATAGACCATGCCCGGGGAGCCGGACAGATAGACATCGTACGCCGAGACGTTCTCGAGATTCGCCGCCAGGACCTCGTCGATGCGTCCCTGATGCCCTGTCACCCGCTCGCTGTCGAACCCCGGCTCGAGCGGCGTCTCGGCCACCGCATGGAAGCTGAAGTTCGCATGGGTCTCGGCCCAGGTTCGTGCAAGGCTCTCGAGATAGAAGTCCCGGCGCTCGCGCACCGCCCACCAGAACGACACGGGCAGCGCCTGGTCAGCGGCGAGGGCGGCTTCCAGCAAGGCCTTCATCTGCGCGAAGCCCGTGCCCGCGGCGATCAGCAGCAGCGGGCGCGAGCTGTCGGGGTCCAGACGGCATTCGCCACCGGGCAAGCGCACCGTCAGTACTCCAGAATCGAGAATCAGCTCCCGCAGCCGCTGGGAATTCTCGTGCTCCGGCCAATGCTGGATGTGCAGCTCGATGGTCCCATCGCCACGATGGGCGTTGGCGATGGAAAAGGGCACCCAGATATCCTCCTCGAGCTTGAGTTCCAGGTACTGCCCGGGGGCATGGGCCATCGCTTCCGCGCGGCCCTCGAGATGCACGCGAAAGACATCGGGTGTCAGATCCTCCACCGCGCTCACGTGACAGGTCAGAGTCCTTGCCGTCATGCTGTCCTCATTGTGTTGTCGAAGCGATTCATCGATCCATCGCGCCGGGCAGGACGATGCCCAGCTCTTCCCAGCGCGCATCGACGCGTGCCTTGATCTCGGCATCCATGCCGATCGGCACTCCCCATTCGCGATCGGTCTCGCCAGGCCACTTGGCGGTGGCATCCAGTCCCATCTTCGAGCCCAGCCCCGCCACCGGCGAGGCGAAATCGAGATAATCGATCGGCGTGTTCTCCACCATCACCGTATCCCGTGCCGGGTCCATGCGCGTGGTAATGGCCCAGATCACATCCTCCCAGTGGCGCGCATCGACATCGTCATCGAGCACGATCACGAACTTGGTGTACATGAACTGGCGCAGGAAACTCCATACGCCCATCATCACCCGCTTGGCATGGCCTGGGTACTGCTTCTTCATGGTGACCACCGCCATGCGGTAGGAGCAGCCCTCCGGGGGAAGGTAGAAGTCGACGATCTCGGGAAACTGCTTGCGCAGGATCGGCACGAAGACCTCGTTGAGTGCGAGCCCGAGGATGGCCGGCTCGTCCGGCGGGCGGCCGGTATAGGTCGAATGATAGATCGGATCGCGCCGATGGGTGATGCGCTCGACGGTGAATACCGGGAAGGTCTCGACTTCATTGTAGTAGCCGGTATGGTCGCCAAACGGCCCCTCTGGCGCGGTGTCGTCGGGATGGATGAAGCCCTCGAGGACGATCTCGCTGGAGGCCGGCACCTCGAGGTCCGCGTGCCCGCACTTGACCAGTTCGGTGCGCGACCCGCGCAGCAACCCGGCAAAGGCGTATTCCGACAGGGTGTCCGGCACCGGGGTGACCGCACCGAGGATGGTCGCCGGATCGGCGCCCAGTGCCACCGCCACCGGGAAGGGTTCGCCGGGATGGGCCTCGCCCCACTCCTTGAAGTCCAGCGCGCCACCGCGATGCGACAGCCAGCGCATGATCAGGCGATTCTTGGTCAGCTTCTGCTGCCGGTAGATCCCCAGGTTCTGGCGCTCCTTGTGGGGCCCCTTGGTCACCACCAGGGCCCAGGTCACCAGCGGGGCCACGTCGCCGGGCCAGCAGTGCTGGATGGGGATGCGATCGAGATCGACCGCGTCGCCCTCGAGCACCACCTCCTGTACCGGGGCACGTTTGAGCGTCTTGGGCCCCATGCTCATCACCTGGCGAAAGACCGGCAACTTGTCGAGGGCGTCACGGAAGCCCTTGGGGGGTTCCGGCTCCTTGAGGAAGGCCAGCAACTCCCCCACCTCGCGCAGGGCCGTCACCGACTCCTGGCCCATGCCCAGCGCGACCCGCTTCGGCGTGCCGAACAGGTTGCCGAGCACCGGCATGGCATGGCCCTTGACGTTCTCGAACAGCAGCGCCGGACCGCCGGCACGCAGGGTACGATCGCAGATCTCGGTGATTTCCAGGTAGGGATCCACCTCGGCGGTCACGCGCGTGAGCTCGCCGTTCTTTTCCAGCCCCGCGATGAATTCGCGTAAATCCTTGTATTTCATGCGATTACCATCTCCCGAACGACAGAAGGGGCAGCATAGCATGCCGCCCCTTCTTTCAATGCCTGGCCTGGTGCTATAGCTACGCGGCTTTTCCGAGGCCAGGTCTTTGCGAAGGCGCTGTAAACCCCTCCCTGGGCGCTACCTTTTCCATCCATGGAAAAGGACCTTCGCGCCGACCTGGCCTCGGCGCCGCTCGCGCTGGAGTTCTTCAGAGAAGACGTTGAGAGCTGGCCGTTGCGAGCGAAGACGAGACAAGGCGGAAAACGGCGCGAGCACGGAGTTTACTTTAGTAAATGAGTAGCTTAAGCCGTTTTCCAACGCCGTATCGTCGAGCGCAGCAGGGCAGAATCAACGTCTCTTCATGGCCTCGAAGAATTCCAGGTTGGTCTTGGTATCCTTGAGGCGATCGATCAGGAACTCGGTCGCCGCGGTATCATCCATCGGGTGAAGCAGCTTGCGCAGGATCCACATGCGCTGCATCTCGTCTTCCGAGGCGATCAGATCCTCGCGGCGAGTGCCGGAACGGCGGATGTTGAGCGCCGGGTAGACGCGCTTCTCGGCCAGCTTGCGGTCGAGGTGGGCTTCCATGTTGCCGGTGCCCTTGAACTCCTCGAAGATCACCTCGTCCATCTTCGAACCGGTGTCGACCAGCGCGGTGGCGAGAATGGTCAGGCTGCCGCCCTCCTCGATGTTGCGTGCGGCACCGAAGAAGCGCTTGGGCTTCTCCAGGGCATGGGCATCGACACCCCCGGTGAGCACCTTCCCGGAGGACGGCACCACGGTATTGTAGGCCCGCGCCAGGCGCGTGATGGAGTCGAGCAGGATGACCACGTCCTTCTTGTGCTCGACCAGGCGCTTGGCCTTCTCGATCACCATCTCGGCGACCTGCACGTGTCGGGCCGGTGGCTCGTCGAAGGTCGAGGCCACCACCTCGCCGCGCACGGTGCGCGACATCTCGGTCACCTCTTCGGGGCGCTCGTCGATCAGCAGCACGATCAGATGGCACTCGGGGTTGTTGCGGGTGATCGAGGTGGCGATGTTCTGCAGCATCAGCGTCTTGCCCGCCTTGGGGGGCGAGACGATCAGGCCACGCTGGCCCTTGCCGATGGGGGCGGTGAGATCGATGATGCGGGCGGTGAGATCCTCGGTGGAGCCGTTGCCGATCTCCATGACCAGACGTTCCTGGGGGAACAGCGGGGTGAGGTTCTCGAAGAGGATCTTGTGCTTGGCGTTTTCGGGCTTGTCGAAGTTGATCTGGTTGACCTTCAACAGCGCGAAGTAGCGCTCCCCTTCCTTGGGCGGGCGAATCTTGCCGGAGATGGAATCGCCCTTGCGCAGGTTGAAGCGACGAATCTGCGACGGCGAGACATAGATATCGTCTGGCCCCGCAAGATAGGAACTGTCGGCGCTGCGCAGGAAGCCGAAGCCATCCTGGAGGATTTCCAGCACACCATCGCCATAGATGTCCTCGCCGCTCTTGGCATGCTTCTTCAAGATGGCAAAGATGATGTCCTGCTTGCGGGAACGGGCCAGATTGTCGATACCCATCTGCTGGGTGATTTCCAGCAGTTCCGGCACGGTCTTTTGCTTGAGTTCGGTAAGATTCATCGGTTTGTTCAGAAGTTGCTCTTGTCAGCGTGGCGGCGTGCGCCGGAATAGGACAGGAGGCGGTGTCGATGCGCCGCGCAATGCGTTCAGAGGCCCGAGGGTTTCCGCTCGCCGGATAGGCTCATCTGATGGCGGCTCCAGCGGAGACCATGATCGCTATCGGCATCGAGGGAGGTGCTGTTCTTGTTGCCTGATGTCATTCAACCGTTGTCGATCGAGGCGATCGATCGCAGGGTGAATCAGTGGGCTACTGACGACTTGGAAATTGATCGCGTAACGATCGGAAAGTATTCGGAACAGGCGAACGACTCGATGTTAGTGAAGCCCGCCGTCAAACGCAAGCCCTGTCGTCAACGCGACATGACTCGAATTGCAGGGTGGATCAGGGGGCAGCGAGGAGGAAGGTCTCGAGCTGCACCTCGTCGATGGCGCCGACCCGCGAGGCTTCGAGGTCCCCGTCGACGAACAGCAGCAGCGTGGGCATGCCGCGTACGTTGTATTTCAAGGCCGCCTCGGGATAGCGGTCGGTATCGACGAGATAACCACGACACTGCATCCCGGGGCGTTCCAGAACCCGCTCCAGGCGTGACATCAACGTCTGGCAGGGCACGCACCAGGCGGCGGTGAAGACCACCAGGACAGCACCGGGCAGTGCGAGCACCTCTTCCAGGGCGGTATCGGAGAGCCATTTCACGGCTTTTTCGGCCATCGTCTTCCTCGGCTTGACACATCCATTGCAGCGTCCATTGGACGATGCCCGGGCGCGATTGACAAGCTCTGCGGGGCCCAGCACCCTTGCAGCATCATCAACACAGGGACAGCGCATGAGCAGGATGCCGCATGCCGATGCACCGGAACCCCGCCGCCTCGCGGCCATCGACCTGGGCTCCAACAGCTTTCATCTGCTGGTCGCCAACTATCAGCATGACCAGCTGCAGGTGGTCGCCAAGCTCGGCGAGAAGGTGCAATTGGCCGCCGGCCTCGATGACGATGGCGTCCTGAACGAAGCTGCCATGCAGCGGGCCCTGGCTTGCCTCGCGCAATTCGCCTCCTTCATCGAGGGCATACCCTCGCCCCATCTGCGCATCGTGGGTACCAACGCCCTGCGCGACGCCTGCAATAGCCGTGAACTGATCGAGCGGGCCGAGGCGCTGCTGGGCCACGAGATCGAGATCATTGCCGGCCGCGAAGAGGCGCGCCTCATCTATCTGGGAGCGGCCCACGCCCTGGCCGACGTGCACGGCAAGCGCCTGATCGTGGATATCGGCGGCGGCTCGACGGAGTTCATCATCGGCGAGCGTTTCGAACCCCTGGCCCTGGAAAGCCTGCACATGGGCTGTGTCGCCTACACGAGGCGCTTCTTCGCCGACGGCGAACTCTCGGAAAAGCGCTTTCGTCGGGCCGAACTGGCCGCCCTTTCCGAACTGGCCAACATTCGCCGTCCTTATCGGGAGCTGGGCTGGGCCGACCCGGTCGGCTCGAGCGGCACCATCAAGGCGGTCGCATCGATCCTTGCCGCCAGCGGCGACGGCCCCGAAGGGCTGATTCGACTGGAAGGGTTGCACGCCCTGCGCGACCGGGTCATCGGCTTCAAGCGGCTCGACAAGGTGGCCATGGAGGGGCTGAAGGAGGATCGCGCCAAGGTCTTCCCGGCCGGGCTCGCGATCCTCTGTGCGGTCTTCGAGGCCTTCGACCTGACGCACATGCGCTACTCGGATGGCGCCCTGCGCGAGGGGGTCCTCTACGACCTGGCGGGGCGCAATACCGCCGAGGACTCTCGCCTGAAGACCTTGAACGGCCTGTGCCGTCGCTACGGCATCGAGATGCGCCAGGCCGACAACGTTGCCGGCAGCGCCGCGGCCGCCTTCGACCAGGTACGCGAGGCCTGGCAGCTTGGCAGCGAACAGCGCCAGTTCCTGATCTGGGCCGCCAAGCTCCATGAACTGGGGCTGGCCGTCTCGCACAGCAAGTTTCATCGCCACGGCGCCTACCTGCTGGAGAACTCCGACCTGCCGGGCTTCTCGCGTCCCGAGCAGCAGGCGCTGGCCTTTTTGGTGCTGGCCCACCGGCGCAAGTTTCCCCTGGCAGCCCTCGAGGCGCAGCCGCGTGGGGCGAGACTGCGCTACGGCCGGCTGGCACGACTGCTGCGCCTGGCCGTGATCCTCAACCATTCACGGCCTGAAGGGCCCATCCAGGATTTCACCCTGAGCGCCGAGGGGGACACATTGGACCTCGTGCTTTCCGATACGCTGGCGGAGCGGGCGCTGCTGCTCAACGACCTCCGGCAGGAGAGCCGCTACCAGCAGGCTGCGGGGTTCACCCTGCGTGTCGATCAGGCCATGGCCGAGACCTGATCGCTCTGTACCCACCCCGGGGCCACGGCGACGCCCAGCACCGCCACGAGCTCGTTTTCCTGCCAGGCCAGCAGTTGCCGGGAACGCCGCCAGGGCGGGATTCCCGCTTCCTGAAGCAGTCGCTTGACGTCCCGGCGCCCGCGTCCGGCCACGTGCATCCGCTCGCCGCCGCGACGCAGGGTCAGCCGCAAGGCGATCCCGCTCCTGCCGTCGCCGGGCATCAGGCCGTGTTCGATGCGCCCCGCCGGCGTCATCAGGCCAGGCCGGCCGTCCCATTCGCATTGCCACTCCGTCGGTGGCTCGACCTCCGGCGATTGCAGATACAGCCCGCCGCGCCAGCACCGCGCCTCGGCGCCGGACCAGACGACCGCCACCCGGGCATCGCCCCGGGCGTCGAGCTGCGATAGCAGGGCCTGCAGGCGCGCCAGCGGTGGCGGTGGCAACCCCAGACACTGGCAGGCATGGCGAATCAGCAGCCGTTGACGGGATTCGCAGAGCTGCCGGAGCGAGACCAGGCGCAGACGGCCCGGCTCCCCCCCTGCCGCCACGAGATCGAGGGCCGCCAGCTCGTCGAGCAACTGGTCGGCCTCTCCGGCGAGACGGGCGCTTCGGGCAAGCGAGCGTGCAGCCTCGGGCCAGCGTTCGGCCAGCAGCGGCATGACCTCCTGGCGCAGGAAGTTGCGGTCGAGCGCGGTATCCGCATTGCTCGGATCCTCGATCCAGTCGACACCCTGTCTGCTAGCCTCATGCTCGAGATCGCGACGTGTGCAGGCAAGCAGTGGGCGCACCAGATGCCTGCCTCGCCACTCCCGGCGCGGCGGCATGCCCGCCAGCCCGCGCACGCCGCTGCCCCGCAAGCCCGCCAGCAGCAGTGTCTCGGCCTGGTCGTCGGCATGCTGTGCCAGCCAGAGCGTCTCGCCGCGCCTCACCCGCCGCAGGAACGCCGCGTAGCGCGCCTCCCGGGCCGCCGCCTCGAGTCCCTGCCCCCTAGGCTCGACCCGTACCTGCTCGACGTAGAACGGCACCCCGAGTCGCGAACAGAGGACACGACAGTGATTCTCGAAATCCGCGGCGGCGGGTTGCAAGGCATGATTCACGTGAAGGGCATAGAGGGGGCGGGCACGCCGGCGAGCGGCACACACCGCCAGGGTCAGCAGCAGGCAGGAATCCAGCCCGCCGGATAGAGCGATCCATACGGGCCTATCAGGGGGCTTCGTTGCCAAGGCATCATCGATCAGCGTCTGGAGCGACATGGCTGGGCTCTCCTGAGCTATCGGATCCCCGAGCAAATGGCCTGATCGAAATAGCGGCGTCGCGAGCGCGGCCAAGACAAGGCGAAAAAGACCGACAGAGCGGAGTTTATATGCGCATAAATGAGCATCTAGAGGTCTTTTTCAACGCTGGATTTGGCGATCGCAGCAGGCGCCATACGATCAGGCTGGCGCGCCATAGCTCATCAGACGTTCGTAACGCCGTTCAAGCAGTTCCTCGGTCGCCATTCCCTGCAACCGCTCCAGACTCGCCAGGAGCCCTTCCTTGATTCGATCGGCGGTGATCTGCGGGAAACGATGGGCGCCGCCCAGCGGCTCCTCGACAAGGGTATCGACGAAGCCCAGCTCCTTGAGGCGCTCGGCGGTGATACCCATGGCATGAGCCGCCTCGGAGGCCTTCTCGGCGCTCTTCCAGAGGATCGAGGCGCAGCCTTCCGGCGAGATCACCGAATAGGTCGAGTACTGCAGCATCATCAGCTCGTCGCACACGCCGATGGCGAGCGCCCCGCCGGAACCGCCCTCGCCGACCACGGTGGAAACGATGGGGGTCTTCAGCCGCGACATGACCGCAAGATTGTAGGCGATAGCCTCGGACTGGCCGCGTTCCTCGGCGTCGATCCCGGGATAGGCCCCGGGGGTATCGATGAAGGTGAGCACCGGCATCTTGAAACGCTCGGCCATCTCCATGAGGCGACAGGCCTTGCGATACCCTTCGGGGCGCGGCATGCCGAAGTTGCGCCGCACCTTGTCGCGGACGTCGCGCCCCTTCTGGTGGCCGATGACCATCACCGGCCGGTCGTCCAGACGGGCGACGCCGCCGACGATGGCGGCATCGTCGGCGAAATGACGGTCACCGTGCAACTCGTCGAAGTCGTTGAAGATGGTTTCCAGATAGTCGAGGGTGTAGGGGCGCTGGGGGTGGCGCGACAGCTGCGACACCTGCCAGGCCGTCAAGTCACGAAAGATCGACTCGGTGAGCTTCTTGCTCTTCTCCTCGAGCCTGTCGATTTCGTCACTGATGTTGATCTTGCTGTCGTTACCGACCAGCCGCAGTTCCTCTATCTTTGCCTGCAACTCGGCGATCGGCTGTTCGAAATCGAGATAATTGGGATTCATGGCGTATCTGCTTGTTGAAATAGGCAGCTTGAAGCTGTCGGCCCTAAGAACCTGCTCCTGATCTGCAGCGCATTATCGCACCTTGACTCGCTCACGCAAGACGCGGGAAAGAGACGGGCATCAACCGCGATACTTCAGGCGCACCCCGTCCTGGCCCTCGACCTCACGCAGGGCGACGATCAGATCGTCGGCGGGCGACACCCGCCAGTCGCTGCCCAGTTCCAGCCAGCCACTGGCCTCGGCATTGCGATACTTGACGCGCACCGGCAGCCCGGAAGCGTCGCGCCAGGGGTCGAGACTCTCCCGCAGGCTGGAGACGAAGCGCCCGTTGAGGCGACGCCCGTCCACCGACAGTTCCAGCGCTTCGCCGTAGCGGGTGCGCGCATCGACCATCAGGGTGAGCTCCTTGCCTCTCAGGCGCAGTCCGCCGGAGAAATCGTCGCTTTGCACCTCGCCCTCGACGATCAGCACCTGATCCGGGGCCAGGGAATGGCGAACCTGATCGAACAGCTCGCCGAACAGCGAGGCCTCGATGCGCCCGGTACGGTCATCCAGGGTGACGAAGGCCATGGTGTCGCCACGCTTGGACTTCATGGTGCGCATCGCCACCACCAGCCCGGCGACCCGCTGCGGCTCCCGAGAGGGCTTGAGGTCGACGATGCGGGTCGAGACGAAGCGCGAGAGCTCCTTCTCGTATTCGTCGATGGGATGGCCGGTCAGATAGAGCCCCAGGGTCTCCTTCTCGCCGGCCAGGCGCTGCTTGTCGCTCCAGTCGCGCACGTTTCGGTAGTCCCGGTAGGCGTCGCCGGCCTCGGGTTCGGCGAAGGCCTCGCCGAACATGTCGATCATCCCCAGGCTGGCGTTGGTGGAGCTCTGGGCGGCCGCCTTGAGGGCATCCTCCAGGGCCGCACTCAGCACCGCCCGGGATGGCCCCAGGTTGTCCAGTGCGCCGGAGCGAATCAGCGCTTCCAGGGTGCGCTTGTTCAGGCGCCGGGCATCGACACGCCGGCAGAAATCGAACAGGTCGAGGAACTCGCCGCCCGTGCCCCGGGCCTCGACGATCGCGCCGATCGGCCCCTCGCCGACCCCGCGAATCGCTCCCAGGCCGTAGACTACCCGTCCCTCGCTGTCGACGGTGAACTTGTAGCCCCCGACATTGACGTCCGGCGGGGTCACCGTCAGGCCGAGATTGCGACACTCCTCGATCAGCGGCACCACCTTGTCGAGGTTGTCCATCTCGGTGGAGAGCACCGCGGCCATGAACGGCCCCGGATAGTGGGTCTTGAGCCAGGCGGTCTGGTAGGAGACCAGGCCGTAGGCTGCCGAATGCGACTTGTTGAAGCCGTAACCGGCGAACTTTTCCACCAGATCGAAGATGTTGCCGGCAAGATCCTCCTCGATGCCGTTGGCGGCACAGCCTTCGAGGAAGCCGGCGCGCTGCTTGGCCATCTCCTCGGGCTTCTTCTTGCCCATCGCCCGGCGCAGCATGTCGGCCTGGCCCAGGCTGTAGCCGGCCAGCACCTGGGCGATCTGCATCACCTGCTCCTGGTAGAGGATGACGCCGTAGGTCGGCTCGAGCACCGGCTTGAGCCAGTCGTGCTGGTAGTCCGGGTGCGGATAGGAGAGCTCGGCGCGACCGTGCTTGCGGTTGATGAAGTCGTCGACCATGCCCGACTGCAGGGGGCCGGGGCGGAACAGCGCCACCAGGGCGATCATGTCCTCCAGGGAATCCGGCAGCAGTCGCTTGATCAGCTCCTTCATGCCGCGGGACTCGAGCTGGAAGACCGCCGTCGTCTCGGCCTTCTTGAGCATCTCGAAGGTCGGTCCGTCATCCAGCGGGATGCTGGCGATGTCCAGGGGACCGAGACCGTCCCGGGACCGCATCTCGTCGACCATCTCCAGGGCCCAGTCGATGATGGTCAGGGTGCGCAGGCCAAGGAAGTCGAACTTGACCAGCCCCGCCTCCTCGACGTCGTTCTTGTCGAACTGCACCACCAGGCCGTTGCCCTCCTCGTCGCACAAGAGCGGCGAGAAGTCGGTGAGCCTGGTCGGCGCGATCACCACCCCGCCGGCGTGCTTGCCCGTGCCCCGGGTGATGCCCTCGAGCTTGAGCGCCATGTCCCAGATTTCCTGGGCTTCCTCGTCGCCGGCCAGATAGTCGCGCAAGGCCTCTTCCTGCTCGTGGGCCTTGGCCAGGGTCATGCCGACCTCGAAGGGGATCAGCTTGGAGAGCTTGTCCCCCAGGGAGTAGGGCTTGCCCTGGGCACGCGCCACGTCGCGCACCACCGCCTTGGCGGCCATGGTGCCGAAGGTGACGATCTGGGAGACCGCATCGCGCCCGTAACGGCTGGCCACGTACTCGATGACGCTGTCGCGCTTCTCCATGCAGAAGTCGACGTCGAAGTCGGGCATCGAGACACGTTCCGGGTTGAGGAAACGCTCGAACAGCAGGTCGTACTCCAGAGGGTCGAGATCGGTGATCTTCTGGGCGTAGGCCACCAGCGACCCGGCCCCGGAGCCTCGTCCGGGCCCCACCGGCACGTCGTTGTCCTTGGCCCACTGGATGAAGTCCATGACGATCAGGAAGTAGCCCGGGAAGCCCATCTTGATGATGATGTCCAGCTCGAAATCCAGGCGCTGGCGATAGGCCGGTTCGTGCTCGGTGCGGTCGCGTCCGGCGTAGATCGCATCGGGGCCGTCGAAGAGCTGGTCGAGGCGCTCGGTGAGGCCGTCGTGGGACACCTGGCGGAAATACTCCTCCAGGGACATGCCTTCCGGGATGGGAAACTCCGGAAGGAAGATCTCGCCGAGACGCACGTCGACGTTGCAGCGTGCGGCGATCATCACGCTGTTTTCCAGTGCCTCGGGAATGTCGGCGAACAGTTCCGCCATTTCCTCGGGGCTCTTGAGGTACTGCTCCTCGCTGTAGCGCTGCTCGCGCCGCGGATCGTCCAGGGCCTTGCCCTCGCCGATGGCGACCCGGGTCTCATGGGCCCAGTACTCTTCCCGGGCGATGAAGCGCACGTCGTTGGTGGCGACCACGGGCGTGCCGGTACGGGCCGCCAGCGCCACCGAGTGATGCACGCACTCCTCGTCGTAACGACGGCCGGTACGCTGCAGCTCGAGGTAGAAGCGATCCGGGAAATGGTACTGCCATTCGCCGAGCAGCGCTTCGGCGTCGCGCTCGTGACCGGCCAGCAGGAAACGGCCGATCTCCCCCTCCCGGGCACCGGAGAGCGCGATCAGCCCCTCGCTCTGGTCGAATACCCACGCCTTTCTGAGAATCGCCAGGCCCTGATGCTGTCCCTCGACCCAGCCGCGGGAGATCAGCTCGGTCAGGTTGCGATAGCCATCGCCATTCATCGCCAGCAGGGTCAGGCGATAGGGGTGCGACGCATCGTGAGGGTTCTCGAGCCACAGATCGGCCCCGATGATCGGCTTGAGCCCCTCGCCCTGGGCCGCCTTGTAGACCTTGACCAGTCCGAACAGGTTGGCCTCGTCGGTCACGGCGATCGCCGGCATGCCGGCCGCCGCGGTGGCCTTGACCAGGGGTTTCAGGCGCACCAGGCCATCGACGAGGGAGTATTCGCTGTGCACACGAAGGTGAACGAAGGGCGTAGTCATGATCGGGCTCGTTGAACACTGAGATGAATAGGCACGGGCCGGGGCAGCACCTAGAACGCCTGACAAGGCGTGAGCAGCTTCCTCACCGGTGCAAAGGAGCGGCGATGTTCGGGCAGCGGGCCGAGTCGCGCCAGGGCCTCGAGATGCTCGGGCGTCGAATAGCCCTTGTGGCGCGCGAATCCGTAGCCGGGGAAGCGTTCGTCGAGCGCCACCATCTGCGCATCCCGGGCCACCTTGGCCAGAATCGAGGCAGCACCGATCGCCGGATGGCGAGCATCGCCCTTGACCACCGCCTGCCCCGGGACATGATGCCCGGGCAGGCAGTTGCCGTCCACCAGCAGGAACTCGGCGGCCACCGTCAGCGCATCGATGGCCCGGCGCATGGCCAGGTGCGTCGCATGATGGATGTTGAGTTCATCGATTTCGGCGGGTGACGCCTCGGCCACCGCCCAGGCCAGGGCCTGGCTGCGAATCTCGACGGCCAGGGCCTGACGACGTTTCTCGGTAAGCACCTTGGAATCGCCAAGCCCCGGAATGGGGCGGCACGGATCGAGAATCACCGCCGCGGCCACCACCGCCCCGACCAGGGGCCCGCGACCGACCTCGTCGACGCCGGCCAGGCACTCCCCGGTATAGTCGACGACCAGGGGAGGAAAGCCCTCGGCGCAGTCGTCCGTGCCTTCGGCCGACGTGCCGTTGGCGATCTGGCGTGTCCTGGCGATCATGAGACTTCCTCGATCTTCTCGGGCAGCACCCGGGCCGGCAGCGGACGCCTCTCGGCGACCGCCGTCACCGCCTCGGCGGCCCGCTGGCTGGCACCGCGTTGCAGGGCCGCATGCAGCGTCGTGAAACGTCGCTCCATGTCCTGACGCGCCCCGGGATCGGCGAACCAGACCGCCAGCTGCTCGGCGATCGCCTCGGGAGTCGCCGCGTGCTGTATCAGTTCCGGCACCAGGGTCTCCCTGGCGATCAGGTTGGGTAGCGATATCCAATCGGTCTTGACCAGATGGCGCGCCAGCCAGTGGGTCGTCGGTGCCATCCTGTAGGCGACCACCATCGGCCGATGGCACAGCATGGCCTCCAGGGCCGCGGTACCCGAGGCCAGAAGCACGGCATCGCTGGCGGTCATGGCTTCTCTTGAGCGTCCATCCAACAGATGCACGCGTTCCGTCAATGTCGGATGGTTCACGAGCAGCGCCTCCAGCTCCTGATGGCGCAGGGCCGAAGCGGCGGGGACCACCAGTTCCAGGTCCGGGATGCGCTCGCAAAGGCGCTCGGCGGCCTCGAGGAAGGTGGCACCCAGAAAGCGGATCTCGTTGGCCCGGGACCCGGGCAGCAGGGCCAGCAAGGGGACATCTGCCTTCAGGCCCAGCGCCTGGCGAGCGGCATCACGATCGTTGACCAGGGGCATGTCGTCGGCCAGGGGGTGGCCGACAAAGGCGACCGGCACCCGGTGACGCTCGTAGAACGCTGCCTCGAAGGGCAGGAAGGTCAGGATGGCGTCCACGGCCCGGGCGATCTTCCTGACCCGGCCCTGGCGCCAGGCCCATACCGAGGGGCTGACGTAATGAGCGGTGGGAATGCCCGCCGCACGCAGCTGCTTCTCGAGCCCCAGATTGAAGTCCGGCGCATCGATGCCGACCATCACGTCCGGTCGCCAGGCCAGGGCCTCGCGCCGGAGCGCACGGCGCACCTTCAGCAGTTCGGGTAGATGCTTGAGCACTTCGACCAGGCCCATCACCGACAGGGTTTCCAGCGGGTAGAGACTTTCGAGCCCTTCGCCGATCATGCGTGGCCCGCCGATGCCGCGAAACTCGACGTCCGGGTGGCGCGTCTTGAGGGCCTGCATCAATCCGGCCCCGAGGATATCGCCGGAAAGTTCGCCCGCGACCAGGAACACCCGCATCGCTAGCGCGTGATGCCCCGGGTGGAGGCCCGCAGGGAAGCCATGAAGGTATCCACTTCCGCAGGCCTGGAGTCCTGGGCCTCGAGCCGCTCCAGCGCCTGCTCCAGGGTCAGCCCCTGGCGATAGACGATGCGATAGGCGTCGGTCAGGGCGTGCAGCGCTTCCCGGGAGAAGCCCCGGCGTTTCAATCCCACCAGGTTCAGGCCGTGGGCCTGGGCCGGGTGGCCGTTGATCATCAGGTAGGCAGGAACGTCCTTGGTGACGATGGACCCCCCGCCACACATGGCGTGGACCCCGATATGGCAGAACTGGTGAACGGCGACCAGCCCGCCCAGGATGACGTGATCGCCCACCGTGACATGGCCGCCGAGGGTCACCTGGTTGGCGAGGATGCAGTCGTCACCGATCACGCAATCGTGGCCGACGTGGGCATAGGCCATCAGCAGGTTGCGGCTGCCGATGGTGGTCACGCCACGATCCTGGACGGTGCCGCGGTGCAGGGTCACGCCTTCGCGAATGATGTTGTCGTCGCCCATCTCCAGGCGGGTGGGTTCGCCGGCATACTTCTTGTCCTGGCACTCCTCGCCGACCGACGCGAACTGGAAGACACGGGTGCGACGGCCCAGGCGCGTCGGCCCCTGGATGACGACGTGAGGCCCGATGCGACTCCCTGCACCGATCTCGACATCCGGACCGATGACACTGAACGGGCCGACCTCGACGTCATCGGCCAGAAGAGCGGCAGGATCGACGATGGCGGTGGGATGAATCAAGCTACCTTCCTCTCGGCACAGATGATGTCGGCCTCGCAAGCCAGTTCACCATCGACGGTAGCACGGCAGGCAAACTTCCAGATACCACGCTTGCCACGAATCACCCGGGCCTCCAGGCGAAGCTGGTCGCCGGGCATGACGGGGCGCTTGAAACGTGCGTTGTCGCTGCCGACCAGGTAGTAGACATAGCCGTCGGCAGGCAGCTTGTTGACGGTCTTGAACCCGAGAATGCCACACGCCTGTGCCAGGGCCTCGATGATCAATACCCCCGGCATGATCGGATGGTGAGGAAAGTGGCCATTGAAGAACGGCTCGTTGATGCTGACGTTCTTGTACGCGACGATGAATTCGCCCACCCCGAGCTCCACCACACGATCCACCAGCAGGAATGGATAGCGGTGGGGCAGATACTCACGAATCTCGTTGATGTCCATTACCATCGGTGCAACCTCTGAAAGTGCGTAATGCCTACCCGCGCAGGGTAGGCATCGAGTGGCAGGCTTCTGCCGGCCGGGGTCGGCGGTGGATTATAGCGTCATGTGTGATATCTGACAGCCATTTACTAGCTCCGATTGTCGCGCTCGAGTCGTGCCACCCGCTTGGCGATGTCGTCGAGCTGCTTGAAGCGCACGGCATTCTTGCGCCACAGCGCGTTGTTCATGGCTCCGGTGCCGGACGAATAGACGCCCGGCTGGGTGATGGAGTTGGTCACCAGGCTCATGCCGGTCACCTGCACGCCATCGCACAGGGTAAGGTGCCCGGCAAGCCCCACGCCGCCGCCGAGCATGCAATGGCGACCCACCCTGGTCGAGCCGGCGATCCCCACACAGCCTGCCAGCGCGCTATGATCGCCGATCTGCACGTTATGCGCGATCTGCACCTGGCTGTCGATCTTGACGTCGTCACCGATCACCGTATCACCCAGGGCGCCTCGGTCGATGCTCGAACAACTGCCGACTTCGACGTCATTTCCCAGGATCACGCCGCCGAGCTGGGCGATCTTGTGCCAACCGTTCCCATCGTGGGCGAAGCCAAAGCCGTCGCCACCGATGGCGCAACCGCTGTGCAGGATCGCCCGCTCGCCGATCACGACGCCGTGGTAGACCGTCACGTTGGCATGCAGGCGCGAGCCGGCGCCGATGACGGAATGGGCCCCCACCACGCTGCCGGGGCCCACGACGACGTCGTCCCCCAGGGTGACGCCTTCCTCGATGACCGCCTGGGGGCCGACCTCCACGTTGCGTCCAAGGGTCGTGCCGTCGGCGACGACGGCCGACGCGTGGATTCCGATGGAGTCACGCGCCGCCAACGGATCGAACAGTCGCGAGAGTTGCGCATAGGCCAGGTAGGGGTTGTCCAGCTCGAGACGTGCCGTGCCGACGGGGCTCTCGCCGGCATGGGCAGGATGCAGCAACACCGCGGCGGCGCGGGTGGTAGCGAGATGCTTGAGGTAGGCCTTGTTGGCCAGAAAGCTGATCTCCTCGGGACCGGCATCGCTCAGGGTCGCGAGGCCCGTGACGCGCTGCTCGCCATCACCGACGAGGGTCGCCCCGAGACGTTCGGCCAGTTCGGCCAGGGGGAAGGAAAGGCTGTTGGTCTTGTTCATGGCGGTAGCGAACAGGCCCCAGCGGGGCACCCGAGGTTAATTGACGTTGGGGCCCTGGACGGCCCCCCGAGTCCTGGCGAGACGAGTGCTCGACGCGGCGCTGGCGCAGCCTGTTCCTGGATGTACCGTTCCGGTCGAGTTGCGCATGCCCCCTCTCCTTGATCAGCCTCGCCGGGCCAGAACTTTTGCACGGAATCTAGAAGGTCTGACCTAGCGAGAACTGGAAGGTCTGGGTATCGTCTCCATCTTCGTCGTTGAGGGGGTTGGCCACGCTGAAGGTCAGGGGCCCCACCGGGGTCAACCAGGTCAGGCCCAGGCCGACGCTGTAGCGCAATTCTCCGAGATCCACGCCGCTTTCGCAGGTCGAGGTCTCCCCTTCCGGGACATCATAGCAATCGGTCAGGTAGGTATTGCCGGCATCGAAGAAGACGCTGGTCTGCAGCGACCGCCGGTCTTCCACCCAAGGGAAGGGATAGATCAGCTCGACCGTGCCTTCGACCAGCACGTTACCGCCCAGGGTGTCGTCATCGCCGAAGTTGTTCGCGGTGGTCTTGGGCCCCAGGGTGTTGCCGGTGAAGCCGCGCACGGAACCCAGGCCACCAGAGTAGAAGTTCTCGTAGAAGGGGTAAGGATCGTTGCCGATGGTGTCGGCGTAGCCCAGTTCGGTGCCGAACTTGAGCGACCAGTCGGGGTTCAGCTCGAAGAGCTTCTGGCCACGATAACGCACCTTGTAGTATTCGGCATCCGACCCCGGTACCGCGGTCTCCAGGGAGACCCGCTGGTAGCTGCCGTCGGTGGGCATGATGCCGCGATTGAGCTTGTTGCGCGTCCAACTGGCGGTGAGCTTGTAGCTGGTCGCGTCCTCGCCCTGGGTATTGGTGTACTCGACGATCTCGAGCGGCGTGTCGCGATAGGTCTCGATCGACAGGTCCTCGAGGCCGACCCCGAAGTTGAGGCGGCTGAACTCGTTGATCGGATAACCGAAGTCGATGCTGCCGCCGTAGGAGTCGGTGGAGTAGGTGGAGACGTCGGAATCCTCGTAATCGGTCTCCCGATAAAAGAGATTGTAGCCTCGGGAAATGCCGTCCAGGGTCCAGTAGGGATCGGTGAAACCGAAGTTCACGCTGGTGAAGGTATCGCTCTTCTGGGCACCGACGTTGACCTGGTTGCCGGTGCCCAGGAAGTTCTTCTGTGCCAGGGAAGCCCCGTAGATGAACCCGGCACTCTGGGAGAAACCGACACTCGCCGAGATCGACCCCGACGGCTGTTCCTCGACATTGTAGGTGACATCGACCTGGTCCGATTCACCGGAGACCGGGCGCGTCTCGACATCGACCTGGCGGAAGAAGCCCAGGCGCTCCAGGCGTCGCTTGGACTGGCTGATGCGATCGGTGGAGGCCGGCGCCCCCTCCATCTGGGTCATTTCCCGCCGCAGCACCTCGTCCTGGGTGGTGGTGTTGCCCTCGAAATTGATACGCCGCACGTAGGCGCGCCGTCCGGGCTCCACCAGGAAGGTCACGTCGACGGTATCGCCGTCCTCGGCGACCTCCGGAACGCTCTCGACATTGGCAAAGGCGTACCCTTCCGCGCCGAGCTTCTGGCGCAACGCCTCGGCGGACTGGGTCAGGGCACTGCGAGAGTAGACGTCGCCGGCCTCGGTGGTGACCAGAGAACGTGCCTGGCGCTCGGCAAGGATCAGGTCGCCGGCGAAATTGATCTCGCCGATACGATAGCGCTGCCCCTCGTCGACGTTGACGGTGACGAAGATCCGCGACTTGTCGGGACTGATGGCCACCTGGGTCGAGGTGATCGCGAAGTTGACGTAACCGCGATCCAGGTAATAGGAACGCAGGGTTTCCAGGTCGCCGGAGAGCTTCTCCCGGGAATACTCGTCGTCGGAGAACCAGCCGAAGAACCACCCCGGGCGGTCCTCGAGCTCGATCAGATCGCGCAGCGTCTCGTCACTGTAGGCCTGATTGCCGACGATGTTGATCTGGCGGATCTTGGCCACCGCACCTTCGTCGACCTCGATGTTGACCTGGACCCGGTTGCGATCGACCGGCTCGATGGAGGTGTCGATGCTGGCGCTGTAGCGGCCCTGGGAGTGGTAGAGCTGTTCCAGCTGGCGCTGCACTTCATCCAGGGAGGCGCGCTGCAGCACCTGGCCTTCGGCCAGGCCGGCGTCGGCCATGCCCTTGCGCAGATCTTCATCATTGACCTGCGAGTTGCCCTCGATCTCGATGCGCGAGATCGAGGGACGCTCGACCACCCGGATGATCAGCACGTCGCCGTCGCGAGCCAGCTGGACATCATCGAAGAGCCCGGTGGCGAAGAGCTCCTTGGCCGCGGCGGCCAGTTCACGATCGTCCACGCTTTCGTTGGCGCTCACCGGGAAGGCGTTGAACACCGACGCCGCCGAGACGCGCTGCAGGCCCTCGACACGGATGTCGGAGACGGTGAATTCGACCGCCAGGGCCGTCTGGGTGGTAAACGTCAGTAGTACCGCCAATCCGATGGTCTTGAATTTCATGCAATCGCTTCGCTTGAGTTGTCCGCCGGCTCGCTGAACAGGCACCTTATACACTCACCGGGGTGACTGGCAAGATCAGCCATGGCGCTTGCCGGCTCATCACCCCGGGACGAAAGACGCTGGTAGCGTCACAGGAATGGCTACGCAGGTTACAGACGCATCAGGTCGAAATACAGCGCCATCAGCATCAGGGTGCCGACCAGTGCCAGGCCGATACGGAACCCGACCGCCTGGGCCGCTTCGGAGACCGGACGTCCGCGAGCGGCCTCGATCAGATAATAGAGCAGATGGCCGCCGTCCAGCACCGGGATCGGCAACAGGTTGAGCACGCCGAGACTGATCGACAGATAGGCCATGAAGCCGATGAAGCTCTCCAGACCACTGCGCGCGGTGTCGCCGGCGATACGCGCGATGGTGATCGGCCCGGAGAGGTTGGAGGGCGAGATCAGGCCGACGAACATCTTGCGGATCGAGTCCAGGGTCAACACGGTCATGTCCGCCGTGCGCGCCAGGGAGCGTCCCACCGAGGCCAGTGCGCCGTACCGGATCTCGCGCCGATACTCCTCGGGCCAGGAGACCGTCTCGACCCCGGCACCGATATAGCCGATGGGGTCCCCCTGGGCCTCGCGCCGGCCCGGAGTGAGGTCCAGTTCGCGCACCTCCCCGTCACGCTCGATACGCAGGGAGAGACGCTCTCCGGGGCGCTCGCGCACGACCTCGACGAAGGCCGTCCAGGTGTCCAGCGACTGGCCGTCCACGGCGACGATGCGATCGCCGGGCTCGAGCCCGGCCTGGGCTGCCGCTTCACCCTCCAGCACCTGACCCAGCACCGGGGGAATGTCGGGACGCCAGGGAATGACCCCCAGCGTCTCCAGGGGCTGGGGTGGATCCTGACGTGCCAGCCAGTCGGAGACCTGGACCCGATAGGTTCGCGCCTCGCTCGCCTCGCCCTCCCGGGCCGCCACCTCGAGCGTGCCATCGAGGCCGATCCGCGAGATCAGCTCGAGATTGACGTCTTCCCAGGTACGGGTGCGATCGCCCTGGATCGCCGTGATTTCCTGCCCTGAACTCAGGCCGGCCCGGGCCGCCGGGGAATCCGGGGCGACCTCGCCGATCACCGGTGCGACCGACGTGGTGCCGACCACGAACAGCAGCCAGTAGGCCACCACCGCCAGCAGGAAGTTGGCCAGCGGCCCGGCCACGACGATGGCGATGCGCGCCCAGACATTCTTGCGGTTGAAGGCCAGGTGCTGCTCTTCCGGCGCCACCGGGGCCTCGCGCTCGTCGAGCATCTTGACGTAGCCGCCCAGGGGGATGGCGGCGACGGCAAACTCGGTGCCGTGCCGGTCGAAACGGGACCACAACGGCTTGCCGAACCCCACCGAGAAACGCAGCACCTTCACGCCGCAGCGGCGCGCGACCCAGAAGTGGCCGAACTCGTGAAAGGTGATCAGCAGCCCCAACACCACGATGACCGCCAGCACGTTCTGTATCACGCCCATAACCCGTTACCTCTATCCACGTGCCAGATAGTGCTCGGCGACACGGCGCGCCCGGGCATCCTCGGCAAGAATCACATCCAGTTCATCGGCAGTACGCACCTCGCAGCGCTCGAGTACCGCCTCGACGACCTCACTGATGCCGGTGAACCCGAGGCGCCGCTCCAGGAAGGCCGCCACCGCCACCTCGTTGGCGGCATTGAGCACTGCCGGTGCCGTCCCCCCGGCCAGCATGGCGTCGCGGGCCAGGCGCAGGCAGGGGAAAGCCGTCTCGTCCGCCGGCTCGAAGTCGAGACGTGCCACCCGGAACAGATCGAGCCGCTCGACCCCCGCGGCAATGCGGTCGGGCCAGGCCAGGCCAAAGGCGATCGGTGTGCGCATGTCCGGATTGCCCAGCTGGGCGATCACCGAGCCGTCGCTGTAGGCGGCCATCGAGTGAATCACGCTCTGGGGGTGCACGACCACCTCGATCTGATCGGGACGGGCATCGAACAGCCAGCAGGCCTCGATCAACTCGAGCCCCTTGTTCATCAGGGTGGCACTGTCCACCGAGATCTTGCGGCCCATCGACCAATTGGGATGAGCGCAGGCCTGCTCCGGGGTCACCGCGCCCAATCGAGCCGCGTTCCAGCCGCGAAACGGCCCTCCCGAGGCTGTCAGCAGCAGCTGGGTGACGCCCATGCCGGCCAGGCCATCGCGACGGTCTGACGGTAGACACTGATAGATGGCGTTATGTTCGGAATCGATGGGCAGAAGCACGGCGTCGTGACGCACCACTTCCTGCATGAACAGCGCCCCGGACATCACCAGGGCTTCCTTGTTGGCCAGCAGCACGCGCTTACCGGCGCGCACCGCTGCCAGGGTCGGCAGCAGTCCGGCGGCGCCCACGATGGCCGCCATCACCACGTCGACCTCCGGGGCCTCGGACACCTCGACCAGCGCCGTCGCACCCGCCTGCACTTCGGTAGACAACCCGGCGGTGCGCAGCTCTTCCCGCAACCAGGCCGCCTCGCGTTCATCCGTCAGCACCGCCACTGCCGGACGATGGATCAGGCATTGCTCGCGCAACGATGCGCTGCTGGTGGACGCCGTGAGGGCATGCACCCGATAGCGCTCGGGATGGCGGGCCAGCACGTCGAGGGTACTCTTGCCTATCGATCCGGTCGCACCAAGTACCGTGACCGTCTGCACTGCTGGAGTCGATTCGCGCGTCACGGGCTTTTCATCCCCATAGCCGGAACAGGGCAAACAGCGGCACTGCCGCGGTGAGGCTGTCGATACGATCGAGCACGCCACCATGGCCGGGCAGGAGACCGCCGGAATCCTTGATGCCGCGCAGGCGCTTGAACATGCTCTCGAGCAGGTCCCCGAGCACCGACGCCAGGGTGACCACCAGGGTGGTGACCATCAGCCCCAGGCCTCGGCCGAGGCTCAACTCGAGGGCGACGGCGAAGCCGATAGCCAGAAGGGCGGTGGCGACCATGCCACCGTAGACGCCTTCCCAGGACTTGCCAGGACTCACCCGCGGGGCCAGCTTGCGACGGCCGAAGCGGCGGCCGGCAAAATAGGCCCCGATATCCGCCAGCCAGACCATCAACAGCACGTAGAGCAACCACTCGGCACCGCTGGCCCGCAGCTGAACGAACCCGACCCAGCAGGGAAGCAGCACCCAGAGGCCGGCCAGCAGACGCAGCGAAGGACGGGACCATTGCTTGACGCTCTCGGGATAGGTGGCGATCCAGTAGAGGCTCACCAGCCAGCCGAGCAGCGCGATCCACAAGGGCCAGGTCGCCATTACCAGCTGGGTGTGCCACCCGACCAGCATGGCGATCACCAGGATCAGCACATAGGCGAGACGCGGCCCGAACCGCTCGAAGCCGGAAAGGTTGGCCCACTCCCAGGCAGCCAGCAGCACGATGGCGCCGGTGAACGAGGCGAAGGCACCGCCGGTGAGGCCGAACAGTCCCAGCAGGGCCAGAGGGATGAGCACCAGGGCGGTCAAGATACGCTGCCTAAGCACCCTGGGCCTCGATCTGTTCCTGGGTCATGCCGAAGCGACGCTGGCGACTGAGGAAGTCGTCCAGTGCCTCGTCGAAGGCCTCCGCGCCGAAATCCGGCCAGAGCAGCGGCGAGAAGTAGAGCTCGGAATAGGCCAGTTGCCAGAGCAGGAAGTTGGAAAGACGCTGTTCGCCGCTGGTGCGGATGCACAGGTCCACCGGCGGCGCGCCGTTCTCGCCGATCTCCCCCTCCAGACGCTGTTCGTCGATGTCGGCGGCCTTCAACTCCCCGGCCTCGACACGTTGTGCCAGTCGCCTGGCCGCGTCGGCGATATCCCAGCGCCCGCCGTAATTGGCGGCAACGATCAGGTGCAGTCCACGGTTGTGGCGGGTCAAGGACTCGGCGCGCTGGATATGCTGCTGGATCGTCCGGGAGAAGGCCTCGCGCTCGCCGATGATGGTGAGGCGAATATCGTTGTCGTGAAGCTTCTTGACCTCGCGCTTGAGCGCCATCAGGAACAGCTCCATCAGCGCGTTGACCTCCCCCGCCGGCCGCTTCCAGTTCTCGCTGGAGAAGGCGAACAGCGTCAGGGTCCTGACCCCTCGCTGCGCGGCACGGCGGATGACGGCACGCACCGATTCGACGCCGGCACGATGACCACGTACGCCGGAATACCCCTGGGCCCTGGCCCAGCGATTGTTGCCGTCCATGATGATGGCCACGTGACATGGCACTTGAGAAGGTTGCGGTGACGTCATGTTAGCTCGTACGGAGGAATGAGCACGAACGGCAAGACCGCCGCTCGCCACCGCTCATACCTGCAGCAGGTCGTGTTCCTTGGACTCCAGAAGCTTGTCGATCTCGGCGACATACTTGTCGGTCAGCTTCTGGATGGCGTCCTCGGCGCGGTGCTCGTCGTCCTCGGTGATTTCCTTCTCCTTAAGCAGGGCCTTGATGTCGCTGTTCGCATCGCGACGCACGTTGCGCACGGCGACCCGTGCTCCTTCTGCCTCGGCACGCGCCTGCTTGATGTAGTTCCTGCGCGTTTCCTCGGTCAGTGGCGGCATCGGCACCCGGATCACGCTGCCCGCCGTCGCCGGGTTGAGCCCCAGGTCGGAGGTCAGGATCGCCTTCTCGACCTTGGGCACCATGGACTTCTCCCAGGGCGAGACGGCCAGGGTGCGAGCATCCTCGACGTTGACGCTGGCCACCTGGTTGAGCGGCATCTGCGCGCCATAATACTCCACGGTCACCGCATCCAGGATGCTGGGATGGGCGCGTCCGGTACGGATCTTGTGGAAATTGCCCTGCAGCGACTCCAGACTCTTCTGCATACGCTTTTCAGCGTCTTTCTTGATGTCGTTGATCACGGTTTCAACCTCTGTCTATCAGCGTGCCTTCCTTGCCGCCCACGACCAGGTTCAGCAGCGCCCCGGGCTTGGTCATGTCGAACACACGCACTGGCATGTCATGGTCCCGCACCAGGCAGATGGCGGTCAAATCCATGACCCCCAGCTTCTGATCGAGCACTTCATCGTAGCCCAGACGCTCGTACTTGACGGCATCCGGATGTTTGACCGGGTCCCGGTCGTAGACGCCATCGACCTTGGTGGCCTTGATCACCACGTCGGCATCGATCTCGATGCCGCGCAGACAGGCGGCGGAATCGGTGGTGAAGAATGGATTGCCGGTGCCGGCGGAGAAGATGACCACGTCGCCAGAGGTAAGATAGCGGATACCGGTACGCCGGTCATAGTGCTCGACCACCCCGCTCATGGGAATGGCCGACATGACCCGCGAGCGGATGTTCGAACGCTCGAGCGCATCGCGCATCGCCAGGGCATTCATCACCGTGGCCAGCATGCCCATGTGATCGCCGGTGACCCGCTCCATGCCGGCCGCGTGCAGGGCCGCGCCACGAAACAGGTTGCCGCCGCCGATGACGATGCCGACCTGGACGCCGATGCCGACCAGCTGGCCGATTTCCAGCGCCATGCGATCCAGCACCTTGGGATCGATGCCGAACTCGCCATCCCCCATCAGGGCCTCACCGGACAGCTTGAGCAGGATGCGCTTGTACTTCGACTTGGCGTTGGCAGCGGGCATGCGAAATCTCCTGAAGGCGGTGGACTAAAAGGATGGCGACGGCTCGGCGGCCGGATACGCGATGGCGTGCGCTCTCGCGCACGCCATCTCGACGACCGGGAGCCGGACCTCAGCTACGGCGAGCCTGTTCCATGACTTCCTTGGCAAAGTCGACTTCTTCCTTCTCGATGCCTTCGCCCACCTCGAAACGGGTGAAGTCGACCACCTCGCCACCGTTGGCCTTGACGTAGTCGGCCACGGAGCTGTTGGGGTCCTTGACGAAGGGTTGCTCGGTCAGGCTGTTCTCGGCCAGGTACTTCTTGAGACGGCCCTGGACCATCTTCTCGGCGATCTGCTCGGGCTTGCCGGCCATGTCGGGCTGCGCCAGGATGATGCTCTTTTCCTTGTCGAGCTGCTCCTGAGGCATCTGCTCGGGGCGCGCCACCGCCGGGTTGATCGCCGCAACGTGCATGGCGACATCCTTGGCCACCTCGGCATTGCCCCCCTCGAGCAGGGTCAGCACGCCGATACGCCCGCCGTGGACGTATTCGCCGACCACGCCACCGGCCGGCGCCTCGAGGACCGTGGCACGACGCACGGAGATGTTCTCGCCGATCTTTTGCACCAGCTGCTGCCGGGTGTCTTCCATCTCGCCGTCCATGAGGGCGGCGACATCGTCGGACCTGGACTCGAAGACTCGCGCCAGCACCTTCTCGGCGAACCCCTTGAAGTTGTCGTCCCGGGCGACGAAATCGGTCTCGGAGTTGATCTCGACCATCACGCCATAGCTTCCGTCCTCGGCCACGCGAGTCACGACGGCGCCCTCGGCGGCGGTGCGACCGGCCTTCTTGGCGGCCTTGAGGCCCGAATTCTTGCGCAGATCCTCGATGGCCCTCTCGATGTCGCCGTCGGCTTCGGTGAGTGCCTTCTTGCACTCCATCATGCCGAGGCCGGTACGCTCACGCAGTTCCTTGACCAGAGATGCGCTGATAGCTGCCATGGTAGTTAACCTCTGAATAGTTCGATATCGGTATAGTCGAACATCGCTGTTCGATGTAAGCACTGCAGGAGGCGAGAGCCTCCTGCCGCTTGCGGATCGATCGCGACGCCAGCCCGGCGGACTGGCGCGACATCCTTTACTCGGCGACGGCGTCGTTCTCGGTCACCTCGACGAACTCGTCGGGGCGGCCTTCCTTCGCCTTGGCGCACGCATCGGCGATGGCCTGGACATAGATCTGGATCGCACGGATGGAGTCATCGTTGCCCGGGATGACGTAGTCGACGCCATCCGGATCGGAGTTGGTGTCTACCACGCCGATGACCGGGATGCCCAGCTTGTTGGCCTCGTTGATGGCGATGCGCTCGTGATCGACGTCGACCACGAACAGGGCATCCGGCAGCCCGCCCATGTTCTTGATGCCGCCGATGGAACGCTCGAGCTTGTCCTGCTCGCGGGTCGCCATCAGCACCTCTTTCTTGGTCAGCTTCTCGAAGGTGCCATCCTCGTGCATGGTCTCGAGATCACGCAGACGCTTGATCGACTGACGGATGGTCTTGTAGTTGGTCAGCATGCCGCCCAACCAGCGATGATTGACGAAGGGCTGGCCGGCACGGCTGGCCTCTTCCTTGATGACCTTGCTGGCGGAACGCTTGGTGCCGACGAACAGGATCTTGTTGTTGGCGGCAGCCATCTTCTCGACCACGCCGATGGCATCGTTCAATGCCGGCAGGGTGTGCTCGAGGTTGATGATATGGATCTTGTTGCGGGCGCCGAAGATGTACTTGCTCATCTTCGGGTTCCAGTACTTGGTCTGGTGACCGAAGTGGGCGCCTGCCTTGAGCAGGTCGCGCATATTGACTTGTGCCATGGATGACTCCTGGTATATCGGGTTAGGCCTCCACGCACCCCATGGATCCGACCGCTGATTGGGCCTCGCAAGGCCTTCCCGCGGCACCCGGGACCATGTGACGGTGCATGTGTGTTTTCAAGGCATTTAAGCTCGTCGACGCTTTTCGCAGGGCAGCCCGCCGGGATCGAGGCAGTGCTGCGGATTGCAGGAAAGCGCGCGGCTTTATACCATACAACGGTGCCAAGATGAAGCCGTCGCCACCTTGAATCGCCATGCCCAGCCCCTGGTGGCCGGCTCGCCATTTCCCGAATCGAGACCCCATGAACGTTCCCATCAAGACGCCCGTTGAGATCGACAGGATGCGCGAGGCCGGCCGCCAGGCTGCCTCCGTGCTCGAGATGATCACTCCTCATGTCCAGGCCGGCGTGAGCACCGGCGAACTCGATCGCCGGTGCCACGAATACATCGTCGACGAGCTCGGCTCGGTCCCGGCCCCGCTCAACTATCACGGTTTCCCCAAGTCGATCTGCACCTCGATCAACCACGTGGTCTGTCATGGCATCCCCGACGACGGCAAGAAGCTGAAGAAGGGCGACATCATGAACATCGACATCACCGTCAAGACCGCCGACGGCTACCATGGCGATACCAGCAAGATGTTCGTCATCGGCGAGAACACCCAGGGCGAGCGACTCTGCCGCGTTACCCAGGAATGCCTCTACAAGAGCATCGCCGCGGTACGCCCGGGCGCCCGGCTGTCGGAGCTCGGCAAGGCGATCCAGCTGCACGCCGAGGCCAACGGCTATTCGGTGGTGCGCGATTTCTGCGGTCACGGCATCGGCGCGGTGTTCCATGAAGACCCCCAGATACTGCACTACGACGGCTACGCGCCGGAGGCGGACATCACGCTTGCCGAGGGCATGTGCTTCACCATCGAACCGATGATCAACGCCGGCGGTTACCGCACCAAGGTGCTGCGTGACGGCTGGACCGCAGTGACCCGGGACAAGAGTCTTTCCGCCCAGTGGGAGCATACCCTGCTGGTCACCGCCACGGGGGTCGAGGTGCTGACGCCCCGGGGCGAGGAAGACCTCAGCTTCCTCGACGCCTGAGCCGCCAGCGATGCTTCTGCACCATTATCGCTTCGCGCCGGACGAGGCACTGTTCGACGCCGCCGACTTTCGTCGCGAACTCGAGTTCAGCCCCTCGGCGGCGACCCTCTTCAAGCAGGCATTGAAGGCCATCCAGAGCCGTCTCGATGACCGCTTCCATGCCGGGGCCGATATCCGCGACCTGGTGCACGGCAGGGCCTGGTGCCTCGACCGGTTGCTCGAGACGGCCTGGGCACGCCACGCCTGGCCCGACGAGGGCATCGCCCTGCTCGCCGTCGGTGGCTATGGGCGGGGCGAGCTGCACCCGCATTCGGACATCGACCTGATGGTGCTGCTCGAGCAGGAGGACGACACGCCCTACCGCGAATCACTGAGCGAGTTCATCACCTTCCTGTGGGACATCGGCCTCGAGATCGGTCACAGCGTGCGCTCCCTGACGGATTGCGAGCGCGAGGCCGAGGCCGACGTCACGGTCATCACCAACCTGATCGAGACCCGCACCCTGGCCGGCCCCGACCGGCTTCGCGACATCATGCAGGAACGCCTGTCGACCCGACGCATGTGGCCCTCGGATCGCTTCTTCGAGGCCAAGTGGCAGGAACAGATCGCCCGTCACTACCGGCACAACAACTCCGAATACCACCTTGAGCCCAACATCAAGAGTTCCCCCGGGGGATTGCGTGACATCCAGATGATCGGCTGGGTCGCCAAGCGCCACTTCGGCCTGCTGCGCTACGAGGACATCGTCGCCCAGGGCTTCATGAACGATGCCGAGCTGCGCATCCTCAGCCAGGGACAGGCGTTCCTGTGGCAGGTGCGCTATGCCCTGCACATGCTCACCGGCCGTGCCGAGGATCGCCTGCTGTTCGACCATCAGCGCGCCATCGCCGAGCTGTTCGGCTTCCGCGACACGCCCGAGCGCCTGGCCGTCGAACAGTTCATGAAGCGCTACTATCGTCATGTCACGGCCCTGGCGGGGCTCAACGACATGCTGCTGCAGCATTTCGACGAAGTCATCCTGCGCGGCGACGAGGTGCTCGAGACCCAGCCGCTCAATGCCCGCTTCGAGATCAAGGGCGGCTATATCCAGGTTCGTGACGAGCGGGTGTTTCGTCACCGCCCTGCCGCCCTGCTCGAACTCTTCCTGCTGATGGCCCAGCATCCCCGGATCGAGGGGGTGCGTGCCGAGACCATCCGCCTGATTCGCGATCATCGTCACCAGATCGACGATGCCTTCCGGGACGATGTGCGTCACCAGAGCCTGTTCATGGAACTCTTGCGCAGCGGCGGCAATGTCTCCCGTCAGTTGCGGCGCATGAACCGCTACGGCGTGCTCGGCAAGTACCTGCCCGAGTTCGGGCAGGCCGTGGGGCTGATGCAGCACGACCTGTTCCATATCTATACCGTCGACGCCCACACCCTGCGCCTTCTGAAGTTCATTCAGCACTTTCGCGAACCCGACAGCCGCGAGGCGTTTCCCGTGGCAGCCACCCTGGTGCACCAGCTCCCCAAGCTGGAGCTCTTGTGGATCGCCGGGCTCTATCACGACATCGGCAAGGGACGCGGCGGCAATCATTCGCTGCTCGGCGCCCGGGACGCCGCCGAGTTCTGCGAACGTCACGGCCTGACGCCCCGGGACACTCGCCTGGTGACCTGGCTGGTCGAGCAACACCTGCTGATGTCCAAGACCGCCCAGAAGCGCGACATCAGCGACCCGGACGTGATCCGCGAATTCGCCGAGCAGATCGGCGACGAGGTGCGGCTCGACTATCTCTACGTACTCACCGTGGCCGACATCAACGCCACCAACCCCACGCTCTGGAACGGCTGGCGCGCCGCGCTGCTGCGCCAACTTCACGGCGAGACCAAGCGCGCCCTGCGCCGAGGCCTGGAAAACCCCATCGACCGCGACGACTGGATCGCCGAGACGCGGGCCGAGGCACTGGCCCTGCTACGCACCATGGGCGCCGATCCTGAGCGCGTCGAGCGGCTCTGGAACACCCTGGGCGACGACTACTTCGTGCAGTACCAGTCCAGCGAGGTGGTCTGGCAGACCCAGGGCATCCTCGCCCACGGCGATTCTCCGCTGCCGCTGGTGCTGATCAGCGCGCCGGCGGAAGGCACCAGCGAGGGTGGCACCAAGGTGTTCATCCACACCCGCTCGGCGGACGACCTGTTCGCCGCCAGCGTCGCGGCCATGGACCAGCTCGACCTGTCGATCCACGACGCCCGCATCGCCACCTCGAGCAACGACTGGACGCTCAACACCTTCATCGTGCTCGACAACCACAACGAGCCGATCCGCGAAGCCTCCAAGCTCGAGCACATTCGCCATCACCTGGTCGAGGAACTCGACGATCCCGACGACTATCCGCAGATCGTCAATCGCCATACCCCGCGTCAGCTCAAGCACTTCCGGGTGCCGACCCGGGTGCTGATCGAGCAGGACCCGGCCAACGAGCGCACCGTGCTCGAACTCATCGCCCCGGATCGCCCTGGCCTGCTGGCCCGGGTCGGCCGCATCTTCATGGAGCAGGAGATCGCCCTCTCGGCGGCCAAGATCGCCACCCTCGGCGAGCGGGTGGAGGACGTCTTCTTCATCACCGATCGGAATGGCGCCCCGCTGACGGATCGCGCCCGTCAGACACGCCTGCGCGAACGCCTGTGCGAGGCGCTGGATGTGTGAGCCCACAAGCAGATGGAGCAAGCAAGGAACGGCAAGATGATCATCACGCTGTACGGCATAACGACCTGCGACAGCTGCCGCAAGGCACGCAAGACCCTCGATGCCCAGGGGACACCCTACCGCTATCACGATCTGCGCGAGCAGGGCCTCGAAGAGACCCTGCTCTCCCATCTCATCGACCTGGCCGGGCTGGACGCACTGCTCAACACCCGCAGCACGACCTGGCGCGCCCTGGACGCCGACGAGCGGCAACGCGCCAAGGACGACGAGACCTACGCGCGCCGGGTAATGCTTGCCCGGCCTACCCTGCTCAAGCGTCCGCTGCTCGATACCGGTGATCGATTGATCGTCGGTTTCCAAAAAGACGCCTACGCGGCATTATCCCGCTGACCGCTTTCAATCATCAGGAGAGACCCATGCTGAGCTTCGCTCTCGGAATCGGCCACCAGAACACCCAAGGCGACTGGCTAGACGTCTACTACCCGGCGCCCTTGTTCGAACCGGACACCGCCTTGACCGATGCCGCGCGCCAGGCCCTCGAGGCACCGGCCGACACCGCCGTGGTCAGCTTCCTGCCCGAGCATTGCGCCGGCCTGGCCCAGGCCCTCGAGGCTGCCGGTAACGCCAGCCAGGCGGAGCTGGCCGAAGCCCTCGCCGCGAGCCAACGCCCGCTGGTCGCCGTCTTCCTCGAGTCCGATCGCCCCCCGGAGAGCGTGCCCGAGGTGTATCTCAAGCTGCACCTGCTCTCCCATCGCCTGGTCAAGCCTCACGACATCGACCTCAGCGGCATGTTCGGCGTGCTGCGCAACATCGCCTGGACCAGCGAAGGCCCCATCGATGTCGAGGAGCTGTCGGCACGGCGCCTGCGGGCACGCCTGGCGGGGCGTCCGCTGTCGGTGGACTGCGTCGACAAGTTTCCCAAGATGACCGATTACGTGGTTCCCAAGGGCGTGCGCATCGCCGATACCGCCCGGGTTCGCCTCGGCGCCTATCTCGGCGAAGGCACCACGGTCATGCACGAGGGCTTCGTCAACTTCAATGCCGGCGCCGAAGGGCCGGGCATGGTCGAAGGGCGGATCTCCGCCGGGGTGGTGGTCGGCAAGGGATCGGACCTGGGCGGTGGCTGCTCGACCATGGGCACCCTCTCGGGGGGCGGCAATATCGTCATCAAGGTCGGCGAGGGCTGCCTGATCGGCGCCAATGCCGGCATCGGCATCCCCCTGGGGAATCGCTGCACCGTCGAGGCGGGGCTCTACATCACCTCCGGCGCCAAGGTGGCAGTGCTCGACGATCAGGGCCGGGAGGTGAAGACCGTCACCGCTCGCGAGCTGGCCGGCCAGGATGATATGTTGTTGCGTCGCAACTCGGTCAGCGGTCGCATCGAATGCCTGACCAACAAGAGCGCCATCGCCTTGAACGAGGCGCTGCACGCGCACAACTGATCGCCGACGCCCGCGGCGCGGGCGTCTTTTATTCGCCACTCGGGACCCTTCATGCCCTCGTCCGATACCGCCCTGACCTCCGCGTCGCTTTCCCCGACCCTCGAGCTTGCCATCGACCTGATGCGCCGCCCCTCGATCACCCCCGACGATGCCGGCTGCCAGGACGTGATGATCGAGCGCCTGGCGCGTCTCGGCTTTCGCATCGAGCGCCTGCCCTTCGGCGATGTCGACAACTTCTGGGCGGAGCATGGCCATCACGGGCCGGTACTGGCCTTTGCCGGCCATACCGACGTGGTACCCAGCGGTCCGGGGATTCGCTGGCAATACCCGCCCTTCGAACCGCGCATCGACGAGACGGGCATGCTCTGCGGGCGTGGCGCCGCGGACATGAAGGGCAGCCTGGCGGCCATGATCACAGCCGTGGAACGCTTCGTGAACGCTCATCCCGACCACCATGGCAGGATCGCCTTCTTGATCACCTCCGACGAGGAAGGCCCGGCCCGGGACGGCACTCGCGCAGTGGTCGAGCACCTGCGCGAGACGCATGAACGCCTCGACTACTGCATCGTCGGCGAACCGTCCTCCAGCGAGCGGCTGGGAGACGTGATCAAGAACGGCCGCCGCGGTTCCCTGGGCGGTGTGCTGCACGTGCATGGCGTCCAGGGGCATGTCGCCTACCCGCATCTGGCCCGCAACCCCATCCATGAAGCCGCCCCCGCCCTCGACGCCCTGTGTCGCGAACACTGGGATGGTGGCAACGACTTCTTTCCCGCCACCAGCTTCCAGATCTCCAACGTTCGCTCCGGGACCGGGGCCACCAACGTGATCCCCGGGGAGCTGGAGGTGGTATTCAATTTCCGCTACTCCACCGAGGTCACCCAGCAGGCGCTGCGCGAGCGTACCGAGTCGATTCTCGACGCTCACGGCCTCGATTACCGTCTCGACTGGACCCTCAACGGCGAGCCCTTCCTGACCAGCGAGGGCGCGTTGATCGACGCCGCCGTCGGCGGCGTCGAGGAGATCACCGGAGAGCGACCGACACTGTCGACCTCCGGCGGCACCTCGGACGGACGCTTCATTGCCACCCTGGGATGCCAGGTGGTCGAACTGGGGCCGCTCAATGCGACCATTCACAAGATCGACGAGCGTGTACGAGCCGCCGACCTGGACACCCTCAGCCGTGTCTACGAAGCGGTGATCAAGCGGCTGTTCATTTGAGGACCGTCATGGAGCGCTACCCGGATATCGAAATCTACCTGGCCGAGATCGATCTCGAGCGCCTCGGTGCCTGGTTGGCAGAAACGCTGGACGCGCAACCCCTGAAGCCATCCGGCAAGCGCAAGTGGCGCAGTCGCGGCCACCACGTCGGCGAGACCGTGCCCATCTTGTTGGTCGAGAATGCCGCCGACGGCTACTCGAGCCTGTGGTTCGACAGCCCGGCCACCCCCTGGCAGCGTGACGCCGACTGTGCCCGCGACGCTGCCAGGGCGCTCTCGTGCGAGGTGCGCTGCTCCCTGGGCGGCTGGCAGCCCGGCGACGACCCCGACCGCTTCTGGCAGGTGCTCCCCGACGGCAGCGAAGGCGTCATCGACTGGCCGGACTCGGGGCGCTAACCAGAAACGACAACGCCTCATCCTGAGGCGAGGCGCTGTCGTGTTCGAGCTGATGTCACGAGAAAATACGGCGAGCGATGATCAGGGCTAGGCCCGCTCCCGTCGGACCAACGCATTTCCCACATCCCTGTGGGTCACTAAGCGAAAGGGCGCTGAAGGAGCGGAGTTTACTAATGTAAATGAGCACCTGAAGCGCCCTTTCAACAACGCGTGATCGAGCATCGGCCATTTTCAGATCAAGTAATGACCGTGACGTCATCGGCCTGCAACCCCCGCTCATTCTGCACCACGTGATAGCGCACCTTCTGCCCCTCGGCGAGGGTGCGATGCCCCTTGCCACGGATGGCGCGAAAGTGCACGAAGACATCTTCCCCGTCTTCGCGGGTGATGAAGCCATAGCCCTTGTTGACATTGAACCACTTGACCTCGCCGATCTCGCGATCGTCGTTCTCGACCTCCGCCAGGTTGGCCAGTTTCGGCGTCAGTCGGTTCAGTAGCAGCGTCGCGACCAGCAGCACGACGAATACCGCCAGGGCGGTGGCAATATAGGCCAGCACCACGCCGTCCGTCGCGCGGGCCTCCGAGAGCAGGTCGGCCACGGGGCCACCGAACAGTGCGATGAACAAGGCAATCAGCAAAGGGGCGACGGCGGCAAGCAGGAGACTGATGAGACTACAACGGATTACAACCTTGCGATTCATGGACCTCGGGTTCTCTTGTTGTGATAAACGATGACCGCCCCGGGCCGCGCCAGGATGCGCATTCGGGGCAAAGATGCGAAGGTGTCGCGATGACCGGCGACACGCAGCGCAAGGATTCTAGCATGACCGACGAGACGACGCTTGCCCGCCTTGAACGGCGGTTCGAAGCCCTGGAAAGCCGCCTTGGCTACCAGGAACACTGGCTGGATACCCTCGACCAGGCAATCGCGGCCCAGGAACAACGACTGGCGCAGCTGGAGAGACTCAGCGACCTGATGCGCCAGCGACTGCGCGAGCAGCATCAATGGCTCAAGGGAATGGACCCAGAGGGAGGCGGCTACGCCCCGGAAGACGAAAAGCCGCCTCATTACTGAGGGCGCGGGTCAGTCGATGCCGTCCAGGTAACGCTCCACGTCCAGTGCCGCCATGCATCCGCTGCCTGCGGAGGTGATCGCCTGGCGGTAGACGTGGTCCATGACGTCGCCGGCGGCGAACACCCCGGGCACGCTGGTCGCGGTGGCATTGCCCTCGAGGCCCGACTTGACCCGGATGTAGCCGTTCGCCATCTCCAGCTGGCCCTCGAAGATGCCGGTGTTCGGCACATGGCCGATGGCGATGAACACACCGGGTACCGACAGCTCCTTGGTGCTGCCATCCTGGGTGGACTTGAGACGCACCCCGGTCACGCCGGAAGCATCGCCGAGCACCTCGTCGAGGGTGTGATTCCATTCGACGCGGATATTGCCGTCGTCGACACGCTCGAACAGCTTGTCCTGCAGGATCTTCTCGGCGCGCAGGCTGTCCCGGCGATGCACCAGGGTGACCTGGGAGGCAATGTTCGACAGGTAGAGCGCCTCTTCCACGGCGGTGTTGCCGCCACCGATCACGACCACCTCCTGGTTGCGATAGAAGAAGCCGTCGCAGGTCGCGCAGGCCGACACGCCCTGCCCCATGAACTGCTGCTCCGAGGGCAGCCCCAGGTAGCGCGCGGTGGCCCCAGTGGCGATGATCAGGGCATCGCAGGTGTAGGTGGCGCTGTCACCCTTGAGGGTGAAGGGCCGCTGGCGCAGCTCGACCTCGTGGATATGATCGAACAGCACCTCGGTGTCGAAGCGCTCGGCATGCCGACGCATGCGCTCCATCAGCTCGGGTCCCTGTACCCCGACATCGTCGCCGGGCCAGTTGTCCACGTCGGTGGTGGTGGTCAATTGCCCGCCGGCCTGCAGGCCGGTGATCAGCAAGGGCTTGAGGTTGGCCCGGGCGGCATAGACGGCAGCCGAATAGCCGGCAGGACCGGAACCGAGGATGATCAGACGTTCGTGACGGGTTTCGCTCATGCAGGACCTCTCCTGTCTGGCCGAAGGCCGCTACACACGGCTGGCAGACGCTCATGTTGGACAATTCGGGGCCATTCTAACGAAAAAAGGCGGCCCGAAGGCCGCCCTGTGACATCGAGGAACTTACAGTTCCTTGGAGTGGGTGCCCAGGTACTTGGCGACACCTTCCGCGTTGTCCTTCATGCCTTCCTGGCCTTCGTCCCAGCCTGCCGGGCAGACTTCACCATGCTTCTGGTGATGCTGCAGCGCCTTGACCATGCGCAGCATCTCGTCGACGTTGCGGCCCAGGGGCAGGTTGTTGACGGTCTGGTGCTGAACGACGCCGTCCTCGTCGATCAGGAATGAGGCGCGCAGTGCGACACCCGCTTCCGGATGCTCGATACCGTAGGCCTGAACGATCTCGTGCTTGACGTCGGCGACGATCGGGAAGCCGACTTCACCGATGCCACCAGCATCCGGCGAGGTCTTGCGCCAGGCGTAGTGGGAGAACTGGGAGTCGATGGAAGCACCGATCACCTCGACACCGAGCTCCTTGAATTGCGCCAGACGGTTGTCGTGGGCAATGATCTCGGAGGGGCAGACGAAGGTGAAGTCCAGCGGCCAGAAGAACAGCACGCGCAACTTGCCGTTGCTGTCGGACAGCTTGAAGTTTTCGACGATCTCACCGTTGCCGAGAACGGCGGCGGCTTCAAAGTCCGGTGCTTGACGTCCAACCAATACGCTCATGCAAATCTCCTTGTTGATCGAGTCGATCGCTTTGAATGAATTCGGTGACAGAGGCTATAGCCTGACCCCGATATTTGCCAATTTGATTACCCTAATGGATCGCATAGCAGCAGCCTATCGACATGTCGGGTAAGCGTGGCAGAACACCGGCATTCCTGAAGCAGAAGGCTCATACCACATCGTCGTCGCGACCAAGGGTCACGCCTTCCAGCTCTCCGGAAGACTCGGACACCACGACCACGATCTGTATCGGCGCGCAGCAGCGTGGGCAATCTTCCCAGGTCGTGTGACTGCCCTGGCTGGAATCGATCAGCAGTTCGAAACCGGTGCCGCAATAGGGACAGTTGACGGCCCGCGCATCGAGCATCTCTTCCTGCATGACGGACTCTCCGACGACGGGACTGAATGTGGTGCCTCGGCACCCCACTTTCAAGCCATCCCGGTGAATTTCATAGGGTGGCATCGAGGCCACGGCAGTGGCAGGTGCTTGAATTCACCGCCTATCATGACCATGTAGAACGAGACCAAAGGTGGCACCGAATACCGCGCTGAAGGGTGTATGCTGCCATCTATGCAGGCTGACATTCGACAAGCCAACGTGACCCGTCACCCTCGCAGACAGGCCCGAAGCCGCGATAGCTCGACGGCGATCGAGGAAAACTAAGGAGGAGTTCCATGAGCACGGATAAAACCCCGAACACCCTGAGTACCCTCGAGGCGGGGGGGTCAACCTACCACTACTATAGCCTGCCCAAGGCTGCCGAGGCGTTCGGCGACATCCAGCGATTGCCCTTCACGCTCAAGGTGCTGATGGAAAATCAGCTGCGTTATGCCGATGACGAAAGCGTTTCCGGCGACGACATCCAGGCGCTGGTCGACTGGCAGAAGGACGCCCGCTCTACCCGGGAGATCGGCTACCGCCCGGCGCGCGTGTTGATGCAGGACTTCACCGGCGTCCCTGGAGTCGTCGACCTGGCCTCCATGCGCGATGCCGTCGAGCGTCTGGGCGATGACCCGGCGCGCATCAACCCGCTCTCTCCCGTCGATCTGGTCATCGACCACTCGGTGATGGTCGATCACTTCGGCGATCCGTCGGCGTTCAAGGACAACGTCGCCATCGAGATGGAGCGCAACCACGAGCGCTACGAGTTCCTGCGCTGGGGCCAGCAGGCCTTCGACAACTTCCGCGTGGTCCCGCCGGGCACCGGCATCTGCCACCAGGTCAACCTGGAGTATCTGGGCAAGACGGTGTGGACCAAGGAGGAGGACGGCAAGACCTTCGCCTATCCCGACACCCTCGTGGGCACCGACTCCCACACCACCATGATCAACGGCCTGGGCATCCTCGGCTGGGGCGTCGGCGGCATCGAGGCCGAGGCCGCCATGCTCGGCCAGCCGGTCTCGATGCTGATCCCCGAGGTCATCGGCTTCAAGATCACCGGCAAGCTCAGGGAAGGCATCACCGCCACGGATCTGGTGCTGACCGTGACCCAGATGCTGCGCAAGAAGGGCGTGGTCGGCAAGTTCGTGGAGTTCTACGGCGACGGCCTCAAGGACATGCCGGTGGCGGACCGTGCCACCATCGCCAACATGGCCCCGGAATACGGCGCCACCTGCGGCTTCTTCCCGGTGGACGACCAGACCCTGGACTACATGCGCCTGACCGGTCGCGACGATGCCCAGATCGCCCTGGTCGAGGCCTATGCCAAGGAGCAGGGGCTGTGGCGCGAGCCGGGTCACGAGCCGATCTACACCGACACCCTCGCACTCGACATGGGGGACGTGGAGGCCAGCCTGGCGGGTCCCAAGCGGCCGCAGGATCGCGTCGCGCTGTCGGACATGAAGGCGACCTTCGAAAAGCTGATGAAGGACGACGCGCCTGATGCCCCCGAGGAAGAGCAGGAAAAATGGCAGTCCGAAGGGGGTGGCCAACCCAAGTCCGAGGCCGTGACGGATTACGGCCATGGCCATTACGAGCACAATGACAGCCAGGTGTGCGAAATCGACGGCGAGAAGTTCAAGCTTCACCCCGGCGCGGTCGTGATCGCCGCCATCACCTCCTGCACCAACACCTCCAACCCCAGCGTGATGCTGGCCGCGGGGCTGCTGGCTCGCAAGGCTATCGAGAAAGGCCTGACCACCAAGCCCTGGGTCAAGACCTCCCTGGCCCCGGGCTCCAAGGTGGTCACCGACTACCTGGCCGCCGGCGGCGTGCAGGACGACCTGAACGCACTGGGCTTCAACCTGGTGGGCTACGGCTGCACCACCTGCATCGGCAACTCCGGCCCGCTGCCCGAGGCGATCGAGAAGGCGGTCAACGACGGCGATCTGACCGTGGCTTCGGTGCTCTCGGGCAACCGCAACTTCGAGGGTCGCGTGCATCCGCTGGTCAAGACCAACTGGCTGGCCTCGCCGCCCCTGGTGGTTGCCTACGCCCTGGCCGGCAACGTGCGCCTTGACCTCACCCAGGAGCCGCTGGGCAAGGGCAAGGATGGCGAGCCGGTCTATCTGAAGGACATCTGGCCCTCCCAGGCCGAGATCGCCGAGGCGGTGGAGCAGGTCAAGACCGACATGTTCCGCAAGGAGTACGCCGAGGTGTTCGACGGCGACGAGACCTGGAAGTCCATCAAGGTGCCGGAAAGCAAGGTCTACGCCTGGTCCAAGGACTCCACCTACATCCAGCATCCGCCGTTCTTCGAGGGCATGGGCAAGGAGCCCGAGCCCGTCGAGGACGTCAAGAACGCGCGGGTGCTGGCCATGCTCGGCGACTCGGTGACCACCGACCACATCTCGCCGGCCGGCTCGATCAAGCCGGACAGCCCCGCGGGACGCTATCTGCAGGAGCACGGCGTCGAGCCCAAGGACTTCAACTCCTACGGCTCGCGGCGCGGCAATCACGAGGTGATGATGCGCGGCACCTTCGCCAACGTGCGCATCCGCAACGAGATGCTCGACGATGTCGAGGGCGGCTACACACGGCACGTCCCCTCCGGCGAGCAGATGGCGATCTACGATGCGGCAATGAAATACGCCGAGGACGACACCCCGCTAGTGGTGGTGGCCGGCAAGGAGTACGGCACCGGCTCCTCCCGGGACTGGGCGGCCAAGGGCACGCGGCTGCTCGGGGTGCGCGCGGTCATCGCCGAGTCCTACGAACGCATCCACCGCTCCAACCTAATCGGCATGGGTGTGCTGCCGCTGCAGTTCCCCGAGGGCGAGGATCGCAAGTCCCTGGGGCTGACCGGGGACGAGACCTTCTCCATCGAGGGCCTCAACGAACTCGAGCCCGGCGGCAGCGTCAAGGTGACGGTCAAGGGCGACAAGGGCGAGCAGACCCTGGAGGCCAGGTGCCGCATCGACACGGCCAACGAGATGGCCTACTACCGTCACGGCGGCATCCTGCACTACGTGCTGCGCAACATGCTGTAGAGGCGATTCGGGCGTCATCGGCGCCCGCTCGTCCGAAACGAATCGCCCCGCCGAATCTCGGCGGGGCGATCTCGTTGGCACCTTGGGGCACTCGAGGCTCAGAACGCGCTTCGCCGGTAATGACGGTAGCGCGGGTACCAGAAGTTGCGCTCGATCATCTCACGCAGCGCCTCGTCGCTGGATCGCAGCGCCACGCCCTCTTCCTGGGCCTGCTTGGCCACGTCGAAGGCGATCGCCTTGCTGATCTCCCGGATATTGCCCAGGGCAGGCAATAGCGCACCTTCGCCGTGCAAGACGATGGGCGCATTGTTGGCCAGGGCGTTGGAGGCCGCCATCAGCATGGTATCGGTCACCCGGGTTGCCTTGGCTGAGACCACGCCCAGCCCCACGCCGGGAAAGATATAGGCGTTGTTGCATTGCGCGATGGCGACCCGCCGGTCCCCCACCCGTGCCGGCGGGAAGGGGCTGCCGGTGGCCACCAGCGCCTCGCCGTTGGTCCAGTCGAGGATGTCCTGGGGGGTCGCCTCCACCCGGGAGGTGGGGTTCGACAGGGGCATCACCAGGGGATTGGGACAATTCTCGTGCAGGCCGCGGATGACCTTTTCGGTGAACAACCCCTTCTGCCCCGAGACACCGATCAGTACCGTCAGCCCGGCGTTTTCCACCACATCGAGCAGCCCGGAGCCGGGCCAGTCCGCCACCTCCCCGGGGGCGTGGACCAGGCGCCGCTGGAACCCGTACAGGCCCTGCATGTCGTCGGTCAGCAGGCCGTGGCGGTCGATCATGTAGATGCGCTTGCGTGCCTCGGCATCGCTGATTCCCTCCTCGGTCATGGCCACGACGATCTGTTCGGCGATGCCGCAGCCCGCCGAGCCGGCCCCCACGAAGGCGATGCGCTGATCGCTGACCTTGGCGCCGCGCGCCTTGCAGGCGGCCAGCAGCGTGCCCACGCAGACCGATGCGGTACCCTGGATGTCGTCGTTGAAGCAGCACAGCTCGTCGCGATAGTGCTCGAGCAGTGGCATGGCGTTGGTCTGGGCGAAGTCCTCGAACTGCAGCAGCACGTTCGGCCAGCGACGCTTGACCGCCGCGATGAACAGCTCGATGAACTCGGCGTATTCGTGCTTGCCGATGCGCGGGTGTCGCCAGCCCATGTACATGGGGTCGTCCAGCAAGGTCTGGTTGTTGGTCCCCACGTCGAGCATCACCGGCAGCGTGTAGGCCGGACTGATGCCGCCGCAGGCGGTGTACAACGCCAGCTTGCCGATGGGAATGCCCATTCCCCCAATCCCCTGGTCGCCCAGCCCCAGGATACGCTCGCCATCGGTTACCACGATGACCTTGACCTTGTCCTTGGTGGCGCTGCGCAGGATATCGTCCATCTTGTCCCGGTCGGGGTAGGAGACGAAGATGCCACGGTGATTGCGGTAGATATTGGAGAATTCCTCGCAGGCCTCCCCCACGGTCGGGGTGTAGATGATCGGCAGCATCTCCTCGAGATGCGACTCGAGCAGCCGGAAGAACAGCGTCTCGTTGTCGTCCTGGATGGCGCGCAGATAGATGTGCCGATCGAGGTCGCTCTGGCACTGCCGGTACTGGCGATAGGCACGCTCGGCCTGCTCCTCGATGGATTCGACATTATGGGGTAGCAGCCCGACCAGGTTGAAGTCGATACGTTCCTTGGGGGTGAAGGCACTGCCCTTGTTGAGCAGGGGCATCTCCAGCAGCGATGGACCGGCGTAGGGGATGTAGAGGGGGCGTTTGGCGTGCTCGCTCATGGCTCGGCTCTTTTTTTGAGTGGAGGTACAGATCGATGGCCACCGGGGTTACCCGGGCCCGGCGGTTGAGCGTTGTCTTTGCACTAAAGATAACATGCCCGGCCCGTTTCGACCCGTTCGCCCCGGCCTGCTTCCCGGGGCCCCAACGACGACGCCCCGGCCAAAAAGACCAGGGCGTCGTGATTAGCAAGGAGGGTCAGTTGCTGCGCACCCAGGGGCGAGCCGGCGTCGAGAAGAACAGCGGGCGCAGTTTCACCCCCAGCATGTTGCCGGCAAAGGCTGCCACCAGCCACAGCCAGCCATGCAGGCTGCCGGACGCGATGCCACCGAAGTAGGCGCCGATGTTGCAACCGAAGGCCAGCCGGGCCCCGTAACCGAGCAGCACGCCACCGATGGCCGCGGCGACAATGGAGCGCAGCGGGATATGGAACCTGGGGGCGAACTTGCCGGCCAGCGAGGCTGCCGCCATGGCCCCGAGGATGATGCCGATGTTCATCACCGTGGTGACGTCGGACCAGACGCTGGCCTTGAGCGCCGCGGCATTGCCCGGGGCCTGCCAATACCCCCAGCCGCTGACGTCGCCGCCCAGCGCCTCGAACCCCTTGGCGCCCCATAGGGCAAAGGCCGAGGTGATCCCCCAGGGACGCCCCGCCAGCGCCAGGGTGATGAAGTTGAGCAGTGCCAGCGCCACGGCACCGAACAGCAGCGGCCAGGGGCCGCGCAGCCAACGTGGCTGACCCTGGTCGACTCTGGGCGCCTGCCCGAGCTGACCGTGGCGGCGCTTCTCCATCACCACGCTGATGGCGGCGATCGCCGCGAACAGCACCAGGCTGATCGCGATGCCACCGCCGGCGCCGAAGGTCGTCGCCAGGGACACCGGCTGGAATGCCGGCAGGCTCGTCCACCAGCTGAAGTGCGCCGTGCCGATCAGCGAGCCGACGATGAAGAACGCCAGGGTGATCAGCATGCGCGCGTTGCCACCACCCACGGTGAACAGCGTGCCGGAGGCGCAGCCGCCGCCGAGCTGCATGCCGATGCCGAACAGGAAGGCCCCGACCAGCACCGAGACGCCGATGGGCGCCACATAGCCGGACACCGGCATGCCGAACAGCGTGCCCGCCGCCAAGGGAGGAAAGAACAGCACCACCGCGACGGCCAGCATGACCATCTGGGCACGCAGGCCACGTCCGCGACGCTCGCTGATGAATACTCGCCAGGCCCCGGTGAAACCGAAGGCGGCGTGATAGAGCACTGCCCCGAAGGCGCCACCGACCAGCATCAAGGCACCGAGACGCGTGCCGAAGGTAGCGCCTATCACCAGGATGGCCACCAGCAGAGCGATGGCGGTAAGTGCAGGCAGGGAGAGTTGGTGAGGATGCTTTTCCGTCAGTGTCAATTCGCGCATGACGCCTCCTGTGACATCAGGCCATTAAGGCTATGGGTCACAGGATAACGGGACGCTGCCATTTGCAAAAATTATTTAAAACAGTACATCTATTCCATAAATGAATAAAAACCTGGCGGACAGGTTGTGAAGCGCCTCAGATGAAACGCCCCAGACCCACGGCATGCCGCAACCTGTCCATCAGCGGTGCCGCTTCGGCCCGGGCACGCTCGGCGCCTTTCTGCAGCACGGCCTCGATGTGGCCCGGGTCCTCCATCAGCGCCATGTAACGCTCCCGCGGCTCGCGAAGATGGGTGTTCAGGTAGTCGAAGAGTTCGTCCTTGGCCTCGCCCCAGCCGATGCCCTCGAGATAGCGACGACGCATATCCGCGGTCTCTCCCGGGGTGGCGAAGGCCGCGTAGATCTGGAACAGCGTGCAACCCTCCGGGTCCTTGGGTTCGCCCGGTTCCAGGGAGTTGGTCTTGATCTTGCGCACCAGCTTCAGGAGCTTCTTCTCGGCGGCGAACAGCGGGATGGTGTTGTTGTAGCTCTTCGACATCTTGCGCCCGTCGAGCCCGCCCAGCACTTCGACCCTCTCGTCGACCACCGCCTCGGGCAGCGTGAAGTACTGGCCCTTGAAGAGATGGTTGAAGCGCCCGGCCATGTCCCGGGCCATCTCGATGTGCTGGATCTGATCGCGCCCCACCGGCACCTTGTTGGCATTGAACATCAGGATGTCGGCGGCCATCAGCACCGGGTAGCCGAACAGGCCCATGGTCACGCCCTTGTCCGGGTCCTGCTGACCGGTCGCCTCGTTCTCCGCCACCGCCGCCTTGTAGGCGTGGGCCCGATTCATCAGCCCCTTGGCGCAGACGCAGGAGAGCAGCCAGGTCAGTTCGGGGATCTCGGGAATGTCCGACTGGCGATAGAAGATGGCATTGTCGGTATCCAGGCCCAGGGCCAGCCAGGTGGCGGCGATCTCGAGGCGCGACTCTCGAACGCGCCTGGGATCCTGGCACTTGATCAGGGAGTGCAGGTCGGCAAGAAAGTAATAGGACTGGACGTTGGCGTCCTGACTGGCCTCGATGGCCGGCTTGATGGCGCCGACATAGTTGCCGAGATGCGGGGTGCCGCTGGTGGTGATACCGGTAAGAACACGGGTCTTTTGCATGGGAATGGCGTATCTGCGTGGTCGATGGCAAATGCGACCAGTGTACAACGTGAAGCGTTTTCAGCGCGACCGCCGCCTCGCCGAGGCGGCGGCACACGCCCTCTTCATTCAGCCGGCGAGTGTGCTCGGGTCGACGCTCTCGAGTCCGAACGCCTCGGCGACGGCGGGATGGGTCACCTGGCCGGCATGCACGTTGAGCCCCCCCAGGAAGTGCTTGTCCTCGGCCAGCGCCTGCTGCCACCCCTTGTCGGCCAGGGCGATGACGAACGGCATGGTGGCGTTGGTCAATGCCTGGGTCGAGGTGCGTGCCACCGCGCCGGGCATGTTGGCCACGCAGTAGTGCACCACGTCGTCCACCACATAGGTGGGTTCGGCATGGGTGGTGGCCTTGCTGGTCTCGAAACAGCCGCCCTGGTCGATGGCTACGTCCACCAGCACGCTGCCGGGACGCATGTCGGAGAGCTGCTTGCGGGTGATCAGCTTGGGAGCCGCGGCACCCGGCACCAGCACCGCGCCGATGATCAGGTCGGAGTCGCGAATCGCTTCGTCCAGCGCATCGGCGGTGGAATAGACGGTGCGCAGGCGGCCCTGATAGCGATGATCGAGCGCTTCCAGGCGCGGCAGGGACTTGTCCAGCACCGTCACCTCGGCCCCCAGACCCAGCGCCATGCGGGCGGCATTCTCGCCGACCACGCCACCGCCGATCACGGTCACCTTGGCCGGCGCCACCCCGGGCACCCCGGGCAGCAGGACACCGGCACCGCCCTGGGCCTTCTCCAGGCTGTGCGCACCGGCCTGCACGGCCATGCGCCCGGCGACGCGACTCATCGGCGCCAGCAGCGGCAGGCCGCCGTGGTCATCGGTGATGGTCTCGTAAGCGATGCAGGTGGCGCCGGAGGCCATCAGGCCCTTGGTCAGCTTTTCCTCGGCGGCCAGGTGCAGGTAGGTGAACAGGGTCTGGCCTTCACCGAGACGCGCGACCTCCTCGCTTTGCGGCTCCTTGACCTTGAGGATCAGTTCGGCCTCGCTCCAGACCTTCTCCACGTCCGCTTCGAGGGAGGCACCCGCCGCCTGGTAGTCTGTATCGGGAAAGCCCGAACCCTCGCCAGCCGAGGCCTGCACGATGACCCGGTGGCCACGCTCGACCAGTTCGCGCACGCCGGTGGGCGTCAGAGCGACGCGATATTCGTGATTCTTGATTTCCTTGGGGACGGCGATCTTCATGGCACCTCCTGCCTCTAACATTGTTGGTAAGGCTTTTGACCCGGCAAGTACAGCACAAAGAGTGGATCACGATAAATACACGCAAGAAAAACGGAGTCTTGCGCTACAAAAACATCGCTTTCCGACAAAAAACTCGGTTACGAGGGGCATAGGAATAAATATTATCGCCCCATGCCGCCATGCCGCCATGCCAGACGCAAGAATCAGTCTGGTCGATTCGCCGCGCAGCGCCAGCAGGTATCGAATACTCCCTCGAGACGCTCCCCGCAGTGGGGGCAGCACCATGCCTGGGTCGGCTCCCGTGGGCCGTCGAGGGCTTCATTGATCAGCCCCTCGGCACGAGCGCGGTTGTGGACGGCCACCCAGACCTCGGGCTCGCACTCCCCCAGGGGCAGCTCGCCGGCGCCGCCCCCGAGGGTCATGTTGTGCAGTTCGCAGGGGATGCCGGCGCTCTCCAGCAGGTTGCGCACATGGCCGACCAGCAAGGTGTTGCTGTGCCGAAAGACTCGCACGTAGGCCACGGTCAATCTCGGAAGACTCGCACGCCCAAGGCCTTCAGATAGGCCGTCTCGGGAATGGCGGGGTGTACCGGGTGGTCCGGGCCCTGACCGCCCTGATAGATCACCTGACCGTGACGGTCCTGATGGCGCACCGCACCACGCACGCATTCGACCAGACGCTCCGGCGCCAGATGCATGGAGCAGGAGGCGCTCAGCAACAGGCCGTCGCGACCCAGCAGGCGCATCGCCTCCCGGTTGAGACGCGAGTAGGCACGCTCCCCGTTGGCGATGTCCTTGCGCTTCCTGATGAACGCCGGCGGATCGAGAACCACCACATCGAACTGCTCGCCCTCGGCCTTGAGCGCCGCCAGCGCCTCGAAGGCATCTGCCTCGCCCACCGACACCTGCTCGGCAAGGCCATTCAGGGCGGCGTTCTCGGCGACCTGCTCCAGCGCCTCGGCGGAGCTGTCCACGCAAAGCACTTCGCTGGCCCCGTGAGCGGCGGCTTGTACCCCCCAGCCCCCGACATAGCTGAACACATCGAGCACCCGCTTGCCCGCGACCAGATTGTTGAGCCAGGCCCGATTGGCGCGATGATCGAAGAACCAGCCGGTCTTCTGCCCCTTGATCACCGGCACGACGAAGCGCACGCCGTTCTCTTCCAGCAGCACCTGCTCCGGCAGCTCGCCCTGAACCACCTCCACCTGGCGTTCGAGTTGTTCCAGGCGACGCCCCGAGGAGTCGTTCTTGAACACGATCGCCCGGGGGGAGAACACCTTGTCGAGGGCCGCGATTACCTCGCCGCCCAGCCGCTCCATGCCCAGAGTATTGAGCTGGACCACCAGCACATCGTCGAAGCGATCGACGATCAGGCCCGGCAGCAGATCGCCCTCGCCGTAGACCAGCCGGTAGAACGGCTTGGCGAACAAGCGATTGCGCAATCCCAGCGCCTGATTGAAGCGGTGCACCAGCAAGGAACGGTCGAGGCGCAGGTTGGCGTCCCGGGAGACGATACGGGCACAGATCAGTGAGTGCGGGTTGACGTAGGCGACCCCCATCGGCTTGCCATTGGCTGCTTCAACCACGGCCTGGGCGCCGGGCTCGATGCCCTTCAGAGGCGTCACCTCGGTGTCGATCTCGTTGGAATAGAGCCAGAGATGGCCGGCCTTGAGGCGGCGATCGGCATTCTTCTTGAGGCGCAGGCGTTCGGACACGGAGGGCTCCATCAGACAATGAGGTCGAATACGCATTCTAGCGCACCCGGATGACAATAAGAGGCCAGGGGCTTCGCTTACCAGGGCTATCGTTGGCAGGCCGGACAGAACACGCTGGCCCGCTGGCCAAGGGTCACCAGGCGCAGTTCGCCGCCACAGCGGCGACAGGACTGGCCCGCGCGCCCGTAGACATTGAGACGCTGGGCGAAATAGCCCGGCTCACCGACACCGCTGACGAAATCCCGCAGCGTGGTTCCGCCCTGGGTGATGGCGGCGGCAAGCACCTCGCGTACCGCCAGGGCAAGGCGCTCGTGGCGCTCCCAGGAAACGCGCCCTGCCGCCCGGCGCGGATCGATCCCCGCCAGGAAGAGCGCCTCGCTGGCGTAGATGTTGCCCACGCCGACGACGACCGCGTTGTCCATCAGGAAGGGCTTGACCGCCAGTCGGCGCCCCCGGGAAAGCGCGAAAAGACGCTTACCATGAAACTCCGGCGACAGGGGTTCCGGGCCGAGACGCCTGAGACGAGGGTCCTCGGCGAGACCACCTCGCAGCCAATCGACGAAACCGAAGCGGCGCGGGTCGTGATAGCGCAGGATGGTGCCGTCATCGACAACCACGTCGACATGATCGTGCTTCTTCGGCAGGTCGCCAAGGCGGGCGATGCGCAGACTGCCGGACATGCCGAGATGCCAGATCAGCGAACGCTCCCGCCCCCGAGCATCGGCGACGGGCACCAGCAGGTACTTGGCCCGGCGCCCCAGCTCGCCGATTCGCCGACCGATCAGGCTGTCGGCCAGATCGTCGGGCACCGGCGTGCGCAGGCGCCGCTCGCGCACGAGGACCTCACGGATCTCGCGCCCTTCGATGTAGGGAGCGATGCCGCGGCGGGTCGTCTCGACTTCGGGAAGCTCGGGCATGGAAGGCTCCAGCGGATGGCCAGATACGCAAAGACCCGGCGTGGCCGGGTCTTGTCGGGCAAGCTTGGGATCGAATTACTTGATCTTGGCTTCCTTGTACATCACGTGCTTGCGGACCACGGGATCGAATTTCTTGAATTCGAGCTTGTCGGGGGTGTTCCGCTTGTTCTTGTCGGTGGTGTAGAAGTGGCCGGTACCGGCGCTGGACACCATTCTGATCTTGTCACGCATGACTCACTTCCTCCTGGATGATGCTTGAACTAGATACGATCGCCGCGCTTGCGGATATCGCCGAGCACCTCTTCGATGCCCTTCTTGTCGATGATACGCATACCCTTGGAGGAGACGCGCAGCTTGACGAAGCGCTTCTCGGACTCCACCCAGAAACGGTGGGTGTGCAGATTGGGCACGAAACGGCGACGCGTCTTGCGCTGGGAGTGAGATACGTTGTTACCAGTCACCGGGCGCTTGCCGGTAACCTGACATACTTTGGACATTGAAAGCCTCCAACCGCTGGGCGAGTTGTTCAAAACCTGTCGGGCAAACCGGAAGAGAGAATGGCAGCGACCGCCTTCCGCCCCTTAATTAACCCAAGAATTCAAAGGGTGCACTTTATACCAGAACAGCGCCGAAGCGGCAAGAACCTGCTATCAGGAACACCACACCAACATACTAGGGCCGAGCGCAACCAGTCCATCACCTACAACCAACTGCGCTCGGCGAAGGACACCACCTCCCCGTCACCGACGACGAAATGATCCAGCACGCGAATCTCGAACAGCGCAAGTGCCTCGCTCAGGCGCCGAGTGATGCGCCGATCCGCGTCGCTGGGTTCCGCCACGCCGGAAGGGTGATTGTGGGCGAAAATCACCGCGCCGGCGCCGAGTTCCAGGGCGCGCCGCGCCACCTCCCGAGGGTAGACCGAGGCGCTGTCCAGGGTGCCGCGAAACAGCGATTCGAAGCGAATCACCCGGTGCTGGGTATCGAGGAACAGGGCGGCGAACTCCTCGTGGCCGAGATGGCGCATCTTGGAAACCAGGAAGGCGCGTACCAGCGCAGGCGAGGTCAATGCCCCACCACGCTCGAGCTGGCAGGCGAGATGACGCCGTGACAGCTCGAGCACCGCCTGGAGCTGCACGAACTTGGCCTCGCCCAGGCCATGCTCGGCACAGAATCGGGCCTTGTCGGCTTCCAGCAGCTGCCGCAGGCCACCGAAACCGCTCAGCAGGTCTCGCGCCAGATCCACCGCCGAACGGCCCTTCACCCCGACGCGCAGGAAGATCGCCAGCAATTCCGCATCCGACAATGCCGCCGAGCCCAGGGACAACAGTTTTTCCCGGGGGCGCTCACCCTCGGGCCAATGGCGAATCGACATCCCATCTCCCCACGTTGGCTTCTTCTTGTTCAGCGATGATTGCGACGGCGATTATAGGTATTCGTCAACGTGGCGGTATCTCGCTCTTTAAACGGATTCTTGGGCTAAACTGCTGGGTTACGCAGGGGCCGGAGTCAACCCGACCCTAGAGACAAGCTCATGACACGACTCTCCTTGTTTTCACTGCTCATTGCGGGCTGCCTACTGGCGACGCCGGTTCTGGCCACCGAGAAAGCCGAGAAAGAGGGCTTCGGCCCGTCCCGATGGACGCAATATCGTCTGAATGCCACCAACAACGCCGTCTTCGACAATGGCGCCACTCCGTTGCCGCGCATGACCTTTCGCACCGGCGACCAGGTGCGGGCCACGCCGGTGGTGGTCGGCGATGCTCTCTACATCGGCAATCACGCCACCGGCGGCATGTTCCGTTTCGATCTACCCGACGGCAAGGTGGCCTGGGATGATGACCACCCCTGGTTTCGCCACGCGCCCAACTGGATTCACTCGGACATGATCCAGGCCGACGGCCGTATCTTCGTCGGCTACGGCAACCGCGCCTTCCAGAGTGCCGAGGTGCGCGGCACCGGCGAGAGCGGCGTCATGGCCGTGAACCCCGAGAACGGCGAAACCCTCTGGAAACATCCTACCCGGGGCGAAGTCATGCCCACGCCGGCCCTCTGGAAAGACGCCCTCTACATAGTGACCGGGGGCGGCAGGCTCGTCGCCCTGGCCCCGGCCAGCGGCGAGCGCCTCTGGTCGCTCGACCTGCCGGGCTGGGTGAGCATGTCGTCTCCGGCGATTCGAGACGGCGTGCTCTACGTGGGCGCGCTCAACTCGGTGGTTGCCGTGGACCTGGAACGCCAGGAGATCCTCTGGACCTTCGACGAGGACGCCACCTTCACCGACGTGCCGCCGGCGGTATCGGAGGACGGAGTGGTGGTGATCACCGGCATGATGAATGCCAGCCTGCTTGACGAGGCGCAAAAGCGCCGTCATGCAAGTCACCGCGGCTACTTCCACTTCATCTATGCCCTCGACGCGGCTTCCGGCGAGTTGTTGTGGAGCGACCTGCTCGGCAGCGGCCCTCACCAGGACAACAATACCTCCGGGGCTCCGACGATCGCCGGGGACGGCGTCTATGTGGGCAGCCCCTACACCTGGTCGTTCTTCGCCTACGACCTGGAAAGCGGCGAGCGTCGCTGGGAGTACCCGGTGGGCGCCAAGATCAAGGGCGCCCCCGCCATCATCGACGGCAAGGTGGTGTTCGGCGACACGGCCGGCTTCCTGCATCTGCTGGATGCCGAAAAAGGCCAGGTGCCGGTCTGCGACAGCGGCCGCCCCGTCGGCAAGCTGAAGGTCGGTGGCTCGACCAGCAACAGCCAGAACGCCGCCCTCGCCCCCGGTGGCCCGGTCGTCGTCAACCGTACCGTCTTCGTCGGCAGCCAGGACCGGTTCGTCCATGCCGTGCCGCTGAAGATGCTGGAGTGTCGCGAGTGACCGGTCACGCCCGTGCTACGCAAAATCGAGCGTGAAATGGTATGGTGGTCGACCACTGTTTCGGAATAGTCACCCATGTCGCCACGGGAAGATCACCCTTGACTGGAAAGCGCATTCTGCTTGGCATCAGCGCCGGTATCGCCGCCTACAAGAGCGCGCATCTGGCCCGGCTTCTGAAGAAGGCCGGCGCCGAGGTGCGCGTGGTCATGACCGAGGGCGCCCAGGCGTTCATCACGCCGTTGACCCTGCAGGCTCTGACCGGTGAGCCGGTACGCACCTCGCTGCTCGACCCCGAGGCGGAAGCCGGCATGGGGCACATCGAGCTGGCCCGCTGGGCCGAGCTGATCCTGATCGCCCCGGCCACCGCCGACCTGATGGCGCGACTGGCCCATGGCCATGCCGACGACCTGCTGACCACCCTGTGCCTGGCCAGCGAGGCCGAACGCGTGATGGCACCCGCCATGAACCAGGCCATGTGGCGACACCCCGCGACCCAGGACAATGCCCGGCGCCTGGAGGCTCATGGCTGGCGCCTGCTGGGCCCGGACGCCGGCGACCAGGCCTGCGGCGATGTAGGCCCCGGGCGTATGCTCGAGCCCGAAACCATCGTGAATGAGCTGTTGGGGTTCAAGTCGCCCGGAACCGCTCCTGCTGTGCCGTTCGATACCGCTCCCGTATCGGATACCCACACGAGTGATGCCGCCGATGCCCACGGCATGGTCGTCACCATCACCGCCGGCCCGACGCGGGAACCCCTGGACCCGGTGCGCTATCTTTCCAACCACAGCTCCGGGAAGATGGGCTTCGCGCTGGCCAAGGCGGCCGCGGAACGGGGCGCTCGCGTGCGGCTGATCAGCGGCCCGGTGGCGCTCGAGACGCCGGCCGGGGTCGAGCGCATCGATGTCGAGTCCGCCGTCGGGATGCTCGAGGCCGCCCAAGAAGCCGCCGTGGACAGCGACCTCTTCATCGGCTGTGCGGCGGTGGCCGACTACCGGGCCGAACAGGTCGCCGAACACAAGATCAAGAAGACCGCCGGCGACGACGCCCTGACCCTGCGACTGGTCAAGAATCCCGACATCATCGCCACGATCGCCAAGAACACCGCCGGCAAGGCGCGTCCCTTCATGGTGGGATTTGCCGCCGAGACCCGGGAGCTCGAACGCTACGCTCAGGACAAGCTGAACCGCAAGAACCTCGACATGGTCGTGGCCAACGATGTCGGCCAGGCAGGCCTGGGGTTCGGCGCCGAGGACAATGCCGCCCTGGTGCTCTGGCGCGAGACGGAGGGCACCCCCCCGGGTCGGCTCGAGTTGCCACCCCAGAGCAAGGGCGCCCTGGCCGCCACGATCATCGAGACGGCACTGAAACGCCTTCATGCCCGCCAAGGGTCCTCATCCTCCTCCATGCCACCACAGGCCAAGCAATGACCGATCACGCCCCTTCGCCCGCTCGCGGCCCCCGGCTCGCCGTGAGAATCCTCGACGAACGCGTACACGACTATCCGCTGCCGCATTACGCCACTCAGGGCAGTGCCGGCATGGACCTGCGCGCCCTGCTCGATGCCCCGCTGGAGCTCGCACCGGGGGATTGCGAGCTGGTACGCACCGGACTGGCCGTGCACATCGCCGACCCGACACTTGCCGGCATGATCCTGCCGCGCTCGGGGCTGGGGCACAAGCACGGCATCGTGCTGGGCAACCTGGTCGGGCTGATCGACTCCGATTACCAAGGCGAACTGATGGTCTCGGTATGGAACCGCGGGCGGGTGCCGTTCGTCCTCGAGCCCGGCGAACGCCTGGCCCAGTACGTCCTCGTTCCCGTGGTCCAGGCAGAACTCGAGGTGGTCGAGGATTTCACCGTCAGCCGACGCGGCGCCGGAGGGTTCGGCCACTCGGGGCGCCACTGAGAACGCCTCTGAAAAGAGCCCCATTCACCCAAGCAAGGAGAGCTTCATGACCCAGATAACCCCTTCCATCTTTCGTGCCTACGACATTCGCGGCATCGTCGACGACACCCTGACCGAGGAGAGCGTCGAGCTGATCGGCCGCGCCATCGGCAGCGAAGCCGCCGCTCGCGGCGAATCCACGGTGGTGGTGGCCCGGGATGGCCGGCTGTCGGGGCCCAAGCTGAAGGATGCCCTGGCCCGGGGGCTCACCGCCGCCGGACGCGACGTCATCGACATCGGCATGGTGCCGACGCCGGTGCTCTACTTCGCCACCCATGTCCTCGACGGCACCGCTTCCGGGGTCATGGTCACCGGCAGTCACAATCCACCGGACTACAATGGCTTCAAGATCGTGCTGGGGGGCGTGACGCTCTCCGGCGATGCCATCACCGCCCTCTACGAGCGCATCGACAAGGACGACCTGAAAAGCGGCCAGGGCACGGTCCGTGAAGAAGACGTGCGGAACGACTATCTCGAGCGCATCCTCGGCGACATCTCCCTCGAGCGGCCGGTCAAGGCAGTGGTCGATTGCGGCAATGGCGTGGCCGGCGAACTGGCACCCAAGCTGATCGAGCGCCTCGGCGTCGACACGGTACGGCTGTTCGACGAGATCGACGGCACCTTTCCCAACCACCACCCGGACCCGGGCAAGCTCGAGAACCTCGAGGACGTCATTCGCACCGTCGAGGAAACCGGTGCCGACATCGGCCTGGCCTTCGACGGGGACGGCGATCGCCTGGGCGTGGTCACACCGAAGGGCGAGGTGATCTATCCCGATCGGCTGATGATGGCCTTCGCCGAGGACATGCTGAGCCGCAACCCCGGCGCCAAGGTGATCTTCGACGTCAAGTGCACCGGCAACCTGGCTCAGGTGATCGAGAACGCCGGCGGCACCCCGGAGATGTGGCGCACCGGCCATTCGCTGATCAAGGCGCGCATGAAGGAGACCGGCGCCCAGCTGGCCGGGGAGATGAGCGGTCACATCTTCTTCCAGGAGCGCTGGTACGGCTTCGACGACGGCATCTACGGCGCGGCGCGCCTGCTGGAAATCCTCTCCAGGCAGGATGACGATGCCGATACCTTCTTCAATCGCTTCCCCCAGGATCTGGGCACCCCGGAGCTCAACGTCAAGGTGACCGACGACAACAAGTTCGCCATCGTCGATCGACTGGCCAAGGAGGGTGACTTCGGCGACGATGGCGTCAAGACTACCCTGGACGGCATCCGCGTCGACTACCCGGACGGCTGGGGGCTGTGTCGCGCCTCCAATACCACGCCGATGCTGGTGCTGCGTTTCGAGGGCAAGAACCAGGAAGCGCTGGAGCGTATCCAGGCCAGCTTCCGGGATGCCCTCAAGCAGGTCGCGCCCGAGGCCGATATCCCTTTCTGAGCCCGCTGACCCATGTGCTTCTTGCCGGTCCTTGCCGGGCCGGCGATGCTTACCCCCAAGGAGAACTGTGCATCGATGAGCCCACATCCGCGTGACCCGCGCCAGGTGGTCGAGGTCCTGTCCGAGGCACTGCCCTACATCCAGCGTTTCTCCGGCAAGACCGTGGTGGTCAAGTACGGCGGCAACGCCATGACCGAGGAGACGCTGGTCGACTCCTTCGCCCGAGACATGGTGCTGATGAAGGAGGTCGGCATCAATCCGGTGGTGGTGCATGGCGGCGGCCCGCAGATCGGCGACCTGCTGGCCAAGCTCAAGATCGAGTCACGTTTCGTCAACGGCATGCGGGTGACCGATGCCGAGACCATGGACGTGGTGGAGATGGTGCTGGGCGGCCTGGTCAACAAGAGCATCGTCAACCTGATCAACCAGTGCGGCGGCAAGGCGATCGGCCTGACCGGCAAGGACAGCGGCCTGATCCGCGCGCGCCAGCTCAAGGTGAGCCACCAGAGTCCGGAAATGACCGCACCCGAGATCATCGACATCGGCCATGTCGGCGAGGTCGAGCAGGTCTCCACGGAGCTGATCGAGATGCTTACCGCGCGGGATTTCATCCCGGTGATCGCCCCGATCGGCGTGGATGACCGGGGGCGCAGCTACAACATCAATGCCGACCTGGTGGCCGGCAAGGTCGCCGAGGCGCTGCACGCCGAAAAGCTGATGCTGCTGACCAATGTCGCCGGCCTGATGAATGCCGAGGGCGAGGTCCTCACCGGCCTGTCGACGGCGCAGGTGGACGGTCTGATCGCCGATGGCACCATCCATGGCGGCATGCTGCCCAAGATTCGCTGCGCCCTGGAGGCCGTCAAGCACGGCGTGGTCAGCTCGCACATCATCGATGGCCGAGTCCCCCATGCGACACTGCTGGAAATCTTCACCAATGCCGGGGTGGGAACGCTGATCAGCGACGATGCCACTCCGTCGGTCGCATGATCGGTCTTCATCAAACCGCAAGACATTATTAGAAGAACACTATGACGCAGGCAACCACCACCAAGCAGAGCCGCCGGGACCAGATTCTCCAGGCGCTGGCGCTGATGCTCGAGGAAGACAGCGGAAAACGCATCACGACCGCCTCACTGGCCCGCCAGGTCGGCGTTTCCGAAGCCGCACTGTACCGCCACTTTCCCAGCAAGGCACGCATGTTCGAAGGGCTGATCGAATTCATCGAGGAGAGCCTGTTCGAACGTATCCGCCTCATCCTCGACGAAACCCCCGACGCCCTGCCGCGCTGCCAGCATGTTCTCAAGCTGCTGCTGGGCTTTGCCGAGAAGAACCCCGGCCTGTGCCGACTGCTCGGCGGCGACGCCCTGACCGGCGAGACCGCACGGCTTCGGGTACGCATGAACCAGTTGTTCGAGCGCCTGGAAACCCAGCTCAAGCAGATCCTCCGCGAGGCCGAGATACGCGAAGGATTGCGCACCGCACTTCCCGCCTCCTCCGCCGCCAATCTGCTGCTGGCCGCCGCCGAAGGCCGCATCGGCCAGTATGTGCGCAGCGACTTCAAGCGACTGCCCACCCTGAACTGGGATGAGCAGTGGCAACTGATGACCCGGGACCTGATGGTCCCCGTGGCGACCGTGCCCTCCCGGCGCCAGCACACGCCTCGGGCCATGTGAGCCGACCAGAAAAGAGGTTCTTCATGGATTGCCGTGAATGGCTGCGCTCCTGCGACAACCTTTCCGGCGGATTCGTGGTGTCACGCTGATCTGCGATGAACCAAAAAAGCGCCCCCGGTCGGTTCGGAACCGGGGGCGCTTTTGATGGTTGGCAAGCGCGATGACGTATCAGGCGACCAGGGAATCCCCCAGTTGCTGGCGAATCTTCTTCATGGCGTTCTTCTCGAGCTGGCGAATGCGCTCGGCGGAAACGCCATAGGCGTCGGCCAGCTCGTGCAGCGTGGCCTTGTTCTCGGTCAGCCAGCGGCTGCGCAGGATATCCCGAGAACGCTCGTCCAGGCTCGCCAGTGCGGTCTGCAGGCGCCGGGTGGAGTCCTCCTCCCAGTCGTTGTCCTCGAGTTGCACCGCCGGATCGTAGCGCTCGTCGTCGAGATAGTGCACCGGTGCCTGGTAACCCTGTTCCTCTTCCTCGGCCGGGGAGGCATCGAAGCCGGCATCGAAGGCCGATAACCGGCCCTCCATCTCGCGCACCACCTCGGGCTTCACGTTCAGGTCCTTGGCGATGGCGTCGACTTCGTCGCCGTTGAGCCAGGCCAGGCGCTTCTTGGCGCTGCGCAGGTTGAAGAACAGCTTGCGCTGGGCCTTGGTGGTCGCGATCTTGACGATGCGCCAGTTGCGCAGCACGAACTCATGGATCTCGGCCTTGATCCAGTGCACCGCGAAGGAGACCAGCCGTACGCCCTGGTGGGGGTCGAAACGCTTGACCGCCTTCATGAGCCCGACGTTGCCTTCCTGGATCAGGTCGGCCTGGGGCAGACCGTAACCCGAGTAGCTACGGGCAATATGTACCACGAAGCGCAGATGCGACATGACCAGGCGGCGCGCGGCCTCCAGGTCGTTGTGTTCGTGCAGGCGAAAGGCCAGCTCGCGTTCTTCCTCGGCGGTCAGCACGGCAATGCCGTTGACTGCCTGGATGTAGCCGTTCAGATCCTGGCCCGGCGAAAGCTGGCCAATAGGCTGAAGACTGGTGCTCATGCAGGATGTCTCCATGTTGCCTCAAAGGGGTAAACCGCAGGATTTACCGAAAAGATCGTTAGACCCCTAACAACCCTGTCCGATGGCTTCGACCTTGCTGTACAGGGAAAGTTCCAGCGCATTCTAGCGAGGTCGTATTTCCTTCAGATGACGATTGACGGCTATCCAGCCACCCAACCAGCCCAATAGTGTACTCGAAAACAGCAACACTGTTGAGCCCTGCAGGCCAAGCCTCGGCACGGCGAAATGAGCGCCGTAGCTCTGTGCCAGCGCCTGAACCGGCACGGACAGCCACTGCCCCCCTAACCCTAGTAACAACCAGGCCAGCAGTCCACCGCCCAGACCATACCAGGCGCCGCTGTAGAGGAAGGGTCGCCGCACGAAGGCATGGGTCGCACCGATCAGGGTAATCACCTCGATCTCCTGGCGGCGACTCTCGACGGACAGGCGAATGGTGTTGCCGACGATCAGCAGCACACCGAAGCCGAACAGCACCCCCAGGGCCAGGGTCAGACGCTGCCCCAGCTCGGCCAGGCGACTCAAGCGCTCCAGCCAGGCCAGATCGAGACGAACCTCGTCGATACCGGCAACCCCCTCGAGTTGCGCGGCGAGATCCCGCACGGCCTCGGGGGACGTCTCAAGGGGCGAGACGACCACACTGGCCGGCAACGGATTCTCCTCCAGCCGTGCCAGGGCATCGTCGAGGCCCAGGGCCTGCTGGAATTCGGCCATGCCCTCCGCCGCCGTCACCAACCGCACACCGGCCACCTCGGGATGCTCGCGCAGCGTATTTGCCACCGTCATGGCCTCACGCTCCCCCACGGTGGCCTCGAGATAGACCGTCAGGCTCGCGCTCTCGTCGAGCTCCGTCTCCAATAGCCGGGCACTGTCCAGGATCAGCCACAGCGCGCTGGGCAGCACCAGGGCGATGCCGATCGCCAGCATGGTCACCAGGCTGCCTAGCGGGCGACGGATCAGCCGATGCGCGCTGTCTCGCGCCATGGCGCCATGATGACGTCCCCAAGCCCTGACGCGGCTGCCGAACCGCGTGCGACGGCTCCGCGCCCCATGCTGCGACCCTGTCTGGCGGGGCTGCGACCGATGCGGATCAGCAGCGCTCATGACATCTCCTCGACGCTGTTCTCGTCACCGATCAGGCGCCCTTCACGCAGCCTCAGCACCCGATGATGCAGCCGCGCGATCAGGGCCAGGTCATGGCTGGCGATCATGATCGTGGTGCCGATGCGGTTGAAATCCTCGAACAGACGCATGATATCGGCGGAAAGCTGCGGGTCCAGGTTGCCGGTAGGTTCGTCGGCAAGCAGTAGTGCCGGCTTGTTGACCACGGCGCGGGCGATGCCGATGCGCTGCTGCTCGCCGCCAGAGAGCTCGATGGGCAAGGCCTTCTCGCGATGCAGCAGGCCGACCTTGTCCAGAGCCGCCCGCACCCGCCGGGCGGCCTCGTGGGGTTCGACCCCCTGGATCTGCAGCGGCAAGGCCACGTTGGCGAACACGTCGCGATCGAACAGCAACTGGTGATTCTGGAAGACCACACCGATCTGACGGCGATAGAAGGGAATCTGGCTGCTGTGCAGGCGGTCGATATCGTGCCCGGCAACCAGTATCCGGCCTCGCGAGGGGCGCTCGAGTCGCATGAGCAGACGCAGCAGCGAGCTCTTGCCGGCCCCGGAATGGCCAGTGAGAAAGACCATCTCGCCGCGCCGGATACTGAAGTCGATGTTGGCAAGTGCCTCGAAACGACCTCCGTAGCGCTTGCCGACATGCTCGAAACGGATCATCCAGCGCTCTCGCCGTCACGGGAGAAGAGCGCACCCACGAATTCGTCCGCCGCGAAGGGGCGCAGATCGTCCAGGGTCTCGCCCACGCCGATGAAGCGGATCGGCGTCTGGCGCTGCTTGGCCAGGGCGAAGATGATGCCGCCCTTGGCCGTGCCATCGAGCTTGGTCAGGGTGATTCCCGTCACCGGGATCGCCTCATCAAAGGTGCTGGCCTGGGACAGCGCATTCTGCCCGGTACCGGCATCGAGCACCAGCATCACCTCCTGGGGCGCGGTCTCGTCCAGCTTCGCCATCACCCGACGCACCTTCTTGAGCTCTTCCATCAGGTGACGCTTGTTGTGCAGGCGACCCGCCGTGTCGGCGATCAGCACATCGACCCCGCGCGCCTTGGCCGCAGCCAGGGCGTCGTAGATCACCGAGGCACTATCGGCACCGGTATGCTGAGCCACCACCGGTACCTGGTTGCGTTCGCCCCACACCTTCAGCTGCTCCACCGCCGCGGCCCGGAAGGTGTCGCCGGCTGCCAGCATCACGCTGCGTCCGTCGGCCTGGAAGCGCTTGGTCAGCTTGCCGATGGTGGTGGTCTTGCCCACCCCGTTGACGCCGACCACCAGGATCACGAAGGGCCCCTTCCCCTTCGGCGGCAGCGCCAAGGGCTTGGCCACCGGTGCCAGCAATTCGGTCAGTTCATCCTGCAAGGCGCGATACAGCGCCTCAGGGTCCTTGAGCTCCTTGCGGGATACCCGGGCGGAGAGATTGTCGATGATCTCGGTGGTCGCCTCGACGCCCACATCGGCCATCAGCAACTGGGTCTCGAGATCCTCCATCAGCTCGTCGTCGATCTGCTTCTTGCCCAGGAACAGGTCGGCGAGACCATCTGTCAGGTTGGCCCGGGTCTTGCCCAGTCCCGCCCTGATGCGGGCGAACCAGCCCTTCTTCTCGGCTCGGGGCTTGTCCTGGGCCGGCGCCTTGGGCGCGCCGGCCTCCGGCTCGGCGGGAGGAGGCATGTCGTCAGGTGTCTCGCTTCCAGCCTGCTCGCGCACCTCTTCCTGAGCCTCATCGGCTGCCTGGGCCAGCACCTCGACCTTTGTCTCCTGCCCCGGCTCGGCGGCAGGCGCGCTCGGCGCCGGCTCCATCTCATCGGGGCGCGGCGCCTCATGGGCCAACGTCTCGCGAGGCGTTTCCAAGGGCACCTCACCCAGGGCGCTCTGCGCATCACCCGGGATCAGCCCATCGTCGTCGAGCGCTTCCCGGGCAGCCTCGCGCTCCACCTCATCGGGGCGGTAGGTGGTGGTCTGCTGGGTCTCGGGATCGTGTTCGTGCACTGCCTCCCGGGCAGCGGCCTCTTCCTCGGATTCCTGCCCCTCGGCCTCGACCGTCTGGGATTCCAGCGCGTCCTGCTGGTCGGATTCCTGCTTCTTCTTGCGCTTGAAAAAACCGAACATGGGCAAATTCTGTCAGTTGAAAGATGAGCGATGGCGATATCCTATCACTGTGCACTATCACTGTGGACAAGCCCGCCGTACAATCCGCCGGACATGAGTCGACGCCATCCTTCTTCCCGTTCCGTTCCTCGTTCTCCCGCCAGGCCCCGCGGCAAGGGAGGCGGCAAGCTGCGCATCATCGGCGGGCGCTTCCGGCGCCGGCTGCTGCCGGTACCCGACAGCCCGGGGCTGCGCCCGACCCCCGATCGCGTGCGCGAGACGCTGTTCAACTGGCTGGCAGGCGAGCTGGCCGATCGCCGCGCACTCGACCTGTTCGCCGGTACCGGCGCCCTGGGACTGGAAGCACTCTCCCGAGGTGCCCGGGAAGCCTGCTTCGTCGAAGCCGACGGCGCGGTGGCACGCAGCATCGAGCGCAACCTCGAGACCCTGCAGGCAGAGGGCCGCGTCCTGCCCCTCGACGCCCTCGCGTTCCTGAACGGTCCCCCGACCCCTTGGGATGTCGTTTTCCTCGACCCACCCTTTCGCCGAGACCTGACGACGAAGGCCTGTGCCCTGCTCGAGCAGCGAGGCTGGCTCGAGACCGAGGCCTGGGTCTATGTGGAGACCGAAGCGAGCCTGGCACTGGAGGTTCCGGTGAACTGGAGGCTGCACCGCGAAGTCGCGGCGGGGGACAGTCACGGCCGCCTGTATCGGCGGGCCGCGTCGACGCCAGGAGACGCTTGCCGATAGTACTGCTGCGGCGTAGGCTGACGGCTGGCACGATACCCCCTAGACACGCCAAGAACAGTCAGCGAACAGCAAGATTTCAGGAGAACAGGATGAGCATCGAACTCTTCAACCAGCTGGAGCAGAAGGTCACCGACGCGGTCGAATCGCTCGAGATGCTGAGGATGGAAAGCGAAGAGCTGCGGGAAGAAAATGCCCGCCTCAAGCAGGAGCACCAGGAGTGGGAGCGGCGACTGAATGGCCTGCTGGAAAAATTCCGTGAGCTGGAGAGCGCGGAAAGCAGCGAAACCAGCTTCTCCTGAGCCGAGCTTCCTGTTGCTTCACGGGCGCCGGCGGGTGGTCACGCCACTCGGCCGGCGGGTAGCAACAGGGACATCAACACCGCATCCTGGTACTGCCCGCTGGGGTCGCGGTAGTAATCGCGCCGCCTTCCATCCCGCCTGAATCCCAGCTTTTCGTAGAGCCCCAGGGCTGCCCGGTTCGATGCCCCGACCTCGAGCAGCAGGCGCTCGCTTTCCCAGCGCGTCGCTTCCTCGACCAACCGCTCGACCAGTGCCCTGGCCACCCCGCAGCGTCGTGCCTCGGCAGCCACGACAAGGGTTTGCAACTCGGCCTCGAAGGGCAACCGGTAGAGCACGGCGTAACCGACCAGGCAGTCTCTCTGCCAGGCACCCCACGGATGGGCTCGCTCGTCCTCGAACACGTTCTGCAGCTGGTCGCCCGACCAGGGCATCGCCTGGCCGGCCTGTTCGAGCGCCACGACCCGGGCCAGCCACTCCGAGGTCAAGGGCTCAAGCCTCGGCGTCATCCCCCTCGCCCCCTGCAGCCTGGTGCCAGGCATGTCGCCATTCGAGCAACCACGGCCACAGTTCACGCTTGGCCTCGGCGGAGCGGGCCAGCGTCCCGAGCGATGGCCCTTGCCAACCCGGGATATCCAGCAGGCGGCAGTGGCCGTCCTGCAGGTCGAGCACGGGGGCCAGGGTGTCGTGCTGGCCGAAGAGCATCAAGCGCTCGGGGCGCCAGCCGCGCCGGCGCCGCCCGTCGACGAAGGCGCGAAGCCCGTCCCGCGCCTCCTCCAGCGGGGCCTCGACAGGCAATCCTTCCATCATCGGCCAGTCGAAGGCCTGAAAATCGGGGGCGCCGCCGGGCTCGATGCGGGCTGCCTGCAGCAGGTTCGCCAACAACCGCCGGGCCTCTGGCGTCGGCGCCTGTCCCGCCGGCAACATCACCAGCCAGCGACCGTCCAGGGCGGCAATCTGCAACGAGAAGCGCAAGGAGTCCCGGGGAGTCGTCTTCGTCTCGGCAGGCACCGGCACACCGGACGGTTCACCCTCAGCGGGTGCCCGCGCCTCGGGAGCCGCGACCTCGGGCTCGTCTCCCAGCAGCGCCCGGGCTCGCCGGGCATGACGCGAGGGTGTCGCCGGCGACGACGTGGCCGGCGACGCTGGGGGCTCCCGAGGCTCTCCGAGCAACTCCTGAAGGCGCTCCCCTGGCGGCCGGTTCGGCGCCTCCTCCGGCTCGAGCCATTCACACTCCCGGGTCGGTGCCGCATTGGGCAGGCGATAGCGGCTGACCCAGGCGGTCAAGCCCATGGCATCGAGATATTGCGAACGCTGCGGTTCGCCGATCACTGGCGTCCACCGCCGCGGCAATTAGGCGAATCGGGGCTGCCCCCCTCCCGGGCGGTCCACTCCTGCGGGGTATAGAGGTGCAAGGCCAGGGCATGCACCGGCCCCGTCAGTTCCTCGGCGAGAAGCGCGTAGACCTGCTGATGGCGCTTGACGGGCATCAGCCCCTCGAAGCGCGACGAGGCCAGGGTCACCTTGAAGTGCGTCTCGGAGTTGGGCGGCACATTGTGCATGTGGCTCTCGTTCTCGACCTCGAGATGGTCGGGTTCGAGGGCCTGCAACTTCTCTTCGATACGTGCCTGGATACTCATGGCAAACACTCTCCTGTGCGATCGACTCCTGCGGTCGACGAATGCCTGACCGCGAAAGTGCGGCGCTGCATTCGGCGACATCCAGGGCAAATGACGATTGTAACCTTTCAGCACGCCCTGCGGCGATGGAAACCCCCGGCTTCCCTATGTCTGGGATGTCGGTCGCAGACGAAGCCGCCCGAGGCTGACCAGCAGCGCCGACAGGCCGGCGGCGCTGCCGAGCCACAGGGCTGCCTGTACATTGCCCTGAGGCCAGGCGAGCACCAGCCCGACCAGCGCCACTCCCAGGGACTGACCGAAGGTGCGTACCGTGGAGAGCACGCCCGAGGCGCTGGCGCTGAACGTCCTGGGAACACTGGCCATGAACTCGCGATTGTTGGGCGACTGGAACAGCCCGAAACCGAGACCGCACAAGGCGGTGCGCCAGAGGATATCGATCACCGCCGCGTTGGCCTCGAGCAACGCCAACGACACGAGCCCCAGCAGCAGAATGCCCAGCCCGAGCGAGGCCAGCATGGCCGGCTCGACACGATCGGCGATACGCCCGGCCAGTGGCGCGACCATCATGATCACCAGCGGCCAGGGGGTGAACAGCCAGGCCGTTTCCAGGGGGGTGTAGCCCATGACGTTCTGATAGAGGAAGGAGAGACAGACGAAGGCCAGTCCCTGGGCGACGAACGCCAGCCCCGACACCACGGCGGCCATCGAAAAGCGCACCTCGGCGAAGATCGACAGCGGCAACAGGGGGTGGGTGACCCGGCGCTGGCGCAGCACGAAGGCCCAGCCGCTGCCGCCGCCAAGCAGCAAGAGCCCGAATAGCTGCAGGGTACCGGCGCCATGTCCCACGCCATCCATGGCCACCACCAGCGCCCCCAGGGCAACGGCGGACAACAAGGCGCCGAGCAGATCGAAACCGCCGCTGCGGCGCTCCTCCCGAGGAAGTGCCCGCCAGGCCAGCAGACCTACCACGACGCCCACCGGAACATTGAGGGCGAACAGCCAGGGCCAGTCGGCGATCGCCAGTACCACTCCGCCCAGGGAGGGGCCCGAGGCATAGCCGAAGGCCACGACCATGGCACTGATCCCCAGCGCACTGCCCAGCAGGCGCGAGGGAAAGATCGAACGGTAGAGCGACGGCCCGATGCTCAGCATCGCCGCGGCGCCTAGCCCCTGCAGGGCACGCCACATCAGCAGCCATTCCAGGTCCCGGGCCAGGGCACACCCCAGGGAGGCCAGGGCGAACATCGCCAGCCCGGCGATGTAGAGCAGACGGCGGGTGACGAGTTCGCTCAGGGCGGCGAAGGCGATCAGGCTCATCGCACCCACCAGCTGATAAAGATTGGTGATCCATACCACCCGGGACGCGCCGACCTTGAGATCGCGGGCGATCGATGGCAGGGCGATATTGATCATGGTGGCATCGATGACCGCCATCAGGGTGCCGAAGATCAGCACGATGACGGCGATGCGGCGCTGCGGGCCAGGCAGGCCATCATCCCCGGGACGGGTTTCGAAGAGTCGGCTCATGGCATGAGAAGCCCGGCGACCTGAGGGCACCGGGCAGAGTCAGGGGGAGAACTAGTCCGGGTCGTTGTCCAGCAACAGCTCATCGTCCACTTCGGCGATCTCCAGCGGCGTTTCATCATCCAGGTCGATGGCCAGGAAACTGTACTCGACCCTGAGGAAACGCTGGAACAGCGACCAGTCGTGGGTCTCGGGCCACTGGCGCTCGTCTTCTTCCCAGGCCCGCAGCTCGCTCTCGAAGATCTCGGTATGGCGTTCGCGAACGAAGGCAGAAAGCGCTTCGGGGCTGTCCATCTCGGGAATCAGGTAGACGGTGCTTTCGCGATCGATATCGTCGAGGGTCAGATCATCGTCACCGACCGTGGGTTCCAGTGAGTTGATCCAGTCGACGAACGCCTGGGTCGGCTTGATGCTCAGGGCTGAGCGGTTGAGCAGTTTCATCGGACTCTCCTCGACATGCGCGCCTCGACATCGAAACGCCGCTCATTATGGGCGCAAGACGCATCACTTACCAATATTAACCGCCTCGCCAGAGCGACCACACGAGAAGAATATATTTCAATAGACAAAACCGCTGGTTTTCGTAGGAGCTCGCTAAAGCGAGCTCCTTGTGTCTCTCGAGAGGGGGTGATTAGCTACCACCGCCTCACTGGTCTGGAGGGTAACCCGTCGAGCTCCTGATGGGCACAGACCCTGATCCGTAGATAGGCCCCTCCAGGCACCTTGATCTCAATAGTTTGAACGGTATCCAACGCCCCTCGCATCGACGAGAGAGGCTGTACGAAACAAGGCAAGACAACGAGATGGCACATATCGGCATTGACGTCAGCAAGCAGAAACTCGACTGCCTGTGGGTCCGCGACCTGGACAAGGGCAAGGTCAAGACCAAGGCTTTCCCCAAC
>NZ_FQUJ01000015.1 GCF_900128925.1 Modicisalibacter ilicicola DSM 19980
ACAGTGAGCAGGCCCGCGCGACGCGCGCATACCGGAGACGAGAGTCGTATCACCGAGGCCACCGAAAGCGCCTCGGGCATTGTCAGCGAGATTCAGGTTGTTACCGATTACGCCTGACGACCATAGCGAGCGGGTCCCACCTGACCCCATGCCGAACTCAGCAGTGAAACCGCTCAGCGCCGATGGTAGTGTGGGGCCTCCCCATGCGAGAGTAGGTCATCGTCAGGCATCTTTCCCCAAACCCCCGATCTCCCCGAGGTCGGGGGTTTTTCGTGGGCGCCAGGAAAGTGACCTGTCAGTGGCAAATGGCCTCCAAGGCTTCCACCAGGCTATCCATAAGGCCTCGGTAGTATTCAACTTTGATCGCTAGCGTTCCCGGCAGGCAGTGGCATCCGCTAGAATGAGCATTTTCGGCGGGGCGACGCGACATGACCACTGGTGAGCTGATCCGTCTGCTGAGTGACGGCGACTACCATTCGGGCGAACAGCTGGGTGAGCGATTCGGCGTGTCACGTACCGCAGTGTGGAAGCAGCTGAAGAAGCTGGAGTCTCAGGGCATCGTGCTCGAGGCGGTGCGGGGCCGAGGCTATCGGCTGGCGTCACCGCTAGAACTGCTGGATGGCCCATTGATCGTCGGCTCCCTGAGACGGGACTCGAGGCGTCATCTGGCCAGACTGTTCGTGGAAGAGTCTCTGGACTCCACCAACCTCTTTTTGCGCGAGCGCTTTTCCCAAGGCGCAGGTCATGCCGAGGTATGTCTGGCGGAAAGCCAGAGCGCGGGAAGAGGGCGCCGTGGACGCCAATGGTTATCTGGGTGGGGACAGGGGCTGACGCTGTCGCTCGGCTGGCGGTTCGAGGGAGGGGCGGCTGCCTTGGAAGGGTTGAGCCTGGCGATCGGGGTGGTCATGGCTCAGGTGCTCGAAAGGCATGGCCTGGAGATCAGGCTAAAGTGGCCTAATGATGTGCTGATGCTGACCGCGGAAGGTGAAAAGCGCAAGTTGGCGGGGATCCTGCTCGAGCTGACCGGTGATGCGGAGGGGCCTTGCGAGGTCGTGGCAGGCATTGGTCTCAATATTGTGCTTCCCGCGTCGCTGAACGGTCACTTGGACCAGCCGGCAGCAGCCGTGACGGACCAGGCACCGGGCGTGTCACGCAATGGCCTGGCCGCGGAACTGATCGGGGGGGTGTTGGAGCTGATGGCCGACTTCGAGCAGACCGGCTTCGTCGTCTGGCAAGAGGCATGGAATCGGCGCAATGCCTATTCCGGACAGGAAGTGGATGTCATCCAGAGCACTCGTCGCTATACGGCTACCGACGGCGGAGTGGACGAGTCCGGCAACCTGCTGGTTCGGCAGGGTAGCGAAGAGTTGCGCCTGGTCGGTGGAGAGATCAGCTTGCGTGGGCGCCCATGATCCTCGACCTCGACATCGGCAATACACTCTCAAAGTGGCGACTCAAGGACGTCGTGAGTAGCGAGATCCGCTCCCGCGGCGCTGTCTGGACAAGAGAGGAGTGGCGTCCCGGGGCCGATATACCCGACCTGGATGTGGTGACCGCCGTGCGCATCTCTAGCGTTGCGCGACGTGCCGTGCTCGATGATACGGTTGCCTTGCTGCGCCGCCAGGTTGGCGCAGTCCATGTGGCGCGCTCATCTAGGGAAATGCTTGGCGTCGTCAATGGCTACGAGGAACCCGGACGGCTCGGAGTGGATCGCTGGATGGGTGTGCTGGCTGGCTATCAGTTGACCGGTGGCTGCTGCAGCGTCGACTGTGGTAGCGCCGTCACCATCGATTTCGTTCTGCCGGGCGGGCGCCATCTTGGGGGCTATATCATGCCTGGATTGCGGTTGATGAAGGAGAGCCTCCAATTGGGCACGCGCAACGTGGCGATCGATCCGGATAGCGAGGCCGACGAACTGCTCGCGCCGGGGAAGAACACCGTCGAGGCGGTCAACCATGGCATCTTCATGGCTACGGTCAGCGCCGTTAATCGTCTCTACTTCGAGGTGTGCGATCGCGAGGGTGTCTCCTTGCCCCTGTTGTTGACGGGGGGAGACGCACGGGTGGTGTCTCGGGGCATTCGTGTTCCGCATGCGCTGTGGCCGGATATGGTCTATGCGGGACTGGAGGCCTGCTTCCCACTGACTGCTGCCGAGAGGGCCGGACGGATGTCGGGTTCGCCACATGTGCCGGACGCCGTCGAGCTTGAAAAAATCCGTATCGGTCTTGCATTCTCCATGCTGCTTTGACACAATTCGCCCCGCTTCGAGGCAACGGCAACCGCAGAAGAAATGCTTGATTTTCTAAGGGTTGACAGCGTTGCAGCAGGCGGTAGAATTAGCCGCCAAGTTGGAGGGGTTCCCGAGTGGCCAAAGGGAGCAGACTGTAAATCTGCCGCGAAAGCTTCGAAGGTTCGAATCCTTCCCCCTCCACCAAGTTTCTTTAGACACGAGTTTCGTGTCGTGAGCGGGCAAGCGGGCATAGTTTAATGGTAGAACCTCAGCCTTCCAAGCTGATGATGCGGGTTCGATTCCCGCTGCCCGCTCCAGTTAGTGGTGGTGTTTGCGCTCATGTAGCTCAGGGGTAGAGCACACCCTTGGTAAGGGTGAGGTCGACGGTTCAAATCCGTCCATGAGCTCCAGCGATCGAAAAGACGAGCCCGCCTCGTCTTTTCTTTTTCCGATTGCAAGGCCAGGTAGGGTTGCCAGCACCAAGCGCATCCGCTATCATTTCGGCCGCTGTTGCATAGCCGCCTGCAAGAGGCGAATAGCAACACTGTTAAAGGCCAGTAGCTCAATTGGCAGAGCAGCGGTCTCCAAAACCGCAGGTTGGGGGTTCGATTCCCTCCTGGCCTGCCAGTCTTCCCCAGACTGGCTCGTTTTCAATATGATTCGTTCTTTTTGATTGCCGCACCCTGAGGAGTCCCGCTGTCATGAAACACAACGCCGAGGTGCAGGAGTCGCGCCACGACGGGGCCAGATGGGCGGTTGTCGTCATTCTTGTTGCTCTAGCCGTCGTCGGTAACAGTTATTTCTCCGACCAGGCCTTGCTGTACCGTGTCTTGGGTGTGGTGGTGCTGGGTGTTGCTGCCGCTGCCGTCGCCTTGACGACGACCAAGGGGCGTGAGCTAACCGAGTTGGCGCGTGGCGCCCGCAAGGAAATTCAGCGCGTGGTCTGGCCGACCCGTCAGGAAACTGTTCAGACGACCGCCATCGTGCTGGTGGCGGTGTTGCTGGTCGGCCTGATGCTGTGGTTGATCGATACCGTTCTGGGTTGGGCCATGTCCAGCATCATAGGTTAGGAGAGTTCATGTCCAAGCGTTGGTACGTCGTACACGCCTATTCCGGCTTCGAGAAGCAGGTCATGCGCTCGCTGATCGAGCGTGTGAAGCTGTACGAGATGGAAGATCAGTTCGGCGAGATTCTGGTGCCCACCGAAGAAGTCGTCGAGATGCGCGACGGCAAGCGTCGCAAGAGTGAGCGCAAGTTTTACCCGGGCTACGTGCTGGTCGAGATGGAAATGGATGATCGTACCTGGCACCTGGTCAACGAAACACCTCGTGTGATGGGTTTCATCGGCGGCACTCCCGAGAAGCCGGCTCCGATTACGCAAAAGGAGGCCGACTCCATTTTGCGTCGCGTGCAGGACGGGACCGACAAGCCGCGTCCCAAGACGCTCTTCGAGCCGGGTGAAGTGGTGCGTGTCGTCGACGGCCCCTTTGCCGACTTCAACGGTGTCGTCGAAGAGGTCAACTACGAGAAGAATCGTCTGCAGGTAAGCGTGCTGATCTTCGGTCGCGCGACGCCTGTCGAACTCGAGTTTGCGCAAGTCGAGAAGGATTGAGTGCGCCGGGGACGGTGCAGGTAGCGCAGACGTCAGCGGACTCAAGTGGTCCGAAAATCCGGGGAGCCGCAAGGCGCTATCACCCAACTGGAGAGTATCATGGCAAAGAAAGTCCAAGCCTACATCAAGCTGCAGGTTGCAGCTGGTAAGGCCAACCCGAGCCCGCCCGTCGGCCCCGCGCTGGGTCAGCACGGTGTCAACATCATGGAGTTCTGCAAGGCGTTCAATGCCCAGACTCAGGATATCGAGCCCGGTCTGCCGACGCCGGTGGTCATCACGGTCTACTCTGATCGCAGCTTCACCTTCATCACCAAGACGCCGCCCGCCGCCGTCCTGCTGAAGAAGGCAGCCGGCATCAAGTCAGGCTCCGGCGAGCCTAACAAGAAGAAGGTGGGTACCGTGACGCGTGAGCAGCTCGAGGAGATCGCCAGGACCAAGGAGCCGGACATGACGGCTGCCGATCTCGATGCCGCTGTTCGTACCATTGCGGGTAGCGCCCGCAGCATGGGTCTCAATGTGGAGGGCCTCTGATCATGGCGAAACTATCCAAGCGCGCGCAGATGATCCGCGAAAAGGTCGATTCCTCCAAGGTCTACTCTCTGGACGAGGCCGTCACGCTTCTCGGTGAGCTATCCAAGGTCAAGTTCAAGGAATCCCTGGACGTTGCCATCAATCTGGGGGTCGACCCGCGTAAATCCGACCAGGTGGTGCGTGGCGCGACCGTCATGCCTCACGGTACCGGCAAGGACGTGCGTGTCGCCGTCTTCACTCAAGGTGCTAATGAAGAGGCTGCCAAGGAAGCTGGTGCCGACATCGTGGGGATGGACGATCTTGCCGAGCAGGTGAAGAAGGGTAACCTGGACTTCGATGTCGTCATCGCCTCGCCGGATGCCATGCGCGTCGTCGGTCAGCTGGGTCAGATTCTCGGTCCGCGCGGCCTGATGCCCAACCCCAAGGTGGGCACGGTGACCCCCGACGTGGCGACCGCCGTCAGGAATGCCAAGGCCGGTCAGGTGCGCTTCCGTACCGACAAGAACGGCATCATCCATACGACGCTCGGCAAGGTGGATTTCTCTTCCGATGCCATTCGCGGCAACCTGGAAGCGCTGGTCAACGACCTCAAGCGTCTCAAGCCCAGCACGTCCAAGGGTGTCTATTTCCGCAAGATGACCCTGTCCACCACGATGGGGCCGGGATTGACCGTCGACCATTCGGCTTGGGTCTGACGCGTCCATTGCAGGCAGTAACTTTGCGGTCCCCGTGCCAGATGGCCGGGGCACCGTCAAAGACCGCAGGCGTCATCTCCAGATGACTTAATGGCTTGATTCTTGGACGAGCCGCCTGCGCAGATGGTGTGGCCCGCCAGAAGATTGGTGAGCACCATCCAACAAGGCTTCCCTGTCGATGGCAGTGGAAGAGATGGTAACCACCGGGATTCGACTATCCCGGCACGAAGGAGTGAGCACTGTGCCACTAGCTCTCGAAGGCAAGAAGGCAATCGTTGCCGAGGTCAGTGAAGCCGCCAAGGATGCACTCTCCGTCGTTGTTGCCGATTCTCGTGGCGTCGCGGTCAGCGCGATGACCGACCTGCGCAAGCAGGCCCGCGAGAATGGCGTGCAGATCCGTGTTGTTCGCAACACGCTGGCACGCCGCGCCCTGTCCGGAACTCCCTGGGAGGTCCTGGACGAGACGTTGACCGGTCCGACCCTGCTGGCATTCTCCTACGAGCATCCGGGCGCTGCCGCTCGTCTGTTCAAGGAGTTTCTCAAGTCGCAGAAGGACTTCGAAGTCAAGGCGCTGGCCTACGAAGGTGAGCTGATTCCGGCTTCCGATCTCGATCGTCTCGCGACGCTGCCGACCTATGACGAAGCCATCGCCAAGCTGATGTCCGTCATGAAGGAAGCGTCCGCCGGCAAGCTGGTTCGTACCCTTGCCGCACTGCGCGATCAGAAGCAGGAAGCCGCCTAAGCGGTTTCGCTATTTCTCACGAAACGACTACCCAGTCACCGAGCGTCTACCTGCGATGGAAAGCGCTCCGCAAAGTTCAGGAAAGTAAAAATGGCACTGACCAAAGACGATATCATCAACGCCGTAGCCGACATGTCCGTGATGGAAGTCGCCGAGTTGATCGAAGCGATGGAAGAGAAGTTCGGCGTATCTGCGGCAGCGGCTGTGGTGGCCGGTCCCGGCGGCGGCGCTGAAGAAGCGGCCGAAGAGCAGACCGAGTTCGACCTGGTGCTGACCGCTGCCGGCGACAAGAAAGTCAACGTGATCAAGGCGGTTCGCGAGATCACCGGCCTTGGCCTGAAGGAAGCCAAGGGCGCTGTCGATGGCGCACCGGCAACCATCAAGGAAGCCATGTCCAAGGACGACGCCGAGGAAGCCAAGAAGAAGCTGGAAGAAGCCGGCGCCTCTGTGGAACTCAAGTAACCCTTGCGTTCCGGGGCTTTACGCGACGCGTGAGCTTCTGCGGCTGGTGGCGGGATTCCCGCTGCCGGCCTTTTTCTGTTGTCACTAGCGTTCCATCGTGAATCTTTCATCGCTGATGACGCTAGACGAATTCCGGCGGCGAGCCTCTCATGGGGCTTGCCGTCAGCGCCTGACGGGGGAGGTCCTCCGTCTGGCGGCGCTGACCGCGCATCGGTCACCCATGGTGAACAAGCTGGGGAATACAGATGGCTTACTCATACACTGAGAAAAAACGCATCCGCAAGGATTTCGGCAAACTGCCCCAAGTAATGGATGTGCCTTATTTGCTGGCCATCCAGCTTGATTCCTACTACGACTTCCTTCAGCAGGACCGGGCGCCTCAGGAGCGCCTCGATGTCGGTCTGCATGCTGCTTTCAAGTCCGTGTTCCCTATCTCGAGCTTCTCCGGGAATGCGGCGCTCGAGTATGTCAGCTATCGTTTCGGTACCCCGGCCTTCGATGTCAAGGAGTGTCAGCTGCGTGGTGTCACCTATTCGGCACCGCTGCGGGTCAAGGTTCGCCTGATCATCTACGACAAGGAGTCGTCGAACAAGGCGATCAAGGACATCAAGGAGCAGGAAGTCTACATGGGGGAAATCCCCCTGATGACCGAGAACGGTACCTTCGTCGTCAATGGTACCGAGCGGGTCATCGTCTCTCAGTTGCACCGTAGCCCGGGCGTGTTCTTCGATCACGACAAGGGCAAGAGCCACTCTTCCGGCAAGCTGCTGTATTCCGCGCGGGTGATTCCCTACCGTGGTTCCTGGTTGGACTTCGAGTTCGACCCCAAGGACAACGTCTTCGTGCGCATCGATCGCCGCCGTAAGCTGCCGGCGTCGGTTCTGCTGCGGGCCCTGGGCATGAGCACCGAGGAGATTCTCGATACCTTCTTCGAGACCAGCACCTTCCACATCGAGAAGTCCGGCTTCTCCGTGGATCTGGTGCCCTCGCGCCTGCGCGGCGAGACCGCCACCTTCGACATCAAGGATGCGGATGGCGAGGTGATCGTCGAGGAAGGGCGGCGTATCACCCAGAAGCATATTCGACAGATGGAGAAGGCCGGTCTCGAGCGCCTCGAGGTGCCGATGGAATACCTGTTCGGCAAGACCCTGGCCAAGGATCAGGTCGACCCGAACACCGGCGAGCTGATCTGCGAGTGCAACAGCGAGATCACCCCGGAGCTTCTCGAGAAGCTGGCCCAGGCCGGCATCACGACCCTGGAAACGCTCTACACCAACGACCTGGATTGCGGCTCGTTCATCTCCGACACCCTCAAGCTGGACACCACGCGTTCCGGCCTCGAGGCGCTGGTCGAGATCTACCGCATGATGCGCCCCGGCGAGCCGCCGACCAAGGAAGCCGCCGAGACGCTGTTCCACAACCTGTTCTTCACCGAGGATCGCTACGACCTGTCCGGTGTCGGTCGCATGAAGTTCAACCGCCGCCTGCGTCGCGAGTCCGACACCGGCTCCGGCGTGCTGGACAACGACGACATCATCGCCGTGCTCAAGGAGCTGATCAGCATCCGTAACGGCTTTGGCGATGTCGACGATATCGACCACCTGGGCAACCGGCGCATCCGCTGCGTGGGCGAGATGGCCGAGAACCAGTTCCGCGTGGGTCTGGTGCGGGTCGAGCGGGCGGTCAAGGAGCGTCTTTCCATGGCCGAGAGCGAAGGCCTGATGCCCCAGGACCTGATCAACGCCAAGCCGGTGGCGGCGGCGGTCAAGGAGTTCTTCGGCTCGAGCCAGCTCTCCCAGTTCATGGACCAGAACAATCCGCTGTCCGAGGTCACCCACAAGCGGCGCGTGTCCGCCCTGGGGCCGGGCGGCCTGACCCGGGAGCGGGCCGGCTTCGAGGTGCGCGACGTGCATACCACGCACTACGGGCGCCTGTGTCCGATCGAGACGCCGGAAGGGCCGAACATCGGCCTGATCAACTCCCTGGCGACCTACAGCCACACCAACAGCTACGGCTTCCTCGAGACGCCTTACCGCAAGGTGGTGGATCGTCAGGTCACCGACGAGGTGGTGCACCTGTCGGCGATCGAGGAGGGGGACTTCGTCATCGCCCAGGCCTCGGCCACCGTGGATGGCGACAACAAGCTGGTCGACGACCTGGTGCAGGTCCGTCACCGCGGCGAAACCACCTTCATGGGGCCCGACAAGGTCACCCTGATGGACGTCTCGCCACGTCAGGTCGTCTCCGTGGCAGCAGCACTGATTCCGTTCCTCGAGCACGACGATGCCAACCGTGCCCTGATGGGGTCGAACATGCAGCGTCAGGCGGTACCTACCCTGCGTGCCGACAAGCCGCTGGTGGGCACCGGCATGGAGCGCTTCGTGGCTCGTGACTCCGGTGTCTGCGCCGTGGCCCGTCGCGGCGGCGTGATCGACTCGGTGGATGCCAAGCGCATCGTGGTGCGCATCAACGAGGACGAGATCATCGGCGGCGAGGCCGGGGTCGACATCTACAACCTGACCAAGTACACCCGTTCCAATCAGAACACCTGCATGAACCAGCGCCCCATCGTGCGCCCGGGTGACGAGGTGGCACGCGGTGACATCCTCGCCGACGGCCCCTCCGTCGACATGGGGGACCTGGCCCTGGGTCAGAACATGCGCATGGCCTTCATGCCCTGGAACGGCTACAACTTCGAGGATTCGATCCTGGTCTCGGAGCGGGTGGTTCAGGAAGACCGCTTCACCACCATCCATATCCAGGAACTGACCTGCGTCTCCCGCGACACCAAGCTGGGGGCCGAAGAGATATCGGCGGATATTCCCAACGTGGGGGAGTCGGCGCTGTCCAAGCTCGACGAGGCCGGGGTGGTCTACATCGGTGCCGAAGTCGGCGCCGGCGACATCCTGGTCGGCAAGGTGACGCCCAAGGGCGAGACCCAGCTGACCCCGGAAGAGAAACTGCTGCGCGCGATCTTCGGCGAGAAGGCCTCCGACGTGAAGGATACCTCGCTGCGCGCGCCGACCGGCATGAAGGGTACGGTCATCGACGTGCAGGTCTTCACCCGCGATGGTGTCGAGAAGGATTCCCGGGCCCTGTCCATCGAGCAGATGCAGCTCGACGAGGTACGCCGGGACCTGCAGGAGACCTACCGCATCGCCGAGGATGCCACCTTCGAGCGCCTGAAGCGTGCGCTGACTGGCCAGGCGGTCAACGGCGGCCCCAAGCTGAAGAAGGGCGATGTGCTCTCCGAGGAGTACCTCGAGGAGTTGCCGCGCCAGCAGTGGTTCAGGCTGCGTCTGCAGGACGAGGCCCTGAACGAGCTGCTGGCCCAGGCCGACGAGCAGCTCGAGAATCGCCGCAAGGAGATGGACGAGCGTTTCGAGGACAAGAAGCGCAAGCTCACCCAGGGCGACGACCTGGCGCCGGGCGTGCTCAAGATCGTCAAGGTCTACCTGGCGGTCAAGCGGCGCATCCAGCCCGGTGACAAGATGGCCGGTCGTCACGGCAACAAGGGTGTCATCTCGGCGATCATGCCCATCGAGGACATGCCCTTCGATGACAACGGCGAGCCGGTGGACGTGGTGTTGAACCCGCTGGGTGTTCCGTCACGCATGAACGTGGGGCAGATCCTCGAGACACACCTGGGCCTGGCCTCCCGGGGGCTGGGCATGAAGATCGAGAGCATGCTGCGTGATGCTCGTGAACAGCAGGTGGCCGAGATCCGCGAATTCCTGGGCAAGATCTACAACACCCCGGACACCCGTCAGGAAGACATCGACTCCCTGACCGACGACGAGGTGATCGCGCTGGCCAAGAATCTGCGCGGCGGCGTGCCGATGTCGTCACCGGTCTTCGATGGCGCCAAGGAGCAGGAGATCAAGAGTCTGCTCAAGCTGGCGGATCTGCCCGAGTCCGGTCAGATGGACCTCTACGACGGGCGCACCGGCGAGAAGTTCGACCGTCCGGTGACCGTGGGCTACATGTACATGCTCAAGCTCAACCACCTGGTCGACGACAAGATGCACGCACGCTCCACCGGCTCCTACTCGCTGGTCACCCAGCAGCCGCTGGGTGGCAAGGCGCAGTTCGGTGGGCAGCGCTTCGGCGAGATGGAAGTCTGGGCACTGGAAGCCTACGGTGCAGCCTATACCCTGCAGGAAATGCTCACGGTCAAGTCCGACGATGTGGAGGGGCGTACCAAGATGTACAAGAACATCGTCGACGGCGACCACGCCATGCAGGCCGGCATGCCGGAGTCCTTCAACGTGCTGGTGAAGGAAATCCGTTCGCTGGGTATCGATATCGAGCTTGAAGGCTAAGCGCCGCACGCTGGCAATGACGGTCCGCGGGGCCCCGAAGATTCGGCCCCGCTCATGACAACTCCGCGATGGAGCGACCTATGAAAGATTTGGTGAAAGTCCTCAAGTCCCAGGCACAGTCCGAAGAGTTCGATGCGATCAAGATCACGCTTGCATCGCCGGACATGATCCGCTCCTGGTCCTACGGCGAGGTCAAGAAGCCCGAGACCATCAATTATCGTACCTTCAAGCCGGAGCGCGACGGCCTGTTCTGCGCCAAGATCTTCGGCCCGGTGAAGGACTACGAGTGCTTGTGCGGCAAGTACAAGCGCATGAAGCATCGCGGCATCATCTGCGAGAAGTGCGGCGTCGAGGTGACCCGCGCCGCGGTACGCCGTGAACGCATGGGGCACATCGAGCTGGCAAGCCCGGTCGCCCACATCTGGTTCCTGAAGTCGCTGCCCTCGCGCATCGGCATGTTCCTGGACATGACCCTGCGCGACATCGAGCGCGTGCTCTACTTCGAGAGCTTCGTGGTCATCGACCCGGGCATGACCACCCTGGAACGCGGTCAACTGCTCAACGACGAGCAATACTTCGAGGCTCTCGAGGAGTTCGGCGACGACTTCGACGCGCGCATGGGCGCCGAGGCGGTGCAAGCCCTGCTCAAGGACATCGACCTCGAGGAGGAGATCGAGCGTCTGCGCGAGGAGATCCCCCAGACCAATTCCGAGACCAAGATCAAGAAGCTCTCCAAGCGTCTGAAGCTGCTGGAGGCGTTCCACAAGTCCGGGAATGCGCCGGCGTGGATGGTCATGGAGGTGCTGCCGGTGCTGCCGCCGGACCTGCGTCCGCTGGTGCCGCTCGACGGTGGCCGCTTCGCGACCTCGGACCTCAATGACCTGTATCGTCGGGTGATCAACCGCAACAATCGCCTGAAGCGGCTGCTCGACCTCAATGCACCGGACATCATCGTGCGCAACGAAAAGCGCATGCTCCAGGAGTCCGTGGACGCGCTGCTCGACAACGGCCGCCGCGGTCGTGCCATCACGGGCTCCAACAAGCGTCCGCTGAAGTCCCTGGCCGACATGATCAAGGGCAAGCAGGGGCGTTTCCGCCAGAACCTGCTGGGCAAGCGCGTCGATTATTCCGGCCGTTCGGTGATCACCGTGGGGCCGACCCTGCGCCTGCACCAGTGCGGCCTGCCGAAGAAGATGGCCTTGGAGCTGTTCAAGCCGTTCATCTATTCCAAGCTGCAGTCCAGCGGTCAGGCCTCGACGATCAAGGCCGCCAAGAAGATGGTCGAGCGCGAGCTGCCGGAGGTGTGGGACATCCTCGCCGATGTCATCCGCGAGCATCCAGTGCTGCTCAACCGTGCGCCGACCCTGCACCGCCTCGGTATCCAGGCCTTCGAGCCGTTGCTCATCGAGGGCAAGGCGATCCAGCTTCATCCGCTGGTGTGTGCCGCCTATAACGCCGACTTCGACGGCGACCAGATGGCCGTGCACGTGCCGCTGACCCTGGAGGCCCAGCTCGAGGCGCGCGCCTTGATGATGGCCACCAACAACGTGCTGTCGCCGGCCAACGGCGAGCCGATCATCGTGCCGTCCCAGGACGTGGTGCTGGGTCTGTATTACATGACCCGCGAGAAGGTCAACGCCCAAGGCGAGGGCATGGTGTTCGCCAATCTCAACGAGGTCGAGCGCGCCTTCGGCACCCAGAGCGTCTCCCTGCATGCCCGGGTCAAGGTGCGCCTGACCGAGCACCTGGCCGAGGAGGAGGACGGCGAACTGGTTGAGAAGACCTCGCTGTTCGATACCACCGTGGGCCGGGCGCTGCTGTTCCGCATCCTGCCCAAGGGCGCTCCCTTCGAGCTGGTCGACCAGCCGATGAAGAAGAAGGCGATCTCGCGGCTGATCAACGAAGTCTATCGTCGCAGCGGCCTCAAGGATGCGGTGATCTTCGCCGACCAGCTGATGTACACCGGCTTTCGCCTGGCGACTTGGTCCGGTGCGTCGATCGGCGTCAACGACTTCGTCATTCCCGAGGCGAAGAAGGAGATCGTCGACGGCGCCGAGGACGAGGTGAAGGAGATCGAGGACCAGTTCTCCTCGGGCCTCGTCACCGCCGGCGAGAAGTACAACAAGGTCATCGACATCTGGTCCAAGGCCAACGACAAGGTGGCCAAGGCGATGATGGCGGGCATCTCCAAGGAGACCGTGACCGATCGCGACGGCAACGAGGTCGAGCAGGATTCGTTCAACAGCGTGTTCATCATGGCCGACTCCGGGGCCCGGGGCAGTGCCGCCCAGATTCGCCAGCTGGCGGGCATGCGCGGCCTCATGGCCAAGCCGGATGGCTCGATCATCGAGACCCCGATCGTCGCCAACTTCCGTGAAGGGTTGAACGTACTGCAGTACTTCATCTCGACCCATGGCGCGCGCAAGGGCCTGGCGGACACGGCGCTCAAGACCGCCAACTCCGGCTACCTGACCCGTCGTCTGGTCGATGTCGCCCAGGATCTGGTGATCACCGAGCAGGATTGCGGTACCGAGGAAGGCCTGACCCTGCATCCGGTCATCGAGGGCGGCGACATCATCGTCTCCCTGGCCCAGCGGGTGCTGGGGCGTGTGGTCGCCCAGGACGTCGTCGATCCGGTCAGCGAGGATGTCCTGATTCCCCGCGGCACCCTGCTCGACGAAGCCTGGTGCGCACAGCTCGACACCATGGGGGTGGACGAGATCGTGGTGCGCAGCACCATCGCCTGCGAGACGCCTCATGGGGTGTGCTCCGCCTGCTACGGTCGCGATCTGGCCCGCGGGCATCGCGTCAACATCGGCGAGGCGGTGGGGGTCATCGCCGCCCAGTCGATCGGTGAGCCGGGCACCCAGCTGACCATGCGTACCTTCCACATCGGCGGCGCCGCCTCACGTGCCTCGGCGGTGGATAGCGTGCAGGTCAAGCACGGGGGCAAGGTGCGCCTGCACAACATCAAGCACGTCGAGCGTGCCGACGGCAAGCTGGTGGTGGTTTCCCGCTCCAGTGCCCTGGCGGTGGCCGACGAGCATGGCCGCGAGCGGGAGTACTACAAGCTGCCCTACGGTGCCGAGCTGTCGGTCAAGAACGGCGATGCGGTCGAGGCCGGACAGACGGTGGCCAAGTGGGACCCGCACACCCACCCGGTCATCGCCGAGGTCGAAGGCCAGGCGCAGTACATGGACATGGACGAAGGGGTCACCATCCACCGCAGCGTGGACGAGATGACGGGCCTTTCCTCCATCGAGGTGATCGAATCCGCGGCGCGTCCGGCCTCCGGCCGCGACAAGCGCCCCATGATCATGCTGCTCGACGCTGCCGGCGAGCATGTCACCCTGCCGGGCTCCAACACGCCGGTCCAGTACCTGCTGCCCGGCAAGGCCATCGTTTCCGTCGAGAACGGGGCCGCCGTCGGGGTGGGCGAAGTCATCGCTCGCATCCCGGTGGAAGCGTCCGGCAACAAGGACATCACCGGCGGTCTGCCGCGGGTCGCCGACCTGTTCGAAGCCCGCAAGCCCAAGGAGCCGTCGATTCTCGCCGAGATCACCGGTGTCGTCAGCTTCGGCAAGGAAACCAAGGGCAAGCGCCGCCTGACCATCACGCCGGAATCCGGCGAGCCGTACGAAACGCTGATCCCGAAATGGCGCCAGATCGCCGTCTTCGAGGGCGAGACGGTCGAGAAGGGCGAGGTGATCTCCGATGGCCCGAGCAATCCTCACGACATCCTGCGCCTGCTGGGCGTCGCGGAACTGGCCAAGTACATCACCACCGAGATCCAGGAGGTCTACCGCCTGCAGGGCGTGGGCATCAACGACAAGCACATCGAGGTGATCGTGCGTCAGATGCTGCGCAAGGTGGAGATCACCGATGCCGGGGACGCCAACTTCATCCCGGGCGATCAGGTGGAGCTGGTACGTGTGCTCGAGGAGAACGCGCGGCTGGCCGAGGAGGACAAGTTCCCGGCCAAGTACGAGCGTGTGCTGCTGGGCATCACCAAGGCCTCGCTGGCCACCGAGTCGTTCATCTCCGCCGCCTCCTTCCAGGAGACCACGCGGGTGTTGACCGAAGCGGCGGTCACCGGCAAGCGCGACTACCTGCGCGGGCTGAAGGAGAACGTGGTGGTGGGTCGCCTGATCCCGGCCGGCACCGGCCTGACCCATCACGCCGAGCGCCGTCGCAAGCGCGAAGAGCTCGAGCGCATGCAGGAGCATCCGTCGGCCTACGACGTCGAGCAGGAGTTGGGGGCCCAGCTCACCGCCCTCGACGCGGACGACGAGCTATAACCGCGCCGCAGCACCGGCGCCCCGCGGGGCGCCGGTCTTGACGCGGATTGCCGCTAGACATTAGAATGCGCAGCCTTCGATAGTGGGCTGGTGCGCCCCTATCCGCGCAAGAGTGCTCAAAGGCACAGCAACCACTGGAGTCAGCTACAGACTATGGCAACGATCAATCAGCTCGTGCGCAAGCCGCGCAAGCGCCCCGTCGAGACTAGCGACGTGCCGGCGCTGCAGGCCTGCCCGCAGCGTCGCGGGGTTTGTACCCGCGTGTACACGACGACCCCGAAGAAGCCGAACTCCGCACTCCGCAAGGTGTGCCGTGTTCGCCTGACCAACGGCTACGAAGTCGCTTCCTATATCGGCGGCGAAGGCCACAATCTTCAGGAACACTCCGTGGTCCTGATCCGTGGCGGCCGCGTCAAGGATTTGCCGGGTGTGCGTTATCACACCGTGCGCGGTGCACTGGACACCTCCGGTGTGCAGAACCGCAAGCAGGGCCGTTCCAAGTACGGCACCAAGCGTCCCAAGACCTGAAACCAGGCGCGGCGCATACGAGTACAAGCAAGCTTAAAAAGACACGGTCAGATAAGAGTAAGGTCGAGCGGCGCAGCGACGGCTGTCATTGCGCGGCGTCTCGGGTTTACCTGAAGGACCCTTCAACAGAGGGCTTATCATGCCTAGAAGAAGAGTTGTGGCCAAGCGCGAGATTCTTCCGGATCCCAAGTTCGGAAGCGAGCGCCTGGCAAAGTTCATGAACCATCTCATGATCAGTGGCAAGAAGTCTGTAGCTGAGCGTATCGTGTACGGTGCGCTGGACAGGGTTGCCGAGCGTGGCAAGGACACGCCGCTGGAAATTTTCGACAAGGCCCTGGAGGCGATTCAGCCGATGGTCGAGGTGAAGTCCCGTCGTGTCGGCGGTGCCACCTATCAGGTGCCCGTCGAGGTCCGCCCGTCGCGTCGCCAGGCACTGGCCATGCGCTGGTTGGTAGACGCCGCCCGCAACCGTGGCGAAAAGACCATGGTGCAACGCCTGGCCGGCGAGATGCTGGACGCCGCAGAGGGCAAGGGTGCTGCTGTGAAGAAGCGTGAAGACGTGCATCGCATGGCAGAAGCCAACAAGGCCTTCTCACACTATCGCTTCTAAAAGCGTCGCTTCTTAACCAACGGGGAGTTCCACCTTGGCACGCAAGACTCCACTCAAGCGTTACCGCAATATAGGTATCGTGGCTCACGTCGACGCCGGCAAGACCACCACTACCGAGCGCGTACTGTTCTACACCGGCCTGTCCCACAAGGTCGGCGAGGTCCATGAGGGCGCCGCCACCATGGACTGGATGGAGCAGGAACAGGAGCGTGGCATCACGATCACCTCCGCGGCGACGACCTGCTTCTGGCAGGGCATGAACAAGCAGTTCGACGAGCACCGCATCAATATCATCGACACCCCGGGGCACGTCGACTTCACCATCGAGGTCGAGCGTTCGCTGCGTGTTCTCGACGGCGCCGTCGTCGTGCTCTGCGGCAGTTCCGGCGTGCAGCCGCAGACCGAAACCGTCTGGCGCCAGGCCAACAAGTACGAAGTGCCGCGCATGGTGTTCGTCAACAAGATGGACCGTGCCGGTGCCGACTTCTTCATGGTCGTCGACCAGCTGAAGAGCCGGCTGGGCGCCAATGCCGTTCCCATCCAGATCAACTGGGGCGCGGAAGACGAGTTCAAGGGCGTCATCGACCTGATCCAGATGAAGGCCATCCTCTGGGACGAGGACAACTTCGGCATGAACTACCAGCTCGTGGATATTCCCGCCGAGCTGCAGGAAACCGCCGAGAAGTATCGTGAAGAGATGGTCGAGGCGGCCGCCGAAGCCTCGGAAGAGCTCATGGACAAGTACCTCGAGGAAGGAGAGCTGTCCACCGAAGAGATCAAGGCCGGCCTGCGTCGTCGCACCCTGGACAACGAGATCGTCCTGATCACTTGCGGCAGTGCCTTCAAGAACAAGGGCGTGCAGGCGGTGCTGGATGGTGTCATCGAGTACATGCCCTCGCCTACCGAGGTCAAGGCCATCGAAGGCGAGCTGGACGACAAGGACGGTACCATCGCCACCCGCGAAGCCGACGACAATGCGCCGTTCGCCGCGCTCGCCTTCAAGATCGCTACCGATCCCTTCGTGGGCACCCTGACCTTCATTCGCGTCTACTCCGGCGTGCTGAAGTCGGGCGACAGCGTCTTCAACTCCGTCAAGGAGAAGAAGGAACGCGTCGGTCGTATCGTGCAGATGCATGCCAACTCGCGGGAAGAGATCAAGGAAGTCCTGGCGGGCGACATCGCGGCCTGTATCGGCCTCAAGGATGTCACCACCGGGGATACCTTGTGCGACTTGAACGACAAGATCGTCCTCGAGCGCATGGAGTTTCCGGATCCGGTCATTTCCGTGGCCGTCGAGCCGAAATCCAAGGCCGATCAGGAAAAGATGGGTGTCGCCCTGGGCAAGCTGGCTCAGGAAGATCCTTCCTTCCAGGTCAAGACCGACGAAGAGACCGGGCAGACCATCATCTCCGGCATGGGTGAGCTCCACCTGGACATCATCGTCGACCGCATGCGCCGCGAGTTCAAGGTGGAAGCCAACATCGGCAAGCCGCAGGTGGCCTATCGCGAGACCATTCGCGGCAATGTCGAGCAGGAAGGCAAGTTCGTTCGTCAGTCCGGTGGTCGTGGTCAGTATGGCCATGTCTACCTGCGCATCGAGCCACTGACGGCCGAAGACAAGGGCGAGGACGAAGACATGCACTTCAAGTTCGCGTCCGAGATCGTGGGTGGCGTGGTTCCCAAGGAATACGTCCCGGCGGTCGAGAAAGGGGCCTATGAACAGCTGCAGAACGGTGTCGTCGCGGGTTACCCGATGATTGACGTCAAGGTCACGCTGTTCGATGGTTCCTACCACGACGTGGACTCTAACGAGACCGCGTTCAAGATCGCCTCTTCCATGGCGGTCAAGGAAGGTGCTCGCAAGGCCAAGGCGGTACTGCTTGAGCCGGTGATGAAGGTCGAAGTCGTGACGCCCGAGGACTTCATGGGCGACGTGATGGGCGACCTCAACCGCCGGCGTGGCCTTGTACAGGGCATGGATGACTCTTCCATGGGCAAGGTCATCCGCGCCACGGTTCCGTTGGCTGAGATGTTCGGTTATGCCACCGATCTGCGTTCTCAGACCCAGGGCCGCGCAAGCTACACCATGGAGTTTGCGAATTACGAAGAGGCGCCGTCCAGCGTCGTCGAAGCCGTCATCAACCAGAACGGTTAACCGTTAGCTAACGTAAAGAGGTTATAGCAGTGGCTAAGGCAAAATTTGAGCGTTCCAAACCGCATATCAACGTCGGCACCATCGGTCACGTCGACCACGGGAAGACCACACTGACCGCGGCCCTGACCCGCGTTTCCGCAGAGGTGTTCGGTGGCGACTGGCGTGCCTTCGACACCATCGACAACGCGCCGGAAGAGCGTGAGCGTGGTATCACCATCGCCACCGCGCACGTCGAGTATCAGTCCGAGACGCGTCACTACGCCCACGTCGACTGCCCGGGGCACGCCGACTACGTCAAGAACATGATCACCGGTGCCGCCCAGATGGATGGCGCGATCCTGGTGTGCAGCGCCGCCGACGGCCCCATGCCCCAGACTCGCGAGCACATCCTGCTGTCGCGTCAGGTCGGCGTGCCGTACATCGTCGTGTTCCTGAACAAGGCCGACATGGTCGACGACGAGGAGCTGCTCGAGCTGGTCGAAATGGAAGTTCGTGAACTCCTCAGCGAATACGACTTCCCGGGCGACGATACCCCGATCATCATCGGTTCCGCCCTGATGGCGCTGGAAGGCAAGGATGACAACGGCATGGGCACCACCGCCGTCGCCAACCTGATCAAGTCGCTCGACGAGTACATCCCGGAGCCGGAGCGTGCTATCGACCAGCCGTTCCTGATGCCGATCGAAGACGTCTTCTCCATCTCCGGTCGTGGCACCGTGGTCACCGGTCGTGTCGAGCGCGGCATCGTCAAGACCGGCGATGAAGTCGAGATCGTCGGCCTCAAGGACACCACCAAGACCACCGTCACCGGTGTCGAGATGTTCCGCAAGCTGCTCGACGAAGGGCGTGCCGGGGAAAACATCGGTGCCCTGCTGCGCGGCACCAAGCGTGATGATGTCGAGCGTGGTCAGGTCCTGGCCAAGCCGGGGTCGATTACGCCGCACACCAAGTTCGAGTCCGAGGTCTACATCCTGTCCAAGGAAGAAGGCGGTCGTCACACGCCGTTCTTCAAGGGCTACCGTCCGCAGTTCTACTTCCGTACCACCGATGTGACCGGTACCTGTGAGCTGCCGGAAGGCGTCGAGATGGTCATGCCGGGCGACAACGTGCAGATGGTCGTCACCCTGATCGCGCCTATCGCCATGGAAGACGGCCTGCGCTTCGCCATCCGCGAAGGTGGTCGTACCGTCGGCGCCGGTGTCGTCGCCAAGATCATCGACTGATCGATGATGTCGTGATCGAAGGGGGCTCCGCGAGGAGCCCCCTTTCTATGCATGTTTGACTCTCGTAGCAGGCATGCCTATAATGCGCATCCTTTAAATGCGTGGGTAGACGGCTCGCGCCGTCGACATCCATTGGAGTTCAGGGCTAATGCAGAACCAGAAGATTCGCATTCGGTTGAAGGCCTTCGACCACCGCCTGATTGATCAGTCCGCACAAGAGATCGTGGATACCGCGAAGCGTACTGGTGCTCAGGTTCGTGGCCCGATCCCGCTGCCGACCAATCGTGAGCGCTACACGGTGTTGATCTCGCCGCACGTCAACAAGGACGCGCGCGATCAGTACGAGATCCGCACCCACAAGCGCGTGCTCGACATCGTCGAGCCGACGGAAAAGACCGTCGACGCGCTGATGAAACTCGACCTCGCCGCCGGCGTGGACGTCCAGATCAAGCTCGACTAATCACACTAGACACTCGCGGCAGGTCGCTTCAGCGCCTACCGCCACGCCGGGACGGCGTCACACAATGTGCTAGTGGAATGCTCTGGAAAGGGCAGCCATAGCGGGTGATAGCCCCGTACACTATAGGAGACTGAACATGACTATCGGTTTAGTCGGTAGAAAGAGCGGCATGACCCGCGTTTTTACCGAAGCTGGTGCTTCCGTACCCGTAACCGTCATCGAGGTTGAGCCCAACCGCGTAACCTGTGTCAAGACGCTCGAGTCTGACGGTTACAGCGCGGTACAGGTGACAACCGGTTCCCGCAAAGCCAAGCACCTGACCAAGGCGGCCGCCGGCCAATATGCCAAGGCAGGTATCGAGGCTGGTCGCTCACTGATGGAATTCCGCCTCTCCGAAGGCGACGACGTTCCGCAGGTGGGTGGCGAATTCACTGTATCCCTCTTCGAAGCCGGTCAGAAGGTCGATGTGACCGGTACCTCCAAGGGCAAGGGCTTCCAGGGCGCCGTCAAGCGCTGGAATTTCCGTACCCAGGACATGACCCACGGCAACTCCTTGTCGCATCGCGCGCCGGGCTCCATCGGTCAATGCCAGACCCCGGGTCGCGTATTCAAGGGCAAGAAGATGGCTGGTCAGCTCGGCAACGAGCGGGTCACCGTGCAGAGCCTGGAAATCGTCCGTGTCGACACCGAACGCAATCTGCTGCTGGTCAAGGGTGCCGTACCGGGTGCGCCGGGCAGCGATGTGATCGTTCGCCGTGCCGTGAAAGCTCGCTGAGGGGTAGAGACCAATGAATCTGAATCTTGCAGGTGCTAGCGCCGGCACCGTCGAAATCGCCGACGCCACCTTTGGCAAAGAGTTCAACGAAGCGTTGGTGCATCAGGTGGTGACTGCCTACTTGGCAGCCGGCCGCCAGGGCACCCGCGCCCAGAAGAACCGCTCCGACGTGCGCGGCGGCGGCAAGAAGCCGTGGCGCCAGAAGGGCACCGGCCGTGCCCGTGCCGGTACCATTCGTTCTCCGCTGTGGCGTAGCGGTGGCGTGACCTTCGCGGCACGTCCCCAGGACTACACCCAGAAGGTCAACCGCAAGATGTACCGCGCGGCGATGCGCTCGATCCTTTCGGAGCTGGTGCGTCAGGAGCGTCTGGTCGCGGTCGAGGAGTTCGCCGTCGACTCGCCGAAGACCAAGCAGCTGGTCGGCAAGCTCAAGGAGCTCAACCTGGAGAAGGTGCTGATCGTTACCGAAGAGGTCGACGAGAAGCTCTACCTGGCCGCCCGCAATATTCCCAACGTGGACGTGGTCAATGTCGCTGCCGCTGATCCGGTGAGCCTGGTCGCCTTCGACAAGGTGCTGGTCACGGTCTCCGCCCTGCGCAAATTCGAGGAGAAGTTGGCATGAACCAGGAGCGCGTATTCAAGGTTCTGCTCGGGCCGCACATGACCGAGAAGGCCGCTTTCGCCGCCGAAAACAACCAGTACGTGTTCAAGGTGGCCCAGGACGCGACCAAGCCCGAGATCAAGAAGGCGGTCGAAGTGCTTTTTGGCAAGAAGGTCGATCGCGTGCAGGTCCTGAACATGAAGGGCAAGACCAAGCGCACCGCGCACGGCATGGGCTTGCGCAAGGGGTATCGCAAGGCCTACGTGACGCTGGCCGCGGGCGAGACCCTCGAAGACTTCTCTGGCGTCGAATAAGGCAGGAGCAAGGATCATGGCAGTAGTTAAGACCAAACCGACATCCGCCGGTCGTCGCCACGTCATCAAGGTCGTTAGCGACGATATCTACAAGGGCCGGCCCCATGCCCCCTTGCTGGAAAAGCAGTCCAAGTCCGGTGGACGCAACAACCACGGTCGCATCACCACCCGTCACGTCGGGGGTGGGCATCGTCATCACTATCGTCTGGTCGATTTCAAGCGCACCAAGGACGGCATTCCCGCCGTCGTCGAGCGCCTGGAATACGATCCGAACCGCAGCGCCCACATCGCGCTGCTGAAGTACCGGGACGGCGAGCGTCGCTATGTCATCGCGCCCAAGGGTGTGAGTGCCGGCGATGTGCTCGAGTCCGGCGTCAATGCAGCGATCAAGAAGGGCAATGCCCTGCCGCTGCGCAACATCCCGGTGGGTTCCACCGTCCACTGCATCGAGCTCAAGCCCGGCAAGGGCGCTCAGCTCGCACGCAGTGCCGGTACCAGTGCCCAGCTGGTCGCCCGTGAAGGCAACTACGCCACCCTGCGTCTGCGCTCCGGCGAGATGCGCAAGGTGTTGGCCGAGTGCCGTGCGACCCTCGGCGAAGTGAGCAACTCAGAGCACAGCCTGCGTCAATTGGGCAAGGCCGGTGCCAAGCGCTGGCGCGGTGTGCGCCCGACCGTTCGCGGTGTCGCCATGAACCCGGTGGATCACCCGCATGGTGGCGGCGAGGGCCGTACCAGCGGTGGTCGTCATCCGGTGTCCCCGTGGGGCATTCCCACCAAGGGACACAAGACCCGCAAGAACAAGCGCACCGACAAGCTCATCGTCCGTCGCCGCAAGGCCCGGAACTGAGATTAAACGTCAAGATATCAAGAGGTAACGGCTGTGCCACGTTCACTGAAGAAAGGTCCTTTCATTGACCTTCATCTGCTGAAGAAGGTTGAGACTGCAGTGGAGAAGAACGACCGCAAACCGATCAAGACCTGGTCGCGTCGTTCCATGATCCTGCCCAACATGGTCGGGCTCACCATTGCCGTCCATAACGGTCGCCAACATGTCCCGGTGCACGTTTCCGAGGAAATGGTTGGCCACAAGCTGGGCGAATTCGCTGCTACCCGCACCTATCGCGGTCACGCGGCGGACAAGAAAGCCAAACGGTAAGCCAGAGAGGATTGAGAGATGGAAGTCACAGCTAAGCTGCGTGGCGCTCGGTTATCCGCCCAGAAGGCCCGTTTGGTGGCTGACCTGGTCCGCGGTAAACCGGTCGCCGAAGCGCTCGACCTGCTGACCTTCTCACCGAAGAAGTCGGCCAAGCTGGTCAAGAAAGTGCTTCAGTCCGCCATCGCGAACGCGGAAGAAAACAACGGCATGGACATCGACGAGCTGCGTGTCTCGACCATCTGTGTCGATGAGGGCATGACGCTCAAGCGCATCCAGCCGCGCGCCAAGGGCCGTGCGGATCGCATTCTGAAGCGCACTTGCCATATCACCGTCAAGGTAGCCGAGAAGTAGGAGTCGACCAGATGGGTCAGAAAGTAAATCCAACAGGCATTCGGCTGGGCATCGTCAAGGACCACACCTCGGTCTGGTATGCCGAGCGCGGTGCTTATGCCGACAAGCTGAACAACGACCTCGAGGTGCGTCGCTTCCTGGAGCAGCGTCTGAAGAACGCCTCCGTGAGCCGCATCACCATCGAGCGTCCCGCGAACAACGCCCGAATCACCATTCACACTGCCCGCCCGGGCATCGTGATCGGCAAGAAGGGCGAGGATGTCGATCGCTTGCGTCGTGAAGTCACCGAGATGATGGGCGTGCCGGTACACGTCAACATCGAGGAAGTTCGCAAGCCCGAGCTCGATGCCACCCTGGTGGCTCAGAACGTGGCCGGCCAGCTCGAACGTCGCGTGATGTTCCGCCGCGCCATGAAGCGTGCGGTACAAAACGCCATGCGCCTGGGCGCCGGCGGTATCAAGATCCAGTTGTCCGGTCGTCTCGGCGGGGCGGAGATCGCCCGGACCGAGTGGTACCGCGAAGGTCGTGTGCCGCTGCACACCCTGCGCGCGGACATCGACTACGCGACCTACGAAGCGCACACCACCTACGGCGTCATCGGCGTCAAGGTGTGGATCTTCAAGGGTGAAATCCTCGGGGGCATCGAAGAGGTGCGTGCCAAGCAGAAGCAGCCGCAAGGCCAGCCCGCACCCAAGAAGAAAGGTTCCAAGTAAGGGGAGATGTAGTCGATGTTGCAACCCAAGCGCATGAAGTTCCGCAAGATGCAGAAAGGCCGCAATCGTGGCCTGGCGCATCGCGGAAGCAAGGTGAGCTTCGGCGAATACGGCCTCAAGGCAACGGGTCGTGGTCGTATCACCGCTCGTCAGATCGAGGCCGGTCGTCGTGCCATCACGCGTCACGTCAAGCGTGGCGGAAAGATCTGGATTCGCGTCTTCCCGGACAAGCCGATCACCGAGAAGCCGCTCGAAGTCCGGATGGGTAAGGGCAAGGGCTCCGTCGAGTACTGGGTCGCGCAGATTCAGCCCGGCAAGGTGCTCTATGAAATCGAGGGCGTGTCCGAAGAGCTGGCGCGTGAAGCGTTTACTCTGGCGGCGCGCAAGATGCCCGTCTCCACCACCTTTGTGAAACGGACGGTGATGTGATGAAAGCTCAGGAAATTCGCGAAAAGTCGGTCGACGCGCTGCAGGAGCAGCTTTTCGAACTCCTCCGCGAGCAGTTCAACCTGCGCATGCAGAAGGCCACCGGCCAACTGAGCCAGACTCATCTGCTCAAGCAGGTGCGCCGGGATATCGCCCGCGTGAAGACGGTGCTCAACGAGAAGGCAGGTGACTGAGATGGCCGAACAGAAACAAGCCCGCACGCTCACCGGCAAGGTGGTGAGCGACAAGATGGACAAGTCCATCGTCGTAATGATCGAGCGCCGCGAGCGTCATCCGATCTATGGCAAATACGTGAAGCGCTCCACCAAGCTGCACGCCCATGACGAGGCGAACCAGGCGAAGCAGGGCGATACGGTTTCCATCGAGGAGTGCCGCCCGCTGTCGAAGAAGAAGGCCTGGACGCTGGTTGAGGTGGTCGAGCAGGCCAAGGGCTAAGTTCGACGAGTGCCTTCATAACCAGTGCAGCCAGATTAGGTTTGGAGAAAACCGATGATTCAGACTCAGACAATGCTGGATGTCGCCGACAACAGCGGCGCGCGCCGGGTGCAGTGCATCAAGGTGCTGGGCGGTTCCCATCGCCGTTACGCCCGCGTCGGTGACATCATCAAGGTGACGGTGAAGGAAGCCATTCCGCGTGGCAAGGTCAAGAAGGGCCAGGTCATGAAGGCGGTGGTGGTCCGCACCCGTAGCGGCGTCCGTCGTTCCGACGGCTCGCTGATTCGCTTCGACGGAAATGCGGCGGTCCTGTTGAACAACACCAACGAACAGCCGATCGGTACCCGTATCTTCGGACCGGTAACTCGTGAACTTCGTACCGAGAAGTTCATGAAGATCATTTCCTTGGCGCCTGAAGTGCTGTAAGGAGCGAGGCGGATATGCAAAAGATCAAACGTGACGATGAAGTGATCGTCATTGCCGGCAAGGACAAGGGCAAGCGTGGCACGATCAAGCGCGTCCTTCAGGACAGTCGCTATGTCGTGTCCGGTGTGAACATGATCAAGCGTCACACCAAGCCCAACCCCATGGCGGGCAACCAGGGGGGTATCGTCGAGCGCGAGGCTCCGATTCACGCGTCCAACGTGGCCATCTTCAATGCGGAGACCGGCAAAGCGGATCGCGTCGGCTTCCAGATATCGGAAGACGGTACCAAGGTACGTATCTACAAGTCGACGCAGAAGCAGATCGACGCCTAACGCGAGTCGGGTAGCAAAATGGCGAACTTGAAAGAACGTTATCAAAACGAGGTGGTGGCAGGACTCAAAGAGCAGTTCAGCTACGCCAATGTGATGCAGGTGCCGCGGATCACCAAGGTGACCCTCAACATGGGCATCGGCGAGGCGACCAGCGACAAGAAGCTGATCGACAATGCCATCGCGGACCTGGAAAAGCTTTCCGGCCAGAAGCCGGTGATCACCAAGGCCCGCAAGTCCATCGCAGGCTTCAAGGTCCGCGAAGGATGGCCGATCGGTGTCAAGGTGACCCTGCGTCGCGAGCGCATGTGGGACTTCCTGGATCGCCTGGTGAACATCGCGATTCCCCGGGTGCGGGACTTCCGCGGTCTCAATCCGAAGTCCTTCGATGGGCGTGGCAATTACTCCATGGGCGTGCGTGAGCAGATCATCTTCCCCGAGCTCGAATATGATAAGATCGATCGGATTCGTGGATTGGATGTGACGATCACCACGACGGCCACCAGCGATGAAGAAGGTCGTGCTCTGCTGAGCGCGCTGAACTTCCCGTTCAAGAAATAAGGGTAGCATCATGGCAAAGAAAAGCATGATCGAGCGTGAGCTCAAGCGCGCCAAGCTGGTGGACAAGTACGCCGCCAAGCGTGCAGAGCTCAAGGCCATCATCCATGACGTCAACGCTTCTGATGAAGAGCGCTTCGACGCCCAGCTCAAGCTGCAGTCGCTGCCGCGGGATTCGAGCCCGGTTCGTCGCACCAATCGGTGCCGCATTACCGGCCGTCCCCATGGCTTCTACAACAAGTTCGGGCTGGCCCGCAACAAGCTGCGTGAAGCCGCCATGCGTGGTGACGTCCCTGGACTCAAGAAGTCCAGCTGGTAACGCCACGTCGAGAATCAGGAGCGCAACGTAATGAGTATGCAAGATACGCTGGCGGATATGTTTACCCGTATCCGCAATGCGCAGATGGCCACCAAGGAAGCGGTCACCATGCCGTCTTCCAAGCTGAAGGTAGAAGTGGCCCGCGTACTGAAGGAAGAGGGCTACATCAACGACTTCGCGGTCGCTGAAGGCACCAAGCCCGAATTGTCCGTCACCCTCAAGTATTTCGAGGGCAAGCCGGTCATCGAACACATCCAGCGGGTTTCCAAGCCGTCTCTTCGCATCTACAAGGGCAAGGGCGAGCTGCCGAAGGTCGCGGATGGCCTGGGTGTCGCGATCGTATCCACCTCTCAGGGCGTGATGACCGATCGTGCGGCGCGTCATGCCGGTGTCGGTGGCGAAGTCATCTGCACCGTATTCTAGGAGTGACGAATGTCCCGCGTAGCCAAGTATCCGGTTAAACTGCCCAGCGGCGTCGAGGTCAAGCTCGACGGCGACAAGCTGACCGTCAAGGGCGGCCAGGGCACGCTCGGCATGACCGTTCATCCCGACGTGGTGATCGGTCAGGAAGACAACCAGCTGACCTTCAACCCGAGCGAGAAGGCCAAGAGCTGGGCGATGGCTGGCACCACTCGCGCACTGGTCCAGAACATGGTCACCGGTGTGTCCGAAGGCTTCACCAAGTCTCTCGAGATCAACGGCGTCGGCTACCGTGCCCAGGCAAGTGGCAAGACGCTAAATCTGACATTGGGCTTCTCCCACCCGGTCGAGTACACGCTGCCCGAGGGTGTCACGGTGGAAACGCCGAAGAACACCGTCATCGTGCTGAAGAGCGCGGACAAGCAGCAGCTCGGTCAGGTCGCCGCGGAAATCCGTGCCTTCCGTCCGCCCGAACCCTACAAGGGCAAGGGTATTCGGTATGGCGACGAGCAGGTCCGCCGCAAAGAAGCCAAGAAGAAGTAAGGCAGGGTTATGAACGCGAAGAAAGAATCTCGTCTCCGTCGTGCCCGCCGCGCTCGCGCGAAGATTCGCGAGCTGGGCGTGTACCGCCTGTGCGTCAATCGTACCCCGCGCCATATCTACGCGCAGATCATCTCGCCCCAGGGCGACAAGGTATTGGCCAGCGCCTCCACGCTGGACAAGTCCCTGCGCGAGGGCGGCACCGGCAACGCAGAAGCCGCCGCCAAGGTGGGTGCATTGATAGCCGAACGCGCCAAGGAAGCGGGCATCAAACAAGTTGCCTTCGACCGCGCCGGGTTCAAGTACCACGGTCGGGTCAAGGCCCTGGCCGACGCCGCTCGTGAAGGCGGCCTGGAATTCTAAAGGGTTTTACGATGGCGAAGAACGAACAGCAAGGCGGCGATCTGCAAGAGAAGCTCGTGCAGGTCAACCGCGTCGCCAAGGTGGTCAAGGGTGGCCGTATCTTCGGTTTCACCGCCTTGACCGTCGTTGGCGATGGCAATGGTCGTGTGGGTTTCGGTCGCGGCAAGGCACGTGAAGTGCCGGTGGCGATCCAGAAGGCCATGGACCAGGCGCGTCGCAACATGATCAAGGTCAGCCTCAGTGGCCATACCCTGCAGTACCCGGTCAAGGCCCGCCACGGTGCCTCGAAGGTGTACATGCAGCCGGCCTCCGAGGGTACCGGGATCATCGCTGGCGGCGCCATGCGCTCCGTGCTCGAGCTGGCAGGCGTCCACGACGTCCTGGCCAAGTGCTACGGTTCCACCAACCCGGTGAACGTGGTGCGGGCGACCATCAATGGTCTCTCCGCCATGCAGGCTCCGGAAGACATCGCCGCCAAGCGCGGCCTGTCCGTCGAAGAGATCGCGGGGTAAGGCATCATGGCAGCTTCGATCAAAGTCACTCAGATTCGTAGCACCATCGGCGTGCTGGAAAAGCACAAGGCCACCATGAAGGGGCTTGGGCTGCGCCGTATCGGTCATACAGTCGAGTTGGAAGACACCCCGGCCGTGCGTGGCATGGTCAACAAGGTTAATTACCTTGTGCGAGTCGAGGGAGAGTAATCCATGAAACTCAATAGCCTGAGCCCGGCACCGGGCTCCAAGCACGCCGCGAAGCGGGTCGGTCGTGGCATCGGTTCCGGCCTTGGCAAGACCGGCGGGCGTGGTCACAAGGGCCTCAAGTCTCGGTCCGGTGGTAGCGTGAAGCCCGGTTTCGAAGGCGGCCAGATGCCCTTGCAGCGGCGTCTGCCCAAGTATGGCTTCACTTCCACGAAGTCACTGGTCTCGGAAGAGGTGCGTCTGGCCGAGCTTGGCAAGGTCGCGGGTGACGTCGCCGATCTGGCCGCGTTGAAGAAAGCCAATGTACTCAAGGATGCCACGCAGTTTGCGAAGGTGATCCTTTCCGGCGAACTGAACAAGGCGGTCACCGTTCGTGGTCTGAAGGTCACAAAGGGTGCCCGTGCCGCGATCGAAGCCGCGGGCGGCAAGGTAGAGGACTAAATGGCTAAGTCAGGAAACATGCCGGCAATGGGTAGCGGGTTGAGCGAGCTCTGGGCACGTCTGCGTTTCGTGTTCATCGCCATCGTGGTGTACCGCATCGGTGCCCACATCCCCGTCCCGGGCATCAATCCTGACCAGCTTGCTGCCCTGTTCAGAGAAAATCAGGGCACCATCCTGAGCCTGTTCAACATGTTCTCGGGTGGTGCGCTTGAACGCATGAGCATTCTCGCGCTGGGCATCATGCCCTACATCTCCGCGTCGATCATCATGCAGCTTCTGACAGCGACCTCGCCCCAGCTCGAGCAGCTGAAGAAGGAAGGCGAGGCCGGCCGTCGCAAGATCAGCCAGTACACGCGCTATGGTACCGTGGTGCTGGCCCTGATTCAGGCGACGGGCATGGCAGTCGGTCTGGTCGGGCAGGGCGTGACCTATACCAGCGATTTCAGCTTCTACTTCACCGCGATCGTCTCCTTCGTGGCCGGTGCGGTGTTTCTGATGTGGCTGGGCGAGCAGATCACCGAGAAGGGCATCGGCAATGGCATCTCGCTGCTGATCTTCGCGGGCATCGTCGCGGGACTGCCGGGCGCCATCGGCCAGTCCTTCGAATTGGCGCGCAACGATGGCGCCTGGAACGTGCTGCCCCTGCTGGCACTCACCGCGCTGGCCATCGCCACCGTGGCGTTCGTGGTGTTCATCGAACGCGGTCAACGCCGCATCACGGTGAACTATCCGCGGCGTCAGGTCGGCAACAAGATGTATGCGGGGCAAAGCAGCTATCTGCCCCTCAAGGTCAACATGGCGGGTGTCATCCCGGCGATCTTTGCCTCGAGCATTCTCTTGTTCCCGGCGTCGATCGGCCAGTGGGTAGGGTCCGCCGACGGTTTCGAGTGGCTTCAGGCGGCCTCCCAGTCGCTGGGGCCAGGACAGCCGCTGTACATCTTGCTTTTCGCCGCGGCGGTGGTATTCTTCTGCTTCTTTTATACAGCGCTGGTCTTCAATCCCAAGGATGTCGCCGACAACCTCAAGAAGTCAGGCGCCTTTCTGCCCGGGATCCGTCCTGGTGAGCAGACCGCTCGCTACATCGACAAGGTCATGACACGTCTGACCCTGTTCGGCGCCCTCTACATCACTGCGGTTTCCCTGATGCCCCAGTTCCTGATCGTCGCCTGGCAGGTACCGTTCTTCTTTGGCGGTACGTCCCTGCTGATCGTGGTGGTGGTGATCATGGACTTCATGGCACAAGTGCAGTCGCATCTGATGTCGCACCAGTACGAGTCGGTGATGAAGAAGTCCAACCTGAAAGGCTACGGTAGCGGCGGTCTGATGCGCTAGGGCGCACGCCGCCGTGCAATGGAGAGAACGATGAAGGTTCGAGCTTCCGTCAAGAAAATGTGCCGCAACTGCAAGATCATTCGGCGTAATGGCGCGATTCGCGTCATCTGCACCGAACCTCGGCACAAGCAGCGCCAGGGCTGAGGCCCTGGGCTGGTTCAACGCGGGCGCTGGCATTTCCTCTTGCTCCACGAGGAGTACTGAGGTATGCTATTGCGCCTTTTGTAGATGATAAATCGAGCAAGCCGCTCAGGAAACGCCGATTGGATCGGCGAGCGGTGCGAAGAGCAAGGCGTACGGCGTGCAGAAACCAAAGCCTATGAAATATAGGCGAGAATTTCGAGCACCGCACAACGCAGCGATTCGCCCGTGCAGCCATTCAAGCGGTTTTTCACAAATTTCGGAGTAAGCTGATGGCCCGTATAGCAGGCGTCAATATCCCGGACAACAAGCATGCGGCGATCTCGCTGACCTATATCTTCGGGATTGGCCGCACGCGTGCACAGGCAGTCTGTGCATCCGCCGGCATCGCGCCGACGACCAAGATCCAGGAGCTATCCGCTGAAGAGCTGGATGCCCTGCGGTCCGAAGTCGGCAAATACACCGTCGAAGGCGACCTTCGCCGTGATGTCACGCTGAATATAAAGCGTCTCATGGACCTGGGTTGCTACCGTGGTCTGCGTCATCGCCGTGGTCTTCCGTTGCGCGGTCAGCGCACCAAGACCAATGCGCGCACCCGCAAGGGTCCGCGCAAGCCGATTCGCAAATAACACGCACGTTCTGGCGTTTAGACAGGAAGAAACATCAACATGGCTAACCCGCGCAGTAACCGTAAGAAGGTTAAAAAGCAGGTAGTGGATGCGGTTGCCCACATCCATGCCTCTTTTAACAACACGATCGTGACGATCACAGACCGCCAGGGGAACGCTCTTTCTTGGGCGACTTCCGGTGGTTCGGGTTTTCGTGGTTCTCGCAAGAGCACCCCGTTCGCTGCTCAAGTGGCAAGCGAGCGTGCAGCAACCGCTGCAGCCGAGTATGGTGTGAAAAACGTCGACGTACTGGTCAAGGGCCCCGGTCCCGGCCGTGAGTCTGCCGTGCGCGCATTGAATGCCGCCGGTTTCCGCGTGCAAAGCATCACCGACGCGACGCCCGTTCCCCACAACGGCTGCCGTCCGCCGAAGAAACGCCGCGTTTAAGGAGACAGACTCATGGCACGTTATATTGGACCGAAGTGCAAACTGTCTCGTCGTGAGGGGACCGACCTCTTTCTGAAGAGCGGTGTCACTCCCTTCGAGAAGAAGTGCAAATCCGAACAGATTCCGGGTGTGCATGGCCAGCGCCGTCAGCGTCTTTCCGACTACGGCTTGCAGCTTCGCGAGAAGCAGAAGGTACGTCGCATCTACGGCGTACTCGAGAAGCAGTTCCGCAACTACTACAAGGAAGCCGCCCGCCTGAAGGGAGCGACCGGTGAGTTGTTGCTGCAACTGCTCGAGTCCCGACTGGACAACGTCGTCTACCGCATGGGCTTCGGCTCGACGCGTGCCGAAGCGCGTCAGCTGGTCAGCCACAAGGCGATTACCGTCAATGGGCGCAGCGTCAACGTGGCGTCCTACCAGGTCAAGCCTGGAGACGTCGTCGCCGTCCGCGAGAAGGCAAAGAATCAGGCACGCATTCAGCACTCGCTGCAGCTGGCTGGCCAGCGCGGTGACGTGAGCTGGATCGATGTCGACTCCAAGAAGATGGAAGGCACTTTCAAGGCTGTCCCCGAGCGCGGCGACCTGTCTGCCGACATCAACGAGAACCTGATCGTCGAGCTGTACTCGAAGTAATCTCGCCCGCCCCGTGGGTGAAGCCGGGCCTGATCTCTCCAGGCCCGGCACCCGAGTACCGAGTATCCGTTTGGCAGCCTGAAAGGTGTTCATATGCAGCGTTCAGTGACAGAATTTCTCCGTCCTCGCGATATCAAGGTCGAAGAGATCAACGCGCACCACGCAAAGATCGTGCTCGAACCCTTCGAGCGCGGCTTTGGTCACACTCTGGGGAATGCTCTACGTCGCATCTTGCTGTCCTCCATGCCCGGTTGCGCCGTGGTGGAAGTGGAGATCGCCGGCGTCGATCATGAATACAGCGCCATCGAGGGTGTCCAGGAAGATGTCATCGAGATCCTCCTGAACCTCAAGGATGTGGCGATCAAGATGCACAGTCGTGACGAGGCCATGCTGTCGTTGAACAAGCAGGGCCCGTGCGTCGTGACGGCCGGCGATATCGCCACCGATCACGATGTGGATATCGTCAACCCCGAGCACGTGATCGCTCACGTCAATGAAGGCGCCGAGCTGAAGATGCAGCTCAAGATCGCGCGCGGTCGTGGCTACGAGCCTGCCGATGCGCGTGCCGAGGCGGACGACGAGTCCCGCGCCATCGGCCGCCTGCAACTGGACGCGACCTTCAGCCCGGTACGTCGTGTTTCCTACTCCGTCGAGGCGGCCCGTGTCGAGCAGCGCACCGATCTCGACAAGCTGGTCATCGATCTCGAGACCGACGGCACCCTGGACCCCGAAGAGGCGATACGGCGCAGTGCCACGATCCTCCAGGAACAGCTGGGGGCGTTCGTCGATCTGGAAGCCGACAAGGAGCAGGAGAGCGAGGAGGAAGAGGATCACATCGATCCGATCCTGTTGCGCCCGGTGGATGATCTCGAGCTGACGGTTCGTAGTGCCAACTGTCTCAAGGCCGAGAATATCTACTACATCGGCGATCTGATTCAGCGCACCGAGGTGGAGCTGCTGAAGACTCCGAACCTCGGCAAGAAGTCCCTGAATGAAATCAAGGACGTGTTGGCAGCGCGCGGCCTGTCGCTCGGCATGCGGCTAGAAAACTGGCCGCCATCTAGCCTGAAGGACGACAAGGCCTCCGCGTGAGCGTCGACTCGAGTCCCAGTTTGGTAAGGAATTACAACCATGCGTCATCGTAAGAGTGGTCGTCATCTGAATCGCACCAGCTCGCACCGCCAAGCCATGTTCAAAAACATGTGCGTGTCGCTGGTCGAACATGAAGTCATCAAGACAACCCTGCCCAAGGCCAAGGAACTGCGTCGCCATATCGAGCCGCTGATCACCTTGTCCAAGCAGGACAGCGTCGCCAACCGTCGCCTGGCCTTCAGCCGTACCCGGTCGAAGGAAGCGGTCGGCAAGCTCTTCAACGAGCTGGGGCCGCGCTACGCCAACCGTCCCGGCGGTTACGTGCGCGTGCTCAAGTGCGGATTCCGTGCGGGCGACAATGCCCCCATGGCCTTCGTCGAGTTGGTCGATCGCCCGGTCGCCGACGAGGTTGCCGGCGAAGAGTGACCGTGACGGGCCTTTCATGCCCGTAACCGCCACGAAAAAACCGGCCTACGGGCCGGTTTTTTCGTGGGCGCGTCTTGCACGACCGGGGCTCAGGTGCCGCTGGCGGCGATCTTCCTGGCTCGTGTCCTGCTTCCCTCCCTGGCCGTCTGACGTGCAAGGAGCGGCTTCAGGAAGCGTCCGGTATGAGAGGCCTCCATCTCGGCGACCTGTTCGGGAGTGCCCTCGGCGATGATGCGTCCGCCGCCGGAGCCGCCTTCCGGCCCCAGATCGGTCAGCCAGTCGGCGGTCTTGATGACATCCAGGTTGTGCTCGATGACGACGATGGTGTTGCCATGATCGCGCAGGCGATGAAGCACCGTCAGTAGCTGGCGGATATCCTCGAAATGCAGGCCGGTGGTCGGCTCGTCGAGGATGTACAGGGTCTTGCCGGTATCGCGCTTGGCCAGCTCCCGGGCCAGCTTGACCCGCTGGGCTTCGCCGCCGGACAGGGTGGTGGCGCTCTGGCCCAGCCGAACGTAGGAGAGTCCCACGTCCATCAGCGTCTGCAGGCGTCGGGCGATCACCGGGACCGGGCTGAAGAACTCCAGCGCCTCCTCCACGGTCATCTCCAGCACCTCGTGGATGCTCCTGTCCTTGTACTTGACCTCGAGGGTTTCGCGATTGTAGCGCTTGCCCTTGCAGACATCACAGGGTACGTAGATGTCGGGCAGGAAGTGCATCTCGACCTTGATCATACCCTCGCCCTGGCAGGCCTCGCAGCGTCCGCCCTTGACGTTGAAGGAGAAGCGTCCGGGCTTGTAGCCGCGGGACCGCGCTTCCTGGGTGCCGGCAAACAGCTCGCGAATCGGCGTGAAGATGCCGGTGTAGGTGGCCGGGTTGGAGCGCGGCGTGCGGCCGATGGGGCTCTGATCGATATCGATGATCTTGTCGAGCGCCTCGAGACCCTCGATCCGCTTGTAGGGCGCTGGCGTGAGCGTGGTGGCACGGTTCAGTTCGCTGGCGGCGATCGGCATCAGGGTTGAGTTGATCAGGGTCGACTTGCCGGAGCCGGACACGCCCGTCACGCAGACGAACAGACCCAGGGGCAGCTCCAGGGTGACATCCTGAAGGTTATTGCCGTTGGCACCGCTCAGGCGCAATACCTTGTCGGGATTGCGGGGGATCCGGTAAGGGGGAATCTCGATGCGCCGCGTACCGGCCAGGTACTGCCCGGTAAGCGATTCTTCGCTGTTCTCGATATCCACCGGCTTGCCCTGGGCCACGATGCGGCCACCATGCACGCCGGCGCCGGGGCCGATGTCCAAAACGTGATCGGCAGCGCGGATGGCGTCCTCGTCATGCTCGACGACGATCACCGTGTTGCCCAGGTCGCGCAGATGGATGAGGGTCTTGAGCAAGCGGTCGTTGTCGCGCTGGTGCAGGCCGATGGAGGGCTCGTCGAGGATGTACATGACGCCCACGAGACCGGCACCGATCTGGCTGGCCAGGCGAATGCGCTGGGCCTCGCCCCCGGACAGCGTGTCGGCACTGCGCTCCAGGTTGAGGTAGTCGAGGCCGACGTTGACCAGAAACTCCAGGCGGGCGTGGATCTCGTTGATGATCTTGAGCGCGATTTCACCCTTGCGCCCGGGAAGCTCCAGTGTCTTGAAGTAGTGCCAGGCATCGCCGATCGGCAGGTGCACGATATCGGGCAGGGTGTGATCGTCGATGAAGACGTGGCGAGCTTCCTTGCGCAAGCGGCTGCCATGGCAGGTCGGGCAGGGCTGGACGGCCAGGTACTTGGCCAGGTCCTCGCGCACCATGCTCGATTCGGTCTCGCGGTAGCGGCGCTGCATGTTGGGCAGCACGCCCTCGAAGGCATGCTCGCGCGTCACCTTGCGGCCTCGGTCGTTGACGTAGCTGAAGGCGATGGCATCGTCGCCGCTGCCGTGGAGGACGATGTCGCGTTCGTGGCGGGCCAGGTCCTGCCAGGGGGTTTCCAGGGCGAAGCGATAGTGCCGGGCCACTGCCTGGAGCTGATTGAAGTAGTAGACGCTGCGCCGATCCCAGCCCTTGATGACCCCTTCGGCCAGGGAGAGCTCCGGATGGCTGATCAGCTTCTCGGCGTCGAAGAACTGCTGCACGCCGAGGCCGTCGCAGGTCGGGCAGGCACCCGCGGGGTTGTTGAAGGAGAACATCCGCGGTTCGAGTTCGGCGATGGAGTAGCCGCAGACCGGGCAGGCGAAGCGTGCCGAGAAGGTGATGTCGTCCCGCTCGCCGTCCATGAAATGCACGATGGCGATGCCGTCGGCCAGGTTGAGTGCGGTCTCGAAGGACTCGGCCAGGCGCTGTTGCAGATCCTCGCGCACCTTGATGCGATCCACCACCACGCTGATGTCGTGTTTCTTGTTCTTTTCCAGTGGCGCGATGTCATCGAGTTCCAGTACCTGGCCATCCACCATGGCGCGCACGAAGCCCTGGGCGCGGAGCTCGCTGATCAGCTGCAGGTGCTCGCCCTTGCGGCCCTTGACGACCGGTGCCAGAAGCATCAGCTTGCTGCCCTGGGGCAGGGCCAGGACCTGATCGACCATCTGGGAGACGGTCTGGGCCTCCAGGTCGGTGCCGTGTTCCGGGCAGCGTGGCGTGCCGGCGCGGGCGAACAGCAGGCGCAGGTAGTCGTAGATCTCGGTGATCGTGCCGACGGTGGAGCGCGGGTTGTGCGAGGTGGACTTCTGCTCGATGGAGATCGCCGGGGAGAGTCCCTCGATGTGATCGACATCGGGCTTCTCCATCATCGACAGGAACTGGCGGGCGTAGGTGGAGAGCGACTCGACGTAGCGCCGCTGGCCCTCGGCGTAGAGCGTGTCGAAAGCCAGAGATGACTTGCCGGACCCCGACAGCCCGGTGACGACGATCAGCTTGTCGCGCGGCAGCTCGACATCGATGTTCTTGAGGTTGTGAGTGCGGGCGCCTCTGACCTGGATCTTGTCCATTACCACCTCGTGAGCAGCGCAAAAGCTCGATTATACGCTCTGGCCCGAAGGGGCGGCAAAACGATGTCATGCTTTTCCTGATGGTTGTGGTGCCGCTAGAATAGCCCGTTCATAGCCAGGCAATGCCCTCGACGTGTTCCCTTGCCCGGCGAACCGCTTTCCATCCAGTATGCGACTCGCTCATGACCACCCGTTTGCTTTCCACCGAGCGCCGCGCCATTGCCGGTCTGGCAGGTCTATACGCCACACGCATGCTCGGCCTGTTCATGGTCCTGCCGGTGCTGGCCTTGCATGCCGACGATCTGGTAGGTGCCACGCCCCTGCTGATCGGCCTGGCACTCGGCGTCTATGGCCTGACCCAGGCGATGCTGCAGATCCCCTTCGGCCTGCTGTCCGATCGTATCGGACGCAAGGCGGTCATTGCCGGCGGCCTGGGGCTGTTCGCCCTGGGGAGTGTCGTCGCCGCCGAAGCCAGCACCATCGGGGGCGTCATCCTGGGACGCTGCCTGCAAGGGAGCGGTGCGGTGGCCGGCGCCATCATGGCACTGCTTGCGGATCAGACCCGGGAGGAGATCCGCACCGCGGCGATGGCCACCATCGGTCTGTCGATCGGCATCGCGTTTGCCGTGGCCATGGTGCTGGGACCATTGATTGCCGCCTCGTTCGGTCTCGATGGTGTCTTCTGGTTTACCGCGGGGATGGCCCTGTTGAGCCTGCTGGTCCTGTGGCGGCTGGTGCCGGCCGCACCGCGCCGGGCTCGGCATCGCGACGTGGGGCTGGATCGCGGCCAGTTGCGTGACACCCTCACCCGCGGCGACCTGCTGCGCCTGGATTTCTCGATATTCGCCTTGCACCTGATCCTCATGGCGGCCTTCGTGGCGGTTCCCTTCCGGCTGCTCGACACCGGCATCGAGGCCGCTCAACATGGCTGGGTCTATCTGGGAGTGATGGTTCTGGCCTTCGTCGGCATGGTGCCTCTGGTGATCGTCGCCGAAAAACGCCGGCGCATGCGCGCCACCTTCATCGGCGCCGTGGCCAGCATGGCGGTGGTGCTGGGACTGCTGGGCGAATGGGGGCAGCAGCGCTGGGTGCTGATCGGCCTGCTGTGGGTCTTCTTCGTGGCATTCAACCTGCTCGAGGCGACACTGCCCTCGATGATCAGCAAGTTGGCGCCAGCCGGTGCCAAGGGCACGGCCATGGGGGTGTATTCCACCAGCCAGTTTCTGGGTGCCTTTCTCGGTGGCGTGCTGGGTGGCGCCCTGGCTCAGGGCTTCGGCTACGATGCGGTGTTCCTCGGTTGCGCCGTGCTGGCCTTGCTATGGCTGGCGGTCATCTGGAAGATGCCGGCACCCCGTCACCTGTCCAGCGAGGTCGTGGCATTGGATGCGTCGCATCATGGCGATGCACTGGATACGCTGATGGCACGGTTTGCCGATGTGGCGGGGGTCGAGGACGTGCTGGTGGTACCCGAAGAGCGCGTCGCCTACCTCAAGGTGGATCGCCAGCGCCTCGATGCGGAGGCGCTGGCCCGGGTAGTCGGCACCCGACGCGATCATGAGGGCGCCTGACCGAAGGTGTCATCACTGACCCTGATTACCTGAACCCATGCCTTTGCCTTTGCCTTGGCCCATGCCCTGGCCCTGCTGCATTCCCTTGCCTTGGCCCATGCCCTGGCCCTGCTGCATGCCCTTGCCTTGGCCCATGCCTCGCGCGGGCGGTTCATCGGGCAGCGTGATGCCCTGCTCCTGCGCACGCGCCTGCATCCGCTCGTGATGCTCGGCACGCATGCGCGCGCGCTCTTCGGCGCTCTGCGCACTGCGCATCTGGTTACGGTACGCCTGACGTTCCTGGTCGGTCATGAGTTGGCTGCCGTAGATGGGCTGCTGGTCGGCGGACTGGGCCGTTGCCGGAGTGGCCAGCGGTAGCAGGGCGCCAAAGGAGAGGGCGGCCGCCAGGGTGACGGTGGTTAGAACAAGCTGTTTCTTCATCACACTTCCCTCCTGGATCGATCGAATCATTCAAATATGCACTAACGATAGAACGATAGTCGGGGGGCGTGGGTGCCGCCTTGACCAGGGTCAACATGCCTGCGGGCGGCCCATGCGATGGTGTTTTGGGGACGGGTGTTTAAGGCTGGTTTCATGTCCGAGGGATAACCTTTGCCCAGTACCGCTTGTGAAGTCGCTTCGAAGCGGGCCTGACCCCGCCATGGGCGGGACGTCGAGAATGACACGGTGAGGTGGATTATGAAACGCAATGACACGATTCGGGTGTGGGACCCGCTGGTACGCATATTCCACTGGTCGCTCGTGGCGGTCTTCTTCACGGCCTATCTGACCGAAGGCGAGCCCGAGTGGCTGCATACCTGGGCGGGTTACATCGCCCTGATGCTGCTGGGTGTGCGAATCCTGTGGGGTTTCATCGGCACCCGGCATGCCCGTTTCTCCGATTTCGTCTACGCGCCGTCCACGACGCTGCGCTACCTGGTCGATGAACTGGTGGGTCGAGCGCGCCGCTATCTGGGACACAACCCCGCGGGCGGACTCATGGCGCTGGCCCTGATCCTTCTGGTGGTGGCCACCGGCCTCAGCGGCATGGTCCTGTACGCCGCCGACGAGGGAGCCGGCCCGCTGGCGGGGCTGATTCCCGTTACCGAAGCCTGGGAAGAGGGGGCCGAGGAGGTGCATGAAGTGCTCGCCAACCTGACCCTGGGGATGATCGGGCTACATGTCGTCGGCGTCATCTTCAGCAGCCTGCGCCATCGCGAGAATCTGGTCGCCTCCATGCTTCACGGCTTCAAGCGGCTTGGCGATGAGCGGCATTGATCCCAGGTCGTTCGTTTTCCCCTTCCTGCTGGGGGCCATGGCCTGGGGAGGCCCCGCCACCGCCCAGCGCATCGATCAGGATGAGGCACTGAGGCTGCGCCAGAGCGACAAGATCCTGCCCTTGGAGTACATCCTGCAGCAGGCGCTTCAGGCGCAGCCGGGACGCGTGATCGAGATCGAGCTGGAACGGGCCGATGGTCGCCCCATCTACGAACTGGAGGTGCTCGATACCCAGGGGCGCATCTGGGAACTGTACCTGGACGCAACGACCGGCAGTCTACTCGAGCACGAACGGGAGGACTAGGATGCGCATTCTGGTGGTCGAGGACGATGCCGAGGTGGCGCGAGGGCTCCGGCGGGACTTGAATGCCGCCGGCTTCGCGGTGGATCTGGCCGACAACGCCCTGGATGCAGGCCACCTCGGCAGCGAGGAGCCTTACGACCTAATCGTGCTCGATCTGGGGCTGCCGGATGGCTCGGGACTGGAGCTTCTGCGCCGCTGGCGCGATGCCGACAATCCGGTGCCGGTGCTGGTCCTGACCGCTCGGGACGCCTGGCATGAGCGCGTCGAGGGCTTCAGGGCCGGGGCCGACGACTATGTCGGCAAGCCGTTTCATCCCGAGGAACTGATCGCCCGAGTCACTGCCTTGGTGCGTCGTGCGCAAGGGGTGCCGGGCGGGGTGCTGCGTCGTGGGGAGCTGACTCTCGACGAGGAGCGCCAGCGGCTGCACCTGGCGGACGACAGTGTGGTAGAGCTTACTGGCACCGAGTTTCGGCTGATGCGCTATTTCATGCTTCACGCCGGGCAGATCCTCTCCAAGACCCGACTCGCCGAGCATATCTACGACTACGATCATGACCCGGACAGCAACGTGGTGGAGGTCTATATCAATCGCCTGCGCCACAAGCTGGGCAGCCGCTATATCCGTACCCGGCGCGGCCAGGGGTATCTCTTCGACGGTGCGGGGCGAGGCGACGACGAGCGATGACCGGCGCTCCACGCCTGCGTGCCCGTCTCTCCTGGTTCCTGGCACTCTCCCTCGCCGCCGTGCTGGCCCTCGCCGGCATGGCATTGACGTTCGCCCTGGCGCAGGTGACCGAGACCTTCGTGGTAACCCGGATGGAGCACGATCGCGACACCCTGATCGCCTCGCTCTCGGCGCCCGATACTCTCGAACAGGCCCTGCCCCGGGTCTATCGGCAACCCTATTCCGGCCATTATTTCCAGGTCGAGCGTAACGATGGCGAGGTGATTCGTTCGCGCTCCCTGTGGGATACGCGTCTGGCGCTGCCGTCCCTGGAGGCCGGTGAGCAGTGGCGGAGCGAGCAGGCAGGGCCCCAGGGCCAGCCACTGCTGGTGCTGGCGAGTGGCGTGCGGGCCGGCGACGCTGTGACGATCGTGGGCGTGGCAGAAGACATGACGGAATTGCGCACGACCCTGGCGCGGGTCTATATCGCGCTTGCCGTTCTGGGCATCCTCACCCTGGGGGCGTTGCTATGGCTCCAGCGGCGTATCCTGCAGGGCCTCTTCGCCCCCCTGATGCGCCTGCAGGTCGACACCGAACGGCTCATCCACGGCGAACTGGAGAAGCTGTCGACGCAGGGGGTGCCCGAGGAGGTCGTGCCCCTGGTGGAGGCGATCGATCGTCTACTGGGAGTGCTCAGCCACCGCCTGAGCCGTTCGCGCCGGGCGCTGGGCGATCTCGCCCACAGCCTGAAGACACCTCTCACGGCGCTGGGCACCCTCGAGGGGGAGCCCGAGCTACGGGATTCCCCGTCGCTGGTCGGTCGCCATCGCGCTCAACTGGAACGGATTCAGCGTCTCGTCGATGCCCAGCTGCGACGTGCCCGGCTGGCGGGCGGGAGTGCGCCGGGCAGGGGGATGGCGCTGGCCCGGGGAGTCGACGATCTGCTCGACACTCTCGGCCGCATCTATCGGGACAAGCAGATCGTCGTGGAACGCGATGTGCCGACCGACATCCGGGTGGCCGGGGATCGCGAGGACGTGCTGGAACTGCTGGGCATAGTGCTGGACAACGCCTTCAAGTGGGCGACATCGCGGGTGGCGATCACCGTCGGCACCGGAGAGACGGTGCGTATCCGCATCGAGGACGATGGCCCCGGGGTATCGCCGGCTCAGGCCGGACTTCTGACGCGGCGTGGCCTGCGGCTGGACGAATCCGCACCGGGCAGCGGGCTCGGGCTGGCCATCGTCTCCGATATCGTCGAGCAGTACGAAGGCCGCCTCGACATCGTCCCGAAAGGGCGTCTCGGCGGCCTCGCCGTGACCGTGTCGTTGCCCGCACACTCACGGACTATCCTCGACGAGGATCAGTCGTCGTCATCGTCCTCCCGGCGTTCGCCACGCTCGTCGAAGTAGAGTTCGCGGGTGCGTCCCTCGTCGTCGACAAGCTTGACCTCGTAATAGCCGTCTTCGCGCTCGACCTCCACCACGCGGCCACCCTGCTCTCGTTCGACGCGCTGTACCAGGGTTGTCATGTCGATGCCGGCATCGGCAGCCATCGATGACTGCTCGCTGCTCGATGCCTGGGGTGTGTCGTTCGCCGCGAACAGCCAGCCTGCGGAGAGCAGGGCGCCGGTGCCGACCACGGTAGTCATGAAGCCGATCAGTTTGCTGTGTGTCATGAGGTAGCCTCCTTGGTTGGGTCCTCGATGAGCAGGCTACGCCCGAAAGTTAAAACGACCCTTAAATTCGCGGCGGGCGTCGATCGGAGCATTTGTGTATGATCTGGCAACCGTGAAAAACTGGCAGGTCGAATGCCGTTGAGCGGCGAGGACGGCGGCGCATCGCTCATGGATGATGGGGTGCCCTGGTTTTCAAACTGATGATGGTAAAGAGAAAGGTGTCTACCTATGGCTAGGGGTGTGAACAAGGTCATTTTTTATCACCCCCCTATGTCTATACCTTTTAATCTACGTCTGTATCTGTCGATGATTAAGATAAAATAGTATCCATGTTCATCTTTCAGATGCTTTCCGCAACCGATGTTTCCTAATTTGCATAAGTGCTCCAGCAACCCTACCTTCTCGAACTGACTAGCGTCGGCCACACTGGTGACCTCTGATCATTGGAGGACGCCATGAACGAACTGACCTCGACGCAGGCCTACTGGCTGAGCCATATGTTACATGCCTCGTCCCGGCAATTGGCGCTGAGCGAGTATGCCGCAGAGCAGCGACTGGTGGCGTCACTGCTGGCCTGGGAGCAGCGTCTCGCAGTGCAAGGTGTGCCGCTACCGTCGCGTCAATGGCCGCGGCGCTTCGTCGCCGACGTAGCCCTCACCACTAGGGTGTCGCCGTCACGCAGGGCGCGCAGGCAGGCCTGCAGCTCGGGGCGCTCTAGCTTGGTGCCGGTGACACGCTCCTCGAAGACCTGCTCACAGCCAGCCTCATCGAGGGCATCACATCACACTGCAGCTCGGGGTTCTGGTACTGTGTGCTGACGCGGGCATAGCCGATGATCAAGTAAGGTCTTCTTGCTGTGTGTTGAGATAGTAGGTGGCTGCATGAAAATCACGGAGCACTTCCGCGGCTGCGGTCAGGTCGGCGATCGTGAAATCAGTCCAGCCAATCAACTTCGAAAGCTACTGGCTCCGTCTCACCACAACTACAGGCATGGCTGCGCCACGTAGATAGCGCATGAAGTCATCCTGAAACAATTCCGGGATGTCTCGAATCCGAACATAAGGCGTTCCTGTTGATGTATGGGGCACTTTGACGTTCGGCTCACCTTCTTCGCGTGGTGCTTGACGCAGCGTGAGTCGACCATCACCCAACGTCTTTTGCATTGCCCAGAGTTCATGCGCAATAGCGAGCATGGCACGAGAAGCATTAGGATCCACAGCTTCTAGCCGTAAGCCGCTCTCTTGCAACTAAGAGGCATGATCATTGAGATCATCAACTAGGATCTGGATGTCATGATCGGAGAAGACAACTATCAGATACTCCTAAGTTATGTGCTATTGAACGTCATGAGAATTCGCCGCATTCGATTTTTTCCAATACCTCGCGTATCGACTGCCACCCTCTAGAAGTGCCGAGCAGATCCACGGGCCGCGAGCCAGATAGCGCCGGCGCCTCGCAGCGAGCGATGTCGCACAGCCTCAGCATCGAGAACATCAGCGACGGGGCGGCCACGTTCTGTCATTTGCTTGATAGCTTCGACCTTAAATTTTTCGGTGTTCCGTTGACGGCTCATAGGACCTCCTGGGTGCCTTCAGTATAAGATCTGGAGGTGACTACGAAACTCGGGACGATTCAGTTTGGAGCCTCTCGGGAATCCCGGTGCTGTTCAGAAGCTACAGACAGGAGTTCTTGATGGTAAGTAGCTCGTCCCGCTAGTTGACTTGGATCTTCGTTGCCGGAGGCAGGAGAGAAGCAGGGTCGCACCCTAGCACGCGGGCGATGCGGTACAGCTTGTCGACCGTGATATTGACCTCACCGCGCTCAATGCGGCCCATATAGCTGCGGTCGATATGGCTGGCCAGAGCCAGAGCATCCTGAGACAGCCCATAGGCCTTTCTCAGGGCCCGAATCCGTTTCCCTAGCGCTTTCGCCAACTGTTCCATAGCTGCCTCGATTCCACTTGAGACAGCACTATCGTGTGTTTACGCATACGCGAACCACGGATTATAATCCGCGGAATTTCTCTTTTCTCCTCGGACTTCCTATGAAACCTACCTCGTTCACTCTCGATAAGTGGATATATGAGCTATTACAGGAAGAAAGATTTGCTCAGTTCACTACTCGTGAAATGCGGGACGCTTATGCCTTACGACTTGAGGGCGTCTCCTATCCGCTCAGTGATGTTCGCCGGTATGTGTATGAGCAGATTCGCCGTATGCTGAAGTCGGGTTGGTTAGTGAAAGCTAATGAGAGCCGCAAGCGGGGACAGGTCTATCATCGACTTCCCATGCCGGAGCATTTGCAACTGAAGCTCATTGACAACGGGTTCAAGACTAGCCTGAAGCCCGGACAGCAAGCGGCGCAAGCGCCGCCGGAACATGCTCAGTCCTCTATGCCATCCACGGCTGAGGTGGATGCATATCAGCGCTTGAACGAAATCTTGGAAAGAATCCGTCTAGATTTTCTGACGTCGACGGGAGAGACAGAGCGCTACAAGCAACTCGTTGATGAAATGCCACACCTTCTGGATCACGTGAAAAGAGAATACCGCGAAGTCAAGGACCGCAGCTTTCGTCTGTTGGGGCACCACCGAGCGGTAGAGAAGGCCCTCAGCAAGTTGCCTTCACTATGACAATGCCAGTACTGCGTTATTGGCAGCGCCGTTGCCCCAAGGCAGCGGTAGGACTCCACTACGTGTGCGGTCCCGAAGAGTAATGGTCTATCTTACGAGCCACTATCGGAGGATGACCCATGGCTCAGATTCTTCATCAACGCGCCATGACCACGCACGCCATCCGAGCAGAAATACAGCGATCGACGGATTCGGTCGCGACGTTGAGCCGTCGCTACGGCATCAATCCAAAAACTGTGCGCAAGTGGCGCAGTCGGGATAGCGTCGAGGATACTCGCATGGGGCCCAAGGCGGCTCGTTCCACGTCGCTGACGCCTCTGGAGGAAGCCGCAGCTGTTACCTTCCGGTAAAAGACCCTGCTGCCTCTCGATGACTGACTTCATGCGCTTCAGCGAGAGATCCCTTCGCTTACCCAATCCCGCCTTTATCAGCGGCACGGCATCAGTCAGCTACCCAAGGCTGGCAACCAGAATCGTGAGAAGAAGCGTTTCAAGCGTTACCCGATGGGCTACCTGCACATCGATATCAGTGAAATCCGTACCGGAGAGGGCAAGGCCTACCTGTTCGTCGCCGTGGATCGCACCTCCAAGTTCGTTCATGCCCAGCTATACCGGAAGATGACGAGGCAAGTCGCCGCTGATTTCCTCGAAGACACGCTGCAGGCCCTGCCTTACCGCGCCCATACGGTGTTGACGGACAACGGGGTACAGTTCGCGAAGAAGGCCGGAACAGAGACCTACAAGCCGCATATCTTCGATGTTGTCTGTTACCGCCACGGCATCGAGCATCGCCTGACGAAGCCCTTCCATCCCTGGACCAACGGGCAAGTGGAACGAATGAACCGCGCCATCAAGAAGGCAACGACTCGGACGTTCCATTACACCTCGCTGGATCAGCTCCAGTCCCACCTGGATGATTACCTATGGGCCTATAACAGTGCCCGGCCACTCAGGGCGCTCAAGGGCAAGACACCGATAGGATTTATCCTTGAGCAGTGGCATAAAGAACCCGAGAGATTTCATTACGACCCGAACCATTACTCTTCGGGACCGCACACCTAGATGGGTTTTGGTTGTCAGGCCATCCTCGCTTCGTCGAAGCGCATAGTTTACCGGTTCCCGAGAGCTCTTTTTACCGTCACTGGCGGCAAAGCGAACCGTTTGAGCCGAGGGGAATCGACCACTTAGATCCCAGACTCAAGAAAGCACTACGGTTTATGCTTACGTTTGCGGCGCAGCCAGAGAGCAGCCACCAGCAGCATGGCAGACACGACAATAACGGGCGATGCAACGACAAGCATTTCCAAATATTTATCCATGACCGCGCTCCTTGGCAAGAAGCTTGAATTTCTTGGCTTTTCGGCATGGGGTCAGAAATTTACCCCTTATCTCGAACCTAGCTATGGCTTTCATGACGCTTGGAGGAAAGACCTGTCCGGCCCACGGCTTAACCGCCAGGCCCTGGCCCGGGAGCAATGAAGGCTTCCGATGTATGCCAGGAAATTAGAAGGGCGGTGTATCCTATTGATCGATCACGGCCAGGATCTTGATCAGTACAAGCGGCTGTGTCGTGACCGACTCTACTTTCCGGGCCCTGCCGCAAGCAACGCCCGAAGCCACCGGCCCGTTGCACGGCCTAATGCGCCACGGGCACGGGAGCTCATTGCCAAAGCCGCATAAGCAGAGCTACTGACCTTCCATAAAAAAGCTAATGAATAGGCGAGGCACGCAAGAGTTGCTTGACCTGCTCACGGCGACGCTTCAGCCATTGGGTGGCATAACGTAGCCACTCACCCAAAGCCAGAGCCGTCGAAAACGCCCGATTGGCACAGCGTCGCTTCAACCAACTCCATACCGCCTCGGCCGGATTCAACTCGGGCGCATACGGAGGAAGCGCTTCCAGGCGCAACCGGCCTTGTACCTCCGGATGGCGCAGCAGATCGCGCACAGCCTGACAGCGATGGACCGGGGCGTTGTCCCAGATGATACGAAGCTTGCCTGGCCAATAACGCAGTAGCGTCTTCAGAAAAGCGACGATGCTTGCGCCGGTGACCGTGTCCGAGGTCCAGTGAAAATAGCTACGTCCTTCGCTCGAGACGGCACCGATGACCAGGTGGCGCGGCGACTGCCCTCGCTTGCCTTTGACGACCGGCGTTTGCCCTATAGGCGCAAAGGTCTTCAGATGATGCGTGCAGAGATGGAAGCTCGACTCATCGACGAAGATCAGCGTTTCATTCTGCGCCTCGGCTTCTTTTTTTTAATTCTGGCCAGAGCTGTTCTCGCCAGTGGTCGATGGTGGCCTCGTCACGCCGACTATCCTGGCGCTTGGGCACTTGCCAGGACCAGCCCCATTGCCTGAACAGGTCGCTGATCGACGAGGTGCTGTAGTGAACGTCGGTCAGCCGCGCGATGGCATCGGCAATGCGCTGCGTTGTCCAGCGCTGATCGTCATAGCCGAAACCTTCTGGTCCCAAGGCTTCGAGCGCTACCAACACCTTGGCCATCTTGTCGGGAGGAAGACGTGGCGGCCGACCGGATCGCGGCTGTGCCTTGAGCGCGTCTTCACCGCCTTCTCGGTCCCGGGCGATCCATTGACTGATAGCTCCTTGAGTGACCTCCAGGCGCTGGGCGACTTCCTGCTGACTCATGCCGTCCTTGACCCATTTGACGGCAAGCGAACGACGATAGGCTTGAGCAAAGTCTTGTAGCATGACGATGACCTGTCAGAGCATGTTCTCGGTCGACAGATGCTTCATTACGAAGTTCCTGTATCGTCAGTAGCGTTACTTTCATTCAAACCGCTGTTCGCGCTCCTCGTCCTCCCGCTGTTCACGCACTCTCTCATGATCGATCCACTCAACCAGTTTTTCAGACACCGATTTAGCAGCCACAGCGATCTCCTCGCTCTCATGCTCAACGAACACACTAATGGCATCCGCTCTAGGTTGCATCACGTTAGATCGACTACCAGAGCATGATGAAGGTGTGACGCGCTCGGCGAATGCCTCCAGAACGGCTTCTGGCTCAGGAGAAGCTTCCAGTAACCTGATCGCTGACTCCGATATCTTAACTGCCCCCTGATCCCCATCCTTTGACCAAAGACTGATACCCGCCGCGACAGGTGCCCACACGCTAGTATCGTTTCTGGAACGACACCACCCAATCAAAACGTCCATATCGATTTTGGCGAGAGGAGAGCGACGCAAGCTACCATGGTGAATAAAGAACAGCCGTCGATGTTGTTCTTTTTCAGTGCCTTTAAAAACGCGATTGAGAAACGCCTCTGGCATCAAAGCGATAGTCGTCTCGATAGCACTTTCGAACGCATGAATGAAGCCATACCGCTCATCAATAACAGTAAAGATAGTTTCCAGCCACTTCAGCTTTTCGGCATCGTTGTCGTCAAAGCGCAACGCGACACTGATGACGCGCTCCATGTTATAATCTATGGATCCGCCAGTATCCCTGTCATCTTTTTGGAGTCTCTGGATCGCTGCTCTTAGACCGACCAGTCGAAGGTCGGAACCAAGTATATCTACAGCGTAATCTTTGCCATGTAGCTTCATGCTTAGAGCATCCAAAACCACATCATCGCCGTTCGGTATACTCAGCAGCTGCTGAGCAAGATAGAGAACACGGTCACTGGACAGATTAGCATACCCGTCACGCCATAAAATTGGACCATACATCCACGGACGTGTGTCAGAATCATCCAGAAGCGACATGCAGCGATCTAAGTCGGTTTCTGTGAACTCCCGCCTTGGGTGCAAGCCGACCAGTACATGTCGAAGTTCAGGGTGCTGTGCGCACTGGTCGAGTAACCCTTGTGCTAGTGCCCGATCAACAGAGTCTACCTCTTCGATAAAACCGGCAAAGACTGCGAAGTTCTTGTTGGATTCAGGCTTATGTTCAAGTTGATCGAAGAGTTGCCGCCAACCAACTCGCAAGTCATGTGCCCCCTTCGCCAACCCTCTTCCAAATGCAGTACAATATGGCATCCAGTCGTTGGAGAAAAGGTTGGGACCCAACTCGTCGAGCTCATGGTCTGATGCTGCGAAGCCCTCACCTAATCGAAGCGCCTTGGTTTCAAGTCGCTTTTCAACTTCGTGATACTTGTTGCTGTCCTTATGATCAAAATCGACGTCTAGCGCCCAATAGTCCTGCTCCTTGCTTAGCACGTATGTCAATATTTCCGGAACCAAGCCCTCGGGCTCCAACTCCCTTTCCAATGCGGCAAGGTTATCTGGCAGCGGCTCGAAATCATCCTTGTCTTTGCGCTTGGTATGGTTGAAATAAATCGTTGACCGGACTGCTTTCCAACCTTCGCCCCAAGGGTGATAATCATGTAGCTTGCGAGCCGCATCGACGAGTTTCTCTCTCATTGCTTTGTGATGCCACATCCCTCGAAATCCGTTCGCAAGGGTCAACCGTGCAGGCCCTTCAAGACCAGGATCGCCAGAGGTCCCCAATCGCACCGCAACGTTGATAAAGGCGCAGCGCCACTCCACAAGTTCATCGTGGTTGGGTTGGAAACCGAAGTCTCTTGGGCGAGCACCAAACTCATTCATCCCAAATCCTGTCCACGGCGGCCCACCCAAGGCAGTCGAGAGCATCCTAAAACCCAGCGACCTACGCCCAGCCACATCTGAAGAAAGGCATTCATTCATAATCCCGATGCGCTGATTTAGAGAGGCATGTGTGCCCGACAAGTATGCCTGGAAAAACTTCGTAATCTTATCTCGAACCGCGTCGTATTTGTTGTTCTCATCTTCGTAGTCTGACACGCGGATTAGTAGCCGGATGCAGCGGTCGAAGGCGCCCGATTCGTATGACAACAACTGCAAAAGATTGAGAATGGTTGTCCGCTGTGGATTGTGAAGCGGCCCCATACCACCAAAATCAGGCGCGGCAAGCTCTGCTTCAATCCTGTCAAGCAGTGCTTCAGGCGCGACCGGGCCGATATAGCCCAGCATTCGTACTGGCATTCCCTCCAGCGCTAATATCCGCCCCAGCAGCCCATCTGGCTGGAGCCAAGCTTCAACGATCTCTTTCGCCACGGGGTTATCGTGCAATAGCCCCAGTCTGTGTGCGAACGACAATAGTAAGCGTTGACGACCGGAGGCTTCAAAGGTCGCCCTGAGTTGATCAACCGGGACACCATCAAGTGCCGAGGCAGCCAGCTTGTTCGCAATGGCATGGGGCAGGATGGCTCTCCAATGTGCCCTCTTCTGCACAATATGACGGTCCAATAGTTTCTTGACTGATCGAAACAATTGGCTATGGGAATGCCCCAAGATCGATCCTAGAACTTCTAACTCGCTATAACTGTCCTCAGGGTTTGAGACCGAGAACGAATAAACCAGAGACAGTATTTCAGCCTGTTCCCGCAGATCTTCGTCCGGATAATTACGCTGCTCAAACAAGCGGTTAAACAACTGCGCATCAGAAAGCTGAGCCAAACTCTCACCTACCTCCACTCTCTCGGCGATTGCTAGGGAAACCCTTGCGTTCCCATCAGCGAACTCTGCTATCCGGCGAGCGTTGTGCTGGCCAATCCCGGGGAACCGACGGATCAGAAGCTGCTCGGCCACCTCCGGCCCAACTGCTTCAATGTGGATTACCTCAGTTGTCTGAGGTTTGTCATCCCTGATGTCATACTCAACGGTTATGAGGCTTACCTCACTGCCTGCAGCTGATACTTTTCTGGCCAATGAAGAGTGAAGTTCTGACGGACAATTATCGAGGATCATGACGGCACGTCGGCCCTCAGCGATAAGTCTGTCCAGCATCGCTGCTGCCGAAGGATCCGGCTCAGCACCAGTATCGACGTACACAGCTAGAGTCCGATCGAGAGCATTTTTGCCGACCGTTTCATCAAAGAGTGCCTGCACAATTCTGGTCTTCCCGACGCCGGATAAACCCGTTATACGAATGGCCTTGAGCGTAGACCTTATGAGGCCACGCATTGGTTCAATGGCATCTTCAATACTGAGCTTCTGGCCCTTCCCTGATGGCAGCATGACCGTCACGCCTGGGGCCGAAATCAATGTATCCTCGACATCTTGAGGTGGATTGCTCCAAGCCCCGTATGGCTGCCAACCTGAGTATCCCTGACCAAGCTTTCCTTTTGTCCACAGCATAATCGACGGATGCTGACGTAGCCATTGAGTCAGCTTCGAGCGGTCATAGAAGTCTAGGTGAATATTTCTGCTGTTGGGATCATCCTTCACAGCTTCTCGCATTGCCTGAAGACGCTTCTCCTTGTTCGGAGGCGAACAATCATCAGCCAAGCTAACGATAATGTAGCCACCCCCCTTCGAAGCCTGCTCTGAGATAGTCGCCGACAGTTCGCCGTCTATGACCATTTCCTGCGTGATCGCGCCTTTTGGCATCGGGTGTTTCTTAGCCTGAATAACCGTATCAGGCTTTTCAATAAATCCGGTGCTTAATGTATCGACTGGAACCTGAACGTGGATATCAATTCCTTCGTCAGGAGCATTGATTGAACCTGACCAGTTCACCCATGCAGGGCTATGGCCATGCGCTGCTACTTCGGCCTCGGCGAGGCGAGCAATCAACTCTTCCAGCTGGGTATCTGACAGCGGGAGTAATTCGTCTTTCTCTATGTCAAAAATTGCCACGATCTCACCTCAGTACAACATCCCATTCTTTTCAGAAATTCAGCCGACATGTATAACGTTACCCACGGAAGCGCTTTTTATAAACGGTTTTCACTAGGCTTTATTCGGAAGATAAAATGTTTTTAATCGGCGGCCCGTTTTGCTCGCTGATATAGCGAATGATCGAAAATAAGCACTGCTCGCTGTTTCTGGCACGACCTGCTGGTGTGTATCGTCAGCCGTCGAAATTTCATTCATCAGTGTTGACTAACATTCCTCAGCTGGCCAAGAGCGAAATCTCGTAATTCCCTCATTAACACCGCCGACAGCACCCGAGCGTAGTGAGCTCTAGCCCCGATAGGACGATGCTACTTGGCCTTGCCACGAGCTTTTTGATTTCAAAGGAGCTGTGAAAACACATGTCCACTCTCTGAATTCCTGTATAGATAAATAGAACTAAAAATTGATGACTCTTGCGAGAGCTCTGTATTTATAGATACGCCTGCCTGATCAATGATTTCTTCAGGCATTGTTAACGGCGTATAAGAACCTACCAGCAATATCCCTTGGCCATAAGATTGCATCAACTGCTTCATGGTTCCTTTGCGATACTTCTTCAAAATCACTTCTTTGACCTGTGAACAGGCTTGTTGGTCAGGCTCAGTTATTAGACCTCTCTTGTACGAAACATGCGTCTTATCTTCAGCAGCATACGACGTAATGCTTTTAGCCCAATCCGCACTTTGAAAAGCATCCGTAATTTCGATCCAACTTCGCTTTCCATCCAAATTTACAATGGCATCAGGTGGATCAGGTCGGTCGATAACCGTGAGATTTATTCCTTGTGCAAGGAGGTAGCCCCCAAAGCTATCCAGAACTGACTTTTCATGTGCTGGCTGTATATCTCTATGCTTCATAGTAACCCTAGCGCATAATAATTATTAGACTACTGGCCTTATGATTGGATTAAGGTTCCGGAACGTTAATCCAGCAAAGGTATCTTGACTACGTTATCGCAAGCCTTTGATTCTTAGGAATCATAAAAAATTCAGCTTTATAACAAAAATCACGTGTCCGCTGCATTTTCCGCAATGGCCGCTCTGGGTCGTGAGCAGCCTTTCTTTCCGCTATCTATCGGCAATCCCACCTCTTTCCTTGAGCCTCAGCTAAAATCCAGCTTTGTCACTATACGCCGCCTCATAACTACCTTATTGCTTTGCCGTTACGCTGGATTGATCAGCGATTCATCCCCCGGCCCGTTCGGCCTGTTCACCTTTGTGCTGACCGGCCAGTGCGTAATCAGCCCAGCATCGATATGATGCACCACGTTGCGTAGCGTCTCCTGGTCAGACAGGTCGGGGTCAAGCCATGGTTCTAAGCTCTCGTCGTCCAAGATCAGTGGCATACGATCGTGCACCTTGTGGGCTGAGCCTCGGGCCGGCTCGGTGATGATTGCACAGCCCAGTGAGCCATCCTCTCGCTCGGTGTAGATCCCTGCGAAGAAGAGCGGCTCGCGATCCTCACGGCAGATAAAGTGAGGTTGTTTGGGTGTAGTGGTCTTGTCCCATTCATACCAGCCATCGGCAGGAATTAGGCAGCGGTGCTTTTGAAACGCTGCCTTGAAATAGCCAGAGGTGGCTACCGTTTCGGCCCGAGCGTTGATCGGCTGGCTCGCCTTGCCTTTTGCCCATCTGGGTTTGTAGCCCCACCACAGTTCCTCCACGTGCGGCGGCTCATCTTCCGAGAGCCGGCGTATCGCTGTGATCCACGTGCCAGGCGGTACGTTGTAGCGCGGTGTCAGCTCTTCACTGATGGTCGGCGCACCCGCCTTGGTTGCGAACTTGGGATAGGCGCTGTAAAGCGCAAAACGTCCGCACATGTACGACTTCTCCTGACGAAGGTTTACTACAGCATGAGCAGTAACGCCTGGCTCGGCAAACCACGGTGATACACGTACCGCTTGACCTGACTCACCACCCCACGCAGACCCGCTCAGCGCCCCGGCATCACGCACCCTCTTTTCCCAAGATGCTATCAGTTGTGCAAGCCACTGATCGTTTATCAAGCTATTGAAGGCGACATTTGCCCTTCGACTAGCATCCTCGAAGAACAGCTGTCGTCATATCAGCAGTGGTTTTGCCCAGCAGACACGTTCGGGATTCCGTTGTCATTGCAACAAATGGAACCTCCTTGGTGACATCAGTACAAGAGCTAAAAGCGTCTACGAGATTCGAAGGGATTCGCCTCACCGCATCCGCACAACCGGCAATTCTTCCCAGCTGGTTGTGTATCGTGGCGTACGGTGCTGGCACCTCAACGCCCAGGCAGCATTCTTTCGGGGCTTGCCGATGCTTATCGCATTGCGACCATGCTCGCGATTGATACGATCCACCACACTCATCAGCTTTTCACTGCGCTCGCGGTCAGCATTACCCTGCTTCGCATCGAACAAGTCGTGCTGTAGGGTCTTTTTGTCCGCCAAATCGAGCATCATGACGCCGCACTTCATGAACGCGTACCCGGGACGATAGAGACAATCAAGCGCGCGCTGAGCGGTGCCGACGATGATCCGACTGTCGTCACTCGCACGCGGTAGCGGCACGACCAGGCTGGGATTGTACTGATGCAGCTCGAGGCGGTGACAATTCGTCTTGAGAAAGACCATCAGCGCCCGCGCAACCGACCCCTGACGACGCAGCTTCTCGGCACCACGGCTGGCATGCACGCGCACGGCCTCACGCAGATCTGCTCGGTCGCCGGTGAGCCGTCCAAACGAGCGACTGGTCATGATGTTGTCTTTCGGCTTGCTCATCTCGTCGATCTCAATGCAATCGACACCACGCAGCTCCCATACGGTGCGCTCCATGACAACAGAAAACTGGCGTCGAAGCCGCTTTGGATCAGCGTTGCGCAAGTCCCAGGCAGAGCGGATGCCCAGGTTGTCGAGCTTCATACCGGTACGACTGGCCACGCCCCATAAATCAGTCGTGGGGGTACGTTCCAGTATGTGACGCGTTATCGCGGAATCGGGCGCTAGTACGCAGACGCCTTCATAGGCTGCCTGCTTTTTGGCAATTCGATTGGCAAGTTTGGCCCTATACTACAGAGCATACTCTTGTTCACTGATGATGCTGTAGCACAGTCATCGGACACGTGCAGGTAGCATCAGTGTGTCTTGCCCTGGGAGGTAACCTCTCATGCCGGTTTATCGGGTCCTGCGTGCCGAAGGGGCCTTTCCCTTTCATGTGGTGGATCGCGATGGGTTACCGCACCCAGAGCTGACCCTCTATGCCTGCCTATCCGTGCGTCACCATGCATCGCTGACTGCAAGAGCCTACACGAGGGAAGTTGTCTCCTTTGCTTCATGGGCGACAGATCATCCCGTCGTGATTCGACAGGGTTGGCAGTTGCTGGGGCCACCTGCTCAGGTGCGCGCACTGTTGGCTTTCTTCCTCGCTTCGGAAATGAAGTGCATCGTGGCGTTGGGTCGAGATCGCGGTGGATTCGAAACCCGTCGAATCGAACCGACTTGGCAGACTGGCCGGCGCCTGGAACGGCTTCTGGCGGCGTTGAGATCGTTCTACACGGTACTGCATGAGCACGGTCGCTATCGCCATGGCAATCCTATGGATGCCGACGGTGCCCGCCGTTACATTGAGGAGGAGCGCCGCCGGCAACTCCAAGCGTTTGTCGATGCCCACGGTCGAATGCCCATGCCGGCCGACAGTGGCGTGGACGGCGTTCGAGAGATGCGTCTTTCCGCCAGTTACTTCCGGCTGAAAGGAAATCAATGGTTGCCCGAGATCCTGGATGAACCGGCCCTGATGAACAGGGTCATGTCAGCTGGTGAGCAGTGGGGGTGGACACTACGCGAAACTGGCCTGGTACGTATCCTCTTTGATACCGGCTGTCGTGTCCATGAGGCGTGTCAACTCAGCGTGGCGGACTGGGTACAGAGCGGTTTTATGCGCGAGATGCTGTCGATCAGCAAGGGAAGTCATGGACGCCGAGTGAAACGGCTTTTCATTACCGACCGCACGGTCAAGGTCTTGCGACGATATGTGGACGAGCAGCGTGCTCGGCTAGATCCCCGAGGGTGCGGGCTTACGGAACTCGCTGAACTGCCTGTGGAAACTCTGCATCACCTTCCGCTGTTTCTGACTCGCCACGGCACATCTCTGAGCCCGGACCACTTCCGCCGCAACTATTGGACGCCGGCGCTCGACGCCGCAGGACTGCAGCTGCGTTGTCATCAGGTCCGTCACTGGTTCGTGACACAGGCGCTCAACGACATCCACCAGCGTGCCCGCTCAGCCGAGGAACTGCAGAGCCTGCGGGGTGCCCTGCGTGAGCTCATGGCCTGGAAAAGCGATATGCTGCCGATCTATGACCAGGCTATCCGCCGGCATGACCTGCCGGATCTGGCTCATCGCATTCATGCTCGCATCGAACGTGAGCACCGGCATGATCGCGCTCGCCGCTCCCAACCGACTCCTCACCCCGAGTCACTTACCGAGAGCCAGCGAATGTTAGATGAGATGCTGAAACCATGATGCCGTCGGCCCGACAACACCGTGCTGATCCGGAGCGTCGACGGCTTACGATACGTACCGAGCTTGATCGTCGGCGCGAGCTGGGTGTGGCCTTCGTGAACCGAGAGGTGATGACGGTTACCGGCTACGATCGCAAGACGATCAGTGGCGTTACCCAGCGTTATGTTAGTGAGCTGGCAGCGGAGTTGTTGGAGACGGTGGTTGAGGACCGAGAGGCTTATGAACGCTGGGTACGTGACTACCGCACCTTTCGCCCCTTTATCACACGCACGGAGAGCGGGCCGGCGCTGTTCCGGCGCTTTGTGCGGCTGGTCATCGAACAGCTGCATCGCGAGAACGCGTTGATGACGGTGAACGCAGTTGAAACCATTACTGGGGGGAGGAAACGGATCCTCAATGAGGAGCTGGTTATCTGGGAACAGGAGACCGGCCATCAGGTAGCGCGCACGGTTGCTTGGAAATCCCTCGATACTTCTGGGGCTACCGTCCTCGTGGGCGAAAACCATACGCTGAATCGGCGAAACGAATCGATCAAGGCGGAACTGGACCGTCGCCGCCAGATCGGAACGCCTTTCAAACTCATCGACATCAGCAGGTGCTTAGGATTCAGCGTAGCCACCGTGTCGGGGTATTCGCGCCATTACGTGGCGGCATTGGCCGATGAGCTCCTGAGCGCCCCGGTCGACAGTCGTGAGGCCTATGAAAGCTGGCGTCGGGACTTCAATACCTTTCGCTATTCGCTTCCCAATACGCGGCGCTCACGTGAAGTGCTCACGCGGCTCACACGTCTGACCATTGAGCACCTACACCGAGAGGGATATACGGTGGCGTACAGCGAGGTCTTGAGGCTTTCTGGACACAACGTCTCCCGCATAAAACAAGAAATTCGGCGCTGGGAAGAAGAAACGGGGCATCGAGCTAGTCCGCTGCGAGTATGGAAGGAAATCACTCTGGAAATGGTGCTCGACAGTGTATCGCCGGCACTCCATCACCTGCCGTTGACCTTTCTAGAATCACCGACCATGGGACGGCCCTTCAATGATTCTCAACGACGGATGATTCACTCCATTTCGCAGCCGAAACTACGAGATGTGGCCTTCTTCGTCATGACCTTTGCCGATGGCAATCGGCGCAACGACATCACCTTCTTCGCCAATATGTCGCGCTACCTGACACGGTTGAAGCTACCGGATATCGACGCACTGGACCCCGAGGTGTTCTATCGACGATATCATGATGGCGAGATATTGCCGGAAGAGGGCACACCCAAACGTGGCCGGTTCCTGCAGACTTACTTTCGCCTACTGCGCAAGCAAGAGGACTATCTACTCCGGTTGACACCTAAGCAGCGCCGGGCCGTAGTGCCTTGGAAACTCATTGGCCTGAAGGATGATCACTTCTGGCACCGCTCCACCCTCCACCGAGATGTGAGAACCGACCAACGGATGCGTCGCAAGGCAGCGACCGCCGTTGTACACGATCGATTCTATCTGCTTCGTGATGTGGCCGAGCGTCGATGCATTCAGGTCGAGCGCCTGCATACAGCCTTTCAGGATGCCATGGCCCATCATGAACGGGAGGGGGAGGCCTTACCGATGTCATTCTCGATCACCGATGAAACGGTATCGACATCAGGCCGTACTCGATCGACACAGCAGCATTTCAGGCTTTGGGATGCAGCAACATTGCGTTCTGTGCATGAGCCCGTGGCAGAAGACTTCTATTACCATCAGGATCAGCGTCAGCGTATACGTGCGACGATATGTGACCAGGCACGTTACTTCCTAAGCTATGAGGGTGGCCATGCTTGCGATGATGCCACTTTGATAGAGCCCTACTGGTTCATCGAACTGCTGCAGGCCAATGTACTGAAGTCTCAAGTTACTGATTCTGACTTTCTGACGCATAACGGCTACTCAAAGGGGGCGTTCCAACTTCCCCCTCACTCAACTTGGGGGCTGTCTACATCCCATTGGTTGGAGCGTGTCTCGCGAGACCTGGGAATGCTCTTTATTCCACTCGATGCGCTCAAGCTAGCCGCTCTTGTCGGGTATGCGGCCATTCAGATCATGACCAAGACCGGGGCTCGCATGAACGAGTTCCTGCAGATCAGATTGAGTCCAGAGCACTTATCACGGGTGCTGCTCGCCAAGGATCGTGAAGCGATCGCCTTTCGCGCGATCCCCAAGGGACGCCGTGCAGAAGAACCATACTATATTGACGAGCGCTGCATGAAGGCGCTACACGCCTGGTGGAAGTTCCAGCGTGATCGGGGGCAGGATCTGGAGACCATCCCGCCTACCAGAAGCTTGCGGCATAAGCTTCGAGCGGCGTCCTACCTATGGCAACATGCCGGAAGGCATTTCAGTCATAAGGATGTCAATGCGACGATGTCTATCATGTTGCACGGTATCTCGTTGCAAACTGCTGCCGGTGAGGCCGTGCGGGTCACTTCTCACCTGCTGCGTCACGGGTTTGCCACCGAGATGCGGGCATTGAACACGCCCGTGGATGTGATCGCACTCCTCATGAAGCAGCGAGATGTGCGAGTGACCGAGTACTATTCCCAGCCGACGCCGGCCAGGCTAATGGAGTTGCAACAAAAGATCTTTGAAAGTCGTGTGGATCTGTCCCGTACCCATGTGCGATCCCCGGGGCAGATCCGGCGGCAAATCGAAGCCGCACAGGAGCAGGTGGGCGCACTGATCCCGGTTATCGGTGGACGGTGCACCGTGGCCAGTCAGTGTCCCATCAAGTTCGCCTGCATCGGCTGTGCCGGGAATGCGCCCGACTGGCACAAGCGTGACCAAGTCATCGTCTACCGGCAGGCCTGTGCGCAGATGGCGGAGATGGCAGAAGCACAGAACCTGCCCGCCGAAGGGCGCAAGGCAAAGGAATCCATGGCGAGCTGTGACGATGTGTTGGCCGAGATGGAACTGCTGGAGCGAGCTGATCAGGCGGCTGCCGATCCCGTCATACTGACCATCGGGAGGAAGGAGAAATGACACGACGATCCAGTAAGGCGCGTCCAGAGGCTGCGATGGCCGGTTTGAAACGCAGTCATCAGCAGCGACGCAATCGAAGCGTCACGATCGTGCGTCGAGCGATCAGTCGGTTGCAGGAGATCGGCAGTCCCGTGACGCTGGGACGAATTGCGAGAATATCGCGCGATCTCTCCGACACGGGAATGGGTATCTCCGAGTCCACCATTCTGCGAAATCTTGAATGCCGTCAATTATACGAAGAAGCCGCCCAACCCGTTCGTCAGCGGCGTGTCGTTGGTCGGCCGCTTGCTCGCGAGGTGGAAAAGCCCACCGACGTGGAGCGGCGACGTATGCATTATTTGATGCGCCAAACCAAAGCTGAGCTGGCCGCTCGCATTATCGCTGTTGAGCGAGAGTTGGTGTGCTCGGAAAAGTCGAATGGAGTCCTTCGCGACCGGATTCTCCGGGAAAAATTTGGCCAATAATCACCTTTTCAATTCCTAGCCCCACAGCTACTCACTTTGCGTCGGAAACGGAGCTCCCTCGCTTTCTTCCGCCTGATGGCGTCGTTGCTCCGGTGTCCATAACGTCTTGAGGTAATTCACTACGGAGCGGATCTCGGCTGGGGCTAGGGCATCCTCGAAGGCCGGCATCGTCAGTCGTTCGGTCTTGTTCCAGGGGTCACGCCATCCCTCGGCGACGATCCGGTAGAGCATAGCATCGGAGTGCTTCCAGGTATGGCCCTCCGGCCCATGAGGAGGAGCCGGCAGTTCGCCCTGGGCATTCTGGCGCTCCCAGTTCGGCATGCCCTCTCCCTGGCGGCCGTGGCAACTGGCACAATACTGCTGGTAGATGCTTTCTCCCTCTTCCAGCCGAGAGGTATCGCTTGAAGAGGGGCTTCCCTCCGCCATGGCCTGCCCCGCAGCACTGAGCAGCAGCCAGGTTGTGGCGAGGAACCAGCGCCTAAGCATCGGGGGGTGTCCAGGTTTGGCCCCGATCATCGCTACGCAGGAGCTCCCCCTCGCGATTCAGGCCATAGAGCGTTCCTGCAGGAGAATGAGCGAGCGCGACGAGCGCCGGGCTGTCACCTGTCACTGACTGCCATTCCTGGCCACCATTGTCGCTGCGCCACAGGCCTTGCTCCGTGGCGACATAGACGCGCTCTGGAGCGTCGAGGTCGTAGGCCACATCGTAGACCCTGCCGGCATCGAGCTCGCCGGTCGGTCGCCAGCCGCAGAAGCAGTCCATCGACAGGCGTACCGCATCGTCGGACACCGCATAGAGCCAGCCGGTCTGCATGCTGCCTTCCATATCGGAGTGGACGAGCCGGCGAACGGGCTGGGCAGGACCGCTATCCATCTTCTTCCAGGTCGTGCCGGCATCCTCGCTTTGATAGAGGCCATCGTCGGCGATCACCGCATAGAGGGTCTCGGCCTGCTGACGGTGGGTGGCCAAGGCGATAACGTTCTCACTGGGCAAGTCCTCGTCGAGCTCCTGCCAAGTCTTCCCATGATCGGTGCTGCGCTGCACCCCGATTGACGGGCCGGCGATATAGAGCGTCTGTTCGGCGGTTGCCGGTACCGATGCCGTGACCCACTGGCCTTCTTTCACGGCTTCCGGCAAGGGGAGTTCTTGCCAGGTCTCGCCGCGGTCCGTGCTCTTGAAGAGCTGGTTGGCCTGCGCCTTGATCAGTCGTTCGCCCGTACGGTCATAACTCAGCGACGGCAATGCCTCTTCGGCAGCCCCGGCCACACCGGCGATGCCCAGGCTGGCCACGACCCAGCTCGTCAATAACAGGGTACGCCAGAAGCGACTTGCGGGATTATTCATATCAGTGATTCCTCGAATAACGGCTAGCCAATGCTGCCTAGCGCAGGGAAGGTGCGTAATAACCAATAGGACAGCTCGGTCAGTTGCCCGGTGATCATCAAGATGCCCATCAGGATCATGAGCAGGCCGGCAGCCATATGCATGACCCGGCCCCAGCGGCGCAGGAATTGCTGGTGGTGCAAGAAACGGTCGAGCGAAACGGCAGTCAGCAGAAATGGCACGCCAAGGCCTAGCGAGTAAATTCCCAGTAACGCCAGTCCGCTTGAAATATTGGCCGTCGAAGCGCTAACGGTAAGGATGGCACCCAAGATCGGACCAATACAGGGCGTCCAGCCGAAGGCGAACGCCACGCCGAGTAAATAAGCCGCACCGCGCCCGCCGCCATTTTCCGTGAGCTTGTCGATAAACCGCCATTCTCGCTGTAACCAGTGCAGCGGGATGAGCCCGGTCATGAAGGCACCGAACAGGATGACGATGAGACCGCCGACCAGGTTCGCCTCCTGGCGATAGACCAGCAGTAGGCGACCGATGGCCGTGGCACTGGCCCCCAGCATCAAAAATACCGTGGAGAAGCCCAGCACGAACCATAGCGACTGGGTCAACACCCGGAGCCGCTCGCGCCGGTCCGCTTCCCGTATCTGCCCAAGCGATCGCCCGGCCACGAATGAGAGATAGCCAGGCACGAGCGGCAAGACGCAGGGTGAAATGAACGAAATCAAGCCCGCCAGAAAGGCCGTCGCCAGGCCGATATTGGCAATCTCCAGCATCCCTCCTTATCCCGTGGCTAGGCTTGGAACTTGGAGTTGGACTGCTCGGACGACACCTCGTGAACCGCTGCTTGGCGATGGGCGGATGCCGTCTCCGTGGATACCTCAGTAGCGGGTTCCACTCCGGCTTGCACGTCAGTGGCTTCGCCCTGGTCGGTAGCCTTACCTTTCTTGTCCTTGCATTTCATCATGCACAGCCCCAAGCCGCACATGACGAGGCAAGGCAAGAGGCTCACCAGGATAGGGGCGATCCCCAGCAGGACCAGTTGATCCCAGCCCATGGCCAGGCCACCAGCCACGACCACGGCACCCAACAGCATCCAGCGGCGGGGACCCGTCAGCAGGCCTGTCAGTCCGGCTTTCTGCTGCCCCTGTGGGGTCTTGTCGTCACAGCAACTCATGGCGCTTCCTCTTTGGTGGCGTCTATCGTTTCGGTCAGAAACTCGATCATCTCAGGGGTATCCCATTCGGCTTCCCCGACCAGGCGTCCAAGCTCCCTACCCAGGCGGTCGAGCAGCAGCGTCGTGGGAATCCCCACGGCACCAAGATCCGCGCTGGCCATGCCGGTTCGATCGACATAGGGGGAAAGATGCTCGATCCCCACCTCCTGATAGAACTCATTGACGACCTCGAGACCTTTGCGATCGATCGAGAGCGCAACGACCTCGAAATCCAGTCCCCCCAATTCGGCCTGGAGGGCATCCAGGGTGGGCATCTCCTCACGGCAAGGGCCACACCAGGTCGCCCAGATGTTGAGCAAAACCTGCTTACCTTCGAAGTCAGCCAGGGTCAGTGGGGAACCTGTGTCATCCTCGAAGCGGATGTTAGTTACGTCGCGCGGGCTTTCCCAGAGAAGAAAGCCCTGTGGCCCCAGGCGTTCAGGAGGCGTGGCGGCGGCTATCTTGGCCATGGCCATCAGCAGTGCCACCACTAGCCACCTGGTTGCGATCCGTTTCCCAATCACCAGCGCTTACCTTCAGTGGGTGGCGTAGATGTCCGGAGTTTCGGTCGGCTGAAAGGCCAAGGTGTAGACCTCGAGCGGGCCTTGTTTCTCGCCCGACATTCCCGGCGAGCCGAGGGGCATGCCGGGCACGCTCAAGCCTTTGATAAAGGGCGTCTCTTCGAGCACCTGGCTAACGCTTGCCACGGGAACGTGGCCTTCGAAGACATAGTCGCCAATCAGCGTGGTGTGGCAGCCATGCAGTTTCTCGGGCACATTGTGCTCGGTTTTCAGCTGTGCAAGATCATGGGTATCGATCGTTTCCACCTCGAACCCGTTCTGTTCGAGATACTTGGCATATTCGGCACAGCAGCCACAGTTGGGGTTCTTGTAGAGAGTGGCCGATGTCTCGGCTGCCAGTCCCGAGAGGGGAAAGGTCAAAAGAGAAGCGATGGCCAGTGTTTTCCCATACTTCATATGCGGAGTCTCCGAGGAGGTCGTGAAATGAGCGATGATGCCGTTGAGCATTGTCTCGCGGAATTTAGTTAACGATATCGGTAACGTAATGACGGATACGGTCCCAGGTGCCAGTGGATAATGTCTCTGGTCCTTCTGCCAGTACCCGTACATACGAAACCAGGTGCTCCGGATCGAATTCGAGGCCATGAAAGCGAGCCCGCATACGCCCCGACGGATCGATAACATGGGTCACGACGCCATGGGCCTGGACGCCCTCCGCCACGTCGTCGAACCGGAGGCCATAGGCTTCTGCGATCTGGCGTGTGGTGTCGGCCGGATCGCCTTCGTCACGATATAGAAAGCGCCAGTTGGCGGAGTCCAGGTCGAAGTTCTTGCCATAGGCTCGCATGTTTTCCCGGGTGCCGACGATATCTTCGCTGTCGGTGGCGATGGTAATGAACTCGACCGCCTCACTCAGGCCGGCGTCGCTGACTCGTTCCTGCACCTCGGCAATCAGGTTCATATGCACAGGGCAGGCTTCCTGGCAGCGGGTGTAGATGAAATTGAGCACCACGACGCTTTCTTTCAGGTCAGAGGACGACACGGTATTACCGTCAGCATCGGTCAAGGAAAATGCCGGCGCTGGCTGGTCGACAAACTGGGCGTAGCGCTCCCGCTCCTGCAACGTCTCCTCGGCCTCTTCGAGGGAATGAGCGAAGGATGGAGAATTTGTCACCAGCAAAAGAATGGCTAACGGAGCATAGATGCTTTTACTCAAAGGCCGTCCTCCGCTCGCATCATCAAAACCGTAACTCAGCTGCTCCTATGTGGAGCAGCCGGGCCCATATACTGTCAGGCGTTACTGTCACTCTCATGACCCTGCTGCATCTTGTCCATCATGGCATTGCATTTTTCCATCATGGCATTCATTTCACTCATCATCCCCATCATGCCGTGCATGCCACCTTCCTGCATCATGTTGCCCTGCATGCCCTGACCTTCCATTGGCTCCTGCTGACTCTCTTCCTGTGCAAGGAGCGAGCCCGCCCCGAGGCTACCGGTAACGATGATGGCGGCAGTCAGGATCGCAGTATGACGTTTCCGCATGACACTCTCCTCTATCTTCCTGGGAATCACCTATCCATCCGCGAGGGTGGGAAGGTTTGACCTTGGTTTCAACATTCGCAGCGTGGCTACTTGCTGGAAAGGTATCCTTAAAGCCCACTTCAAGGTCAAGCCCTATTTTTAGGCCTCCGCGCCGGCATGGGTTGCTCGTCGGCGAAGGCCTGGCAGCGGCCTTGACCCTTGGGCAGCCCCGCGGTTGTAGACTGCTCTCAGACACGTAGTAGAGGGTAGATCAATGCGCGTCAGCGAACTGGCCCGCGCTGGTGGCGTCACCGCCGAAACGGTGCGCCACTACACGCGAGAAGGCTTGTTACCGTCGCGGCGGGATCCACGCAACGACTATCAGCTCTATGACGAAGAGGCGCTGGGGCGGCTTCGTCTTATCGACTGCCTGCGTTGTCTGGGTCTCAGCCTCAAGGAAATCAAAGAGGTACTGGTACGCGCGGAACGAGATAACACTTTGCCTGTCGACAGGGTTGACCGGCTGGCCGAGAGCTTACCTCTTATCCACTCGCGCGTTCGAGAGCTGCAGACCCTGGCAAGTTGGCTGGAACGAGCCAGGCGACGTTCGCACGCCGAGTTTCGTGACACTACCAAAGCGCCCAGCCTCAACCAACTGATGGCAGAGCTGACGCGGCAACAGGATGGGACGACTCAGCGTGGTCATCAGTGAGGCGACGGCGTCATGCCGCCGGCCATATCGTCCATACCGGTCATGGATGACAGATGCCAGAGCTGCCAGACGGCAAACGCCATGATCAGCAACGCCGCCATCGTGCGGGTCGCCGGATGACGAATCCAGAGCGAGACGCGACGCGCGGCCACACCGGTCGCCAGGACGACGGGCAGGGTGCCGAGCCCGAAGGCCCCCATCATCGCCGCGGCACGCAGCGGCTCGGCCACGGCCAGACTCCAGGCCAGCATCGAATAGATCAGCCCACAGGGCATCCAGCCCCAGATCGACCCCAGCGCGAAGGCCTGTGGCACCTTCACCACGGGCAACAAGCGTCGACCGAGCGGCTCGATACGGCGCCAGAGCGAGCGCCCCAGGGCCTCGACATGCAGCAAGCCTCTCCACCAGTTGGCGATGTACAGGGCCATCAGAATCAGCATGACCGCCGCCAGGATACGTAGTGCCAGGGCGATGCCGTCCAGGGCATGGTTGAGCACGGAACCGAGCAGCGCCACCAGGGCACCGGCAGTCATATAGCTGGTGATGCGGCCCAAGTTGTAGCCGAGCAACAGGCCCGCCAGGCGCCCAGGCCGCCGTCAGCGGCGGCAGGCTCAGGCCGGTGGGATCCATTCAAGGTACTCCGGTTTGTCTTTATGCCGCATCAGGCGGAAGGCCGCCGCGCAAAATTGGCTAAAGTATCAGTTGCGTGCTTTGCCCCAGGTAGCTTCGGGCAGGGCATCAAGAGGAATTTTGAGATAGCGCTGGCCGTTCTCTTCCGGTTCAGGAAGAGCGCCACCGCGGATATTGACCTGTAGTGAAGGCAGGATCAGCTTCGGCATGGGCAGCCCGGCATCCCGCTCGTTACGCATGGCCACGTAACCCTCAGCAGTCAATCCGTGACAAAGATGGATATTGCTTTCTCGCTGGCTGCGTACCGTGCTTTCCCACCCCGGTTCACGATCGCCGGGCATGTAGTCATGCCCCGTAAAGAGCCGGGTATCATCCGGCAATGCCAGTATGGCCTGGATGGAGTTCCAGAGCTTGTGAGCGTTACCCCCGGGGAAATCGGCACGCGCCGTTCCGCCATCGGGCTGGAACAGCGTATCGTGAATAAAAGCGGCATCGCCGATAACATAGGTGATCGAGGCCAATGTATGCCCCGGAGAGTGCATCACATGACTTTCGACCTCACCGATCTTGAATGTGTCGCCTTCGTTGAAGAGGTGATCCCACTGATGGCCATCGGCCGGAAAGTCGGGCCAATTGTAGATATCCTTCCACAAAGCCTGGACCTTCGTGACATAACTTCCGATCGCCATAGGCGCCCCAGTTTTCTCTTTTAGGTATTGCGCTGCCGAGAAGTGGTCGGCATGAGGATGGGTATCGAGGATCCATTCTACCTCGAGTCTCTGGGCTGCCACGTAATCAAGTAATTCATCGGCATGATGTGTCGCTGTGGCTCCGGATTTTTCATCAAAGTCCAGCACCGGATCGATGATCGCGCAGCGCCGGGTTGATGGGTCGCTTACCACGTACTGCACACTGGAGGTTCTTGGATCGTAGAAGCCGGCCACGTCTGGCCTGCCTGGTGAGTGTCGAAAGGTACGCATGCTTTCTCTCCTCTTCCTTTGATTCCGTTCCAAGGTAGCTTAAAAAGAAATATGAAAAGGGGCTCTTGCAGATGTTATCAATGCCACTTTCCACCCCGCGCCGTATCTCCCGAAGCTGCGACGGGGATTATGCAGTGTTTCCCCAAGACGGCAGGCTCAGGTCGGTGGGATCCATTCAAGGTGCTCCGTTGGGATTATCCGCCGTATCACGAGGGGAGGGGGTGGCAAAGGCCGCGGGAGGCGACCCGTGAAGCGCTTCGAGCTCGACCTGTTCGGGCGGGTAACACAGTCCCCGGTCGGAACAGCCCTGAAAGGTCACCGTGATGGTCAGCGGCTCGCGAGTGGCTCCGCTCGCCTCGATGGGCGCACTGAATACCACCCGGTCATGGAACACGCGGATCTCCCCCAGCGAGGCATGCACCATGCGTTCCCCGGGTGGCAATGCCAGCTCACCGACACTGACGCCCGGGAGCGGCTGTCCAGGGCGAATTGGTGGCGATGAAGGTAATAGTCCTCGGCATTGAGGAAGCCGACGTAGAGCCGCTCATCGTCTCGCCAGGCGCTGGCCTGGAAGGCTTCTTTAGCCGGCAGGAATTGCCCCTGAACCAAATCACTGAAGGGATTGCTCTTGTCACCGCCCAAGGGAATCCCCTCACGGGCCGCTACCGGTGTGGCGACGAGCAGCGCAACCAGCAGAGAAGCGAGGGCCGTGTTCATGAGGCCACCGCCGCCTTGGCGTCATCCACCGGCTGACGCCTCGCCCAGATGACCAGCGCCAGGCCCGCGATGAGCATCGGCAGGGTCAACAGTTGTCCCATGGTCAGCCAGCCGAAGGCGATGAACCCCAGTTGAGGATCGGGCAGTCGCACGAACTCCACGGCGAAGCGGAAGGCGCCATAGAGCAGCAGGAACAGCCCGGAGATCGTGCCCCGCCGGCGTGGCTGGCTCGACAGCCACCACAGCACCCCGAACAGTACGACCCCCTCCAGGGCAAATTCGTAGAGTGCCGAGGGATGGCGTGGTTCCGGGCCCAGCCCCATCATGGGCGGAAACACCATGGCCCAAGGCACCTCGCTGACGCGCCCCGGCAGTTCGTGATTGATGAAGTTGCCGAGTCGCCCGGCCCCCAGGCCGATAGGCACCAGGGGGGCGATGAAATCGGTCAGCTGAAAGAAGGCGAGGCGCTTCTTGCGGGCAAACAACAGGGCGGCGATTAGCACGCCGGCCAGGCCGCCATGGAAGCTCATGCCGCCGTCCCAGATTCTGAAGAGCCACAGGGGGTTGGCCAGCAGTTGCTCGAACCCATAGAACAGCGCATAGCCCAGGCGACCCCCGAGGATGATCCCCAGGGCGCCGTAGAAGATCAGGTCGCCGATATCGTCATGACTCAGGCCCAGGCGGTGGGCACGACGGCGCCCCAGCCACCAAGCGGCGGCCAGGCCGACCACATACATCAGGCCATACCAGTGAATCTGTACCGGCCCCAGGGAGATGGCCACAGGATCGATCTGAGGGTATTGCAGCATGTGTTTTCCTTATATGACCGTTACCGGTCGCGCTATCAACAAAAGCAATTTCCAGCACGCTCGACGACTCATTACTGCCATTTTTCCACCTCCTTCATGACCTGCTCGACATCCCCGGGAGTGATATAGCCCGTGTGCTTATAGCGGATAATGCTCTTGGTATCGACGAGGAAGGTCTCCGGCACGCCGTAGACGCCGAGTTCGAAACCCAGGTCGCCATCCGGATCGAAGATATTGACTTCGAAAGGGTCGCCGAACTCGTCAAGAAACTCCTGCCCCTTGGCACGGGTGTCCTTGTAGTTGATGCCAACCAAGCGCACGCCACGTTCGGCCAGTGTCAGCAACTGAGGCATTTCCTCCTTGCAGGTCGGGCACCACTCGGCCCAGACATTAACCAGGGTTATTTCACCTTCCAGTAGGGACTCATCGACGTGGCGTGAGGGATCTTTCAGCGTTGAGAGGCTAAAGGCCGGAAACTTCTGAGCCAGCAGTGCCGAATCGCGTGCGCTGGGATCCATTCCCAAGCCGCGGTAGAGAAAGAACCCCATGCCCAGGAAAACCAACAGGGGTAACAGCAGTAATAGTCGCCGTTTCACGTGTGCGCCTCACAGGCTGTCAGCTGTTAGGGTTCATGTATTCCGAGCCCAGACGAGTTTCGCCAGGATCGGCAGAAGCGTGATACCACTGATCAGTATCAGTACGACCATGAGGCCGCGGGAGTCGGCAGTGATCAGGGCCTCGCCGAACATGACGACCAGGTACGCCGTGGGAATCACGCCGGCCAGCGTGGCGATCAGGAAACGCCAGAAGGCCAGCGGTGTAAGGCCCGCCGCGTAACTGACGGCATCGAACGAAATAAATGGCACCAATCGCGATGCGAAGACAACGAGCATTAATCCCATCTGGGAGCGATCCCTTCCCAGCCAGTTCAGCATTGGGCGGATACGCGACCAACGATGGATCGCCTCGTAGCCAAGCAGCCGTGCAATGCAAAAGGCGAGTAGCGCGCCGGCCTCCGCACCGAGGACCACATACGCCGTTCCCCAAACAGGACCGTAGGACGCACCGGCTACCATCGCAATCGGCCCACTGGGTATCGGGCTCATGACAATGGCCGCAATCATCATGGCGATAATGGCCAGCGGCCCCCAGAATCCCAACTGGCCAACCCACTCACGCAACGCCTGCTTATTGGTAAGCGTCGATAAGACACCGGTCTCCATCAGCACCCAATAAAGGGCCACCAAGCCAACCAGGACGGCGACTCCCCATACGAGCCTTGGCTTTATGCCGAGCCTACTTGCCATATCTTTCTCACGTCGTGCATCGAAGTCTCTAGCCAAGCCAATGGGCAACTCCACTCGTTAACGTTCTTCTCTACTTCTCGCGCTTTTTGTTGAAAAACAGGTATTTGACGAGTGCTGCCACGCCGAGCACCAACGCGATGATCAGCAGGATGCCGATCAGGCCCATCCCCGCCATGCCCCACATGCAGCTTTCGCTTCCCATCATGTCGAATTCCCCTTCGATAACCGGGTGAGTGGCTCAGGCGGGATGGGCCCGTTCTGGCCGGGTAGCCCCGTCAGTGCTTGGCATCGCGTCGTCGATATCCGGCTTAAAGCGGCGAAGCCGCAATGAGTTGGTCAGAACGAATACGCTGGAAAGGCTCATGGCGCCCGCCGCTAGCATGGGATTGAGCAAGAAGCCGGTAAACGGGAATAACACGCCCGCCGCCACCGGAATCAATGCCAAGTTATAGCCATAAGCCCAGATGAAGTTGCCGAGAATGGTCTTACGGGTGCGCCTGGAGAGTGCCGTGGCATTGACGATGCCTCTCAGATCGCCGCGCATCAGCACCACATCACCGGCCTCGATCGCGATATCCGTTCCGGTGCCGATGGCGATACCGACATCGGCCTGGGCCAGCGCCGGTGCATCGTTGATCCCATCACCCACGAATGCAACATCTTGGCCCTCGGCTTGGAGCCGCTTGATCTCGGCCGCTTTCTGGTCCGGCAGCACTTCGGCAAGCACGCGCCGTATGCCGACTTGCTTGGCGATGGCATCGGCGGTGGCGCGATTGTCGCCGGTGAGCATCGCTATCTCCAGCCCCAGCGCCTTGAGTGATGCTATAGCCTCGGCCGAGCCCTCCTTGAGCGGGTCCGCCACTGCGATGATCGCTGCCAGCCGACCGTCCACCGCCGCATAGAGCGGACTCTTGGCGTCCTCGGCGAACGCCTTGGCGCGGGCTTCCGCCTGACCGAGTTCGAGCCCCAGCCGGTGCATGTAGCGATCGGCCCCCACGTGAAGCCGGTGGCCGGCGACGTCGGCCTCGATGCCATAGCCCGGCTCGGCGCTGAAATGGCTAACGCTCGGGAGCTCGAGCCCACGCTCCTTAGCGTTGCGCACAATGGCTTCGGCGATGGGGTGTTCGCTCTGCGCTTCCACCGCCGCTACCCATTGGAGCACCTCGTTCTCGTGGCCATCGGTCACGATGAAATCGGTCAGTTCGGGGCGGCCTCGGGTCAGCGTGCCGGTCTTGTCCAGCACGACCGTATCAATCTTGGCGAGCGTCTCGAGGGCTGCGCCCTTGCGAAACAGCACCCCCATCTCGGCACCCTTGCCGGTCCCCACCATGATCGCGGTCGGCGTGGCCAGCCCCATCGCACAAGGGCAGGCAATCAGCAGTACGCTAACCGTCGTGACAAAGGCGAAGGACAGCGCCGGGGCCGGTCCGAAGCCGAGCCATACGCTGAAGGTGATCAGTGCGATAACGATGACCACGGGCACGAACACCCCGGCGATCTTGTCGGCTAGCTGCTGGATCGGGGGCTTCTCGGCCTGGGCCGATTCCACCATCCTGACGATTTGCGATAGCAGCGTATCGGCACCGACCCGCGTAGCACGGAAGGTAAGCGAGCCATTCTTATTGACCGTGCCACCGACGACTTCGGCATCCTGCTGCTTGGCAACCGGCACCGGTTCACCGCTGATCATTGACTCGTCGACGAAGGAATGGCCTTCTTCAACGACGCCATCCACCGGGATGCGCTCCCCCGGGCGGGCCAGTATGCGATCGCCGGGCACGACGGCCTCGATCGACACCTCGACCGCTTCACCGTCGCGAATGACTCGGGCGGTTTTCGCCTGCAGCTGCAGGAGCTTCTTGATCGCCTCGGAAGTACGGCCCTTGGCGACGTGCTCGAAATACCGCCCTAGCAGGATGAGCGTGACGATGACCGCCGCCGCCTCGAAATAGCTTTCGGCTGTCCCCGCGGGAAAGAATCCAGGCACCAGCAGTGCCGCGACCGAATAAAAATAGGCCGCGCTCGAGCCGATCATGACCAGACTGTTCATGCCCGGGTTCGCGTGCCGAAGCTCGGCATAGCCGGAGCGATAGAAGCGTGCCCCGGCATAGAACAGCACGGGCGTAGTCAATAACCACTCGACACCCATCCAGCCTCGGTGCGGCATGATGCTGGTGAAGAAGGCTTCCAGAGCGGGAATCATCTTGCCCATGGCGATCAACACCACGGGAATCGTGAACGCCGCAGCGAGTAGGACCTTATTGCGCAACTGGAGTCCTTCTCGGTCCTCGTTCTGCGTTTGTGCGCTGGCATCGGGTTCCTGCGGCTCATAGCCCGCATCCTTGATGGCATGATGGAGTCGCGGTAACGACACCGCGCCAGGCAGAAACCGCACGAACGTCTTCTGGGTGGTCAGGTTGACACTGGCCTGGAGAATGCCCGGCAATTTCTTGAGCGAGCGCTCCACTCGCGATACGCAGGAGCCACAGGTCATGCCGATGACCGGAATCTCAGCGTCTTCGACGACGGGTTGATAGCCCGTCTCTTCGATGGCCTCGACCACCTGGCTGAGGGTGGCGCTCTCCTCGAGGGCAACCGTCGCCTTCTCGGTGGCGAGATTCACCTGAGAGTCGATGACACCCGGTTGCTTATCGAGTGCGCGTTCCACGCGCCCCACGCAGGATGCACAGGACATGCCCCGAATCTCGATAGTGACGTTTTCCGTCATCGCTGCGTCCTCCTCGTTAGGTTCTCGCCGACCCGGGATGCGCGTAGGGGTTGTCTGGCGTCACACTGTCGGTGCTCATGTGTTTGTTCACTCGTCTTGTTCGGCGATAGCATCGACAATCGGGCACCCTTCCTGCATCGGTCCTTCGCCCGTGCACTCGTCGAGAGTTTTCGACAGCACGGCCTCGACCCGCGAAAGATGCCGAATTTGCTCACGAATCTTGTGCAGCTTCTCTGCGGCGATACGCTTGGCCTGGGCGCGATCACCGTTGGCATCCTGGAGGATCAGCAATTCGCGGATCTCGTCGAGGCTGAAGCCCCACTGCTTGGCATGCACGATGAATTCGAGCCTGGCCACGGCATCCAAGGGATAGCGCCGATAGTTGGCGTCCGTTCGCTGAGGGGCAGGCATGAGCTTCTCTTTCTCGTAATAGCGGATCGCCTGGCTGGCGACCCCGCTACGTTCGGCAAGCTCGCCGATACTGAATGTCTGCATAAGTTCACCTCAACGAGGTTGTCAATCGTCGGTCATTGGCAGCCCGGTTCAACCGGGCTGCCAGATTCGCGGACAGTGGTGCCATTAGCGTGGTTGGCGGACGACACGCAGGTAAGGTGTTTTCTCGTCCCAGCCCTCGGGAAAGCGCTCCTTGGCTTCGTCATTCGACAGCGACGGGACGATGATGACATCCTCGCCGTTCTGCCAGTCCACGGGGGTCGCCACCTTGTGCTTGTCGGTCAGCTGAAGCGAGTCGATGACGCGCAGGATCTCATCGACGTTTCGACCCGTGCTGGGCGGATAGGTCAGAGTGAGACGCACCTTCTTGTCGGCATCGATGATGAAAACGGTACGCACCGTGACCTTGGGATCGGCTTTCGGATGGATCATCCCGTAGAGGTCCGCAACCACCCGATCCTCATCCGCCAGCAGCGGGTAGTTCAGCGCCGCGCCCTGGGTCTTCTCGATATCCCCGGCCCAACCGCTATGGGAGTCGAGCGGATCGACCGACACCCCAACCAGTTTAACGCCACGCTGCTCGAACTCGCCCTTGCGCTTGGCGAACGCACCCAGTTCCGTGGTGCAGACAGGCGTATAGTCGGCAGGATGCGAGAATAGTACGGCCCAGCTATCGCCAAGCCATTGATGGAAGCTGAGCGTGCCTTCCGTGGATTCGACCGTGAAGTCGGGGGCTATCTCTCCAAGCTGTAGTGCCATCATTCTCTCCTTGTATCGGGGTATATGGGATGATGCACTATGCACGATAACTTTAAAGTCAACTTTAAGGTCAAGGGCTTTCGAAGGGAGAAGTGGTATCCCGTTAGATTATATGGATAGTCATTTATTCATGGTTGACCTGGAGGCGGACACACCCTTTAGAATCTAGAATCATTTGCCGAACTGAATACCGTAGCAGGCAGTCGGTCACAGACCGGTTCACGTCTCGCATGTTGATACCGCCCCAGGAAGCGTAATGCCTTGGAATCTCTCTCTTCTATCGGTTTATTCGGTGCTTTCGCCGGCGGGTTGGTCTCCTTCTTCTCGCCCTGCACGCTGCCGCTGTTACCGGCCTACCTGTCGGTGGTCACGGGCGGGAGCGCCGGCAAGGCCGATAGACGTCTGGAGGCCATGATCCTCAGCGTCTTCTTCGTCTTCGGCTTCAGCATTGTGTTTATCTTGCTGGGGCTTGGCGCCAGTGGTATCGGTCAACTGATGCGGGGGTATCGTCAGGAATTCAACTGGGTCGCCGGGTCGGTGGTGATCGTGCTGGGCCTGTTCATGACCGGTGTGTTCCGGTTTTCGCTGTTCCAGCGTACCCTTCAGTTCACTCCAAGCGTTCAGGGCGGCTCCCCACTGTCGGCAACGGTGTTCGGGGTCTCCTTCGCTATCGGCTGGACACCCTGTATTGGCCCTATCCTGGGTGCCATCCTGATGGCCACCTCCAGTACTGCCAGTGCCCAGGCCGGCATGATCTACTTGAGTACATATTCCCTGGGCTTGGCGCTACCGTTTCTTGCCAGCACCCTGCTGATCAATCGATTTGCCCTGCATCGGCAACGCCTGGGACGGTGGAGCGCCTATGCTCGACCGGTCGCCGGGACGATCGTCATCCTCATGGGTATTGCCATCGTCTCGGGCACCATGACACGGCTTTCCAGCATCATGGTCGACCTGTTCCCCTCCCTGGCGACACTGGGATAGCCAACACAGACGCCTGCATTGCCCGCTCTTGACCTTCCCATTGCTATAAGGTTTATCGTTTTCATGTCATGTATTGAACAGAAGTCGATGAGAACGTTATCCATGAACATCGGTGATGTGAGCAGGTTGGACCGGTGTCCCAGCCAAGCTGATCCGCTACTACGAGAAAATTGGTCTGTTTCCTGCGCTATGGCGTAGGGAGAACGACTATCGTCAATATCGCAGGACATCCATTTTCTGCGATTCATACGCCGAGCCCGGGACCTCGAATTCTTGATGAAACGGACGCGCCAATTGTTCACGCCTTGGTAGGATAGTGAGCGTTCTTGCGCAACAAAGGGTTCGTCATGGAAAAAGCCCCCGTTTGTGGCCCACCGACCATCGTGAAGAGGAGGGAAAAATCATGGACAATGTCGACCTGCAACGACGTAGCGTATTACGCCGAATCGGTGGGGTGGCGGCGCTATCGACTCTGGCGGCCGCCGGGGTGTGGTTTGGAGGGGGACGTTCCCGTTCGCTGGCGGCGTCCGCGTCGACGACCATGGAGGGCCCCTTCGACGTTGATTTGCGTTTGCGAGCCCACCCCGCCAAGGTGCCGATCCTGCCCGGCGTGCCGAGCGACGTCTGGCGCTACACGGCCGAGCGAGTCGCCGGGCCCAACGAGACCCTGACGCCGGTGGGCGAGAGCTATGCGGGCCCGCTTATCCGTCTGCACCGTGGCCAGCGTGTGCGTGTACGCATCGACAACGGGCTCCTCGAAGACACCACCGTGCACTGGCATGGCCTGCACGTGCCGCCGAACGTGGACGGCCAGCCGCGCCTGCCGATCGAACCGGGGACGAGCACGACGGTCGCCTTCGATGTCGTTGATCGCGCCGGCCTGTACTGGTATCACCCCCATCCCCATGGCCCCGATGGCGGCCGAGTCGGCCCTCAGAGCTACGCCGGCCTTGCCGGTCCGCTGATCATTAGCGACGACACCGAGCGTGCTCTCGGACTGCCCGACGGGGAGCGGGAGCTGGTGCTCATCCTGCAGGATCGTACCTTTACCGATGACAACGCGCTTCAGTACATCGGCAGTGACATGGGGGCGATGATGACCCGCATGCGGGGTTTTCGTGGCGAGCAGGTGCTGGTGAACGGCCATCCGGACGCGCGACGCGAGGTGTCCACACAGTCTTATCGATTGCGTCTGCTCAACGGTTCCAACTCGCGCATCTACAAGCTGGCCTGGAGCGGTGGCCGGGCGGTGACCGTCATTGGCACCGACGGTGGCTTGCTCGCCGAGCCCGAGCGGCGCCGCTCGGTCACCCTGGCGCCGGCCCAGCGGGTCGACCTGTGGGTCGATTTCGGCGATACCGAACCTGGTGACTCCGTGCAACTCGTGAGCGAGGCATACCAACTCGAGATGATGGGCGGAAGGGAGATGATGGGGGGCGGTGGCATGATGGGCCGAGGGATGATGGGTGACATGATGGGGAGCGAGCGGCTCACGCTGGTCACCTTCGATATCGTCGCACGGGTGAACGATTCGAGAGCCTTGCCGGAGCGGCTGGCCGAGGATTTGCCGACTTCCCCGGTGCAGGCCGATACGCCGGTTCGTCGCTTCGAGCTGGGCATGCGCATGATGCAAGGGTTCACGATTAATGGTCGGCGGATGGAGGGCGCGACGGTGGCGGACGACGAGATCGTCCGGCTGGGGGAGACGGAAATCTGGGAGTTCGTTAACAACACCATGATGCCGCATCCCATGCACGTCCATGGCCTGCAGTTCCAGGTTCAGGAGCGGATATCGGCGGGTGACAGGACAGATCTGCACGATGGCATCATCGACGCGGGGTTGCACGATACGGTGCTGGTGTTCCCGGAGGAACGGGTGCGCATCGCCTTGACCTTCAAAAGCTTCGAGGGGCTGTACATGTATCATTGCCACAACATGGAACATGAGGATGCCGGCATGATGCGCTACTACAAGGTAGTGGCATAACGAACCGACGGTATGTCGACCACAGCAACCACAAGGGATGGCGATAGCCGATGACCTTTTACGAGCAGCACGTCCTGCCGCATCTTCTCCACCTGGCGTGCGGTAGCGAGGTGGTCGAGCGTCAACGGGCGGCCGTGGTGCCGCAAGCGCGAGGCCGGGTCCTGGAGGTTGGCATGGGCTCCGGCCTCAACCTGCCTCACTACGATCCGCAGCGTGTCGAGCTGGTGTGGGGACTCGAGCCCTCCGCGGGCATGCGCCGCAAGGCCCGCCATCACGCCGCCGGGGCGCCGTTCGAGGTTCGCTGGCTGAACTTGCCGGGGGAGGAGATCCCTCTCGAGGACGACAGTGCCGATACCGTGGTGCTGACCTACACCCTGTGCACGATCCCCGACTGGCACCGAGCGCTCGAGCAGATGCGGCGCGTGCTCAAGCCGAGTGGCCAACTGCTGTTCTGCGAACACGGCACGGCCCCCGACGAGGGCGTGCGCCAGTGGCAGGACCGCGTCAACCCTCTGTGGCGCAGAGTGGCGGGGGGCTGCCATCTCAACCGCGCCATCCCCGAGCTCATCGAGCACGCCGGCTTCCGTATCCAGCGGATGGAAACGGGCTATCTGCCGAAGGTCCCGCGATTTGCCGGTTCCAATTTCTGGGGAACCGCCGCTCCCCGTTGACCAAGCCTTCGTGTAAGGATGCGATCAGCGGGCAAGTGATGCCGAGGTCACACCTGCACGAGCAGGGCCGTGGCGTACATAATCCCCACACCGACGGTGCCACCCAGCACTGAAATGCCGGAAACCAGCGAGGCCGCTTCACTCCCGGTGCATCAGACCACCTCGAGCAGGCTCATCCAGCCGAGTTCCACGAATTCGCTTTGGTGGGCGTGAAACATGTAAAGCCCGGGCTCATGGTTGGCGAAGGAGAACTCCAGGATACCCCGCTGCGCCTGGCACTGTATGACCATATCCACAGTTCTGAGAGTGGGAGCAGAGTTGTGCCATGATCGTAGTAGTCGTAGAAGTTGGCATGCAGGTGCGGCAAATTCACTGGATCGAACTTGGTGACGTTGATCAGGTAGATCCGCGCGGTTCGCGCCCGTTCGAGGCGGATGGGCCGGTTCACATAGGCATGCGCCACCGTGTTGACCGCATAGAGCTCGCTCTCCTCATCGAAATTGGTGTCGAAGCCATTCAACACCATCCCGAACTCCTGCCAGCGGGCATTCGCCCCACTGCCGCGCAGAGGCGAGCGTGCCGTCTCTTCATATTTGGGGGTGCTGCTCGGAATCGACGATGAAGGCCGTACAGGCCCTCGTGAATATGACACTTCAGCGGCAACAAATGGCAGTGATAAAGATGGCAACCGAAAAGTTCGACATCGAATTCAGGGTATCCGGATTATATGGTTGAAGGGGTGCTTATGCCCCTCCGAACCCTTCATCCCTCCAGAAGGTTGATAGATCGACACCGAAGTTCTTGTCGGGCTCGGGAAGGTCCATGCTGTAGGTCATGGTGGCCCTGCCCAAGAACGAAGATTCTTTGGTCTGTGGCGATTTCTTCCACGATGACAACGTGGCGGTACCGATCATCGACCGGATCATCCGTCACTCGCACCTCTATACGTTATACGTTGGGAGGCGAGAGCTACCGGCTGAAGCAGAAGACGCTCAGCTGACGGTCATAGGTGGGTCAGTTCTGATGGCCATTGACAGACGTGATTAGGTACGCCCTGAGAAGGGCGGTGCATTGCTTCGAGCCAGCACGTCAGTGGCTGTGCTGAAGGGGACCAGCGTGGCCGTTAGCTTTGCGATACCACTCCTTCCAAGCCCGCCGAGACCAGAACGAACAGGACGAAGCCGCCTATGAAAGCCAGAGGCGAGACGTGGGTGTCTTCACCGCTCTCATGCGCCTCGGATACCATGTCTTCGATAGCAGCGACCGTAAGAAGACCTGACGTGAACGTCAAGGCCGCTAGCTTGAACGCCTCCGGTTGGTTTCTGAGCACGAAGTAAGCAAAGATGGCTGCCGAGAGCACGGGAATTGCAAAGGAGGCAGAGAGCAGCAAGCGCTTGCTGCGGCGAACCCCTTTGTCTTTCATGTTGGCGATCGCCGCAAAGCCCTCAGGGAAATCCGCTAGAACCTGGCCCGCCGCCAGGATGATCGCAACCGACGGCGCGACCGCAGACCCCGCCCCGACCAGGAGACCATCGCTGAACAGGTCGATGGACACGGCGATATAGATCATCCAGACGCTCGACTGACCGTTCTCTCCCTGCCGGTCTTGCCGCTTCTGGATAATCTCGACAAGTTTCTCGAGACCTACGTAAGCGATGCCGCCCAACGCGAAAGCGAGGGCGATTAGCCAAGCTGAGAGTCCCTCGAGCACGCGCGGCATGATTTCAACTGCCACCACCGCAATGACGAGGCCGGCGGCACCATGAAGGGCATAATTGAGACGGCGCCCGGTAGTCAAGGAAACTTCCGCAGCGAGCCCACCACTGAAGTTGCCTAGTGCGGGAAGCAGCGCCAGGCCGAGTACCAGCCAGATACTATCCATTAATATCCTTCCTTGGTTGATGCCTAGACACGCTCCCTTGCTGGCTCCGAGATCTCGCACCATCGCTGTCGTACAGGTCTGGCGCGATCATGAAGCCACCTCGACCAGTGTTCACGGCAGCAATAGCTGCTACCGTGAGGCCTCACGCCTTGATTGCCAGAATACGCCGAGCGCCGTTGAAGACGATTAGGCCCACGATGGTACCGATAAGCAGATCCGGATAGCTAGACCCCGTCCAGGCGACCAAGGCACCGGCGGCGATGACGCCCATGTTGATGACCACATCGTTGGCCGAGAATATCCAGCTTGCCTGCATATGCGCGCCGCCCCCGCGGTGCTTGGAGATCAATAGCAGACAGCCAGTATTAGCAATCAACGCGACGAACACAATGGCCATCATCATCAGCGATTCGGGCTCACTACCAAATACAAAGCGCCTCCCCACTTCTACGAGGACGCCGAGAGCCAGAATCAGTTGGAGCACGCCAGCCAGATGCGCGGCACGCACCTGCATTTTCGCACTGTACCCTACGGCATAGAGAGCAAGGCCATAGACGGTTGCATCGGCAAACATGTCCAGGGAATCCGCGATCAGGCCGGTAGACTGGGCGATCAGACCAGCAGTCAACTCCACCACGAACATGGGAGCATTGATGCCGAGCAACAGCCGCAGGGAGCCAGGCTCCTGAGAAGCAGAGTCAGCCGAGCTCTCAAGGACTTCGATCCTCTCCGGGTCGGCGGCTTGAGTCTCCTGAAGCGAGGCCTCCAGCCCTAAGGCCGCCAGTTTCACGATAATGGGCTCAACCGCGCCATCATGCACGACTTCCAACCGGCGGTTCGATAAGTCAAAGGACAGCGTTCGAAGCTCATCAAAACTGTTCAGCGCCAAGCGGATCGTCCGCTCTTCTGACGGTCAAATCCATTTTCGGCACGGCATAAACGCTGAACCATTCCCCTGACGCTTCGGAGAAAATTGGCATATCGGTATCCGCTGCAGGCGTTACATCGCAGCCGCATTGGCCACCACAGGCTATGGCTCACCCGCCGGACGCCTTGCGGAGATGCGCGGGAAGCAGGTATTGAACCTGTACCAGCTAGAGCTTGTAAGCTTGACGCTTTCATCGTCGGCGCCGTATCGGCGCGTGGCCCTGGCCACTCGCTGCGCGCCGAGTTTCGTGGGTTAACCCGATCATCTCGTGAGGAAATAAGATGATACGACGTGCGGCTGTTATCTTGGTGGGCGCGCTGGTCCTGGTGGCCATTATCGTTGCCGTTTCGAATCCCTCGTTGGTTGGAGCCGCATCGGAGTCGGCGAGTCGTGAGGCCGATAACAGCCTCGTCCGCTCTCATTCGCCGATCCTGGGGCCCGATGACGCGCCGGTCACCATCGTCGAGTTCTTCGATCCGGCCTGTGAGGCCTGTCGCGCCTTCTATCCGCTCACCAAGAAAATCCTGAACACCTACCCCGACCAGGTCCGCCTGGTGGTGCGCTATACCCCCTTCCATGGCGAGGTGTCAGAAACGGCCATTCGCGTGCTGGAAGCCGCCAGGCTGCAGGGGGGCTTCGAGCCGGTGCTGGAGGCACTGCTGGCTCGCCAGAACCAGTGGGCGGCCCACGGCAGCTTCGATGAGGCCGCCATCCTGGAGATCGCCAGCCAGGCCGGGCTGGACAGCGCCCAGGCGCAGGAGCAACTCGATTCCCCTGAGGTCCAGGCGGTATTCGAGCAGGACAAGGAAGACGTCAAGGCCAACCAGATCCGCCAGACCCCGACCTTCTTCATCAATGAGGAACAGCTGGACCCCTTCGGCATGCAGGAGCTGGTCGATGCTGTTCAGCGAGAGGTGGAGGAGCTTTCCGAAGCAGGAGGGGGCTCATGACGCGACGCTGGTGGCTGGTGGGGCTATTGGGATTGAGCCCCCTGCTGGCGGATGCGAGCTGGCAAGAGAATACCTGGCTCGCCTCGGCGTCCCAGGCGTCGACCGGCGAGCCGGAGAGGAACCGCTCTCTGCCGAATGCTCGGCGGCCCGACGGCAGCACCAAGACGCTCAGGGTGGCATCCGGCGACACGCTCGCCTCCCTGTTGCGCCGCCTGGGCGCCGATGCCGAGACCCAACAACATGCCATCACCACCCTGACCGATAAGTTCGATCCGAGGCAGCTGCAGCCAGGCAATCGCGTGAGCCTGACCAGGCTGGACGACGGGCGGCCACTCTCGGTTGCCATCGAGCGGGCCTCCGGCGTGCGATACATTGTCACGCTGGACGAGCGACCTAGGGCGCGCGTGGTCCAGCCTCGTACCGAGACCCGGGTGCTAGGGCGCGAGATCGTGATCGAGTCCTCGCTCTACGCGGCACTCGCGTCAGCGGCGTTACCGACACGCTTCGCCGCGGATCTCGAGGCCCTGCTGGCTGGCATCATGAACGTTCGCCGAGATCTTAGCGGCGGAGAACGCCTGCAGCTGCTGTGGCAAGAGATGCGCCGCGAGAACGGTGCACGAGTCGGTGATCCACGCTTGACCTATGCCGGACTTGTGCGTCGGGCACAGCGGCTGGAGGTGGTTTGGCCACAGGGTCAGGGCGGGCCAGTGATGCTGTTCAAGGATGGCAAGCTGCAGGACACCTTGCGTTTCCCGGTGCTGGGTGCCCGCCTGACGTCCCCGTTCGGCAACCGGCGCCATCCGGTGTATGGCGGGGTCCGCCGTCATGACGGCATCGATCTTGCCGCGCCGCGTGGCACGCCGGTGGTGGCGGCAGCGTCAGGGCGCATCTCCTTTCTTGGACGTCGGGGAGGATATGGACGCGTCGTCGAGCTCGAGCATGCGTCGGGCACCATCAGTCGCTACACCCACCTCAGTCGCTTCACTCCCGGGCTTGCGGTTGGCGACTCGGTCATCACGGGCGACCCATTGGGCGCGGTAGGCGCATCCGGGCTCACGACCGGCCCCAACCTGCATTACGAAGTGAGAGTGGATGATCGACCGGTCGATCCTCTCAAGGAGGGGCAACGCCTGCTGCAAGAAAGCGACTCGCCGAGGCGTGAGGACTATCGCGTGGCCCTGTTCGAGGCGCGGGCACAGCTGCAGGAGGTGATCAGTGATCCCGTCGCTTCTGACTTGGCGGCACTGGACCGCCCATAGGTCTCCGGCAATTTTCCAGATCGCAAGCCATATGAGGGCACGCGCTCACAGGGCACGTCGAGCCACCACCGGCACGGCATTCGTCATTCACCTGCGTTAGACACTCACCTGCACAGGCAGAACTCATGGAAGCGCTTTCCCCGGTCTCGCTGGGTTTTCTGGGTAGCCTGGCCGCCGGCGCGATGACGGCTGTCGGGGCGCTTCCGGTGCTCGTGAGCAGAACGCCCGATAGGGCCATCCGGGACCTGGCGCTGGGGTTCGCCGCCGGGGTCATGCTCGCGGCGTCGTTCTTCTCCCTGATCATCCCATCCCTGGACGCCTCCGAGCTGCGCTATGAGGGGAGCGTCATTCCCGCCTCCATCGCCTGCTTGTCGATCCTGCTGGGTATCGGGATGGTGGCGCTGATGAACGAATGGCTTCCTCATGAGCACTTCCAGCAGGGTCGTGAGGGCCCCGAGGCGGCGTCTTTGCGTCGGGTCTGGCTGTTCATCATCGCCATCACGATTCATAACCTGCCGGAAGGCCTCGCGGTCGGCGTCGCGTTCGGTGCTGGGGGCCGCGAGGGCGGGCTGCCACTCGCCATCGGCATCGGCCTGCAGAATGCGCCGGAAGGCCTGGCCGTTGCGGTGTCGCTGCTCGGTGAGGGCTACTCCCGCTGGCGGTCGTGGAGTATCGCTGCCCTGACGGGCCTGATCGAACCACTGGGCGGCCTGATGGGCGCGGGCATCGTTACCGTTTCCCAGACGCTGCTGCCCTGGGGCCTGGCGTTCGCCGCCGGGGCCATGCTCTACGTCATCAGCCATGAAATCATCCCCGAGACCCACCGTAGTGGCCACCAGAACAAGGCAACGCTGGGGCTCTCGGTGGGGCTGGTGCTCATGCTGTTTCTGGATGTTTCGCTGGGCTGAGGCGTTGAAGGGTAAACGCATGGAACAAGCTACCCCAGGCCTTGGGCACCGCCATGGGCTGACTCGCCGATGCACAGCTGATGATCGCTCAGTACCTCGATGATGCGGCAGCTCTCGACCCTGCCACCGGCACACTGGCCCACCATCCTCCTGAGCTCTTCACGTAGTGCGGAGAGCCGCTGAAGACGTGACTCGACCTCCTCCAGGTGATGCTTGGCGATGGCATCGACCTCGTGGCAGGGCATCTGCGGATGGTCCGCCATCTCCAGCAGCTCACGCACCGCCTCCACCGAGAAGCCGAAGTCACGGGCATGGCGAATGAACGTCAGCCGCCTGACAGCTGCCTCACCGTAGCGGCGCTGACCGCCCTCGGTGCGCGGGGCGTCACGAAGCAACCCGATGCGTTCGTAGTAGCGCACCGTTTCGGGCTTGCAGCCGGCGCGTCGGGCCAGCTCACCGATGCCGAGCGCGGGGCAATCAATAAGCGCTGGCGTAGTATCACCGGACATGGCTTGAACCTCTAGTCGCTACAAGGTTTATGCTTCAGACGATAAATCATCTCAAGGAGTGACGCCATGGGCGAATCGACGCACCAGGAGACTTCCCCGGCCCTCTCTTTACGAGTCGAGGGCATGGACTGTGGTGGCTGCGAACGCAAGGTCGAGGCCGCGCTGGGCCGCCTGGCGGGCATCGCGGAGGTGTCGGCCAGTTCGGTCACCGGCTCGGTGAAAATACATCCTCAACAGAACACGACGCCCCCTCATGAGGCGATCGAGCGAGCCCTCAACGAGCTTGGCTACCGCCTGGTCGATGAAGAGGCAGCGAGTGAATCCGCCACCGCATCGGCCTCCTGGTGGCAGACCGCCAAGGGGCGCCTGGTGCTCGTCACCGGATGTTTACTGGTACTGGCTTTCGCCCTGCGCCTGGCCTGGCCGGCCCTGGGCAACTGGCCCTTCGTCGCGGCCACCCTGGTGGGGCTGGTGTCCATCGTGCAGGCCGCCTGGGGCGCGCTGAAACAACGCAACCCCTTCACCATCGAGATGCTGATGAGCATCGCCGCCCTGGGGGCCCTGGCCATCAATGCCGCCGCCGAGGCGGCAGTGGTGGTCTTCCTGTTCGCCGTGGGCGAGTTGCTGGAGGGAGTGGCCGCGTCGAGGGCACGACGCAGTATCTCGGCCCTGGCGGACCTGACGCCGTCCACGGCGAGGCTGATGGAAGATGGGGACACCCGTGAGGTCTCGGCCGCCTCGCTCACGCCCGGGCAGCGAGTCCTGGTGCGGCCGGGCGACCGCGTGCCCTGCGATGGGCGTATCCTGACCGGCGAATCCGATCTGGATGAGTCACCGATCAACGGCGAGTCCGTGCCGCGATCGCGCGCCCCCGGCGATGACGTCTTCGCCGGCACGGTGAACCTCGATGCCGCCCTGGAGGTGGAGGTAACCCGCAGCGCCGAGGACAACACCATCGCCCGGGTCATCCGACTGGTGGAAGAGGCCCAGGCCGCCAAGGCACCGGTGGCACGCTTCATCGACCGCTTCGCTCGCTACTACATGCCGGCGGTGGTGGGGCTCGCCCTGCTGATGGCGGTGGTGCCGCCGCTGGTCTCGACCATGGCCTGGTCGGAATCGGTCTATCGCGCCCTGGCCCTGCTGTTGATCGCTTGTCCCTGTGCCCTGGTGATCTCGACCCCCGCCGCCATCGCTGCCGGCCTCTCGGCGGGCGCCCGGCGGGGCTTGCTGATCAAGGGCGGCGCGGTGCTTGAACAACTGGGCAAACTCCGAACGGTGGCGCTGGACAAGACTGGCACTCTCACCGCCGGTGCTCCCAAGGTCACCGACGTGGAGGTCTGGGCCTCCGGCCAGAGCACGCAGGAGATCCTGAGGCTGGCGGCCGCGATGGAGCGTGATTCCAGTCACCCCATCGCCATGGCCATCCTCGCCCATGCGAAGCAACAGGGGCTTTCATTGCCCCAGGCGAGTGAGAGCCGCGCCATGGCGGGCCGAGGGGTCGCCGGTTGGGTCGAGGGGCGTGAGCTGAGCCTGATCACGCCTCGCCACCTGGCAGAACAGGCCGCCCTCGACCACGACCTGGCCGCTCGGATCGCCGAGTTGGAACACGCCGGCAAGAGTCTCGCCGTGCTGGTCGAAGGCGAGCGTCCGCTAGGCCTGATCGCTGTGCGCGATGAACCTCGCGACGATGCCCGGGAGGGGCTGACAGCGCTGTCGCGCCTGGGCGTGCAGGCGGTGATGCTCAGCGGCGACAATGCGCGTACCGCCGCTGCCATCGGTGACAGCCTGGGCATCGAGGCACATGGAGAGCTGATGCCCGAGGACAAGGCCCAGCGCGTGCAGCAATGGCAGGCCACCGGACGCGGGCCGGTCGGCAAGGTGGGCGACGGCATCAACGACGCCCCCGCGCTGGCCGCGGCCGAAGTTGGCATCGCCATGGGCGGCGGCACGGATGTGGCACTGGAAACCGCGGATGCGGCGCTGCTCAAGAACCGCGTCGGCGGCATCGCCGAGCTGATCGACCTGTCCCGGGCCACGCTGCACAACGTCAAGACCAACGTCGCCCTGGCGCTGGGCCTGAAGGCCATTTTCCTGGTGACCACGGCGCTGGGCATCACCGGCATGTGGATCGCGGTGATGGCGGATACCGGCGCCACCGTGCTGGTGACCCTGAACGCCATGCGGCTGCTGGGCTATCGCTTCTCGCCAGGCAATGCCACGAGTGGCCCGGCGAGCCCGCGCTACCAGAAAGCCACATCATGAGGACAGGGCGGATACCGATAGTGCCGCGCCGCTGGTACTGGTTGGCACTGGCCGTCATGGTCGGCCTGGCCGACCAAGCCATCAAGGGGCTGGTGCAGGCGCTGATGCCTTATGGCCAGACCATCCCGCTAGCCCCGTTCTTCAACTGGGGCCACTGGTGGAACACGGGGGCAGCCTTCAGCTTCCTCGCCGATGCAGGCGGCTGGCAGCGCTATCTCTTCCTGGGCCTGACGGGGATGGTGACTATCGTCCTGACGATACTGCTGTGCAGGCCCAGACCCCGCCTGGAGGCGCTGGGATACAGCTTGATGCTGGGTGGCGCGCTGGGCAATGGCATCGACCGCCTGGCACGAGGGTATGTCATAGACTACCTGGACTTCTACTGGCGTGAGTGGCACTGGCCCGCCTTCAACCTGGCGGATATCGCCCTGTTCCTGGGTGTCATCGCCTTTGCGATTGCGGCCTTGCGTGAGCGTCCCTCCTCCAGAGTGTCTGAGTAACGGCATGGATGCAGAGAACCTGCCAGCCCGGTACATGACGCTTGCCGGCCGGATCTCTCCGGCCCTCGGCTGTTTGCTGGCTCTGACTGCTGGGGGGCTGACCACGCTCAGCGCCGCGCCCTTCGCGCTGTGGTGGCTGGGCCCGCTGGCGGTGGCACTGGTCTATTCCGGCATCCATGCCCTGACACCCGCTCAGGCCGCCCTGCGCGGCTGGTGCTATGGCGTGGGCCTGTTCGGCTCCGGCGCCTCCTGGGTCTTCGTCGCGATCCACGACTACGGCTATACGGGGGCGCCTCTGGCGCTCTTCCTCACTGGCCTGTTCGTGGCCAGCCTGGCGCTGTTCTTCGCCGTCCCCTTCGGGCTCTATCGCCGCGTCACGGGACCACGCCTGGCCTTCCTCAGCTTCGCCGGCGCCTGGGTAGTGAGCGAGTGGCTGCGCACCTGGCTGTTTACTGGGTTTCCTTGGCTACTGCTGGGCACGTCTCAGGTCGACTCGCCGCTGGCGGCCTGGGCCCCGGTCGGCGGAGTCTATCTGCTGTCACTGGCCACCGCCCTGACCGGTACCTTGGGCGTGGAGCTGCTGCGCCGACGCTGGTGGGCTGCGGCGCCCATCGCTGCTCTCTGGCTCATCCCTCTGGCCCTGCCGACCCAGTGGACCTCCCCGGCCGGTGAGCCGCTGCGGGTCGCCTTGCTGCAGAGTAACCTGGATCAGGCGATCAAGTGGGCGCCCGAGGGCCAGCGCGAGGCAGTCAACATCTACACGGCGTTGACCGGGGAGCAGCCCGACGGCATCGACCTGATCGTCTGGCCCGAGGTGGCTCTGCCGATGCTCGAGGTGCAGGCCCGGCCAATACTGGAACGGGTGCAGTCCAACCTAGCCCCCGACACCGCCCTGCTCACCGGCATCCTGCAGCGCGACGGCGGCGACTACTACAACAGCGTGATCGGCCTGGGTGCCGCCGAGGGCGAGTATCGCAAGGCGCACCTGGTGCCCTTCGGCGAGTACCTGCCGCTGGAGCGCCTGCTCGCCGGCACCATCGCCTTGTTCGACCTGCCCATGCCGACCCTGACCCCCGGACCCGAGGATCAGGGGCCGATCCACGCAGCAGGTACCACCATCGGCAACGCCATCTGCTACGAAATCATCTACGCCGACCGGGTCGCCGAGCAGGCGCGCGGTGCCGAGCTGCTGCTGACGGTCTCCAACGACACCTGGTTCGGTCGCTCCATCGGCCCTCTGCAGCATTTGCAGATGGCCCGCCTGCGCGCCCTGGAGAACGGCCGCTATCTTATTCGTGCCACCAGCAACGGGGTGACGGCGATTATCGATCACCAAGGGCGGATTACCGCCCGTGCACCGCAGTTCCAGGTCACCAGCCTGCGCGGTGAGGCAGTGCCCATGCAGGGCCAAACCCCTTTCACCCGCACGGGCAGCTGGCCCATCTGGCTGCTGGCCGGGCTACTGGTGCTGCTTGGCTGGACATTCAACAAACGTCGGTCTGGATGACAACCCACCAGGCGAAAGGAGAGGGGATGATGGCTTTGTCGAAAGCGCATTCGGGCACAGCGGGGAACGTCTCGTTGTGGCAGCGGCGAATGCGCACACTGTTAGGGATGCTGGCCGGTTTGGCATTTTCCGGCCTCGTGCTGGCCCAGGAACAAGACGAGAGACCCCTCGGCCATTATCCGCTGCCCGAGACGGGTAACGTGATCGGCGATACCTACCGCGTATCGGTGGCCGACCAGGAACAGACCCTGATCGACATCGCCAGGCAAAACAACCTGGGGTACCAGGAGATCGTGCGCGCCAATCCAGACGTGAGTCTCTGGATTCCCGGCGAGGGTAGCGAGGTGACCATTCCCGGACGCTTCATCCTGCCCGATGCCGAGCGCACCGGTATCGTCATCAACATCGCCGAGCTGCGCCTCTACTACTACCCGGAGGTGGGCGATGGTGAGACGCCGCGCGTCGAGACCTACCCCATTGGTATCGGTCGCGAGGGGTTCGATACGCCCCTCGGCGTCACCGAGACCACCATGAACATCAAGAATCCCGCCTGGTATCCACCCGAGTCGGTACAGCGAGAAGCCAGGGAGCGCGGCGAGGAGGCGCCGAGCGTGGTCCCTCCCGGCCCGGATAATCCGCTGGGGGACCATGCCATTATCCTGGGGTTCGATGGCTACCTGATCCACGGCACCAATCAGCCGGACGGCATCGGCATGCGGGCAAGCCGAGGTTGCATTCGCATGTTTCCCGAAGACATCGAGTCGATCTTCGACCGCATACCCGCCGGCACCCAGGTCCAGATCGTCAACCAGCCCATCAAGATCGGCTTGGATGGCGGCCGGCCCCTCGTCCAGGTGTTTCCTCCCCTGGGAGAGGAAAAGCACGATATGGCGACACTGGCCGACACCCTCACACGCCTCGACCAACTCGGCAGCGAAGGCATGACCTTCGACTATGGGCAGCTCGAAAGCCTGCTCGATGCCTCGAGTGGTCGCATCGTGGCGCTGTCTCCAGCGCCGGCGGGCGAGCCGGAGAGCCAAGAGGAGGATTGGCGCTACGGAATCTATGCCGAGGTGGCACACCTTGGGAAAGACCGGCAGCCATAGGAGCGCCCAAAGTCTTTCCGAGGAACGCCATAGCGTTGGCGGCACCCGCTTGCGGCAGAGCGCAGCAGGCTTCTATGTTCACTTGAGTCATGTCGGGGGATGGGGGAAGGGCTATCGACTTCGAAGACGCTCTGGGCTACCTGCTGCCATGGGAGTTCTCGCTGACCTGGTCGGCGGCCTGCCTGATGGCCATCCTGCTCTACCTGCGGGGGCTGCGGCAGCGCCGGTTGCGTGGTGACGCCACGGGGGTGAGACGATCGGTGGCCTACCTGTTGGGCGTTGCGGCGACCTACGTCGTCACCCAGACCCATTACGACTATCTCGCCCAGTACATGTTCTTTACCCATCGTGCCCAGCACCTGGTGCTGCACCATGCAGCCCCCTTCCTGATCGCCTTGGCCGCTCCGCTGCCGGTACTGGCGGATGGTTTGCCGGCCCGAATCAGACATTTCCCGGGCAAGGGGCTTGCGGTCGACCTGCTGAGCCCACTCTACCGGCTACTGCAGCACCCGCTGATCGCACCGGTGCTGTTCGTCGGGCTGATCTATTTCTGGTTGATTCCCGAGATCCATTTTGACGCGATGCTCAGCGCCGACCTCTACCAGGTGATGAACTGGAGCATGGCACTGGATGGCCTGCTGTTCTGGTGGCTGATCCTCGATCGCCGCACGCCGCAGCAGGGTGGTCTCGGCTATGGCAAGCGCATCGCCATTCTGCTGGCGGTGATCCCGCCGCAGATTCTCCTGGGGGCCTATATCGCCTTCAGTCGGGAGGTGATCTTCGATGTCTATGAGGTGTGCGGCCGAGCCTGGCCGCTGGACCCCCTGGATGACCAGCGGCTTGGCGGCCTTATCACCTGGGTGCCGGCCACGATGATGAGTGCCATCGGAGTTCTGATCATTCTCAGCTTTCTTTTCCGTGACGCGCGTAATGAGGACCTTGCCCGTGCTAACCATCCCGTTCAATAAACTATCGTCCTTGATTCGCACGGTGTGCGGCATCGCTTTATTCCTGGTGGCCGCGCCTCCAGCGCTTGCTGCCGAGACACTGACGACAGAAGAAGCTCGCATACGCCTGCTACCGGGCGACCTCCCAGCCGCAGGCTATTTCACGCTACGTAACACCGGTGATGCCGACGTCATCCTGGTGGGTGCACAAAGCCCCGCCTTCGGCAGCGTCGAGATGCATCGCAGTGTCGATCGGGACGGCGTCGCCAGCATGCAACCGGTCGAACAGATTGAGCTGGCCGCGGGCGAGCAGATCGCATTTGCCCCGCAGGGGTACCACCTGATGCTCATGCAGCGAGCGCGGCCGCTGGCTATCGGTGAAGAGGTCGAGGTCACCCTCTTGTTCGAAGACGCGCAACGACTAATCGTGACCTTCCAGACCGTATCACCGGCGAGCCTGTAGGAGGAAAGGCATGGGCAAGTGGGTAGTTCCAGTACTCGTATCGCTTTGGCTGACAGGCTGCGGCGAGCAGGAATGGCAGACCAAGGATATCTCGGGGCTGATGCCTCCCCTCGAGTTCACCCTGACCGACGAGAAGGGCAATACCGTGGATGTCGAGTCATTCCGTGGCGAGCCGACGCTGCTGTTCTTCGGCTTCACCCATTGCCCGGATGTCTGTCCGACCACGCTTGCGCGCCTTGGCACGGCTATCAAGCGACTTGACGATGATACCCAGGAAGACATGCAGGTGCTGTTCGTCTCGGTCGACCCGGCACGCGATGATCCCGAGACGTTGAAGGAATATACCGACGCCTTCGGCCCCCAGTTCGTGGGATTAACGGGAGACAAGGAGGCCCTGGATGCCCTGACGCGCCGCTATCGCGTGACCTACGGCTATGGCGAGAAAGACGACAACGGCAACTACGATGTATCCCACTCCAGCGCTGTCTTCGCCTTCAATGACCTGGGAGAGGTACGCCTGCTGATCCGGGACAGCGACCCCCTGGAGGCCGTGGTTGCCGACCTCGAAAGGCTTGCCGACGATACCTAGGGTGACAGGCTCTCATGCCTCGGCAGCAGTTTCTCCCCCGACGAGGACATCACTGACATATGCGCGCCACACTGGAGCAGCATCAGGTCTGGATCTATTTCATCGCCATTCTGATCGGCATGGCGATCGGGTGGGGCTCGCCGGAAACGACTCAACGTTGGGAGACATGGCTCTGGCCACTGCTGGGCGTGCTGCTCTACACCACCTTCACCCAAGTGCCCCTGCTTCATCTGACCCGTGCCTTTCGTGACCGGCGTTTCATGGCCGCCCTCCTGGCAGGCAACTTCCTGCTGATACCGCTGGCCGTCGGTGCCCTGTTACTGTTGTTGCCGGAGGAGCCCGCCATTCGGCTCGGCGTACTCCTGGTACTGCTGGTGCCCTGCACGGATTGGTTTATCAGTTTGCCCATCTGGGTGGAGGGGACAGCACGCGGGCGATAGCGGCGGCCCCCTTGTTGCTGCTGGCTCAGTTGGTGATGCTGCCGGTGTATGTGTGGTGGTTCATGGGAGAGTTGGCCATCGAACTGACTGCTAGCAGCCACCTGCTGCCGGCCTTCTTTGGACTAATCGTCACGCCTCTGGTCTTGGCCTGGCTGACCGAACGGTTGGCCATGCGACACGTCGCCCTCAAGGGAATCATCGATGAGTTGGGCTGGCTCCCCATCCCTCTGCTGGCACTGGTGGTCTTGCTGATCGCCGGCTCCCAGGCCAACCTAGTAATCGACAGCGGCACCCTGCTTTGGCGGGTACTGGTGGTCTTTGTTCTCTACCTGGTGATCGCCGCGACCATCGGGAGGCTGCTCAGCCAGGTGTTCCGGCTGCCTCCTGCCACGGGACGCACTCTCACCTTCAGCTTTGGCACCCGCAACTCCTTCGTCATGCTGCCACTGGCACTGTCCCTGCCGGAAGCCTGGAGCGCGACCATCGTCGTGATCGTGCTGCAATCGCTGGTGGAGCTGTTCGGGATGGTGGCCTTTCTACGATGGGTACCTGGTCACTTGATCAGATGCTGAGGCAGTCGGAAGATGTGTTATCCGCAACGCGTCGAGCTGGTCAGGGGGGCTTGAGTCTGCCGCGGAGATGGTCGCGTGGTGGCGGGGGGCTGCCATCTCAACCGCGACATACCCAAGCTCATCGAGCACGCCGGCTCCCGTATCCAGCGAATGGAGACGGGCTATCTGCCGAAGGTCCCGCGGTTTGCCGGTTTCAATTTCTGGGGAGCCACCGCTCCCCGCTGATCGAGCCCTCGTGTAATGAGGCGATCAGCGGGCAGGTGATGCTGCCCTCCCGCTCATGACATGCCTGTACCAGTTCGGCCAGTGTCCGCTCGATGCGTCGCAGGCCGGCGATCTTCTCTTGCACATCCGCCAGTTTATGCTCGGCCAGGGTGCTGGCCTCCTGGCAATGAGTGCCATCCTCCAAGCGCAATAGCTCGGCGATCTCACCCAGGCTGAAGCCCAGTCGCTTCGCGGTTTTCACGAAGGTCAGACGCGCCACCTCGGCTGTGCCATACCGGCGAATACTGCCATAGGGCCGCTCCGGCTCCGGCAATATCCCGCGTCGCTGATAATAGCGGATGGTCTCGACATTGACGCCCGCGGCCTTGGCGAGACCGCCGATGGTCAGGGTTTCCACTTGATTCTGCATAGTGCTTGAGTCCGTACTCGGCTACGGAAGTAACCTTATCTCAGTACCCCTGTCCTGATAAGGAGAAACGTCAATGCGGAAGTCAAAAACAGGGCGAGGGCCCCTGGCCGCCGGAGGGGTAGCGGCACTTCTGGCCTCGGCTTGCTGCCTTGGGCCTCTGGTGCTGATCACGCTGGGCGTTTCCGGCGCCTGGATCGGCAACCTGACGGCCCTGGAACCCTACCGCCCGCTGTTCATCGGCGTCGCGCTGGTCGCCATGTTCTTCGCCTGGCGCCGAATCTTTCGGCCAGTGGAGCAGTGCCGGCCGGGTGAGGTGTGTGCTGTGCCACGCGTCAGAACGGCCTATAAGGCGATCTTCTGGATGGTGTCGCTGCTGGTACTGATCGCCCTGGTGTTCCCCTACTTCCTGCCCCTGTTCTATTGAAAGGAGATTTGTCCATGAGAATGCGATTCGCCCTCATCACGCTACTCGCCTTGCTCAGCATGCCTGCCCTGGCGGCCTTGCAGACCGTGACGCTCTCGGTGCCGGGCATGACCTGCGCTGCTTGCCCCATCACCGTCAAGGCCGCGCTCAACAAGGTGGAAGGCGTCTTGCAAGTCGACGTGAGCTATCCGGATCTTGAGGCCGTGGTCACCTTCGACGACACCAGAACGTCCGTGGAAGCGCTGACCCAGGCGACGACCAACGCGGGGTATCCGAGCTCGGTGAAGGAATAAGCGTGAAAGATCCGAAGAAATTTTCAAGCGTCGTGCTTGGCACCGTGCTGATGGCACTGTGTTGCGTCGTGCCAATAGTCCTGATTCTGTTCGGCACGGCTGGCCTTGCCGCGCTGACCGGCTATCTCGACTACGTGCTGTTTGCTGTCCTGGCCCTGGCCATCGTGATCGGCTTACCTCTCTACGTTCGACACCGCAAGCGTAAGCAGGACACCTGTTGTCCCCATGAAACCTCGGAGAAACGTGATGATTGAACTCAATGTGAGTGGCATGACCTGTGACAGCTGTGCGGCCCATGTCAGGGAAGCCCTGGAGAAACTGCCCGGCGTGCACTCGGCCGAGGTTTCCTATCCTCAGGGAACGGCGTCGGTAGCCGTTGATCCGGGTACACCGGCTTCGGCACTGACGTTCGCCGTGACCCGACTAGGCTACCAGGCCCGACTGGCCAACAGTGGGAGCCCTTCCCCGACAGGCGCATCGGTGTCCAAGGGCCGCGATGAAGACGCCCCGCATATCGCGGTCATCGGCAGCGGTGGCGCCGCCATGGCGGCGGCCCTGAAGGCCGACGAGCGTGGGGCCCGCATCACCCTGATCGAACGCGGTATCATCGGCGGCACCTGCGTCAATACCGGCTGCGTGCCCTCGAAGATCATGATCCGTGCCGCGCACATCGCCCACTTGCGCACGGCAAGTCCCTTCGATGCCGGCCTGAGCGCCCAGGCGCCGGTGGTGGATCGTCCGGCACTGCTGGCTCAGCAGCAAGCACGGGTGGAGGAACTACGTGATGCCAAGTACCAGGGCATTCTGAATGATAATCCCGCCATTACCGTCGTGCAGGGCGAGGCCCGCTTTGTCGATGAGCGGACCCTGACCGTTGCCCTCAGCGAAGGCGGCGAGCAAACCGTCCGCTTCGATCGCGCCTTCATCGGTACCGGCGCTCGTCCGGCCGTTCCGCCGGTACCGGGCCTGGCCGACACTCCTTACCTGACCTCCACCAGCGCACTGGCACTGGACCATATTCCCGAACGGATGGTGGTGATCGGGGCCTCGGTGGTGGCCCTGGAATTGGCCCAGGCCTTCGCCCGGCTGGGCAGCCGGGTCACTGTGCTGGCCCGCAGCCGAGTGCTGTCCCAGGAAGACCCGGCGGTGGGTGAGGCCGTGGAGGCGGCGTTTCGCCGTGAGGGCATCGAAGTGCTCAAGCAAACCCAGGCCAGCGAAGTGAGCCATGACGGCCAGCTGTTCACCCTGAACACCAACGCCGGCACCCTGCAGGCGGAGCAATTGCTGGTGGCTAGCGGCCGCGCACCCAACACCGAGGCCCTGAACCTGGCGAGTATCGGCGTGGAAACCGCGCGTGGCGCGATTCTGGTGGATGAGCACCTGCAAACCACGGTACCGGGCCTCTACGCCGCCGGTGACTGCACCGATCAACCGGAGTTTGTCTATGTGGCCGCCGCCGGGGGCAGCCGGGCCGCCGTCAACATGACGGAGGGCGACGCCACCCTGGATCTCAGCGCCATGCCGGCGGTGATCTTCACCGACCCCCAGGTGGCTACCGTCGGCCTCACGGAAGCCGAGGCACTCGAGCAGGGCGTCAGCGTGGAAACTCGCATCCTCAACCTGGAGAACGTGCCGCGGGCGCTGGTCAACTTCGACACCCTTGGCTTTATCAAGATGGTGGCCGAACGCGAGTCGGGGCGCTTGCTGGGCGTGCAGGCGGTGACGGCCAAGGCGGGTGAACTGATCCAGGCCGCCGTGATGGCGCTGCGCGCCCACATGACCGTGCAGGCCATCGGCGATGAGCTGTTTCCCTACCTGACCATGGTGGAAGGCCTCAAGCTCTGCGCCCAAACCTTCACCAAGGACGTGAAGCAGTTGTCCTGCTGTGCGGGGTAACTGATATGGGGGGATCAGGGGACAAAAGGCACCGTCATGTCAGATACGCTACTGGCTCATGAGCCGCTAATTCGTGGGGCCATCTTCACCTTCGTCCTGCTGACGATGGCACTGTGGGAGATCGTCGCCAAGCGTCGGCCTCAACACATTCACCGTCGCCAGCGCTGGCCAAGCAACCTCTTGATCGTCGTCCTCGACACATTGGCGGTTCGCTTGGTCTTCCCGCTGGCCGCCGTCGGTGCCGCCTTGGTCGCCGCCGAACGAGGCTGGGGCCTCTTTAACCTGATCGCGGTCCCGGTGTGGCTGACCGTGGTCGCTTCCGTGGTCGTGCTGGACTTGGCCATCTATTTCCAACACCGCCTCTTCCATGCTGTCCCCTGGCTCTGGCGGCTGCATCGCATGCACCATGCGGACCTGGAATTCGACGTTACTACAGGGCTGCGTTTCCATCCACTTGAGATCCTGCTCTCGATGGGCATCAAGCTCGCCGTGGTGACTCTGTTCGGGCCCCAGCGCTGGCGGTCCTGATCTTCGAGGTATTACTGAACGCCACCTCAATGTTCAACCACGCCAACATCCACCTGTCAGCCAGGCTCGATCGCCGGCTGCGCTTGCTTGTGGTGACGCCGGACATGCACCGTGTCCCCCACTCCATCATCCGTCGGGAAACCGACAGTAACTTCGGCTTCAACCTGCCCTAGTGGGATCGTCTGTTTGGCACCTACCGGGACCAACCTGCCGCCGGGCATCTCGGCATGACGATCGGCATCGAGGGGTTCAGGGAACCGCGTAACCTGCGGCTAGATCGTATGCTGCTCCAGCCCTTTGTGAGCCCTCACCAGGACGGGAAGCGACAGCGCCTTTGAGGCTGTTGCTTGTTCAGCTCATCGGCGAGTATTCCTCCGATCCTGCCAACCAGATAATCCGGAGAAAGCAAGGCGTGATCATGAATTGGTAAAAGGCCATATACACCATTTAATCTGGATACCCTTAATAGTCCGGTATGCAGCGACACGTCACTTTCGCCGACCACCGATAGTACTTGACCAAGAAACAGCGGCAGAATCGGCAACACCGTGCCGTAGCCGAGGAAGACGACGAAGGTGGCGGCGAGCAGGGTACGGAAGCCACTTCCAGGCTCCCGCATGGCCCCAGTCGTAGGGCTGCTCTCGTTACTGCACTGGCCTCGCTGATTTTTGGGGTCGAGGCTCATAGCGGTGTCGCTATTACTTGACTTTCCGTTCTCGCTCATGCGGTACCGTACTCATGAGCCAGATGGCTGAAGAATGTTAAAAATACCATGAAGTCTCCTTACTCGACCCAGTGAAATCATGAGGGAGATATGAAAATCGGCGTTGACGTAGAATCACTCGCCGATAGAGATAGCATCAAGTTCCGTACCGGTGTAGGGGAAATAGCGGGTCAGGTGGCCGGTCTCGAACGGCCCCTTAGCTCGAGACTTGCTCTGTGACCGATAATCATAAGAGATTTGCTATTGCCATGCCATGGCGTCTTGCTGTAGATCTTCCCAATCAGGGCAATCGCACATAAATCAGCTCGCCATGGTCAGCACTTTGAACAGATATTGTTCGTTCCAACCGGCCTTGAGGCGCTTGGTTTTAATGCCGCGCTTGCAGGTGGTTTCCTGACGCAGCAGATTGAGCGTGAGATGGCGCAGCATCGCCATATTGTCCGGTCCGTGATCTTTTCGAACCCGGCAGTCATCTTCGCGAAACGCCACGTCCAGGCTCCAATGCAAGCGATTCTCGATGCCCCAGTGGGCGCGGATCGCCGCGCCTAATGGCTCCGCGTTGCCCTCAAGGCTAGCGATATAATAACGCCGCTCGACCGTGGTCTGATCGTCGATTTCGCGCTCGGCTTCCACCATGCCAATGCTGTTCAACCCCGACCATTGCCCCGGGTCGACGATGCCATCGAGCGCGGTGGTCGCCCAGGTGCGGCGTGTTTCGATCTGGCCATAATCGGCGTCCACGGTTTGATGGTGGTTCACTGCGATATCGCCGAAGCCACTCGCCGCGCCGGTATCGAAGAATAGCGTGACGTCGTCATACAGCTGGCGCTGGTTGCCGTTGAGCGCCAGGACATCGTCTGCGTCTTGATCGATGATCGTGCCGGCGATGGCTTTCTGGCAGCCCATCGCACCGATTGTCACGATACCGCCGTCCAAGGCCAATAGGTCTAACAGCGCCGGAATCGCGGTGATCTCATTGGATTTGTCCTCGGTCTTGAGTTGGCCCAGGACCACGACGTTTTTCGACGCCCAGGCACTGATCATGTGAGTAGCGCTCTTGCCCTCCGCGCGGTCGTGGGAGCGACGCAATGTCTTGCCGTCGATCGCGACCACCTCGCCCCGTGTGACGTGGGCCACTGCCTCCATCCACGTGATGAAACACTGGCGAAAGCCGGCGGGATCCAGGCGCGCTTGGCGTGCCCGAATTCTTCGACGTCGGTCCAAGTGTTGGCGCCGCCTATAAAAGCGCAAATCGTGAGGATGGCGATATCCTCAAGGCTATGACGCTTGTTGCGTTCGATTCGCGGATCAACGAGGTCTTTGAAGGCGTCCTGCAGGTCCATATCGGGCACTCTCGGCGTGGATCAAAGCTCCTGTGTGCCTGAATGCTTGAGCACTGTCCAACATGCAGCTCATTTATGTGCGATTGCCCTGAGTTATTGTCAAATCCTGTGTATGGCCGGTTAGGCGGCAGTCCTATCTGACTGATCGGTCAAGGGTTCTCCATCCTGGAACTTGACGTTGTTCACGACTAGCTCCAGTTTCTTGAACCCCTTGATCCGCTTCCAGCGCTTCTGAGCGCTCTGAAGCAGCTTGAAGACCATCGCCAGGGTGGTCGCCCGGGAGCCGCAGTTCCGGCTTCGCTTGCTCCGCAGGCGGACCGTGGCGAAGGTCGACTCGATTGGGTTGGTGGTGCGGATATGCACCCAGTGCTCTGCCGGATAG
>NZ_FQUJ01000025.1 GCF_900128925.1 Modicisalibacter ilicicola DSM 19980
ACGTCGCCGATGCCGGTCTGTACCGTGCGCTCGGGAAGATAGCCGTTGCGCACCACGGCGCGGCGGCCGTCTTCCAGCGTCTTATCGGCGTATTGCTCGAGGAAGGTGCTCAACTCCGCCTCCACGGCCTTGGCGATCAGGTCTCGGGCCCCTTTGCGCAACAGCTCATGCAACGGATCGGTAACGCCGGCGTCTGGCTGCGTCACGGCTTGGAGAGTAGAATTGGTCATGGCGTATCCATCCTATGCTGGTTGTGATCTGGCGTGATCAATCAGCAGGATACGCCACCCTCTCTTCTTCCCTCCATACACAAGACATGAGCTTAACTCATTGCCCTGTCCTCCCAATACATTGCTACTGCCTTTACTAAAAAAGTGTGGGTCGGGTAGACCGGGCGATTACTCGACCCGACCTTTTTATCTACGATGATCGTTTCGGTGGCGAGTCTCCCATTCGCCGCGCGAGCGGCGAATGTTGAAACGCTTCCCGACGCAACTGTTTCCGAGGGACAGGAGGTCCAGCAATGCTAGAGCGACCTCCTGGCGTTCGAGGCCGAATTGGCCCGCGCCGGTTTCGGAGTGTTGGCGCCCGGCGGTTATGCTGGGGGTTACGCCGGCTACGACGGGATGGACTACGGCCTGATCGGCACACCACGCCAGCAAATGTTGGCGCTACGCGACGCGGCTGGGGTCTATGTGCTCACAAGCTGGCGATGCCGCTTACAGCAGCAGTCGCGCTGTCCGGCCGATCGCTTCGAGGCCGCGTGCGCCCCAGCCGCGACGGCGCCAGACGGAAAGGGTGATTTCCTCTGACTCTGCAAGGTCCTCTATGTATTGGGCCTGCAGTTGCTCGGTCAGGGTTCGATCGCGTGCGATCAGCACGAGTTCCTGGTTGACGAACAAGCTCAGGTAATCGAGGTTTGCGGAGCCGACGACCGCCCAGGTTGCGTCGATGACCAAGGTCTTGGCGTGCAATTGACGTGGTAAATACTCATAAATCCGCACTCCTGCGGCCAGTAGCGGCGCATAGGATGCTTTCGTTGCCCAGCTCGCAACCAGCGGATCACCCTTGCGGGGCACCAACAGCCGCACGTCCACACCGCGGGCCGCAGCGGCCTGCAGTGCCTGGTCGACCATGATTCCCGGTCCAAAATAAGGCGACGTCAGGTAGATGTGAGTCTGGGCCTTCGCGATCAGTCCGGCATGCAGACAGGCAAGACGGTGTTGGCAGTGACGCGAGTAGCTCGCCACCAGCAACGCCTCCATGTTTTTGGGGTCTTTGGGAATGGCGCTTGCCGGGAGCTGGTGTGCATCGTGCCAGAGCCGGTCGAAATGTCCAATGGCAAGCGTTGCGAGCGGGCCGGAAACGCGCACGTGGGTGTCACGTTGACGCCTCGCTCCGTGCAGTCGGCGCGAGTTCAGGCGGCGAATATTGAAGCCGCCCAGGAATACTTCCCGGCCGTCCACGACCAGCAGCTTGCGGTGGTTACGCTGGAGGTATTGCAGCGGGTGTCGGGTGCGAAACGGCCTAAACCACCGGAACTGAACCCCGCTGCCTTCGAGTTCGCGCTGAAGGTTGTGGAAGCTCCGCTGGCCAGCACCGAACGCGTCAAGATGCAGCCGCACGTCAAGTCCGCCGCGTGCTTTGGCCGCGAGTGCGGTCACGAAGCGCGCTCCGACCTCATCGGCCGCAAATATATATGATTCCATGCGGATATCGCGTCTAGCGTTTTCAATCGCTGCAATCATTGCATCGTAGAGAGTATCACCTTCTACGAAAAGTTGGATTGTGCCCCGGCCCTCCCGAAGTTCTGGAACGCAAGTGGCGGCGTCGACTTGCGTACTTAGCGGCATGCCGCTAAGTACAGACCCACCCGGTTTTTCGCTGGCAAGACTCATAGCCCACATCTAGCATTCCCGGGCCTCGCCTGCAACTTCAGCAGCGCGGACGTGCAGGAGGTTCATCAAGCCGCGACAGTTCGGTATTTGCGGCCAAGGCTGCATTCGCCACAAGGCGACAGGGCAAATACGAGGAGTTCCACCGGGCACCAATGGGTCTGCAAGAACGCGCCGATGATGCGTCATTTGTGATTGGCGATGTCCTTGTTCCGGGGCTTGTCGAACAGGAGCAACTGGAGGCACTTGTCGAAAATGTCCGGGACTGCGAACGGTCTCGTCCATCAGATGACGTGTTGAGATGGTGTCGGGTCGCCGACGCCATTTTCTGTGTCAGGTCGATGCCGGAGTTTTCACATCATAACCGGCATCGCGGATTGCTTCGGACAAGGCCCGTTCGCTCAGAAAACTTTCCACTTCTACATTGTGCGTCCCGAGATCACACGAAACCTTGGCGGTCGGATCGATCGCCTTGATCGCCTTCTCGATTGCAGCGGTACAGTGCCCGCAGCTCATCTTCGGAACGTTCAATCTGATCATAACTATCTCCTTCGAATTTCAATTGGGGGTGAGGCCTTCCAGCATGGGAAGGTCAAAGGCAGGATGGCAAATATTGCGACCCTATTAACCTTCCAGCAAGTGGAAGCCTTATCTGGGAATTGAATAGTTCAGGAGCCGTCGTCGTCCATGCCCCACAAACAAGCGACCTCGGTACCGCGTGCGCTGGGCTCCGTCCAGAAAGCAACCCGCTCACCACCCAGCCGGGACTCTATCATCGCCCGCCGCAAGGGCGCAAACATCACAACACGCGGGGCTGGGTCTCCCAAGACGGTGGCAGCCGGCAAATTGCCCGGCGACAGAAGGCACCTTGGGTGCTGGTCAGCAACCTATCGGATCGCGCCAGGCGGGCAGAGATGGTGGTGAAGATCTACCGCCAGCGCATGTAGATCGAGGAAGGGTTCCGCGATGTCAAAAGCCCCCTGTTCGGGCTGGGCTTCGGCATGCTCCGGTCTCGGCAAGGCAAGCGCATCGAGATCCTGCTGCTGATTACCATGCTGGCCAATGTGGTCGTGATGGTGGTCGGCCTGGATGTCCGGGCCCCGTGCCCATTCGACGCAGCCATCGCCCAGCACATGACAATACTCGCCGAATAACACCAAGGCCACCTAGACCGTCAGCGTCTCGTCGGTGGACGCGATGATCTTGAAGGGCAGCACAGTTTGTGAAACTATCGGATCAAACCTCGTTGCTCGTTGGCGATGAGGTGAGCGGTAAGGCTTCGCATTCTTTTACCTTACTCATCTCACGAGTTTTTTCTATATCCTGGCTGACACAATCGCGGGATTAGGGGTGCTGGTTGTAGGCGAGCCGCCGGTGAGCTCCGTGATAAATGAGGGGGGCGTATGCGTGATGCTGCTGCCAACGTGGATCCCGGACGTCAGACCATAGTCATTCTGTTGACAGTGATCACGGTTATTTTGGTGGGATGGGCGCTCAAGGCGACTTATGTGGTCACCATGCCACTGACGCTGGCGTTTTTCGTCACGCTCATCCTACGGCCGCTGCAGGGCCGGCTTGATGCTTGGTTACCGCGGCCGTTGCGCTGGCTGAGCGTTGTGGTGTGCATGAGCGTTTTGCTTGCCGTGCTCGGTGTGCTGGTGGCGAGCGTGTGGTTCAGTCTGAGCATGATACTGGCCAAGGCGCCGACTTATGCCGCGGCCGCCCAGCAACTCTGGGCGCAGTTACAAGCGCTCGCCGAGCGCCACGCGATGCACGCCGACATCCTCACCGAGCCACTTCGCAATCTGTATGGGCCGGCGCTGGGTTTGATGACATCAGGATTTGGCTATTTGTGGCTATTGATGGCCATGTTGCTGCTGGTGTTCTTTCTGGTGCTGCTGATGCTGATCGAGGCCGGTGAATGGCGGAAAACAATGACCGCCGGCCTCAGTGAAACCCGCATGCAGACCATCCTGGCAACGATTGCCACCGCGTCCGAGCAGGTGCGCCGGTTTCTCGTGGTCAAAACCCTGATCGGCGCGATCACCGGAGCGATCAGCGGCCTGTGGCTGTGGCTGCTCGGGGTGGATTTCGCACTGTTGTGGGGGATCGTTATTTTTCTGCTCAATTACATCCCCTATATCGGCTCCACCATCGCCGTGATCCCGGCGACAGTCATTGCCTTGCTGCAGTTCGGGCCCGGGTGGGCGCTGGTGACGATCGCCGGATTGATCGTCATCCAGCAATTGCTGGGCAATGTTGTCGACCCCCGCTTGACAGGCCGTAGTCTGGCCATCTCACCACTGGTGGTGCTTGTTTCCATCGTTTTCTGGGGCTGGGTCTGGGGCTTGGCTGGCATGCTGATCGGAGTGCTGCTCACCGCCACGATCGTGATTGTTTTTGACCATATCCCCGCGTTGCGGCCATTCGCCACCCTGCTCAGCCGCAGTGCACCGGATCCCCGGCCAACGGACTAACCCGGATGCGTCCTGGCGTCTTCGCAAGAGATGGTTTTGAAATCCATCGCACTGAATCCCGTCTGCCGACTGTTCCGGCCGGGCGGAAACCGTTAGGCTGGTATGATCGGCTTCAACGGAGCAAGACATGATTCAATCCGCAGGTTCAAACGGTCGCGGCCGGCAAGGTCCGCCGGACCTGGCCGAGTTGTTCAACAAGGTCATCACCGGCCGGCCTTTGGGCAAGGGCATCATCGGCGTCGCCATACTGGTGCTGGTGATCTGGGGCGCGTTCAGCGCGTTCTATACCGTCCAGCCCGAGGAACGGGCCGTGGTCAAGCGTTTCGGCGCGGTCGTCGGCATCACCGACCCGGGCCTGCACTTCAAGATCCCGTTCGGCATCGATCAGGTGCAGCGCGTGGCCACCGAGCGGGTGCTCAAGCAGGAATTCGGTTTCCGCACCCAGGACACTCGCGCCGGCGGCAGTACCACCTACAGCAGTCAGCAACTCGAGGACGAGTCGCTGATGCTTACCGGCGACCTGAACATGATCGACGTCGAATGGGTGGTCCAGTACCGCATCGACGACCCGATCGAGTTCCTGTACGAAATGCGCGAGTCGACCCGCACGCTGCGCGATATCTCCGAATCCGTGATGCGCCGCATCGTCGGCAACATGCTCGGCTCCGAGGTGCTCACGGTCGGGCGCGTCGAAATCCAGCAGAAGGCGGGCGGCGAGATCCAGGAGATCATGGACGGTTACAACGCTGGCATCCGGATCAACACCGTGGAGATGCAGGACGTGGTGCCGCCGCCGGCCGTGCAGCCGGCGTTCAACGAGGTCAACGAGGCCCGCCAGGAGCGCGAACGCACGATCAACGAGGCGCAGAAGCGCGTCAATCAGGAAATTCCCAACGCCGAGGGTGCGGCCCTGCGCGCCGTCGCCGAGGCCGAGGGCTATGCCACCGAGCGCGTCAACCGGGCGCTGGGCGAAAGCACGCGCTTCTCCGCAGTGCTCACCGAGTACCTGCAGGCCCCCGAGGTGACCCGTTCCAGGCTGTACCTGGAAACCATCAACGAGGTGCTGCCCAACATCGGCCAGGTGCTGGTCGTCCAGGACGGCCAGGTGAGCCCGCTGCCGCTACTTGATGTCAACCGCCGCGCCCGCAACGCTGGAGATGACGAATGAAATCGATACTCATCGCAATCGTCGCGGTCGTGCTGATCGCAGCCGGAAACTTCGTGTTCTATACCGTCGACGAGGCCGAGCAGGCCATCATCGTCCAGTTCGGCGAGCCCATCGGCGACGTGATCAGCGAGCCCGGGCTCAAGGTCAAGCTGCCCTGGCAGCAGGTCCGTTACTTCGACAAGCGCCTGCTGGTCTGGGACGGTGAGGTCACCCAGATTCCGACGCGTGGCCGCGAGTTCATCCTGGTCGATACCACGGCGCGCTGGCGGATCACCGATCCGCTGCTGTTTTTGACCAGCGTGCGCGACGAAGCCGGTGCACGCACCCGGCTCGACGACATCATCGACTCGGTGGTGCGCGACATGGTCTCGTCGACCGAGCTCGAGGAAATCGTGCGCTCCAAGGACTGGGCCGTGGATGTCGACGCACTCGACGACCCCGCACTGGCCGAACGCGCCGACGTGAACCTGGAGAAGCAGCCCAAGCTGGGACGCGAACGGCTGGAGCAGGAAATTCTCGCCCGCGCCCAGGATTCCATGCCGCGGCTGGGCATCGAGCTCGACGACGTGCGCATCAAGCGGGTCAACTACATCGACTCGGTGCGCAAGCAGGTCGAAAGCCGGATGATCGCCGAGCGTCAGTCGATCGCCGAGCGATTCCGCTCCGAAGGCATGGGCCGCAGCCAGGAAATCCTGGGCAACATGGAGCGCGATCTTCAGCGCATTCGCTCCGAGGCGGCTCGCAAAGCCGAGGAAATCCGCGGCAACGCCGACGCCGAGGCCACCGGTATCTACGGCGAGGCGTTTGGTGCCGATCCCGAGTTTTACTCGTTCTTCCGCACGCTGGAAAGCTACCGGGCGTTGGGGCAGAACAGCACCATCATGCTGAGCGCCGATTCGGACTTCTTCCGCTACCTGGAGGAATCCCAGGCACCGTAAACCTGGTGCCTTCCCATAGGCTTCGATGTCGATCTTGAACACGCGCTTGAGGCAACCTGTCGGACTTGACCGCTCGTTGCGAGGGAAAGTCCGACAGGCTGCTAGGTGGTGCGTCGCCGGAACAGCCAGGTCCCGGCCGAGAGCGTGGTGGTCGCGATCAGCGCCATCGGCCAGATATGACGGAGGATGACCTCCGCCGGCACGGCCCTCAAGAATACGCCCTTGCAGATGGCGATGAAGTGGGTGATCGGGTTGATGGTGCTGAGCCACTGCAGCCAGTCGGGCATATTTTCCACCGGGGTCGCGTAGCCGGACAGCAGTACGGCCGGCACCAGGTAGAGCAGCAGTCCGATGACAGCCTGCTGCTGGGTCGAGGCGAGTGATGAGATGAACAGCCCGATGCCGATGATGGCGGCGAGATACACGGTCATACCGGCAAACAGCCCGATCAGCGAGCCCCTCAGCGGCACGTCGAGCACGACCCAACCGAGTGCGAGCATGGCGCTGGCACTGGTGAGGGCGATGAGCAGCGCCGGTACCGTCTTGCCGACGAGGATCTCGACCGGCTGGAGCGGCGAGACCAGCAGCTGCTCAAAGGTGCCGAGTTCCCGTTCGCGGGCGACGGCCAGCGCCGAGACCATGAAGCCGACCATTGCGGTCAGGACCGCGAAAAGGGCGGGGACGGCCGACCACAGCGGTTCGGCATTAGGGTTGAACCAGGCCCGCGTGATCACCCTCGTCGGCGGGCGCGCGCCGCCTTTGCTCAGTGTTTCGTTGAAACGCGCGACGATGCGCGTGGCATAGCCCAGCAGGATCTGCGCCGCGTTGGTGCGCCGACCGTCGAGCAGCAGTTGAACCTCGGCGCGCTCCCCGGCGGCGATCCGACGCGAGAAGTCCGGCCCGAGGTGGAGGACCATGATCACGTCCTGGGACTCGATTGCCGGCGCGATCTCGGCCACGCCCGTCAGATAGTGAATGCGTTCGAAAGTCTCGGCCCCTTCGAAGCGGCTGACGAGTTCGCGGGCTTCCCGCCCCAAGTCCTGATTGAGAACCGCCATGGAGACGTTCGTGACTTCCTGGGTGATGGCGAAAGCGTAGATCAGCAGCAGAAATGGCGGCGAGAACAGCACCACCCAGCGCGTCTGCCGGTCGCGGACGCTGGCCAGCAGCTCCTTTGTGATCAGTGCCAGGATGCGTCGCCACATGACCTATTCCAGCCGTCTGCGCGTGGTGATAGCGGTCAGGGTAAAAAAGCCGGCGGCGATTGCCGCGAGCCCCAGCAGGTCGGGCAGGATCACACTCCAGATGTCACCGGCGAGGAACAGTGTCTGCAGCGTCGAAACGAAGTAGCGGGCCGGCACCGCGTAGCTGATGAGCTGCAGGGCCCAGGGCATGCTATCGATCTCGAACACGAAGTTCGAGAAGTAGAAGGCCGGCAGAAAAGCCGACAGAATGGAGACCTGCGCCGCGACGAGCTGGTTGCGGGTCACCGTCGAGATCAAGAGCCCCTGACCCAGGGCGGCCAACAGGAAGACTGCCGAGACCAGCGTGAGCAGCGCGAAGGAGCCGCGAAAGGGTACGCCGAACAGGAGCACGGCAGTGGCGACCGACAGCGCCATCGAGCCCATGCCGAGCAGGAAATAGGGCACCAGCTTACCGACCAGGAGCTCGGGAATTTCGATGGGGGTGGCGAGCAGCGCCTCCATGGTGCCGCGCTCCCACTCACGGGCGATCACGAGCGCCGTCAACAACGCACCGATCATGGTGAGAATGATGGCGATAGAACCGGGTACCAGGTAGTGGCGGCTCGAGGCCTCCGGGTTGAACCAAACCTGCGGCTGGAGCTCGACGGCCATGGGCAGCAGGGGCTGGGCCCGACTAACCGACTCCTGCTCGAGCCAGTTCGCCCACAGCAGCCCTAAGTAATTGCCCACCAGATCGGCGGTGTTGGGGTCGCTGCCATCGACGATGACCTGAATCGGTGCGCTCTCGCCGCGATACGCCTGCTCGGCGAAGTCGGCCGGCAGCACGACGATACCGTGGATGTCGCCAGCGACGAGAGCCGCCTCGAAGGTGCGGCGATCGCGCGCGGTTTCAATTCTGAAATAGGGTGACTGGGAGAGCGCTGCGGTGAAGCTGCCGCTCTCGGGGGTCGGCTGTTCGACCACCAACCCGACCGTGAAGAAGCGCGGGTCGAAGGTGACGCCGTAACCAAACAGGAACAGCAGAATCAGCGGTAGCACGACGGCCACCAGGATGCTGCTGGGATCGCGCCAGGCCTGGCGGGTCTCCTTGCGCACAATGCCGAGAACCCGGCGAAGCTTCTGTTTGCCTGCTGAGACGTCCGCGTTCATGCCAGACTCTCGCGGTCATCGGCTTCAACCAGGGCGATGAAGGCATCCTCGAGGGTCGGATCGGATCGGCCTGCACCGCGAGCCCGCTCCTTCAGATCATCCGGCGCGCCGGTGGCGATGATGCGACCGCGATAGACCAGCGCCGTGCGATCGCAATACTCCGCCTCGTCAAGGAAGTGCGTGGTCACCATAACGGTGACACCGTTCGCCACCATGGCATTAATGTGTGACCAGAATTCGCGCCGGGTTCGGGGGTCGACGCCGGAGGTGGGCTCGTCGAGAAACAGCACGTCGGGGTCATGCATCACCGCGCAGGCAAGCGCCAGCCGCTGCTTGAAGCCCAGCGGCAGGGTGCTGGCGTCGACATCGAGATGGGGGCCGAGGGCGAAGGTCTCGACCATGCGTTTCAGGGCGTCGCGGCGCCGGCGGCCGCCGAGTCCGTAGACGCCGGCGAAGAATTCCAGATTCTGTCGTACGCTCAGATCGCCGTAGAGCGAGAACTTCTGCGCCATGTAGCCGAGCCGTGCCCGCGCCTCGCTCGGAGCCTTGGCGAGATCGAGCCCGACGACACGGGCCGTCCCGGACGTCGGCCGCAACAGCCCGCACAGCATCTTGAAGATCGTCGACTTGCCGGCGCCGTTGGGCCCGATCAACCCGAAGATCTCGCCCCGCTTGACCCGGAAATGGATCCCGTCGGCGGCGGTAAAGGTGCCAAAACGGCGGGTGAGATCCTGGGCCTCGACGACGCTGTCGATAGGATGTTCCCGGGATGCATAGGCGTCCGCAAACGGCGATCGACCCCGCGGGCCGCCGCCGAGCAGGTCCATGAAGGCGTCCTCGAAGCGCGGGGGCACCGCTGCTATCACCGCCTCGGGCCCGGCGCCGATGTCGCCCGGCGCTGGCGCAACGCCGCCCTTGCCGACCACCAGCCGGACGCTGCGTCCCTGGATGACGCCGTCGATCACGGCGGGCCGTTCCAAAGCGCGAGCCAGCACGGCGCGGCGCTCGCCACTTATGTTTCGAACCTGGAAGGTTCGTCCCTCAAGGCTTCGGGTCAGTGCCTGGGGCGGCCCCTGGTACAGCGCTTTGCCTTCACTCAACAGCAGCACCGAGGCGCAGCGTTCGGCTTCGTCGAGATAGGCGGTGCTCCAGACCACACCAATGTCTTGATCAACAAGTTCGTAGACCAGGCGCCAGAGCTCGCGCCGCGAGAGGGGATCGACCCCGACGCTCGGTTCGTCGAGCAGCAGCAACCGGGGCCGCTTGATCAGCGCGCAGGCGAGGCCGAGCTTCTGCTTCATGCCGCCGGAGAGCGCTCCGGCGAGTCGTCCGGTGAAGGACTCGAGCCCAGTGAACGACAGCAGCCGCGCGAAGGCTTCATCCCGTTCAGTCCCGATTACCGAGCGCAAGTCGGCGTAGAGTTCGAGATTTTCGATCACCGACATATCCTCGTAGAGGCCGAAACGCTGGGGCATGTAGGCGACGACGCGGTGCAGGGGAGCGGCGTGTGTCTTCGGATCGAAGCCACAAACGCGGAGGGTGCCATCATCAATCAGAAGTAGGCCGGCGATGAGGCGCAGGAGCGTGGTCTTGCCGGCGCCGTCGGGCCCGACCAGACCAGTGACCTGGCCGGACTTGATTTGAGCGGTCAGCGCCTCGACGGCGGGTGTTCCATTTTCAAGGAAGCGTTTTGTGACCCCATCGATCCGGACAAGAGTTTCGGTCATGATTCAGCCTCCTGATTTGGTTGCAGGATCACCGTCACCGGCATGCCCTGCCTGAGGCCGTCGTCCGGATCCTCGACGATCACCCGCAGCCGATAGACGAGGCTGGTTCTGAGCTCGCGGGTCTCCACGGTCTTGGGTGTGAATTCGGCGCGCGGCGAGATGAAGCCGACCTGCCCTCGATAGACCCCGCCGGAGTCGGTGCGGATCTCGGCCGGCATGCCTGGACGGACGTGGCCAAGTTCGGGTTCGCTCACATAGGTGCGGACCCAGACCGACGAGGTCAAGGTCAGGGTGTAGATCGTCTCACCCGGCGCCACGATGGCGCCGGGCTCGCGCACGCGCGTGAGGATGACCCCGTCATTGGGTGCGATCAGGGTTGCATCGGTAAGGCGTCGCTGCGCAAGGCTGAGTGCGGCCAGATCGGCATTGAGCTGGGCGCGGGCCTGGTCGATGTCTTCCCGGCGCGGCCCGGCCTCCGCCAGCTCCAGGGTTTTCATGGTGGCACGCAGCTGGGCCCGGGCTTCGTCGAGGCGCGCCTGCGCTTCGTCATGGATCTGATGCGAGGCGACGTTGCGTGCCGCCAGCGCCTGTTGGCGGTCTAGGGTGGCTTGGGCGAGGCGCAGCGCCGCCCGACGCTGCGCGACCAGGGCGCGCACCTGGTCGATCTCCGCCGACCGCGTGCCGGCTTCCAGCGCGGCGAGTGCGGCCGCTTGGCGCTCGACCCGTGCCTGGGCCAGGCGGACCTCGTCGTCGAAGTCATCCCGCTCGAGGGACGCGACGACCTGTCCCGCCGCGACGGCGTCGCCCTCCTCCTGGGTGAGCGCGGCTATCCGCCCCGGGACCTTGAACGCCAGATTGACCTGTCGCACGTCGACATTGCCCAGCAGCTCCAGGCGATCGTGGTCCTCGTGCAAATCGCCCTCATATTTCCAGTCGAGATATTTCCAGCCGAGGCCGGCGGCGCCGGCGAGCACGAGGAGGGCCGACGCGGCGACGATGATACGTTTCACGGCTTGCATAGGAGCGGCCTCCCTATTATTCGGAGCCCGTTGAGCTCGGTGCCAACGGGGACGCCATCTTTCGACCCGGTCCGCTCACACAATTTCGTTGTTGGCGCGGTTTTCCAGGGCACGCTCCCAATCCGCGATGTAGTTCCGGTGCGGGGGAACGGCGTCCCGCTGGCGTGCGAGCTGGATCTGGAAGACCATTATCGGTCCGTTGCGAAAGGCCATCTCGCACATGTTCAGGTAGAATTCCCACATGCGACAGAAGCGTTCGTCGTAGAATGCACGCACCTGCTCGCGGTTGGCCGCGAAGCGTCGCGCCCACTCCCGCAGCGTCTCCGCATAGTCGAGGCGCAGCACCTCGATGTCCGTTACCCACAGGCCGGCCTTTTCCACCGCGGCCAGCACCTCCGAGAGCGCGGGGCAATAGCCGCCCGGGAAGATGTACTTGCGCAGCCAGGGATTGGTTTGCCCCGGCGGCTCCATGCGCCCGATGGCATGGATCAGGGCGACGCCGTCGGGCTTGAGCAGGCCCTTCAGGGTGCGGAAGAACCCCCCCATAGTGCGACACCCCGACGTGCTCGAACATGCCGACCGAGACGATCCGGTCGTAGACCTCGCGCTCCGCTCGGTAGTCGAGCAGCTCGAAGCGCGCACGCTCGGCCAGCCCGGAGCGCACCGCCCGCTGCTGGGCGACCTTCAACTGCTCCTCGGAGAGGGTGATCCCCTTGACACGGGCCCCGGCGCTCTCGGCGATATGCAGGGCGAGGCCGCCCCAGCCCGAGCCGATATCGAGCACGCGCATGTCCGGCTGCAACAACAGCTTGGCGGCGATATGGCGCTTCTTTTTCTCCTGCGCCTGCTCGAGGCTCTCGTTGCCGTCCGGGAAATAGGCGCAGGAATACTGGCGATCCCGGTCGAGGAATAGATCGAACAGCTCGGCCGAGAGATCGTAATGATGGGCGACATTCGCGCGCGAGCGGCCGAGCGGATTGTACTGCTGCAGATAACGCAGGGGCCGGCCGAGCCGCCGCCGCACCCGCTGAATCGGATGGCTATCGAGAGCCTCGCCGTTGGCGGTGCAGAGCTCGAGCAAGTCGCGCAGGCTCCCCTCCTCCACGGTCAAGGTCCCGTCCATGTAGGCCTCGCCCAGATACAGATCGGGGTTCATGATCAGTTTGCGATAGAGCGCCCGGTGGTGGAGCCGCACCGTGACCGCGGGCGCGCCACCCGGCCCGAAACGCTGCCGCCGCCCGGACGGCGTTATCACCGTGAGCTCTCCGACCCGAACGATGCGGCTGAGAAATGCCGACAACATCATGGAAGCCTCCTTGCTAGTTGCAGTGAAATGTCATGACTCAGTGAAATACCATGCCGGCGGCATGAAAGCCGGCGTCGACGTAGAGCACCTCGCCGGTGATCGCCGTGGTGTAGTCGCTGGCCAACACCAGCGCGGTGCGACCGACCTCGTCGGCCTCCACGGTGCGGCGCAGCGGCGCCCGCTTCGCGGACTCGTTGAGCAGTTCGTCGAAATGCTCGATACCGGAGGCCGCCCGGGTCTTGACCGTACCGGCGGAGAGCGCGTTGACGCGGATGTTGCGGGGGCCCAGTTCGTGGGCCAGGTAGCGCACCGAGGCCTCCAGCGCGGCCTTGACGGGCCCCATGACGTTGTAGTGATCGACGACCTTCTCGGCACCGACGTAGCTCAGCGTCATGAGGCTGCCGCCCCGGTCCATCAACGGCTCGGCCAACTGGGCCATGCGGATCAGCGAGTGGCAGGACACCAGCATCGACTCCGCGAAGCCCTCCGCCGAGCAGTCCGTGAGGCGTCCGTGCAGCTCCTCCTTGCGGGCCCAGGCGATGGCGTGCATGAGGAAGTCCAGCCGCCCCCAGCGCTGGCGGATCGCCTCGATCACCGCCTCCAGCTGCCCCGGCACCGTCACGTCGCAGGGCAGCAAGAGCCCGGCATCCACCTCCCGGGCCAGCGGCTCGACATGGGGACGGGCCTTGTCGTTGAGATAGGTAAGCGCCAACTCCGCGCCGGCATGGCGAAAATGCCGGGCGGCCGACCAGGCCAGGCTATGTTCGTTGGCGATGCCCACGACCAAGCCCTTGCGTCCTTTCATGTCAATGGTTTCCATGTTTGTTTTCTATCTCCCTAGAATTCCAGCGGCCGAGGATCCTGCCGCGACGCGGCGGCCCCCGAGTTGATATGACGCCCGCACAGGCAACGCAGGCAGGTGCAGGCGTTGTCGCAGCAGTCCGGATCGTGCTGGGGTATGCGTCCGTGGCGTCGCGCGAATGGGTACAGGACCCGGCCCAACAGGCTCGGGCGGTATAGCTTGGCGAGCATCGGGCGCGCATCTCCCGCCGCCAGCCGGCGAAACATGGCCCGTCGTCCTCGGTCACCGACCTTCGCGTACAGCAGTCGGTTGCCGATGCCCTGGCGGATGGCCGGCAGCAGCGAGCGTCGCCACAGCGAGTCGTAATCGCTACCCTCCAGCAGGCTGCGCGCGGCCAGGACGCCCGAGCGCAGGGCATAACGCATGCCGAAGCCCGCCAGTGCATCCTGAAAGCCCGCATGCTCGCCCACCAGCAGGCGTCCCTCGTGCTCGCCCCGGCAGGGCGGTCCATAGTTGCCGACCCCACCGAAAGGACGCGCGGCGCGCATGTCCAGCCCGGCATGCTCAATAAAGAAGGCGATCGTGCGCGCCAGGAACGCGTCGCTATGGGTGAACTCCCGGAACAGACAGGTGGCGACGGTACCCTGGCCATTCCGCACCAGCAGGTAGGCGTAGCCGCCCGGCGCCAGGCGGTCGCTGAAGCAGGCCCACTGGCCGTCCGGCATGGTGGTCTCGAACAGGTAGCCCACCGCCATGACGTTGGCGAGCACCGGCCCCGTGGCCACGACGGCGGGGCCGGAAGTACTCTTGATGGGAGAGGACAGCCTTACCTCCACGCCGCTGGCCTGGGCCTGTTCGAACAGCGCGTGATCCAGCGTATCCGTTCCCGACCCACGCCGCACCAGGTAGTACAACGGCTTGTCCGAGCGAACCTCGTGGCGACCGCCCCAGCCATCGAAGGCCGTGACCCGAGAGATGGCATGATGCTCGAAGCTGGGCCGGATTCCCGCACTCGTGAGCTCATCGAGTACATCGATGCCGTCGCTCCAGCTCTCGAGCCCCTGGAAGTCGCCGTGGAAGCGGGCGCCAACGCGGCCGCGGCGCTCGTGCACGATCACGCGCTGCCCGTCGCGCGCCAGAACGATGGCGCAGGCCAGCCCGGCGGGGCCCGCGCCGATCACGGTCACGGGCTCCCGGTGCGTGGGATCGGCGCAGACGGTCGGGGCCTGGATCACGGCTGAAGGGCCTCGACGTTCACCCACGTCTCGACCCATGCTGGCGGTGCGTACGAACATAGCGCGCGGGATCCGCGTCGAACTGTTCGCGGCAGGCCGTCGCACAGAAGTAATAGTGTTTACCGTGATAGTCGGACTCCGCGGCGGCGGTCTTGTAGCTGACCTGCATGCCGCAAACCGGATCCACGAAAGACTTTTGCTCCACGCGTTCGCGTTTCATTGCTGTTCACTCCTTTATAAGTCAGAACCACGCCTTCTTGCTGCGCCCCCGTCTACAAACGCAGCCCGCCATCCAACGCCAGGATGCGGCCATTGAAGTAGTCGTTTTCGAAGATGAACTGCGCCGCGTGCGCGACCTCTTCAGGATCGCCGAGCCGTCCCAGCGGGATCTGGGCCCGCAGCTTGTCGAGGATCTTGTCGGGCATTGCCTCGACCATGGCCGTGCGGAAGAATCCTGGAGCGATGGCGGCGACACGGATGTTGTGGCGGGCGAGCTCCTTGGCCCAGGTGACGGTCATCGCATCCACCCCCGACTTTGCCGCCGAGTAGTTGGTCTGCCCGATATTGCCCGCACGGCTGATACTCGAAATGTTAAGGATCAGCCCAGGGAATTGGCGGGCGGTGTCATCCGCTCGGGCCTCGATCATGCGCGCCGTCGCCTCTCGGGCGCACAGAAAGACGCCACGCATATCGATATGCGAGACCGCGTCCCAGTCCGCCAATGACATCTTTTTGACGACCTGGCCGTCCTTGGCCTTGACCAGCAGGCCATCCTGGGTAATGCCGGCGTTGTTGATCACCCCATCCAGTGTGCCGAAATCATTCGCCAACGCCTGGAAACACGCTTCCACCTGGGTTTCCTCGGTGATATCCACGGGATAGTACCGACTGCGCGCTCCTGCTTGCCCACAAGCGGCGTGGGTCTGCCGCAGGCCCTCCTCATCCCTGTCCAGCAGGGCGGGCTGTGCACCGCATTGTGCGAGGTGTACCGCCATGGCTCGACCAAGCCCCTGGGCGGCGCCGGTGATCGCGATCGTCTTGCCTTTCAACTCCATGCTTGTGCTCCTTATTCGCATGATCGATATTCAGCGGCCTCGAAGTGACCGTCATTTCCGATGAGGGTGAGCATCACTCGGCGGTCAGCAGCATCTTGATGGCCTGCTCCTTCGCCGCTTCGCTGAAGATATCGTAGGCCTTCTCGATGTCGTCGAGCTTGAAGCGGTGGGTCACCAAACCCGCGGGCTCGACGCCACCGGCCTCGACGATGCGCATCAGCACCGGAGTCGTGTTGGTGTTCACTAGGCCGGTACGCACCGTGACATTCTTGATCCACAGATCCTGTAGGCGGAACTCGACGCTCTTGCCGTGTACGCCGATGTTGGCGATATGCCCCCCCGGGCGGACGATGCGCTGGCAGATGTCGAAGGTTTCGGGAATGCCTACCGCTTCCATGGCCACGTCCACGCCTTCGCCATTGGTCAGCTCGTCGATGGCATCGATCGGCTCCCGGGCGATGGTGTCGGTGGCGCCCAATTGCTTCGCCATGGCCAGGCGGTTCTCGTCCGGGTCGACCATGATGATCCGCGCCGGGGAGTAGAAGCGGGAGGTCATCAGCGCTGCCAGGCCGATGGGGCCGGCGCCGACGATGGCCACCGTGTCGCCGAGCCCCACCTCGCCGTTCAGGGCGCCGATCTCATGACCGGTAGGCAGAATGTCGCTGAGCATTACCGCCGCGGCGCGGTCCATGTCCTTGGGTAAACGGTGCAGGCTGTTGTCCGCGTGCGGGATACGCACGTACTCGGCCTGGGTGCCGTCGATCAGGTGACCGAGGATCCAGCCGCCGTCGCGGCAGTGGGCATAGAGACCCCGCTTGCAATAGTCGCAGCGGCCACACGAGGTGATGCAGGAAATCAGCACCTCATCGCCGACCTGAATATGGCTCACGCCGTCGCCGACCTCCTCGACGACGCCGACGCCCTCGTGGCCGAGGATACGACCATCCTCCACGGCGGGTACGTCGCCCTTGAGGATGTGCAGGTCGGTGCCGCAGATGGTGGTATGGGTAATGCGCACCACCGCATCCGTGGGCTTGGTGATGCCTGGGCGCGGTTTGTCCTCCCAGCGACGCTGGCCAGGACCATGATAGACGAGTGCTTTCATGATGTTGCCTCCTTGAGTGGCGCGGCTCGGCACTTTCATAGCGAGCCGCGCGTACGGGTTGATTCGCGGTTACGCTAGGCGCTCCAGCGCCAGCGCCACCCCCTGGCCGCCACCGATGCACAAGGTGACCACGCCGCGGCGCACGTCATCTCGGACCATGGCGTGCAACAGCCGGGTGGTCAGCACCGCACCGGTGGCGCCGATGGGATGGCCGTGGGCGATCGCGCCGCCTTCCACGTTGACGATGTCCTCGGCTAGCCCGAGCTCCCGGGTCAGAGCAAGGGCGATGGCCGCGAAGGCCTCGTTGATCTCGATGCGCTCGATATCACCCATGCTCCAGCCGGCACGTGCCAGTGCCTGTTGCACCGCCGGCACCGGGCCAAGGCCAAAGTAGCCGGGCTCGACGGCGCCGATACCGTAGCTCACTAGCCGCGCCATGGGCTCGAGGTCATGGCGTTCCGCCCAGGCGCGATCAGCGACGATCATCGCCGCCGCGCCCGTGTTCAGCCCCGGGGCGTTGCCGGCGGTGATGGTGCCGTCCTTGCGGAAGGCCGGCCTGAGTTTGCCGAGGCCCTCGGCGGTGGCGTCCGGACGATTGTGCTCGTCACGTTCGAAGGCCACCGTGCCCTTGCGGGATTTGATTTCGAGCGGCACGATCTCGACGTCGAAGCGTCCTGCCGCCTGCGCCTCGCTGAAGCGCTGCTGGCTGCGCGCCGCCCAGCGGTCCTGATCCTCGCGGCTGATGCCGAAGCGGCTGACCAGATCCTCGGTGTGCCACCCCGAGTGCTGATCGGAGAAGGCATCATTGAGCCCGTCGCGCAGCATGCTGTCGTAGATTTCGGCATTGCCCATGCGATGGCCCCAGCGTCCGGCGAGATCCAGGTAGGGCGCGAGGTCCATATTCTCCATTCCGCCGGCGATGGCACAGTCGAGATGCCCGAGCATCACCTCCTGGGCGGCGCTGGCCACGGCTTGGGCGCCGGAGCCGCAGACCCGGTTGACCGTCATCGCCGGCACCGACACCGGCAAGCCGGCATGGATCGCGGCCTGGCGCGCCGGGTTCATCTTGGCGCCGGCCTGGACCACCTGACCCAGCACCACGCTCTGCACGTCCTCGGGGGCCAAGCCCGAGCGGCGCAGGCTCTCGGCGATGGCGGTAGCACCGAGCTCGGGTGCCGGCATGCCCTTGAGTGTGCCACCGTAGGTGCCGATGGCCGTGCGCACCGGGGCGCAGAGAACGACGTTGGATTCCTTCATGGTTGCTTACCTCGCTGACTATGGCTTTGGCCGCGCCCTTCGGCACGGCTGCTCTGGGGGTCTTCGATTGCACCGACCCCCTTCCAGGCCCGTGGGACGGGCTCACTGCTCCAGGACATAACGCCCCGGGGCCTCATTCAGGGCCGGGTAGCCTGCCGTCGCGCCGGGCTCCCGGGCCGGGACGCGCTCGCCGCTGTGCGTCTCCAGCCAGCCCTGCCAGCAGGGCCACCAGGAGCCCTCGTGGTGCAGCGCCTCGGCCTGCCAGCCATCCGGGTCCACGAACGGCTCCCCCTGGTGGATGGTCGAGATCTGGTGAACGCGACGGGGGTGGTCGGGCGGGCTGACGATGCCCGCGTTGTGCCCGCCGCTGGAAAGCACGAAGGTCACCTCCGTCCGGGTCAGCCACTGGATCTTGTAGACCGAGCGCCAGGGGGCGACGTGATCCTTCCGAGTGCTGACGGCGAACACGGGGATACGGATATCGGTCAGGGACACGGGGCGGCCGTCGACGCTGTAACGCCCGCCGGCGAGATCGTTGTCGAGGAACAGCTTGCGCAGGTACTCGCTGTGCATACGCGCCGGCATCCGCGTGCCGTCGGCGTTCCAGGCCATCAGGTCGAATATCGGGGGGCGCTCGCCGGCCAGGTAGCTGCGCACCATCGCCGACCAGATCAGGTCCTTGGAACGCAGTAGCTGGAAGGCCCCGGCCATCTGCCGGGTGTCCAGATAGCCCTTCACGGCCATGATGTCCTCGAGAAGGCGCACCTGGTCCTCGTCGATGAACAGCATCAGCTCGCCGGCCTCGCTGAAGTCGGTCTGCGCGGCCAACAGCGTGAGGCTGGCGAGGCGCTCGTCCCCGTCCCGGCCCATGGCGGCGGCGGCGATCGACAGCAGGGTCCCGCCCAGGCAGTAGCCCACCCCATGGATACGCTGTGCCGGGTAGATGGCCGTCACCGCGTCCAGCGCCGCCATGACGCCTAGCCGGCGATAGTCGGCCATGCCCAGGTCCCGCTCGTCGCTACCCGGGTTCTTCCAGGAGACGACGAACACCGTGTGGCCCTTGCTCACCAGATACCGCACCAGGGAGTTCTCCGGGGAGAGGTCGAGGATGTAGTACTTCATGATCCAGGCCGGCACGATCAGTACCGGCTCGGCATGGACCTCCTGCGTGGCGGGGGCGTACTGGATCAGCTCGATGAGCCGGTTGCGGTAGACCACCTGGCCCGGCGTCACCGCCACCTCCTGGCCGACCCGATAGTCCTCCACCCCCGCCGGGCCTTGCCCCGCCAGCTGGCGTTGCCAGTCCTCCAGGAAGTTGGCGGCGCCTCGGACCAGGTTGGCGCCACCCTCGCGCAGCGTCTGCTCGATCAGCTCCGGATTGGTGGCGAGGTAGTTCGACGGCGAGAACACGTCGAGGCACTGCCGGGCGCCGAAGGTCACCATCGCCTCGTGATGGCGCGAGACCCCCGGCACGCCGGTGGTCGCCGCGTGGCACCACTGCTGCTGCAGCAGGAAGCCCTGGTAGAGGGCGTTGAAGGGCCACCGTTGCCAGGCGTCGCCACGAAAGCGCTTGTCCTGGGGCAGCGGCTCGATGCAGCGTTCGCACCCGGGGTCTTGGCAAGCTCGCTCGGAGTAGGCCCGGAAGCGCTGCCACTGGCGGGCCGCCTTTTTGGCAAGCCTGGCCTGCGTGTCCAGTGAGGCGGCGAGATGCTGTGCCCAGTCCCACCAGGCCTGCTGGACGGCGCTAGGTGACAGACCGCCGGAGAGCATGCCGATCATCGCGTTCAGCTGTTGGTCGACGGTCGCTTTTGATGCGGTCGTTGTCGACGCGTCGGTGGTATTCGCCTTGGTGGTGGCATCGTTCGTCTTGACGGTGGCGTCCATCAGCACACCTCCTTGGGGCAGCAGGCCGACTCGGGCTGCGGCGCGCAGTGGAAAGCGGATTCCGTCTCCGGTACGGTTGGGGCCGGCAGGCGGATGCCCGCCCGGTACATCAAGGCCGCGACCCCCAACCCCGCCAGGCGTGCCTTGGGCGGGTCGGCCCGAGAGCTCAGCACCACCGGCACCATCAGCCCCATGACCACGCCCGCCGCGGTGGCGCCGGAGTGGTACTCCAGGTTCTTCGCCAGGACGTTGCCGGAGACCAGGTCCGGCATCAGCAGGATGTCCGCCTGGCCCGCCACCGGGGAGTCGATACCTTTCTCCCGAGCCGCATGCTCGGAGACCGCGTTGTCGAAAGCCAGCGGGCCATCGACCTCGGCGCCGGTGATCTGTCCGCGCCGGGCCATCAGCGTCAGACAGGCGGCGTCCAGGGTGGAGGGGAGCGCCGGGTTGACGGTCTCTACCGCCGAGATCACCGCCGCCCGGGGCGTCTCGACGCCGACCATCTGCATCAGCGCGATGGCGTTCCGCAGGATCTGTGCCTTGGCGTTGAGGTCCGGCATGATATTCACCGCCGCATCGCTGATGGCGAGCAGGCGTGGGCAATTGGGTATGTCTACCAGAAAGGCGTGGCTGACGCGGCTACCGGGCTGACGCAGGCCGCGTTCACCATCGAGTAGGGCACGCATGAACGCATCGGTGTGGATGTGCCCCTTCATCAGCGCATCGGCATGGCCGCTGTGCACGAGTTCCACCCCACGGCGGGCGGCATCGGCCTCCGAGCCGGCCTCGATCACCGATGCCGGGTCGATGTCCCAGCCGAGTGCCGACGCAACCTCGGCGATCTCGGCCGAACGCCCGATCAGCAGGGGCTCGGCGATCCCGAGTCGCACCGCGTCGTGAAGCGTTTCCAGCACCGAGGCCTGGGCCGCGTTGACCACGGCGACCCGGATCGGGTCCCCGTCCCGGGCCTGTTGAACCAGGTCATCGAGCGTGGCAAGTCGTTGAACTGCTCTGTGAGTCATGTGTCCTCCCGTCTGTCGCCATACAAGCGCTGCACGTGCGTGGCGATCATCAGTTCTTCATCGGTGGTCACGGCTTCCACCTGGACCGAACCATCGGCGGCGGAGATCAGCGGCTCCGACTCGCGGTTGCGCTGCGGGTCCAGCGTGACGCCGAGGTACGCCAGGCCATCGCAGATCTGCATGCGGATGGCCGGCGCGTTCGCGCCGATGCCGCCGGTGAAGATCAGCCGGTCCAGTCCACCGAGCGCGGCGCTCAGGGCACCGATGAAGAGGCGGGCACGATGGCAGAAGAAGTCGATCGCCTGGGCGGCCTCCGGGATGTCATTACGGCGCGCTAAAAGTTCGCGCATATCGGCGCTGACGCCGGAGAGACCCAGCAAACCGGAGCGCCGGTAGAGCAGCGTCTGTAACGCCTGGGGATCGAGCCCCTGCTGCCCGGCTAGATACAGTAGGATGCCGGGATCCAGATCGCCGCTGCGGGTCCCCATGGGCATGCCGCCAAGGGCGCTGAACCCCATCGTCGTCTCGACGCTGTGCCCACCGCGAATGGCTGCCAGGGAAGCACCATTGCCCAGGTGAGCGACGATCAGACGTTCGTAAAGTGCCGCAGGGCCGTGGCGACGCACCAGGTTCTCGACGATGAATTCGTAGGAGAGCCCGTGAAAGCCATAGCGACGCACGCCCTGGGCCTCGTACTCGCGCGGCAGCCCGGTGTGTCGGGCGACCGCGGGTAGGCCATGATGGAACACCGTATCGAAGCAGGCGAGTTGGGGCACATCGGGGAAATGCGCACGCATGGCGGTGATGCCGGCCAGGTTGTGCGGCAGATGCAGCGGGGCCAGCGGGATCAGCGTTTCTAGGCGGCGTAGCAGCGCGTCGTCGACGCGCTGCGAACAGTCGCAGTCCGGCCCACCATGAACCACTCGATGGCCGATACCCACCAGGTGGAGTCCTTCGCCTTGCTGATGCAGGACCTCGCCGAGGTGGGCGATGGCCGCCGCATGATCCGCGAGCCGCACATCGCTATTTGCGAGTACTTGCCCCCGGGCTTCCATCACGCGAAGCCGTCCCTGCTCGGTACCGATGCCACTGGCCGCTCCCCACCACTGACGGTTGAGGCCATTAGCCAGACCAAACACGGCAAACTTCAGACTGGATGAGCCACAGTTGACCACCAGAATGGCTGGCATCGTCGACATTGACTGACCTCCTGATAAACGATTGCTCTGTCTTGGACGAGACAAGGATCAATGACAACTCCAGGGATCCTTGGCGGCATTGTCCTTGATGTTTTGGTCGACGAACCGGTAGTGATCTTCCTTGAAGCGGTTCCACCAGCCGTGGCTGATGTCGATCGAATGTCTTGTCAGAACCTCTTCGACGCATTCGATACAAATACGCGATGCATCGTAAGCCAGACGAAGCATTCGCTTATTTTCATCGAAAGCCACGCTGTCGAGTCCATAAAGCTGATCGATTTCCTGGAGCGCTATCTCGAGCTCTCGTTGGCTGCAGGGCTCGAGCTTCAGTTTCCGAGTAACTAGGTTGGCTTCGCTGACGCCAAGACGATGTTCCTGATGCATGGTAGGCCTCCCGACCTTTCGTGAATGAAGATCTTTCTCTCAATCGTTGCTTGTCTTTACCCATGCCATACCTGCCCAGGGCCCGGCATAGAGCGTTCCAAATGCCATCTCGAAAACGCTATCGCGAGTCGTGCCGGCCAGTTCCAGCGTCGAGGCGATTGAATCGCTCATCAACGTCTCCCATTGCCGATAGGGGCTGCTGCTATCGACCGGCGTCGGCATGGTCTCCG
>NZ_FQUJ01000002.1:0-34630 GCF_900128925.1 Modicisalibacter ilicicola DSM 19980
TCATTGCTGCCTTGGGCCGGGGCTTGCCTTGCTGACCTGGCCAGGGTCTGTTGCGGTTTTTCTGGTGCGACGCCGGGCGGGCCCGGGATGGCACGATCCGCCGGTCGGGCTTCGGTAGCGGCCATCGACGGTGCCTGCTGGAAGCGAAAGCCGCCGATGTCGATACTCATGGGCGAGCCGGTGCTGGCACTCGAGACGGCGATCACCCGGCCCCCGCAGGAGGTCTGGCTGCCGTTGATGGCTGCGGGACGATCCTCGACCTCGAACCAGTCGGCACCCGAGACGATGGCGGCCCCGCAGGAGCTCTTGTCGCCGACCCGGGCCACCGGAACATCGTCGACGAAGACGGTGCTTGCCCCGGTCACGATGCGATGGGGCCCGCCCTTGCAGTTGCACGCGATCTTGTCGCCGATTTTCGCTAGATCCATCGATTACCACCTTGGCGTCATGACAAATCGCTACGATCATACACCGTTGGTAGCAATGGGTTTTGTAAGCCATATAGGACAGCTTTTGTCGGCGATATCTGACAATCAGAGAGAATCATTGCCGGGGCGGCTTTTTCATCTGTGCATAACGCCGGGCCAGCACGGCGCACACGAACAGCTGGATCTGGTGGAACAGCATCAGTGGCAGGATGACGCTACCCACCTGCTGGGAGGAAAACAGCACGTTGGCCATGGGCACGCCGCTGCTCAGGCTCTTCTTGGAACCGCAGAACACGATGGTGATCTCGTCTTCCCGGGAGAACCCCAGCCAGCGACTCGCCCAGGTGGTGACCGCCAGTACCGCGGCGAGCAGCGCCATGTCCACCACGACCATGACCACCAGCGCCGCCGCCGAGAGCTGTGCCCAGAGGCCGGCGACCATCGCTTCGCTGAAGGCCAGGTAGACCACCATCAGGATCGCGCCCCGATCGACCAGCCCCAGCAGCTTCCCATGCCGCGCCATCCACCCGCCAATCCAGCGTTGCAGCGCCTGTCCCAGCAGGAACGGCGCCAGCAATTGCAGAAGGATCGCTCCCAGGGCTTCCAGGGAGAGGCCCCCAGCCTGAGCGCTCAGCAACAGCCCCACCAGCAAGGGCGTGATGAACATGCCGAGAATGTTCGACGCCGAGGCCGAACAGATCGCTGCCGGCACGTTGCCCCCGGCGATGGAAGTGAAGGCAATGGAGGACTGAATGGTCGACGGCAGCACGCACAGGAAGAGGATGCCCATGGCCAGGGCCGGGGGCAGCAGCGTCGGGGCCAACAGACCGACCAGCAGGCCCAGGATCGGGAACAGCACGAAGGTACTGGCAAAGACCGCCAGGTGGAGTCGCCAGTGAGTCATTCCCTTGAGCACGGTGCGTGGCGACAGGCGTGCACCGTGCAGGAAGAACAGCAGCGCGATGGCCAGCTTGGTGGCCAGGGAGAAGACCTCGGCGTATGCACCGCGCACCGGCAGCAGCGAGGCGACGACGACGGCGCCGATCAGCATCAGCAGATACTTGTCGATGTTCAGACGTTGCAGCAACTTCAAAGGAGACCTTCCCGAAGCAGAATGAGGCGGGCAGATGGCCCGGTCCGGCCATCATACGCGATCGCAGGGTCACTCCCAGCCATCGAGACGCATGGCCGAGCGCACCAGGCGCTCATCCTCGGCCTCGATCTCGCGCAGGCTCTCGTCGACGCTGTGCAGATGATCCAGTGCCGCCTGTCGTGCCCTCTCGGGCTCCTGCTCCATCACCGCACGAAACAGGCGGGCATGCTGGTCGTTGATCTGGGCACGGGGGCCGGAGCGGTGATAGAGGTTCTTGAGCGAGGCGAAGACCGAGGTCAGCAGCAGGTCGGTCAAGCCCTGCAAGGTATGCACCAGCACCGGATTATGCGACGCCTCGCAGATCGCCAGGTGAAAGGCGTGATCGAAGCGAGCCAGACGCTCGGCGCTGATCGGGGCAGCGCCTTCTGCGTAAGCCACCATCTCATCGTAGCGTCGCTTGAGCATGACCCGGTCGGCGGACGTTCCACGCAGCGCGGCCAGGCGAGCCGACTCCCCTTCCAGGAGGGCGCGAACCTCGAGAAGATCGTAGAGCGTGCGCGGGTGGTCGCGAAACAGATGCATCAGGGGGCTGTCGTCGTATTTCGGCAGCAGCCGGGCAACGAACGAACCACGCCCCTGCTGGGTCTCGATGATGCCCTTGCCGCGCAGCAAGCGCAGCCCCTCGCGCAAGGAAGCTCGGGACACGCCCAGCTTGTCACAGAGGCGACGCTCGGAGGGCAGCAACTGGCCCGGCTTGAGGACGCCATCGAGTATCAGCTGCTCCAGCTTGGCCGCGACCCCGTCCGGCGTCCGGGCGACCGGCGCTTTCTCCGAAGACTCCATGTTCCTCTTCCTCCTTCTGGTCTGACCAGTCCTTGCCGTACCCCGGCGAGCCAGTTTACCTGAATAACCGATCCATCCCTGATGTTGGAAGAGCTTTCCAGAAATTAGACCAATTACTGGTCAGACCAGTGACCCAAGGTGTAGACACTCCTTCCAGGAACGCTCAGATTGAAGCCCGGAACACGAAACCGGAAGCAGCCATGAATATTCTCTACGACGAACATCTGGACGGCGCCCTGCCTCCCACGGACAAGGCAGACGTGCTTCAGCGCCTGCAGCAGGCGCTGCCCGACATGACCCTGCTGCACCGTGAAGAGGACCTGCGACCTTTCGAGTGCGACGGCCTTTCCGCCTATCGCGTGCTGCCGATGCTGGTCGCCATCCCGCATACCCTGGAGCAGATCGAGACGCTGATGCGGACCTGCTTCGAACTGGAAGTGCCGGTGGTCACCCGGGGTGCCGGTACCGGTCTTTCCGGCGGCGCGCTGCCCCTGGAGCAGGGGGTGCTGCTGGTCATGTCGCGCTTCGCGGGCATTCTCGAACTGGATCCCGACGCGCGCATCGCCCGGGTGCAGCCCGGAGTGCGCAACCTGGCCATTTCCGAGGCGGCAGCCCCCCATGGGCTCTACTACGCCCCGGACCCGTCGTCCCAGATTGCCTGTTCGATCGGCGGCAACGTCGCCGAGAACGCCGGTGGGGTGCACTGTCTGAAGTACGGCCTGACGGTGCACAACGTGCTCGCCGTCGAGGTCGTGACCATCGAGGGCGAGCGCATGACCCTGGGGGCCGAAGCCTTCGACGCCCCCGGCTTCGATCTCCTGGCCCTGTTCACCGGCTCCGAGGGCATGCTCGGCGTGATCACCGAAGTCACCGTCAAGCTGCTGCCCAAGCCCGAGAGCGCCAAGGTGTTGATGGCCAGCTTCGACGACGTCGAGAAGGCCGGCAAGGCGGTGGGCGACATCATCGCCGCCGGGATCATCCCCGGAGGGCTCGAGATGATGGACAACCTGGCCATTCGAGCCGCCGAGGACTTCATCAAGGCCGGCTACCCGGTGGAAGCCGAGGCAATCCTGCTCTGCGAACTGGATGGCGTGGAAGCCGATGTCGACGACGACTGTGCCACCGTGCGCCAGGTGCTCGAAAAGGCCGGCGCCACCGACATCCAGCAGGCTCGCGACGAGGCGGAGCGTGCCCTGTTCTGGGCCGGGCGCAAGAATGCCTTCCCCGCGGTGGGGCGCATGTCGCCGGACTACTACTGCATGGACGGCACCATCCCCCGTCGCGAACTGCCGCGGGTGCTCAAGGGCATCGCCGCACTCTCCGAAGAGTACGGGCTGCAGGTGGCCAATGTCTTTCACGCCGGCGACGGCAACACTCACCCCCTGATCCTGTTCGATGCCAACAAGACCGGCGAACTGGAACGGGCCGAGACCATCGGTGGCAAGATCCTCGAACTGTGCGTCGAGGTCGGCGGCAGCATCACCGGCGAACATGGCGTGGGACGTGAAAAGATCAATCAGATGTGTACCCAGTTCCAGCCCGACGAGATCACCACCTTTCATGAAGTGAAGGCCGCTTTCGACGAGCGGCGGCTGCTCAACCCCGGCAAGAACATTCCCACCCTGAATCGCTGCGCCGAATTCGGGGCCATGCATGTTCACAAGGGGGAGCTGCCGCATCCGGAACTGCCACGCTTCTAGGTGAAAAGGAACAGAACAATGCAACAGCATGAACAAGACCAGCATCCCGCTCATGCCGAACGCCGACAAGCGCCCGGCAAGGAGGGGGCCGAGGCACTCTGCGAGCAGGTGCGTCGGGCCAATGCCGACAAGACGCCGCTGCGAATCGAAGGCGGCGGCACCAAGGGCTTCTATGGGCGCCCGGTGGAAGGTGAAACGCTCACGCTTGCCGAGCATCGCGGCATCACTCACTACGACCCGGTGGAGCTGGTGGTGTCGGTACGCGCCGGCACGCCGCTTGCCGAGCTCGAGGCGGCGCTCGATGCCGAGCACCAGCAACTCGGTTGCGAGCCGCCGCATTTCGGTGACAACGCCACCGTCGGCGGAATGATCGCCAGCGGCCTGTCCGGCCCGCGCCGGCCCTGGGCCGGTGCCGTGCGGGATTTCGTGCTGGGTACTCGCCTCATCACCCACGAGGGCAAGCATCTGCGCTTCGGGGGCGAGGTCATGAAGAATGTCGCCGGGTACGACCTGTCACGGCTGATGGTCGGTGCCCAGGGCACCCTGGGCGTGGTCACCGAAGTCTCGCTCAAGGTGCTGCCCAAGCCCACCGCGACCCATGGCCTGCGTCTCGAACTGCCTCTCGAAAAGGCCCTGCAACGCTTCGCCGAATGGGGCCGCCACCCGCTGCCGATCACGGCTGCCGCCTACCACGAGGGAGCCCTGCATCTGCGCCTGGAGGGCGGCACGAGTTCGGTCAAGGCCACCCGGGAGCGACTGGGAGGCGATGACCTCGAAGCGCAGTTCTGGGAAGCGCTGCGCGAACAGCGCCTGGCGTTCTTCGACAAGGGCGATCCACGGCCGCTATGGCGTCTGTCGCTGCCCAACAATACCCCGCCGCTGGCGGTGGATGGCGATACGCTCTACGACTGGGCCGGTGCCCAGCGCTGGCTGCGCAGTGACAGCGACGCCGACACCCTGCGCGATGTCGTCGGCCGGGCCGGCGGCCATGCCACCTGCCTCACCCCAGGCAGTGCCGAGCCCTTCACCCCCCTATCGGCGGTCGTCGCCAAGTACCATCGTCGGCTCAAGGCCCAGCTCGACCCCAACGGTATCTTCAACCCCGGCCGGCTCTATCCGGAGTTCTAATCATGCAGACCCATTTCACCGACGCCGACCTGCAGAAACCGCATATCCGCGAAGCCGACCGCGTGCTGCGCACCTGCGTGCACTGCGGTTTCTGCAACGCCACCTGCCCCACCTACCAGCTGCTGGGCGATGAGCGCGATGGCCCGCGCGGACGCATCTACCTGATGAAGGAACTGCTGGAAAGCCGCGACGATGACGATCAGGTGACCAAGGAAACCCAGCTTCACCTGGATCGCTGCCTGACCTGTCGCAACTGCGAGACCACCTGCCCGTCCGGGGTCGAGTACCACAAGCTGCTCGACATCGGTCGCGCCGAGGTCGATCGCCGCGTGGGTCGCACACCCAAGGAGCGGGCCTTGCGCTACGGTCTTCGTCACGCCCTGGTCGAGCCCCGGCGTTTTCAGGCACTGCTCAAGATGGGCCAGGTCTTTCGCCCCTTGGTCCCCGGCGCACTCAGGGATAAGATGCCCGCCAAGCCGGTAGACCCCGGTACACGCCCGGAGGGCAAGCAGCATGCGCGTCAGATGCTGATCCTGGAAGGTTGCGTACAGCCGGGACTCTCCCCCAACACCAATGCCGCCACCGCCCGGGTTCTCGATCGGCTTGGCATCGGCCTGACCCCGGCGCCGGAGGCCGGCTGCTGCGGCGCCATCGACTATCACCTGAACGCCCAGGAGGCAGGGCGCCAGCGCATGCGCGACAACATCGACGCCTGGTGGCCCCACGTCGAGGCCGGCTGCGAGGCCATCGTTCAGACGGCCAGTGGCTGCGGCGCCTTCGTCAAGGAGTATGGCGAGATGCTCGAGGACGACCCCGAGTACGCCGAGAAGGCCCAGCGCATCAGCGCCCTGGCCAAGGATCTGGTCGAGATCCTGCGCGAGGAGGACCTCGAGGCCCTCAAGGTCGATGCGTCACGCAAGCTGGCCTTCCACTGCCCCTGCACCCTGCAGCACGCCCAGAGGCTCAATGGCGTGGGCGAGAACGTGCTCACCCGGCTCGGGTTCAATCTGACCCCGGTGCGCGACGCGCATCTCTGCTGCGGCTCCGCGGGCACCTACTCGGTCACCCAGCCGGAACTGGCGAAACAGTTGCGGGACAACAAGCTCGATGCCCTGGAGGCCGGCAATCCGGAGGTGATCGTGACTGCCAACATCGGCTGCCAGACGCATCTCGACGGTGCGGGACGCACCCGGGTCAGACACTGGGTGGAGATCGTCGACGAGGCACTGGGACAGGCTGGATGAATGGCCGCACCGACGCGTCGGTGCACAGCGCCGGCTCGACTCGGCATGTAAGCTCGAATTTCACACGAGACCCATCAAGGAGAAGGAACTACCCATGCAACAAAAACCCGTACTCACCCTCGACGATGTCAACGCCATTCTTGACGCTGCCCAGCAGGAGGCCGAAGCCAACGGCTGGGCAGTCACCATCGCCGTGGCCGACGACGGCGGGCACCTGCTTGGCCTGCGCCGCCTCGACGGCTGCCCGGCGATGGCTTCCTACATCGCCAGCGAGAAGGCCCGCGCCGCGGCACTCGGTCGCCGCGAGACCCAGGCCTTCGAGGAGATGATCAACGGCGGCCGGGCGGCGTTTCTTTCCGCACCGGTGCTGCAGGGCATGCTGACCGGCGGCGTCCCGGTGCTGGTCGATGGCCAGGTGGCAGGCACCGTGGGCATCTCAGGGGTCAAGCCCGATCAGGATGCCCAGATCGCCAAGGCCGGCATTCAGGCCATCTCCGCCTAGGCGGCCAGGCCCGAAACCGGCGACGAGCAAAGCGGAAGATCTCCATGGGAGGCTTCCGCTTTTTTTGCTGGCAACACCAGACATTGCCTGGGAGGTGTCTGCAACTCGCCAGCGGCGTCGAGGGGGTCGTCGGCCGCAGGCAGCTGGAGCGAAACCCGACCGGCGCCTAGCGGCGGGCAATGATCCAGACGGCATGCACGATGCCGGGAATGTAACCCAGTATCGTCAGCAGGATGTTGATCCAGAAGTGCAGGCCGAGACCGACCTGGAGAAATACCCCGACCGGGGGCAACAGTATGGCCAGTATGATGCGAATGACATCCATGAGAAAACCTCCTTGTCATCGATTGCTTGCCCGAATGATCGGCAACGCACCGCGACCCCATGATACGGGAGTGAACGCTAGTCGTCATTCTCGTCACGGGGAGCGCGCGGATGGATCTTCTGTGCGATGCGTTCGGAGTCCTCGGCCAGCTGGTCGTGGTAGCGCTCCCAGTCCTCCCAGTCGAAGGGCGTGCCGCTGCGCGGCGGATGCCCGCCCGCCTCGCGAGCCCTCGACCAGGCCATCTCTTCAAGGGTCTGGGGCTTGTCCTCTTCCCTGTCCAGGCCAATCCCCTTCTTCGCCAGGTAATCGCGTGCGTTCATGCTATCCCTCCAGGACACTCCGGAATATTGCAACAGCGAGTAGGATGCCTAGATCGCCTGGCACTTGGACGTGCGGCCCGAGCGAAGGTTCAGGTGACCAGCGAAGCCAGTGTGGTTAGGGAATTGCTGAATAAATCGCCGAGCGAAATAAGCGGGCGTCGCTACGCTGCAAGGCGCACGGAGCGCAGAAAACGAGACATAACATAGGGTTAGGCGAGTTTCGACCGGGCTGGCGCACCAGCACCGCGCAACGCAGCAATTCGTTCGTGTAGGCATTTATGCAGTGATTCCTTAGCTAGGGGGCGCGACGCGCCCATTCATCATCGTGTCGGAGAAAGCCCATGCAGGAACGCAACGTCGACATCGCCATCATCGGCGCAGGGACCGCAGGCCTGGGCGCCTACAACGCCGCCAGGGAATACACCGACTCCGTCGTGCTGATCGAGGGCGGGCCCCATGGCACGACCTGCGCGCGGGTGGGCTGCATGCCCTCGAAACTGCTGATCGCGGCCGCGGATGCCGCCCATCATGCACGCCATACGACGCCTTTCGGTATTCGCATCGAGGGGGATGTGCAGATCGACGGCCGCGCGGTACTCGAGCGGGTACGCCGCGAGCGCGATCGCTTCGTCGCCGGCGTACTGCAATCCGTGGAGGGGATTCCAGCAGGCGACAAGCTTAAGGGTCATGCGAGGTTCGAAGCACCCCGCAGCTTGAGGGTCGATGATCATACGCGGGTGACGGCCGAGCGCATCGTGATCGCCACCGGCTCCCGCGCCACCTACCCGGACTTTCTCAGGGCGGCTGGCGATCGCCTGGTGATCAACGACGATGTCTTCGAATGGGAGAGCCTGCCTGAATCGGTGGCCGTCTTCGGTCCCGGCGTCATCGGTCTGGAGCTTGCCCAGGCACTGCATCGCCTTGGTGTTCGCCTGCGGGTCTTCGGGGTCGGAGGCGCCCTGGGGCCCTTGAGCGACGAGCGCGTTCGCGATTATGCGGACAGCGCACTCAACGAGGAGTTCTACGTCGACCCGGATGCCACCATCGAAGAGATCGAACGCCACGGCGACAGCGTTGCCGTCACCTTCGTCGAGCGGGACAGCGGCGAGCGTCTCACCGAACATTTCGACTATCTGCTGGCGGCGACCGGTCGGCAGCCCAATGTCGACCGGCTGGGTCTGGAGCATGCCGGTCTGGCGTTGAACGACCGTGGTATCCCGGTGTTCGGCCATTACAACCTGCAATGCCAGAATGCCGATGAAAGTCCCAGCCATATCTTCATCGCCGGAGACGCCAACAGCGAGCTGCCACTGCTCCATGAAGCCTCCGACGAGGGACGCATCGCCGGGGAGAACGCGGGACGCTTCCCCCAGATACGCACCGGAGTGCGCCGCGCACCTCTCAGCGTGGTCTTCAGCGATCCGCAGATCGCCATCGTGGGGCTGGGCTATGCTGGTCTAGAGAGTCATCATGGTGGCTGCGGTTGCATGGCGATAGGCGAAGCGAGCTTCGAGGACCAGGGGCGCGCCCGGGTGATGCGAGTCAACAAGGGCGTGATGCGTGTCTATGCGCAGCACGGATCGGGGCTTTTCCTCGGGGCGGAGATCTTCGGCCCGCAGGCCGAGCATCTGGCGCATCTTTTGGCCTGGTCGCTGCAGCAGGGGATGACGGTCACCCAGATGCTCGCGATGCCCTACTACCATCCGGTCATCGAGGAAGGCGTACGTACCGCATTACGCAACCTGAACGCCAGCCTGCAGTTCGGTTCGGCGATTCGCGAGCGTTGCATGGAGCATGGCCCGGGCGATTGATCGAGGGTATCGGCCCTGACGAGGACACCCGGGATCTACGTATCATCGGCAGAAGGAAGACACTATGACCAAGAAAGCCCCGACCAACGTTGGCGAAATCATGTCTCGCGACTGCTTTCGCGTGTCCGGTTCGACGTCCGTGGCCACCTTGGTGGCCGGCCTCGCGCTGCACCGCCTTCCCGGTGCACCGGTGGTAGACGAGCACGACCATCTGATCGGTTTCATATCCGAACAGGATGTACTGGGCAAGTTGCTCGACAGCGCCTATTACGGTGGACAACCCGCGCTGGTTCGGGAACTCATGCGCCAGGAAGTGCTCACGGTGCCCCCGGACAAGAGCATCGTCGACCTGGCGCAGGAGATGCTGGGCAATAAGCCGAAGGTTTATCCGGTGGTGGATGGGCAGCGCCTGATGGGAATCGTTACGCGCCACGATATCCTCGGCGCGATAGCCTCGATGCGGGGCAACCTCTGAGGCTTGGCGCATCAAGAAAATGCCGCCGCGTTCGGGACGCGGCGGCAAAAGATCGAATAACAGTAAGCAAAGACGCAATTCCCAGCACTGCAGGAATGTTGCGCTGTCCCTGTGACCACAGGATCCCCGGAATTCTCCCGAATCCGAAAAAAATTCCTTTCCGTACCGGGCGGCCCGCTCTGCGATGCGACTTGCGAGCGAGCCGGGCTGTTCTTTATGATGCACTTCCAGGCGGGTATAGCTCAGTTGGTAGAGCATCAGCTTCCCAAGCTGAGGGTCGAGGGTTCGAGTCCCTTTGCCCGCTCCATACAGTCAGTGACAGGGGCCTCGACCGGGGTCAATCCGTGCCGGGGTCCGCGTCTTCTCCATCCTTCCAGATGGCTCGATTGGAACTCTTCATGCTGTCGACCTCGTACTGGGCATCTTCGTAGGTATCGAACACCCCCAACGATGTCCCGGTATCGCTGTCATACACTTCATAGCGTGACTGATTGTCCTCGGACGTTTTCAGTTCACGAATTTCAATCGCTTCATTGAGCATTGGCGTGCCTCGTGGAATGAGTGGTCAACGACCATGGTACAACACCAGGGAGAATGCAATGGAGTCCGGCAAATCCTCGAAAACAGACGGCGCACCCCGGTCACGGCACGATACCGATAAACAGGGGCCGATCTCATGATCCTGTACTTGGTCGTATTCGCTGTCTGCCTCGTCGTGGTCGGGGGCAGCGTGGCCTTGATGATGTCCTTGAGCACACCTCGTTACCGCACCGAGCCTCAGCACTTGCTGCAACTCTTCGAGCGCGTATTGAACCACCAAGCCACGGAGGCCGAATGGAACGCGCTGGTCGGCTATCCCATCCGCCACGACGAGTACCTGGAGGGAGTACGGCGCAGCGCCCAGGAACTCATGGAAATGTACGGTCGCCCATGGCGGGCCGCCCAGGGCGGTTGTCTCCTGTCCCCGCGAGGTCGTGAAGGGTTGATCGCCCTGCGCGACCATCTCGCCTCACGTCTGACCGTGCAGGAGGGCAAGCAGGCTTTTTAGCCATCTCGACATCCACGGCTTACAATGGGGCAAGCGGAGATACGAGGCCATCCATGAACAGTGTCATCCGGCTGACGCCCCTCGACAATACCACCAGGCATCATGCCCACGCCTACCATCAGATCGTGGTCAGCCTCGATGGCCATGCCGAGTTCGAGATCGAGGGCCTGGGTGGACGCATCGCCCCCTTGAACGGCTGCGTCGTGCCCGCCGATCATGTCCATTACTACGAGGGCATCGGTCCCAATCGACAACTGATCTTCGATCTTCCCGATGACGCGCCTGCCGTGTCGGGCAATCACCGCGAACTGGCAAGACTCTTCGACGCACCGCGCTTTTTTGCCCTCGACGATTCGCTGCGCACCTATCTCGATTTCCTCGTCGCGGAGGTGGGCCAACCTCGCCATGCCCCCGGGGAGCTGCTGACGACCACCTTTCTCGGCTGCCTGCATTCGCGGCTGCCCCTCGACCGACCCCCTGCCGACGCCCCACGCATCAATCTCGCGACCATCGACCGCTTCATCCACGCCCATCTCGCCAAGCGCTTGAGTGTGGCCGATCTGGCCCGGCTCGTGTGTCTGAGTGAAGCCCATTTCAGCGAATGCTTTCGCAAGCAGACCGGCCTTGCACCGTACCAGTATCTGTTGCGCCAGCGGCTTGCCGTGGCGCGGCGTCTGCTCACCACCACCCGCCTGCCACTCAGCGAAGTGGCCGCGCGCAGCGGCTTCACCCATCAGAGCGCCTTGTCTCGCGCCTTCCGCCGCGCCTTCGATCAGACCCCGAGTCAATTGCGACGCGGCGGATCGCCGGTCGTCGAGGTCCCGGGGCACCTGCCGGCAAGGCTGCCTAGCAATTCTTAGACCAACGTCTAAGAATGACGCCGATTTGAAGAAATTCCCGCGGTTTTCACAAATCCAGCCGAGGAATTGGCAAGACGCGCCGCTATCATCCACCCTAAATTCAGCACATCACGCGATACCCGCGCTCCCCGAACGTTGCCATTCACTCCTTGTGCAGTGTCTTGCACAGGCTGGCTGCCCATGATCGAACACTAGGGAAGCGCTGAATAAATCGGCGAATGGAATGAAGCGCAAGGCGCACGGCACACAGAAGGCGAGACATAACATGGAGTTAGACGAGTCTTCGAGTACCGCGCAACGCAGCGATTCGTCCATGCAGACATTTATTCAGTGTTTTCCTAGAGGGTCGGGGTCGGGAAATACACAAGAGGTCACCCCCCATGCTTACCGCCAAGACCATTCTGGACACCGCGATCTGGCAACAGGACCTGGACGCCCTGCTCGCCCATGTCAGCGATCACTACAACGTGGACGAGGAGCGTCTTGTCGGCGAATTCGTCGATTTCCTCCAGGCAGATGAGGACGACTTCAAGCGAATCGCGGAAAAGACCGCCGAACTGGTTCACGAGGTGCGGAACATGGACACGGCGGTGGACTCCATCGACGAATTGCTCCAGCAGTACAGCCTCGACACTCACGAAGGGCTGATGCTGATGTGTCTGGCCGAAGCCATGCTGCGGATTCCCGACAAGGCCACCGCCGATGCCCTGATCGAGGACCGGCTGGGACCGGCGGACTGGAAGTCGCATCTGGGCCAGAGCGACTCCTGGTTCGTCAATGCCTCGACCTGGGGGCTGCTGATGACCGGGCGGGTCATCCAGATGGACAAGCCCAGGGAAGGCAAGCCCGCCAACTTCATCAACCGACTGACCAATCGACTGGGCGAACCGGTGATCCGCAGCGCCATGTACCAGGCGATGAAGATCATGGGCCGTCAGTTCGTGCTCGGGCGGACCATCGACGAGGCCCTGAAGCGCTCCAAGCCGCTCTTCGACAAGGGCTACACCTACTCTTACGACATGCTCGGCGAGGCCGCACGCACTCGGGCCGACGCCAAGCGCTACTTCGACGACTACGCGAATGCCATCGAGCGGGTCGGCGCGACCAGCCAGAAGCTTGGCAAGGACACGCCGGACCCGTCGGTCTCGATCAAGCTGTCGGCCCTGCACCCCCGTTACGAATTCGGTCGTCGTACCCAGGTGCTCGAAGAACTGGTCGGCACGGTCAAGCAGCTTGTCGCCATGGCCCGGGAGCGCCAGGTGGCGATCACCATCGATGCCGAGGAAGTCGATCGTCTCGAACTCTCCCTCGAGGTCTTCCGTGCCGTCTACGAGAGCGATGTCTGCAGGGGCTGGGGCCATTTCGGGATCGTGGTCCAGGCCTATGCCAAGCGCGCCCTGCCGGTGCTGCACTACATCAATCGCCTGGCCGACCTCCAGGGCGACGAGATCCCGCTGCGGCTGGTCAAGGGCGCCTACTGGGACACCGAGGTCAAGGAGACGCAGCAACTGGGCGTCGACGGCTATCCGGTCTTCACCCGCAAGGCCAACACCGATGTCGCCTATCTGGCCTGCGTGCATTTCCTGCTGTCCGAGAATACCCGCGGGCGCATCTTCCCGCAGTTCGCCACTCACAACGCCCACACCATCAGCACGATTCTCGAACTGGCCAACGAATCCACCCGCCCCTTCGAATTCCAGCGCCTGCACGGCATGGGTGAAGCGCTCTATGACGCCGCCCTGAAGCGCGCCCCCGAGGGCACCTACTGCCGCATCTATGCCCCGGTGGGAGCGCACAAGGACCTGCTGCCCTACCTGGTGCGTCGCCTGCTGGAAAACGGCGCCAACTCCTCCTTCGTCCACCAGCTGGTCGATCCCAAGGTGCCGGTGGAATCCCTGTGCGTGCACCCCGTCGAAACGCTCAAGCAGTACGACACCTACGCCAATCCCAAGATCCCCCTGCCGCGGGACATCTATGGTCCCAAGCGCAGGAACTCGAAGGGCGTGAACCTGAACATCTGGAGTCAGTATCAGCCGCTGATGGATGCCATGGCCGAGTTCATGGACAAGGAGTATCACGCCAAGCCGCTGCTGGGGGTCAAGGTGGCCGACGACGAGGCCCAGCGTCACGAGGTGAGAAGTCCCTACGACACGCGCCAGCGGGTGGGCAGCGTGCAATGGACCACCAGGGAGCAGGCCGAGCAGGCCGTGGAAATCGCCTGGAGCGCCTTCCCCCGCTGGCGGGACACCCCCGCGGAAGAGCGTGCCCAGATCCTCGAGCGCTTTGCCGATTCAATGGAAGCGCATACCGCCGAGTTGATGACCCTGTGCTCCCGAGAAGGCGGCAAGCTGTTGACCGATGGCATCGACGAGATTCGCGAGGCCGTGGACTTCTGTCGTTACTATGCCAACCGCGCCCGGGATCTGTTTGGCGAGACGGCGGTTCTCCCCGGCCCCACCGGCGAATCCAACGAACTGATGATGAGCGGCAAGGGGGTCTTCGCCTGCATCAGCCCCTGGAACTTCCCGGTGGCGATCTTCTGCGGACAGATGGTCGCGGCGGCGGTGTCGGGCAACAGCGTGCTGGCCAAGCCCGCGGAACAGACCTCGCTGATCGCCCATCGGGTCGTCGAGCTGCTGCACGAGGCCGGCATGCCACGCGATGTGGTTCAGCTATTGCCCGGTGACGGCCCGACGGTCGGCAGCGTGCTCTCCTCGGACCCGCGCATCACCGGCGTGGCCTTTACCGGCTCCACGGATACCGCCCACATCATCAACCGCGCCCTGGCCGCCCGGGAAAACGCCCCGCTTCCCGCGCTGATCGCCGAGACCGGCGGGCTCAATGCCATGATCGTCGACTCCACCGCCCTGCCCGAGCAGGTCGTCGTCGACGTCGTCCGCTCCTCGTTCCAGAGTGCCGGGCAGCGCTGCTCGGCACTGCGCATCCTCTATCTGCAGGAAGACGTGGCCGACCGGGTCATCGAGATCCTCAAGGGGGCCATGGAAGAACTCAGCATCGGCGACCCACGCCACCTGGGTACCGACGTTGGCCCGGTGATCGACGAAGAGGCACGTCAGAACCTGCAGGCCTACATCGACAGGCTCAAGGGCGAGGATCGCCTGGTCGGCGAGACCCCTCTCGATCCGGAGCAGACGGCGCACGGCATCTTCATCGCACCGACCGCCTTCGAGGTTTCCGGCATCGAGGCCATGGAGAGCGAGCAGTTCGGGCCGATACTCCACATCGCGCGCTACAAGGCCGCGGACATCGACAAGGTCATCGACTCCATCAATGCCAAGGGCTATGGCCTGACCTTCGGCGTGCACAGCCGCAACGACTCCTTCGCCAAGGCGGTCGGCGAAAAGGTCCGGGCGGGCAATGTGTACATAAACCGTAATATCATCGGTGCCGTGGTCGGCGTACAACCCTTCGGTGGCCAAGGGTTTTCCGGGACCGGCCCCAAGGCCGGCGGCCCCCACTACCTGCTGAGCTTTGCCACGGAGAAGACCCGCACCAACAACACCGCAGCCCTTGGCGGCAACGCCTCCCTGCTCGCCCTGGGCGACGATTGACGCTGGAAAACGAACGCGGGCTTCACTCGATGAGCGAAGCCTGGTGTTCGACAAAAACAACTGGATAGGACGACACTCATGGTGGAAAACAGTATTACCATCGGCATCACCTTCGCACTCTACCTGCTTCTGATGCTGGGCATCGGTCTGGTGGCCTGGAAGCGTACCAACGATCTCTCGGATTACATCCTCGGGGGGCGCTCGCTGGGCCCGTGGACGGCGGCGATTTCCGCCGGCGCCTCGGACATGTCGGGCTGGCTGCTGCTCGGACTGCCCGGCGCGGCCTATGTCAGCGGGCTCTCGGCGAGCTGGATCGCCATCGGCCTGCTGGCGGGCACCTGGCTGAACTGGCTGATCGTGGCACGTCGGCTGCGCATCTACAGCTTCGTGGCCAGCGACTCCCTGACCCTGCCCGAATTCTTCGCCCAGCGCTTCCGCGACAACTCACACCTGCTGCGCGTGATCTCGGCGATCTTCATCCTGCTGTTCTTCCTGTTCTATACCAGCTCGGGCCTGGTGGCCGGCGGCAAGCTGTTCGAGACGGTGTTCGGTCTCGATTACACGCTGGCGGTTACGGTGGGCACGCTCGCCATCGTCTCCTACACCTTCTTCGGTGGCTTTCTCGCCGTCTCTTGGACCGATCTGATCCAGGGGCTGATGATGGTGGTGGCCTTGATGATCGTGCCGGTGATCGCCCTGGTCGACATGGGGGGCTTCAGCGAAGCGGCCAGCCGTATTACCGCCGACAGCCCCCAGTTGCTGTCCTGGTTCAAGGATGCCTCGACGGGTGAGACGCTTTCGGTGATCGGCATCGTCAGTTCGCTGGCCTGGGGGCTGGGCTACTTCGGCCAACCCCATATCCTGGCGCGTTTCGCGGCCATTCGCAGCGAGAACGACATTCCCACTTCACGGTTCATCGCGGTGACCTGGTCGGGCATCGGCCTCTTGTGCGCGGTGGCCGTCGGCCTGTTGGGGCTGGCCTACGTGCCCCGGGATCTCGGCGACAGCGAGACCATCTTCATGGTCATGGTCAACTTCATCTTCCATCCGGTGGTGGCCGGCGTGCTGCTGGCAGCGATTCTCGCCGCGGTGATGTCCACGGTGGATTCGCAACTGCTGGTCTCCTCCTCAGCCTTGACCGATGACTTCTACAAGGCGATCTTCCGCAAGGACGCCTCGTCCAAGGAACTGGTGTGGATAGGGCGCTTCGCGGTCGTCGGCATCGCCGTCATCGCCTATCTGCTGGCACTCAATCCCGACTCCACGGTACTCGGGCTGGTCTCCTACGCCTGGGCCGGCTTCGGCGCGGCCTTCGGCCCGGCGCTGGTCATGGCGCTGTTCTGGCGGCGCATGAATCGCTGGGGAGCGCTTGCCGGGATCGTCGTCGGGGGGGTGACCGTGGTGCTGTGGAGCATGGTGTCCGGAGGCATCTTCGATCTCTATGAAATCGTGCCCGGCGTGATCTTCGCCTACATCGCCATCTATGTGGTCAGCCTGGCCACGACCGAACCCGCGGCCGAAGTCACGGCGGAGTTCGATAGCGTCAGGTCCACCTGACCCCGGCATCACCGATCGGCAACGCACTCGGGCCACGTTCGTGGCCCGAGTCTTTTGTATCAGCTGCGAACCAACAGAAGGAGGAGGAACACGGCCAGCAACACCCAGCACAGCGGCGCCCCCAGCAGGCGTTGCCTCCATCCCGTTCCCTTGACCAGCCCCATGCCGTGAAAGAATCCCGAGCCGACCGCCCACAGACCCAGCAGCCACACGGGCAATCGCAGGCCCAACGGCAGGCCGCTGACGAGCTCGGGCCTTACCAGTAGCCACAGGGCCATCGACGTCGCCGCCAGCAGCGATGCCAGCTGCCCATATTGACCATACCAACGCTCTGTCCTGATCATGAAAGCGTCTCCCTTCGCCATCTTGTTCAAACCTTCATGAGCTAGTGAACGTCATGGCCGGCATTCGAGCAATCGGAAAAACACCTCAATAGTTGCAGTGGATTTTTCCTGACTGCGTGATAACAAAAAACTACGAGACATGGCGAACACTGTTTCCTATACTCCTCCCCACAGTAAAGAAACAGCGTTTTCTTTTCACAAAGGACGTTAACCGGTCGCTGCCGGCCTCGAGTGCCGAGCAAAGGCTGAAGGAGAATCTCATGACCAAGACGCAACTGCTTTCCACCGCCATCGTCGCGGCCAGCCTCTTCGGCGCCTCCCAAGCAGCCATGGCCTACGAAGCAGGCGACATTCTGGTTCGGGGTGACGTAGCCAAGACCAGCCCAGAGGGCGATGACGACAACGCCATCAGCAACGAAAAGGGCTTCATCGGTAGCGTGGGCTACATGGTGCACGACAAGTTCGCGGTGTCCCTGGGGGGTGGCGAGGAATTCGAGCACACCTACAAGGCAGGCGAACCGGGAGACAGCTTCGAACGCCAGCCCTTCGACCTGATGGCTCAGTTCTACCCGCTGGGCGGCCTGGACGCCCGGGTTCAGCCTTACGCCGGCATCGGCGCCAACTACACGCGCTTCTCCAACGAGAGCGCCGGGCTCAACCTCGACAACACCTGGGCCCCCAAGGGCGAGCTGGGCGTCGACCTGATCATCACCGACTACCTGTCACTCAACGGCTTCGCCTCCTACACCGATCTCGATGTCGACTACAGCGCCAACGGCGACAGCGGCGAACTCGACCTCGACCCGGTCACGGTCGGCGGTGGTGTGACCTTCAACTTCTGAAATACCGATTCACCGGTTTCGAGCGTCGGGCCTCCGTGCCCGGCGTTTTTTTCTCATTCGGGGAACCTGTCCCGTGTATTGTTGGCGATTCTGACCAGCATGAGCATGATTGGCACCTCCACCAGCACCCCTACCACAGTGGCCAGCGCCGCGCCGGACTGCAGGCCAAACAGGGCGATGGCCGCGGCCACGGCCAGCTCGAAGAAGTTGCTGGCACCGATCATCGCCCCGGGGGCCGCCACGCTGTGGGGTACCTTCCACGCCTTGGCCCAGCCGTAGGCGATGAAGAAGATCAGCAAGGTCTGGATGATCAGCGGAACGGCGATCAGCACGATATGCAGCGGATTGGCCAAGATCACGTCGCCCTGGAAGGCGAACAGCAGCACCAGAGTAATGATCAGCCCGATGGGGGTGATCGGCCCCACCCTCTTCATGAAGACGTTGTCGTACCACTCGCTGCCACGGCGGGCGATCAGGGTGCGCCGGGTCAGGTAGCCGGCCGCCAGCGGAATCACGATATAGAGAAAGACCGATAGCGCCACGGTGTCCCAGGGTACCTGGATGTTCGACACGCCGAGCAGGAAGACCACGATCGGCGCGAAGGCGAACAGCATGATCAGGTCGTTGAGGGCCACCTGCACCAGGGTGTAGGCGGCGTCGCCGCGGGTCAGGTAGCTCCACACGAAGACCATGGCTGTGCAGGGGGCGGCCCCCAGCAGAATGGCGCCGGCCAGGTATTGGCTCGCCAGGTGCTCCGGAATCAGCGGACGGAACACCACCATCAGGAAGAACCAGGCGATGGCGAACATGGTGAAAGGCTTGATCAGCCAGTTCACCGAGGTGGTAATGACCAGCCCCTTGGGCTGGCGGCGCACACCGAGCACGGCGGTAAAGTCGATTTGCGCCATCATGGGAAAGATCATCGCCCAGATCAGGATCGCCACCGGGATCGATACCTGGGCATATTCGAAGCGTGACAGCGTCTCGGGTACCGCCGGGACAAGCTGGCCGAGCAGGACCCCGGCGACGATGGCCAACGCCACCCATACCGAGAGATAGCGCTCGAAGAGCCCCATGCCCTCGGAGGCACCGGGGGCCTGGGATTCCTGGAGTGCGGTCATGGTTTGGCTCCTGTCAGATGGCACATTGATTCACGCGCCGGGAAACGTCTTCTGCGCTTTCCACCCGCTCAGAGTAGCGGTCCGTCAAGTAGTCGCTTCGTCCCCGGATCATCAGGGTGAACTTGGTCAGCTCCTCGCAAACATCCACTATGCGGAGGTACAGTGGGGAGGGCTTCATGCGGCCCTCTTCGTCGAATTCAGTGAAAGCTTTCGGCACCGAAGACTGGTTTGGAGTGGTTACCATGCGCATCCAGCGACCGAGGAGGCGCATCTGGTTGACCGCGTTGAAGCTCTGGCTCCCGCCTGATACCTGCATCACGGCCAGGGTCTTGCCCTGCGTCGGGCGAATGCCGCCCAGCGACAACGGAATCCAGTCGATCTGGGCCTTCATGACGGCCGTCATGGCACCATGGCGTTCGGGACTCACCCACAGCATACCCTCCGACCACTCGGCCAGCTCGCGTAACTCCTGAACCTTGGGATGACCGACCCCCGCATCATCCGGCAAGGGCAGACCGCTGGGGTTGAAAGTTCGCACCTCGCATCCGAACCAGCGCAGCAGCCGCCCGGCCTCTTCGGCAACGAAGCGCGAGTAGGAGCGTTCTCGCAGGGATCCGTAGAGCACCAAAATACGGGGCGGATGCTGGGGTGCCTCGGAGCCTGCCAGCAGTGTCGTGTCGATGGAACGCAACTGCGAAGGATCAATATTGGGGAGGTCTGCCAGCATCTTGATGTCGCTCATGGGGCGTTTCCTGAGTAATGGATGACTTCACCATCTTCCTTGATGAAGTGCGCTACTGGGTGGTCAAGGAGATCCCGCACCGTCTCCGAGGGTCGGCATAGCCTGGCGCCCTTCCGTGTCACTACAATCGGACGGTTGATCAGTATCGGTTCCGCCAGCATGGCATCGATCAGTTGATCATCCGTCAAGGCCGGGTCGTCCAGCCCCAACGCCTCGTAGGGGGTTCCCTTGCGCCGCAGCAGATCCCGAGGGCGGATACCCATCATCGCCAGCAGCTCCACGAGACGTTCCCGACTTGGGGGCGTCTTGAGATATTCGATGATCTCGGGAGGTTCACCAGAGGCCTTCATCATCGCCAGGGTATTGCGCGATGTGCCGCAGTTCGGGTTGTGATAGATCTGGGGGAGCATGCCGTCTCATTCCCGATCTTGATTCGGAGTGCAACCGCTCAGGGACTCCGCCAAGGGGCCACACACCTCCGGATGCCCCGCACAACAGTCGCGCACCAGGAAGCGGATGGCTTCCTGCATGTGGTTTAGATTCGCCCGGTAGATGATCGATCGCCCCTGGCGACGAGGTACCACCAGACCTGCCCGCGACAGCACAGACAGGTGCGCCGACATCGTGGCATGTGGCACCGATAGCTGCCGTGCGAGCTCGCCAGCGGCGAGCCCATCCGGTTCCTGGCGTACCAGCAGGCGAAAGACCGCCAGGCGTGTCTCCTGGGCCAGAGCGGAAAAGCTCTCTATCACGCTTGATGTTTCCATATTTCGAAAAATATGGAATTATTGGGGCCGCGTCAAGCCCTTCACTCGAGGTAGGCGCGCAGAACGTCGTGGCAGCACACAACTTCTATCTATTTGCCTATAGGGAAGCCTGTATCGATGAGGGCCAACTGATGGGACAGCAGCAACGGCCCCAGCAGGCGCTGGTCGAGATCCGTCATCGGCTGATGCGGTGGCTGAAGATCAAGGGGCGCGAGGACTTCGAGTGCTGAGCCTCGGTTCATCGCAGCCCATACCCACATTCAAAAGCGAGATAACTATGACTCTGCGTATTGGTATCAATGGCTTCGGACGCATTGGCAGGTTGACGCTGCGCAGCCTCTGGAGCTCCATCGAATCGGGCAAGGTCGAGATCGGCCTGATCAACGATCCGGGCGGCGACGCCGCCACCTTCGCCCACCTGCTGGAGTTCGACTCGGTGCATGGCCACTGGTCGCCGGGTCAGGGAATCGAGGCCACCGAGGCGGCCATCCTCATCGACGGTCGGCGCCTGGCTTTTACCTCCCAGGTCGCCACAGTCGACAGCGACTGGTCGAGCTGCGACGTGGTCATCGAGTGCTCGGGCAAGATCAAGACCCGCGAGAAGCTGCAGGCCTACCTGGACCAGGGCGTCGGCCGGGTGGTGGTGAGCGCACCAGTGAAGGAAGAGGGCGTGCTTGACGTGGTGATGGGGGTCAATGACGACTGCTACGATCCCAAGACGCACCGCATCGTCACCGCGGCGAGCTGCACCACCAATTGCCTGGCGCCGGCGGTCAAGGTGATCCACGAGACCTTCGGCATCCGCCATGGCTCCATGACCACGGTGCACGATATCACCAATACCCAGACCATCCTCGACGCCCCCCACAAGGACTTGCGACGGGCCCGTGCCTGCGGCATGAGCCTGATTCCCACCACCACCGGCTCGGCCAAGGCGATCACTGCCATCTTTCCCGAGCTCGAGGGCAAGCTGAACGGCCACGCCGTGCGCGTGCCCCTGGCCAACGCCTCGCTCACCGACATGGTCTTCGAGCTCGAACGCGAGGTGACGGTGGACGAGGTCAACACAGCGCTTAAGGCTGCCGCCGAGGGCGAACTCGCCGGTATCCTGGGCTACGAGGAGCGCCCGCTGGTCTCCATCGACTACCGCACCGACCCGCGCAGCTCGGTCATCGACGCGCCCTCGACCCTGGTGGTCAACGGCACCCAGCTCAAGCTCTACGCCTGGTACGACAACGAATGGGGCTACGCCAACCGAACCGCCGAACTAGCGCTGAAGGTGGGCAGGAACTGATATGGCGGGGTTTTCGGGTCGCTTGAAGGCACTGCCCTTCGAGGTGCGCCAGTACCTGCTGATCACCGGCAACTACTGGGCCTTCACCCTTACCGACGGTGCCCTGCGCATGTTGGTGGTGCTCCACTTCCACCAGCTCGGCTATTCGCCGCTGGAGGTGGCGCTGCTGTTCCTCTTCTACGAGGCATTCGGGGTGGTCACCAACCTGGTGGGGGGCTGGCTGGGGGCGCGCCTGGGCCTCAACCGCACCATGAACGCGGGCCTCGCCCTGCAGATCGTCGCCCTGGCCATGCTGATGGTGCCCGCCCCGGCGCTGACCGTGCCCTGGGTGATGGCCGCCCAGGCGCTCTCGGGCATCGCCAAGGACCTCAACAAGATGAGCGCCAAGAGCGCGGTCAAGGTACTGGTCCCCAAGGACAGCCCCAGCGCCCAGAGCGCCCTCTATCGTTGGGTGGCGATCCTCACCGGTTCCAAGAACGCGCTGAAGGGGGCCGGTTTCTTCCTCGGCGGCCTGCTGCTGACCCTGATCGGCTTCCGCGGTGCGGTCATCGCCATGGCAGTGATGCTCGTCGCGGTGTTGACGCTGTCGCTGGTACGGCTCAAGGCCGACCTGGGTCGCCAGAAACGCAAGCCCAAGTTCACCGAGGTGTTCTCCTCCTCAAAAGCCATCAACGTGCTCTCGGCGGCGCGGCTGTGCCTGTTCGCCTCCCGGGACGTGTGGTTCGTGGTGGCGTTGCCGGTGTTCCTCTACGACCAGCACGGCTGGAGCCATTGGACGGTGGGCGGCCTGCTGGCCATCTGGGTGATCGGCTATGGTGGGGTGCAGACCCAGGCGCCGCGCCTCACCGGCCTGGTCAGCGGCGGGGCACGGGGTATCACCGTGTTCTGGGCCCTGGCGCTTGCCGGCCTGCCGGCGCTGCTGGCCCTGCTGCCCTTGGCCGAGGTGGGCTGGTTGGTGACGGGGCTTTTGGCCTTCGGCGTGCTCTTCGCCGTCAACTCCAGCTGGCACAGCTACCTGATCGTGCACTACGCCCGGGCCGACGGCGTCTCCATGGATGTCGGCTTCTACTACATGGCCAACGCCATGGGCCGCCTCGCCGGCACGCTACTCTCCGGTTGGGTGTACCAGGTGTACGGCCTGGCTGCCTGTCTGTGGATCTCGGCCGCCCTGGTGGCAGCCAGCGCCCTGCTGGCTCTTGCGCTGCCACGGGAGGGATCGTCAGCCACTTGATCCGGATACCCTTTGTTTTCCAGTCGTACTAGCGTGGCGTATAGCGGGACAGCCCCAGCATCGTCAGCGTCGTGTCGCACAATCCCTCGACGGCCTCGACCCGGGCCAGTCGATCGTGGTAATCGGTCGACAGAAAGGCCTCGCCGGCGAGCAGGTGCTCGAGGTATTCGCGAGCAGGCCTGAGCGATGGTCGGATGCGCTCCGGCTGCGCGATGTAGACCCAGGCCTCGATGCCGCCCTCCGCCGTTTCGATGGTATGGCGTTCGCGCCGGTAATCACGTGGCACCCCTTCGAAGGGGTCCATCAACTCGATCTGCCCCGGCTCGATCAGCTCGAACAGGGCACCTTCCACCTCGTGACCGGGATGGGCCGCCACGTTGGCGTGGGCAATCCCCGGGATTCGCGATGCCTTGTCGAAGCGCAGTTGGAAGCCGGGCAATACCCCGGGTAGCGCTCGACGCGTCTCGCCGATGCGAGCCGCAACCCGCTGTACGTTCATGTTGCTGCCGTAGGCGAAATAGTAGGGCATTCAGGCCTCCGTCACGATACGGTCGACATCGGCGACTGCCTTGACCACGAGTGCCCGGGTGCTGGGTTTGGCATGCTGCAGGTAGGCTTCGACGGCCGGCGCCACCTGACATGTGACCGGCAACGCTGCCTCGGTATCCACCAGCGCCTGCAGCCGGGGAATGAAGACATAGCGCAGCCACTGGGGGAGCTCCATGGTGTCCAGACAGAACGGCTCCTGGCTGTCGAAGGCGGTGGCCTCGGGGCAAGGCGTGCGCCACAGATCGACGCTACTGAGCGTCGCCTCCAGGCGCGCCAGCGCGTGACCGAGTTCGGTATGCGGTGTCATGACGACTCCGGGTCGAGCAGAATGTGCAACGATTATCCCTTGGCAAGACGGCACTGGCCAGCCACCCTGACATTCAGAGGGCTTCCTGGGTTGCCAGCACCTTGCGCAGAAAGCTCCTGGTACGCTCGTCCTCGGGCGCCGAGAAGAGCTGCGATGGCGGGCCCTGCTCGACGATGCGTCCATCGCTCATGAAGATGACCCGGTCGGCGACATCCCGAGCGAAACTCATCTCGTGGGTTACCACCAGCATGGTCTGACGCTCCCTGGCCAGCTGCTTCATCACCCCCAATACTTCCTCGACCCATTCGGGATCCAGTGACGATGTCGGCTCGTCGAACAGGATCACCTCTGCCTGGGCCGCCATCGCGCGGGCAATCCCCACCCGCTGCTGCTGCCCGCCGGAGAGCGAGGCGGGATAGGCATCAACCTTGTCGCCCAGCCCCACGCGCGCAAGGAGTTCCCGCGCCCGGGCATGGGCCCTGGCCTTCTTCCAGCCGTTGACCACGATCAGCCCCTCGGCAACATTCTCGAGGGCGGTCTTGTTGGCGAACAAGGCATAGTTCTGGAAGACGAAGGCGGTACGCCGACGCAAGGCGAGAATCTCCTTCTTGCTGGCCCGGGCCACGTCCACGTCCAGATCGCCGATCCGGATCCGACCGGCATTCGGCTGTTCGAGGAAGTTCACGCAGCGCAGCAATGTCGACTTGCCGGTACCGGACGGCCCGATCACGACGATGATCTCGCCCTGCTCGATGGTCAGGTCGATGCCGTCGAGAATCGTCGCGTCATTGAAACGCTTCACCAGCCCCTGAATCTCGATCATCGTTGATAGGCCCTGTTGAGTCTTGTCTCGAGGCGACGCTGCAGCCAGGCCAGCAGTTCGACGACCCCCCAGTAGATCAGCGCCACGCTGATGAAGGCCTCGAAATAGAGGAAGCTGCCGGCGGCCTCCTTCTGGGTGGCCCCCATCAGCTCGGTGACACCAAGGGTGAAGGCCAGGGACGTCGCCTTGATCATGTCGATGAAGTAGTTCATCAGCGTCGGCACCGCCACCCGGGTCGCCTGGGGCAGCACGATGCGGCGCATCGTCTGGCCACGGGTCATGCCGATCGACAGCGCTGCATCGGTCTGGCTGCGGTCGACCCCGACGATGGCCGCGCGGATCGACTCGGCCATGTAGGCCGAAAAATGCAGCGTCAGCCCCATGATGGTGGCGGTGATGCCGTTGATCTGGGTCAGCACGCTCAAGAGCTGGGGCAGGCCGTAGTAGAACAGGAACAGCTGCACCAGCAACGGGGTGCCGCGAAAGAACGAGATGAACAGCAGGGTGAAGGCATTGAGCCCGGGAATTGCCAGCACCCTCACCACCGCCATCAGGCACGCGAGGATCAACGCCAGGACCATGCCGGCAGCGGCCATCTGCAAGGTCAACGGCAGATAGCCGAGCAGGATCGGCATCAGGCCCAGCATATAATCGACGTCTAGCGCATTCATTGAGTTGGCGATTCCTTTCTTTTTTATCCTGAGAAGGCGCTCACGGCTGGGTGATGTCGCTGCCGAACCACTCCTGCGATATCTCGCTCAGGGTGCCGTCCTCCTTGAGTTCAGCCAAGGCCCGGTCGACCCGGTCACGCAGTTCGCGGCCCGCCTGGTCGTCACGGAATGGCAGGGCGTTGCGAATATCGGAGAATGGCTTGCCGGCCAGGGCCAGCGGCAACGGCTTCTCCTTGATCACCTGGCTGGCGCTGACTCGGTCCATGACGAAGGCATCCACCCTGCCAAGCGCGGTATCCTGCTCGATGTTGCTCTCGTAGGTACGGATATCGATCTCGTCCGAATAGGGCAACTCACGCAGCAACTGCTCGTAGTTCGAGCCGAGGTTGACCGCGACGGTCTTGCCACGCAGATCCTCGACACCCTCGATGCCCTCATTGCCGCGCTTGACCACCACTTGGGCGCCGTCGTAGACATAGGGCTGAGTGAACGCGTATTTTTTCTGACGCTCGTCGGTGATGGTGATCTGGTTGGCGATGGTATCGATGCGCCCGGACTCGAGCATGCCGAACAGCCCCGAGAAGTTGGCCGTGATGTACTCGACCTCGACGCCGAGGCGTTCGGCCACCGCGTTCATCACGTCCACCTCGAACCCTTTCAGCGTATCCTGCTCGACGAAGGTGAATGGAAAATACCCACCCGACATGCCAACTTTAAGTGTCTGGTCGTCATCTTGCGCCATGGCTTGCCCGGCGAGTCCGAGCGAGACAGCGAGCATTGCAGCCGAGAGCATGTGTCGCATGAAAATCTCCTGTGAGGCATGAGCGATGCATGTATGGAGAAGCACGTATAGAGAATAAGGGAGTCTACTATCTATTCTTTTTCGTTACATAGCCTAGAGAAAAATGCCGCGCTTGACTAATAGAGTCTGTTAATTTTTGCCATATCAGTGGCATATGGCGATCATTCACAAAAACCCTGAAAGACGTTGTGGATAAACTCTGGAACGATGACGTCGACCCAGGCCAGAGGCCCACTCGGCCATAATGCTTAATTTTTAACCACCTCCGGGGCTGACAAGGTACTGGACGACACGCTACAGTGCGCGGCCCGGACAAGGAGGACGTCATGCAGCCGATACTCTCGCTCGGCGATTTCTTCACCCGCATCGGGGCAACGGCCAGGTTCTATACCCTGGGTCGCCAAGTGTCGCCCTGCCCTGCCGCCACGCTGGCCGCCTTCGAGGCAGGCGAACTCGCCTGGCCACGGCCATGGCTGGGACACGCCCGACTGGCGTGCGTCTTTCGGCTGGGTGATGGCGACGACGATCCGCTGATCTGGTTTCTGACCCTGCCCCTGGACGAGCAGGGCTTCCTGGAACCGGCACCGCGCGATGCCTTCCTGGAGCGTCTTCTGGAAAGCCTGGGTCGCTCGGCTCAGGGGGCCGACAGTGCTCCGGGGGATCGCCTCGACGATCTGATGCGGGACGATCCCCGGGCCTTCACCCCGGACCTCACCCAGCGCGCCATGCTGCACGCCCATGCAAGTCGCGATCTGCAGCGTGCCGCCAGCGAGCATCTGGAGCCGGTCGAGGAGTACCTCACCGGCCAGGGTGTGGAAGAGCGATGGCAGGCCCTGGGGCTGCAGGGGCTTGCCGACTTTGCCGTGCGTCACGATGCCCAGCAGAGCGACGAGCTGGCTTCCCGACTGGCCTCGCTGCCGGTGGAAGTGCTGCGCCCCTTGTGTCACTGTCTAGAACATGTGACACCCTCGATACCCCTTGCCCGGGCACTGGTCGAGCGTGGCGAACGCGCCGCCGCCGAGGGCGATCTCGAGACCTTCTGTGCCTGTATAAGAGCCGTCGGCCAGGCTCCCCGAGAGGTGGCGGGCGCCTGGTACGACAGCCTGCTCGACGACGCCTCGGCCTGCGGCCCCGACTCGCTGGCGGCCATCGCGGCCCGAGGCTGGGCGCAGCTGGAGGATGCCGAACGCCTGCCACGCTTCATCGAGAGGCTGGCCGATGACCAACGTACCGACTTTGCCGCGGTGGTCCGCGACCTGGCGTTGATTCCGCGCCTGCGACTGCCCCTGTTGCTCAGCCTGCGCCAGGCCGCTCCCGGGTCCATGACCCAGCGACGGCTGGCCGAATTCAGCCATCGAAGTGCCTGAACCATGAAAGCATTGCCCTATCATGCCAAGGCGGTCGTCGGCCGCCGTGAAATGGTCACGTTGTCGGAGCTCGGTCTGTCGCTGTGCTGCAAGATCGATACCGGCGCGCGCACCTCCGCCCTGCATGCCGAGGATATCGACAGCTATGAAGAGGGCGGCCACATGTGGGTGAGTTTCGTCACCCGTGGTGGCGGCCCCGATAGCCCCGCCCATCCGGTCAGAATGCATCTGCATGACCGCCGCCGGGTCACCAGCTCCAATGGCCATACCCAATGGCGCTACGTGGTACGCACGCACATGCTCCTCGGAGAACTGGATTACCCGGTCGAATTGACCCTGGTCGACCGCCGCGAGATGCGTCATCCCATGCTGCTGGGCCGTCGCGCCATGCGTCGTCTGTTGGTCGCCCCTGGCACCGCCTTCCTCCACGGTGAACCTTGAACCCCTGTTCCCCCTGCCGGGTCTGGAGAACATCATGCACATCGCCCTGTTGTCGCGTAATCGCAACCTGTACTCCACCCGCCGCTTAATCGAGGCAGCGGAGAGCCGGGGACACAGCGCACGAGTGATAGATACCTTGCGCTGCTACATGAACATCGCTTCGCATCGTCCCTCGATCCACTACAAGGGGGCGCAGCTGGAAGCCTTCGATGCGGTCATCCCGCGCATCGGCGCGTCGGTCACCTTCTATGGCTGTGCAGTGCTGCGCCAGTTCGAGATGATGGGCACCTACGTGCTCAACGACAACGTCTCGATCACCCGCTCCCGGGACAAGCTGCGCTCCCTGCAACTGCTCTCGCGCAAGGGGCTTGGCCTGCCGATCACCGGCTTCGCCCACTCGCCGGACGACATTCCCGACTTGATCACCATGGTCAAGGGCGCCCCGTTGGTGATCAAGCTGCTGGAAGGCACCCAGGGCATCGGGGTGGTGCTGGCCGAGACCAACCAGGCGGCCGAGTCGGTGGTCCAGGCGTTCATGGGCATGAAAGCCAACATCATGGTCCAGGAGTACATCAAGGAAGCCAAGGGCGCCGACATTCGCTGCCTGGTGGTAGGCGACAAGGTGGTGGCCTCGATGAAGCGTCAGGCGGCGGAGGGGGAGTTTCGTTCCAACCTGCATCGCGGCGGTAGCGCCAGCGTGATCCGCATCACCCCCGAAGAGCGCTCCACGGCCATTCGCGCCGCCAAGGCCATGGGCTTGCAGGTGGCCGGGGTCGACCTGCTACGTTCCAATCATGGCCCGGTGATCATGGAGGTCAACTCGTCCCCGGGACTGCAGGGAATCGAGACGGCCACGGGCAAGGACATTGCCGGGCTGATCATCGAACACCTGGAAAAACACGCCGTGGCACCGCGCAAGGCGCCTCCGAAACCCAAGGGCTGAGGCGATGCGCAACAAACGTGCAAACAAAAAAATTATTGCCGCAGGGGGTAGCAAAACAGTGTTTCCCCGCGCACAATTTGCGTCACCGGAGGAGGTGACCGCCCATGTTTCTCGATAATCGCCAAGTGGCGATGGATAATGTGCTGGAGGCACTGGCCGATAGTCTTGACTATTTTCAGGACAACATCGAACGCCTGCGCCCTTCGCTGCGTGACGCCTTGAAGCCGCATTACGAACAGCGCGAGAAGGCAATGCGCGAACTGCAGGCCCTGGCCAAGCAGCACCTCGACCTTCTACCCCGGGACGCCGATGTCGAGAGAGACGACTATCTATGGTTGTGGAGCCGCCTCAAGAGCTTCGTCGGTGATGACAGCCAGGTGCTGATCGGTGAACTGCTGGAGCAGGAGCGCGTCCTGATGCAGGCCCTGGCCACGCTGCATACCCATCCCCTGCCGGACCCCATCGAGCCGGTCATCGAGCGTTGCTGGAAGGGTTGCCGTGCCCTGATACGCGAGCTGTATCAAGTGCAGAAACCGCGCAAGAAGCGTCATCAACGTGCCGGGTAGTTCGTCGAGTCGGCACAGGTACTTCTCGGGCAAGGCCTAGGGCGTCGAGGGGGCGATCTTTATGGGCTCTCGCGGCCCGAGGAAGTGAGGCTCGCGCCCCCACAGATAGAGATCGCCCAGCATCCCCACCCGCGCCAGCCATTCACGCATCCGCAACTGCCAGGTCCCGGCGACCGGATCGGTCGGTATTGCGCATCCGGCGGCTTCCAGGCCAAGCGCCTCGGCGATGAACAGCGCCCGGGGGAGATGCCAATCCTGGGTGATCAGCAGGATCCGTTCGAGCCCGAACACCTCCTTTGCCCTGACCAGGGTGTCGAAGGTGCTGAAGCCGGCATAATCCAGAGTCATGTCGCTGTTGCGCACGTTGGCGGCACGCAGATCCCGCCACATGGTGACCGGTTCGTTATAGAAGCGCGTGCGATTGTCACCGGACAGCAATAGATGCTGCACGCGCTTGAGGCGCAACAGCCGGGAAGCAGCCTCGAGCCGGGCCGCGTAATGAGGATTGCGTCCTCCCCCCCGGGCCCAGTAGGAGGTGCCGAAGACCACCCCGACGGGCTCGCTGGCACACAGGGGCAGTTCGCCCTCGATGCGATCCTGGGTCCTCGCCACTATCCAGGCATTCGCCGCCAGCACGCCCCCAGCGATCAGTACCGCCACGGCAGCCAGGGCCAGCACCCATTTCTTCAGGATCGACACCACCGCCAGCCGCATCGCGTTCCTCGCTCCAATTCTCATACGGCCGGAATATCACTGCTGGGCCATCACGGCGCGTTGCCAACCATTAGAACATGCCCAGTTCCAGACGCGCCTCCTCGCTCATCATGTCGCGGCTCCAGGGGGGATCGAAGACAGTTTCGATGTGCACCCGGGCAATCTGGGGCGCCCCGAGGATCTTGCGCCGTGCATCCTCGGCGATGACATCACCCATGCCGCATCCCGGGGCCGTGAGCGTCATGCGCACGGTCACGATGCGCTCGCCGCTGAGCAGATGCTCGATACGGCAACCGTAGACCAGCCCGAGATCCACGATATTGACCGGAATCTCGGGATCATAACAGGTCCGCAGCTGATCCCAGACGAACTGCTCGATCTCTTCCTCGCTGGCCTCGGTTGACAGGGTCGGGCGCGGCAGGGGGGAGAGCCCCAAGGCGTCGAAATCACTCCCCTCGATCAAGAAAAGGCGACCTTCGTAGGCGACGCTGATGGTGCTGCCCTTGGCCTGCATCACTGACACGACGCTGTCCTCGGCGATCGGGACGCTCTTGCCGAAGGGGATCGAGATCGCCTCGACATCACGCTGCAGGGGGATCTGCTGCCCCTTGTAGAGTCCTTCGAGTTGCTGCATGTCTGCTCCGTTTCAACGCACCATGCCGATCACACGCTCAAGCGCCTCGACGAAGATATCTATCTCCTCGAGGGTGTTGTAGGCGGCAAAGGAGGCGCGGCAGGTAGCCTCGACACCGAAGTGTTGCAGCAACGGCTGGGCGCAGTGGTTGCCGGTGCGCACCGCGACGCCGAGCTGATCGATCAGCAGGCCGATGTCCTGGGCATGGGCGCCATCGACGACGAAGGAAATGACACCGGCCTTGTGAGGGGCGGTGCCCAGGATACGCAACCCGTCGATACGCATCATGCGCTCGGTGGCATGCCTGAGCAGCTTCTGCTCCCAGGCGCCGATCATCGCGATGCCGATGTCGTCGACCCAGGCGAGCGCGCGCCCCATGGCGATGACTTCGGCAATGGGCGGCGTGCCGGCCTCGAACTTGTGGGGTATCGCGGCATAGGTGGTGCCTGCGTCGAAGGAGACCGTGCGGATCATCTCGCCGCCTCCCTGCCACGGCGGCATGGCCTCGAGCAGCTCCGCCTTGCCGTAGAGCACGCCGACACCGGTGGGGCCATAGACCTTGTGGGCCGAAAAGGCGTAGAAGTCCGCATCGATATGTCGCACGTCCACGGGCGCATGAGGAACCGCTTGGGCGCCATCCACGAGAATCAATGCTCGGTGCGCATGGGCGATGGCCGCCATTTCGCGTACCGGATTGATGGTACCGAAGGCATTCGAGATGTGGTTGACCGCCACCAGGCGCGTACGTTCGGTGAACAGGTCACGATAGGCCGACATGTCCAGCGCTCCCTGCTCGTCCACCGGGATCACCCGGATGACGAGCTCGCGCTGCTCGGCCAGCAACTGCCAGGGCACGATGTTGGAATGGTGCTCCAGCTGGGAGATCAGGATCTCGTCGCCGGGCTTGAGGTTGGCCCGCCCCCAGCTGTTGGCCACCAGGTTGATGGCCTCGGTGGTACCGCCGGTAAAGATGATCTCCCGTCGGTCCGCGGCGTTGATGAAGTCGCGCACGCTGTCACGGGTCTGCTCGTAGGCTGCCGTCGCCTCGTCCGCCAGGGTGTGCAGGCCACGATGAATGTTGGCATTGTAATGGCGGTAGTAGTGATCCAGCGTCTCGATGACCTGCCGCGGTGTCTGGCTGGTCGCCGCGTTGTCCAGGTAGACCAGCGGCTTGCCGTGCACCTGGCGCTCGAGTATCGGAAAGTCGCGACGCACCCGGGTGACATCCAACGCCAGATCGTTCATTGCGGTCATGATGAACTCCTCGCTGCGCTATCGGCACCACTCTCCGAGGACACCTCGACCAGATCGCTCAAGTTGAAGCGTTCGGGCAGCTTGCCGGCCACGGTGCGTTCGACCCGCTCGGCCACCGTGTCCAGCGTCACCTGCTCCATCACCTCGCCGGCGAAGGCCAGCGTCAGCAGCCCACGGGCCGTCTGCTCGTCGATCCCCCGGGTACGCAGGGCGAAGACCGCATCTTCATCGAGCTGCCCGGTGGTGGCGCCGTGAGAGCACTTGACGTCATCGGCGTAGATTTCCAGTTCCGGCTTGGTGTCGATCTCGGCACGATCCGAGAGCAGCAGATTGGCATTGCTCTGGTGCGCCTCGATCTTCTGGCTGTCGCGCTTGACGATGACCTTGCCGTTGAACACGCCCCGGGCCCTATCGCCGAGGATGCCCTTGTAGTTCTCGTTGGAGAAGGTATGGGGGGCGTTGTGATTGACCAGGGTATGGTTGTCCACGTGCTGGCGCCCCTGGGCGAAGAACAGCCCGTAGTAGTTGGCCTCCGCACCTTCGGCATTGAGGTCGGCCACCAGGTCGTTGCGCACCAGGGCCCCGCCCAGGTTGATGTTGAAGGAGGTGAACCGACTGTCGCGCCCCTGGTCGATGTGCAGGCTGGCCACATGCGAGTCTCCCAGCGGGGCCTCCTGCAAGATGTAGTGCTCGAGGATCGCCCCGCGCTCGAGAAGCACCTCGCCGACCACGTTGGTGAAGTTGGCAGCCTTCTCCTCCCCGACGTAATGCTCGACCACCGTGGCCTGGCTGCGGGCGCCGGCCTCGATCAATACGCGCGGGTGGCTCATCACCGGCTGAGCATTGGCGCGGGACAGGAACTGGATCACGATGGGCGTGTCGACCACCGCCCCTGGCGCGATACGAACCACCGCGCCCTCTTCCGCGAAGGCAGTATTCAACGCCGCGAAGGGGGAGAAATCCACACCGGTCAGGCGACCCAGGCTACCGCCCACGGCTTCATGGTTGGCCTGCAGTGCCTGAGAAAGGGGCTCGATGGTGACACCAGCGGGCAGGTCCGCGAGATCGGAAAGCTCCGCGGAAAACAGGCCATCGACGAAGCTCAGGCGAATGGCATCGATCGGCAGCCCCAGTGCCGCCGCCGTGGAGCGCGAGAAGTCGGCATTCGTCGCAAGGCCGAAGTCACCCTCGCTGATGCGGCGGACATCGGTGTATTTCCAGGCTTCATCGCGCCTGGTCGGGAAACCGAGCGCCTCGAAGCGGGCCGCGCCGGCCTGCCGGCGTGCCGCTATCCAGCTCGGCTCCGCCTCGCCGGAGACGTTGCGCCGGTCGGCAACCCGTTCTTCCAAGCGATCGAGAAAGGCTTGTGCTGCACTCATGCCGCGGACTCCTCAAGCACCCATTCATAGCCCCGGGATTCGAGTTCCAGGGCGAGCGACTTGTCGCCGGACTTGGCGATACGCCCATCCACCAGCACATGGACGCGATCCGGCACGATGTAGTCGAGCAGGCGCTGATAGTGGGTGACCATCAGGACCGCGCGCTCCTCGCTGCGCAGGGAATTCACCCCGTCGGCGACGATCTTCATGGCGTCGATATCGAGCCCCGAGTCGATCTCGTCGAGCATGGCGAGCCTGGGCTCGAGAACCAGCATCTGCAGGATCTCGTTGCGCTTCTTCTCGCCCCCGGAGAAGCCTTCGTTGACGGCACGCTGCAGGAAACTGGCATCCATCCTCATGAAGCCCAGCTTCTCCTTGACCAGCTTCATGAACTCCGGCGCCGGAATCTCACCTTCGCCCCGCGCCTTGCGCTGGGCATTGAGCGCTGCCTTGAGCAGATAGACGTTCTTTACTCCCGGAATTTCCACGGGGTACTGAAAACCCAGCAGCAGCCCAGCCTGGGCACGCTCCTCTATCTCCATCTCCAGTACGTCACGCCCCTCGAAGGTGATCGATCCGGCGGTCACCTCGTAGCCATCCTTGCCGGCGATCACCGCCGACAAGGTGGACTTGCCGGCACCGTTGGGACCCATGATGGCATGCACCTCACCGGCGTTGACCGTCAGCGACAGTCCCTTAAGGATTTCCTTGCCTTCCACCGTGACGTGCAGATCTTTGACTTCGAGCATGTCGATACCTGTTTCCTGTCGAGCCGCCTGGGCGGCCTGAAAATTCGTTTTTTCCCGTTGGCCATCGCCCGATGAATCGGGCTCCTACCAAGACCAGCGGTTCCATCTCCCTGTAGGAGCTCGCTTCAGCGAGCGAGAGGTCGATCCATCGCCCGAATAAATCGGGCTCCTACCAAGACCAGCG